>NZ_KB731324.1:5007839-5631497 GCF_000353285.1 Leptolyngbya boryana PCC 6306
CTTCGATCGATCAATGCTGCATGATGCTTTAGTACAGTATCAAAACCGCGATCGTCGATTTGGAAAGATTGCCTTGACTGTGCCGCAAACCCTGGTGAATGCGGTATCAAACTGAAGTTCGATCGCTGATGCTCACCTTTTCGTATCAGCCTCTGTCAACCTGTAGCCCCGTAAGGTCACAACACTCAACATCACAAGCACCGCAGCAACCAGAAATACAATCCGAACCCCTGTTGGATGCTCCAGAGAATAACCATATTGAGAAAAAATGAGCGGTATGATCAGAGTTGAGAACGAGAGTCCCATCCCGATCGAGAAAGAGAAAATACTGTAATGAAAAGCTTCTCGTCGCTGTCCTGTCACCTTAGCATCCTGCTCTACAACATCTCCCATCATGGCGTAAATTAAGACAAAATATCCGCCCAAAAAAGGTCCAAGAATACCAAAGACGATCGCAGCTTGGAGCGTACTGGAAACATTGATAAACCATCCTACTCCGGTCAGTAATGCGCTGGTGAGTGCGAACCCTAGCAGAGAGACTTGCAGCAATGCGCGATCGCGGTAAATTCGGCTCAACCGATTCCAAATCGGCGCAGCAATCAGCATCGCAATGACCACGATCGCTTGATATCGTCCTACTGCTGCCTCTGGCTCCCGCAGAATCAGAGTGACAAAGTAAGGTAGATTCGACAGCAACATTGCATACGCAGTCTGTACTAGAATCGTCGAGCTACAGAGAATCAGAAAGGGTCGATTTTGGAACATTGCGCGAAGACTTTGCCCAAAGCTCATCGTCACGGTGGCATTGTGTTTTGGATGCTCTGGGAGTACCTGCACCGTGAGTCCCGCCGTCACTAGCCCGATCACTCCAATGACCGCCCCCATTGCCACTGCACCCCAGCGACCATAAACCACACTTGCGATCACTGCACCCGCTAGCACACCAATAATCCCAAAAATGTTCTTCCACATACTGAGACGAACCCGCTCCGCTGCCGTTGTTGCGAGTTCAGCCAAGCTGCCATCGTACGGAACACCAACTAGACTAATCCCTGTATAAAAGACGATCGTCATCGTAAGAAAGTAGATCGCATTCAGCAGACTAGTACTACAGTTGTAGATATTGGGAACCCTAGAAATGTCGTGAACATTTTGGGGCTGGTGGTCGATGCTGAGTCATCCAGGTGCATTGCTACAAATGAGGACTGAGGTGCAGACATGGCTGCGTGAATTCGATGCACTGATTGCGCGAGTCGGGTATCAGTTCGGACGAGTCGAAGCCAGACAACGGATGCAGGAGTACGTTCAAGGGTTGCTGAGTCCAATTGAGCGCAAGAACGGTTGGCAGTTGTCAGAGCAATGTGGCGATGAGACACCTTATGGCATCCAACATCTGTTGAATCGGTCAAAATGGAGTGCAGATGAGTTGCGGGATGATGTTCGCAGCTATGTGGTGGAACAGATGGGAGATCGTGAAGCTGTGCTTGTGATTGATGAAACCGGATTTCTCAAAAAAGGCAAGCATTCCGTTGGGGTACAGCGGCAGTACTCTGGAACCGCAGGACGAGTCGAGAACTGTCAGATTGGCGTGTTCCTAGTCTATGCAACTCGTCAAGGACATACATTTCTTGACCGAGAATTGTACTTGCCGAAAAGTTGGACAGACGACGCGGCACGTTGTCGAGCGGCGCATATCCCCGTGGAGCGCAAGTTTGCTACCAAGCCAAAACTGGCACGTATGATGCTGGAGCGAACGTTTGAAGCACAAGTGCCCGTGGGCTGGGTGACAGGGGATAGTGTGTATGGCAGTGACTACCACTTGCGCGATTTGTTGGAACAACATCAGGTGCGCTATGTGCTGGAGGTCGCGTGTGATCACTCGGTCAGTTTCAAGTGGGAAAAACAGCGGATTGACCAAGTTATTGCTGAACTTGACTCCAGTGATTGGTCACGCCTGAGTGCAGGCAGCGGTGCAAAAGGACAACGCTGGTTCGATTGGACAGCGATTGCTATCCCGCATCCTGAGCGACCAAACTGGCAGCGTTGGGTGGTGGCACGCCGTTCTGTTGACCAACCCAATGAAGTTGCCTACTTCTTAGCATTTGTTCCGACGGAAACTCCCCTCGAAGCCGTCGTCAAGATCGCAGGCACGCGCTGGACAATCGAAATGTGCTTTCAAACTGCCAAAGGGGAAGTCGGCTTCGACCAGTATGAGGTCAGAACTTGGCAAGGCTGGTATCGTCATATCACCTTATCTTGCCTCGCTCATGCGTTTTTGACGATAGTCCGCTCACATGCATCTGAATTAGAAAAAGGGGGGCATCTATCGCGTCAGTTCTCCGCATTCAAGCGCAAGCGTGGTCTGTAATTCCAAACTCAATTGCTGAGATTCGCCGCTTGATCTGGCATTTAGGTTGGGAACTCAAACAGTCGATGTTGTTTCGATTGCATTGGTCGATGTGGCGACAACAGCATCAAACAGTGGCACAGTTCCATCACTACAAACGCCGTCAGGCTATATATTCCCAAGACTTATCACGATAGATCTACAACTGTAGTACTAGGCTGTGCAGTCGGAGGCATCCAAAGCAACAGCAGCGAGAATAGTGTGATGACGCTACCAACCATCAAAAAGGGTTTACGTCGCCCCCAACGACTGCGGGTGACATCGCTCCAATGTCCAATCCAAGGGTCAATGATGGCATTCCAAACTCGACCGATCGCAAGCAACGTGCCGACGACTGCAACTGAGAGATATTGCACCCCTGCGGTATCAGGTGGCGCGTAGTAATAGAGTAGCCAGGTAGAAACAGAGGTATTGATCAAATTGATGCCGATCGAAGTGCAACTATAGAGGAGAGTTTGCCGCAGCGTTAGAGTAGAGGGCATGAAAAAGCTCGCGAGAAACTAGAAGTTGTGTTGCCCAGCAGGAGCTAGGTTTCTCAATAGGATATATCGTTTTCTGGCGGCAGGGTGGCAATTCCTAGCTCTAGTAGCTTCGTTTCAATGCTTTTAATGAAGGCAACATCGGTTTCAGGCAACGTCACGAGATTGATTTCAGATGGCTCTAAAAAGGCGAAGGCTTGCCGGAACTGAGAGGGTGTTGCTGCAATGGGTGCATCAAAATGGCAAGGAATAATCTGGCAAAACTCCCAAGTAGCAATTTGATTTGCCCACTCAATCACCTGCTGCGGGGCTTGCGGCAAAATTAGCGTCTGTAAGATGGGAGCTACAAAGGGTCGTCCGTTGGCGCGGAGTGCCTGAAACGATCGCTGCCAATCGGCTTGCCATCGCCAGGGAAATAACCCAAAATAGACTTTTCTTGTGTGATTCGGTGCTTTCAGTGCCCCGCGAACTGCCTGCTTGAGTCCAATCGGTTCGAGTGTTGCGGGACGGAAATACACGGCAAATAAAGCAATGCGCTGCCATCCTTTGCACCGATTCGCTTCAGTATCTTCGATGGGTTCCGCCGCATCTTCTCTGGCATGAAAGAGTAAGGGATAGGGATCGAGTTGCGCGATCGTAGGTGGGTCTTCGGAGATTGAAAGAAGGGTATCGGTCAGCAACAGCGATCGTGATGCTTTGTGCAGTACTGCTACTTCTACAAACGATCCCCGACCGAGATCAATATCGAGGACTGCATAATCAAATTCGTCAGCAAACGGAGCAAGCTTGCTATCTTGCGGCAGAATCTGGGTGCGATCCTTGGGAAAGCCTAGCCAACTGAGGGGAAGATTTACCGGAAAGCTCCACTGGTGCGGCGCAACGAACACTTGAGCCGTTGGAAAACACCGCGCAAACGGGCCGACAAACACTTTATGCTCTAGCCCTGAAGCGGTCGGCAGCAGAATATACTTCACATCACCGTGCTCTGCGACCAAGGCTTTGACCAAACGCAAACATTCGGGCGTGGGAGCAACAGGCGCATAAACGAGTAACCCTCCAGCTTCGAGACGCACGACCGTCATCCGAATCGGAGTCACCGTGTAGAGAATGCCATGAAGTTGTTCAAAGCTCCAGATTGTGTTCTCCACAATTTCCCGACAAATGGTTCGGCGTTTGCTGTAGGGATAAAGTGGCAAGGTGAACCAGAAGAACCAAGACCAGTCGCGCTGATCCGGTGGTGAATGGTGGAGTAGTTTTTTTGATTTGGCTCCCCGACCGGGCATCATGCGATCGCTCCTGCAACACTTCCTTTTCTATTTTTACTGCCCTGATCGCAGCAATTGAATTTCTTTAGCTCTAAAGTTTAGACAACTTTGCGATTCTTTTGAAAAGCGTGCAGATAGTGCCTTGTGGCGGAGATCCCTCGCCATCTTCGCAAAGACGGGCAGGAGGCAAGTCTGATAGCGCAATGGGAGCCTGCGTCCACACAATTTGCGATGACGATCGAGCTTCAGACGATTTCAACTCGCACTTGCATAAGACAAAAAATAAATCGTAGAGAGCATTAGATACGCATTCTGAAAAGCTGCCTCACTCAACTCACTTAGGAGAACGAAAATGAAAATGTTGAAAGCTGGTGCTCTGTTGACACTGCTGATGGGTTTAGGTTTATCGTCGAGCCAAACTGTCATGGCTAGTAACCCTCGGCTTTGCCCGGTTGATCAACCCTGTTTCACAGAAAGTTATCAGTCAGGGAATCAGGTAATTTTCCGATTTGACGGAATTTCGGGGTGGGACTTTTACAATGTTCGCTACCGCGTGAAGGGAGGCGGTGAGAAACAAGTCGTTAACCGTTCTGGACGCTTCACGTTTAAGAATGTTCGACCCAACCGAATCTATACGATCAGTGTCCAAGGCTGTAATTCACGCTTTTTAGCTCGCTCGACCTGCTCACCTTGGGTTCAGGAATCCGTTGAGACGAGATGACCGTTGCAGTACGATCGCAAATTATCGCTGCATAATTCCCAAATTTGAATCGTACTGGTTGAGTAGAAACCACTGACACACATTCCCAAACATCCCCAAACTATGAAATCTCTACATCAGCTTTTCCAAAAACGCACGCTTGGTGTTGCTCTCTTACCGTTTACTGTTTTGCTGACTGTTGGAACGGCTCATGCCAGCCAAGTTGTTTCTGAATGGTACTTCGGTAAATGGAACTGTCGAATTGATGGACGACCTGCCCAAATGCAATGGAAAGTAGTAGATGCTCCAAACACACATTGCCAAGGCGGAGTCTGCTCCACGACTTCGGGAGTAAAAGTGGTCGGGTGGTTTAGCGACAGTGGGAGTGCTTGGGTTCCTTTAGCAAAGCGCTACAGTCGCGGCAATGATTTTGGCATTCGATATCAAGGGAAAGAGCAGGATAATTGGTTCCTTCGCTACGATCCGCAAACGCGATCGGCAACAGGTTGGACAACGTGGCGCGGGAATCGCTATCCCTTATCATGTCAGAAACGGTAGAAGCTCATCAATTTACTTGTTGGGCGAAGGTTTGAGACGCAGGCGAATCGAGTTGAATAGACTTTAGCAGGAAATCTCGCAGAATTGATTCCACCGCTGTTCTTGTGCTGGCATTTCCGCTCCCCAAACGCCTGTCTTGCAAGCCTAGTCAATTGGATGACAAGTATACGTCCACTGTCATCCCCGCACCTCGTAAGCGTTCTGCTAAAACTTCGCCCAGTCCAGTTGCGGGTGTGAGAATTCCTCCTCTTGCTGAACCTCCTGGGAGTTCATCTGCTTGAAGTGCTAGACACAAGGCAGACTCGCAGACGAATTTGACCGTTGCACGATTGCCCGGATCGCCCTGATCTCGAATCGTGGCTTGTACCTTTCGCCCGTCGCTCGCAGTTCCAATTAATTCACACGAGAACCAGCCATCATTCATGGTTTGCTCAGATGGACCACTACCAGGTTGCGGCAAGATGGGTTTTATCAGCGATCGCAATTGTGGTTGTTGGAGCACTCCGACCATCAATCCCAGTGCTGCCGTCAGTCCAAAAGCAGACAGTGGCTCGTTAAACTTCAGATACTCTTGATAGCTAAACTCTGCACCATATGACTCCTGCCAGTCTTCATACAGTCCAGCACTGCGGCGCACAATGCGAGTGTTGACTACACCCATGAAGAAAGGTGCTACCCAAGTTTTCAGGTCAGCATCAAAGAAGGGCACTTGCGGGTCATGGCTGCGCTCAATTTGGGTGGGAGACTGATTTGCGGATGGATTCAGCAAAAAAGGGCGATTCATCTGCGCCAATCCTTTTGAATCGTAGAGATTGAATGCCGATGCCAAAGTGCCCCCATTAAAACCGCCCGCCGCTTGAAAATAAGCCTTCACTTGCTGACAAGAGAGCTGGAATTCTTGTTGCAGATAGCGAACAATCAAGTAAGCGCCTAAGTCCGATGGAACCGAATCAAAGCCACAGCAGGGAATAATGCGAGTTCCGTCGAGGGCAGCTTGAGAATGATAGCGATCGATTAACGTTCTTACCCAAGGCGTTTCTCCTGTGATGTCTACATAATGCGTTTTGTATCGTATACAGGCATCGACTATTGCATCGCCATAAAGTGCAAATGGGCCTGCTGTGGTGAGAATCACTCTGGTTTGAGCCACGATCGCATCGATCGCCTGCTGATCCCGACTATCAGCAACCAGTACATCGACATTCACCCCGACTTGATCCCGAACTGCTTCTAACTTTTGCCGATTTCGTCCTGCGATCGCCCATCGTACGGTCTGAGATGCGGCATGTTTCGCAAAATACTGCACAGTCTGTTTGCCGACGAAACCGCTAGCACCGTAGAGAATGACATCATAAGACCGTTCAGACATAGGCGCAAAACTCTATCAATTTATAAAATTGCTCACTGAATCATAAGCAATCGAACTAAGACTGTGTCATAGGTACAAAGTCTCAGTTCGATCGCGACAGATTGCCAATCTGAAACTGATCTTAATGCGTGCGTCGATGTCCATCCCAAGAATTCGGCTTTCCTTAACAGACAATTTCAAATCGTATCAAACCAAATCTCGAAACGATCGCGCTACAATGATATGCTGCCTTGAATCAATTCCATTTCAAACATTATGTCATTGCCGATCGTTGCCATTATTGGTCGTCCGAATGTGGGTAAGTCTACCCTGGTAAACCGCTTAGCTCAGGTACAGGATGCGATCGTCTTTGACCAGCCTGGAGTGACCCGCGATCGCACTTACAAAAGGGCATTTTGGCGCGATCGAGAATTTCAGGTGGTCGATACAGGTGGATTAGTGTTTGATGACGACACTGAATTTTTGCCCTTGATTCGAGAGCAAGCCATGGCGGCACTTGCAGAATCGAAAGCAGCGATTTTCGTCGTCGATGGGCAGGCGGGATTGACCCAGGCAGATGAAGAAATTGCTCGATGGTTGAGACAGCAACCTGTTCCAGTCCTGATCGCTGTGAATAAGTGCGAGTCCGTGGATCAAGGATTAGTGCAGGCAGCAGAGTTTTGGGAGTTAGGACTGGGTGAGCCTTTCGCAGTTTCCAGCATTCATGGCAGCGGCACAGGGGATTTGCTCGATCGGGTGGTTGAACATTTTCCACCGACTGATGAGATCGAGGAAAGTCCTGAAATTAAAGTTGCGATCGCGGGTCGTCCGAATGTTGGTAAATCCAGTCTTTTGAATGCGTTTGTCGGTGAGAATCGCTCGATTGTCAGTCCGATTTCTGGCACGACACGAGATGCGATCGACATGCTCGTGGAACGCGATGACAAGATGTATCGATTGATTGATACAGCCGGGATTCGTAAGAAGAAGAATGTCGAATATGGCCCGGAATTTTTCGGGATCAATCGGGCATTTAAGGCAATTGATCGATCTGATGTCGTGTTGCTCGTCATTGATGCTTTGGATGGCGTGACCGAGCAGGATCAGAAATTGGCAGGGCGGATTGATGATGAAGGGCGTGCCTGCGTCGTAATTGTGAATAAGTGGGATGCGATCGAGAAAGACTCGCACACGATTTATGAATACGATCAGCAAATTCGCGATCGCTTGCATTTCGTCGAATGGGCGGAAAGCATTTTTATCAGTGCGAAAACCGGGCAGCGGGTCGAAAAGATTTTTGAACTCGTCGATCGCGCTGCTGAGCAGCATAAGCGACGCATTTCGACTTCTGTGATTAATGAAGTGCTAGAAGATGCGCTCTCCTGGCATACACCGCCCACGACTCGCCAAGGGCGACAAGGGAAGATCTACTACGGTACGCAGGTCAGCTCTGCGCCTCCAACGATCGCGCTATTTGTCAACGATCCGCATTTATTTAACGACAACTATCGGCGTTATATCGATCGTAAATTCCGCGAATCGTTAGGGTTCCAAGGCACTCCGTTGCGGCTATTATGGCGAGGTAAGAAACTGCGGGAAGTGGAACGGGGAAATAGCCCGAATCGTGCAACCAAAGTTTAAGACGGTGGTCTAAAGCATGGATTTACTGCGATCGTTGCCAATCGGGCTGTATTTGGAGCAGCCTATTACCTGGATGCACCGACTCGATCCCCGGGTAAAAATTGCCTGGTTGATGAGTTTTTTGGCAGCTCCAATTTTGGCGACAGCGGAATGGCGATTGGCGATCGTGGTCGTGCTGATTCTGCTGACGGTGGTAGCGCAGATTCCGATGCGCGTATGGCGGCAGCAGATGGGATGGTTGCTGGCTTTGGCGCTGTATGTGTTCTCGCTAGTGGCGATCGCTCCGGATGGGTTGAGTGTGGAACCGCGACCGAGATTGCCGGAGAATGAATTGGCGTTTGTGCAACAGCCTGCGACGATACCGGAACCCGCACCGCAAAAGCCCTGGTTTAACCCGTTTCAGCCGACTCCGAAGGCGCAAGAAGAGTTTGCGAAAAGCCAGAGACGACCGGAATTAAAGCAGCCGACAGATTATCGGTATGTCGTATTTCAACGCGGTCCAATTCGGGTGACTCGGCGATCGCTGGATTTGGCAATTCGAGTCAGTACTCTGCTGTTTACGCTGATTTATAGTACGAATTTATTTTTGCTGACGACTGCTCCAGAGGAAGTGACCGCAGGTTTGGAGGATTTGATGCGTCCGTTGCGACGGTTTAATCTGCCCGTGACCGAGGTTGCATTGACATTGACATTATCTTTGCGGTTCATTCCGTTGGTGCTAGAGGAATTTCAGAATTTAGTGCGATCGGTGCGAACCCGAGCGATTAACTGGAAGAAATTGGGCTTTAAGCGGACGGCGCAGGTGTGTTTGTCGGTGGCGGAGCGGTTGTTGCAGAATTTGCTGCTGCGGGCGGAACAGATGGCAAATGCAATGAAGGTGAGAGGATTTACTAGCCCAAATCAGCATCGGGTGCAGTGGCATCATTTGGTTTTGAAGCGATTTGATTGGGTGGCGCTGGTGTTGCTAGGTGGATTTTGGGTGGCGAGATTAGCGATCGGGTGAAGTTTCAGGATGATGAAGTATAAAATCATTCTTGACTGAAGCGAACTCCAAAAGATTTAAGCGACTCCATAACCTGTGTCAGGTCTAGCATAAGCAGGCTGTAACCCCAGGACGATATCCTCTCTTGGCACGCCCATCTCTACGAGTTCTTGAGCAATTAATCGATCGGTTTGATTACGTTGAATCCAGATCTTTCCACCCTTGATATCTAAGTGCATTAGACAGCTATAAAATCGTCGCTGTCCCTGCCAGCCTAAACTTACCAACTGATAATGATCATGCTCTTGATCAAAAATGACTTGAGTCTCTAAATCATCTTGATTTTCATTAGTGGCATACTCTTTGAGTAATGACCGAATTGCTTGCCGATACTGTTCTAATTTCTCCATTGCACAATCACCTCTGTCAGCACGTCATATATCAATAATTTAACTGCATACTTTTGTACCGAAGCGATCGCTAAAGGACGTTGAAAAAACTCTTCATATGCTTTTAGGGGAACTGCCAAGTAAAGTACTCGCTCAGGCTCCAACGTTTCCAGTACTAATCGATAATTGAGAAACTGCCCTAATGCCGCATGATAATCAAAAAGTGCTGACTCACTCAAAAAGCTCTTGATCTCAACTGCGATTTTCTGAGTTCCTTTCTGTGCTGCAAGAAGCTGTTCCGCACCTAAGTCAATCCTAACTTCATCCTTGTCTTCAAATTTTAATCTGAGTGGATCATCTGTAATTGTCCACTGCTCTTTAAGGAGAGCGACCTTTACAGCATTGTGATATCGATCTCTGGCAGACATCCTTTTTCTTTTGATACTGGTCTAATTGTATCAAAATCACTTGAACTGAGATTAATTCAACAGTTCAAGGATTCGGAGGAGAGCGATTTCGATTTTGTCCGATCGCTCATTTAATTCTTTACCTAAAGATGCGATCGCTTTTTCTAGTAAATAGTGATTGAGCAATCGCTTTAATTCATCACTGCTTTGAGGTAAAAATTTCCCCGACTGTGCCGTCTCAAAATATGACTTGAGGAAAGTTCCGCCTGCCCAATACTTCCAATGCTGTGCCCCTTGTTTCATCTTCTTGAGTTGGCTCGGTGAATGCTCAGCCGTGCTGATCTCATTGGCTAAAGCAATTTCAGCCGCAACATGAAACGATTGCATCATCCCCGCAGCATCTCTGAGCGGAGAACGTTTAATTCGTCGATCGCTTAAGCTCCGCAACGAATTCCCCTCGAAATCGATCAGAACAAAGTCTTTGCCCGTATAGAGCGCTTGACCCAGATGATAGTCGCCATGATATCGAGTCCGCAAAGCTGTAATCTTCTGATCTAAAATGCCGCGAAACTGTTCTAGACAAGGCTCGTATAGTTCTAAAACATCGCGCGCTAGTAACGGATCAGCAATGTGATGAAGTTGGTTTCTGAGTGCTAAAAAGACTCGTCCTGTGAGATTGCGAGCGTATTGGTAAATCGATCGCTGATACAACGACGTAAAAGGTTCTGGCTTGAAGTCAGGATGTTCAGACTCAGTAGCTAATGCAAGATGCAATTCAGCAGTTCGTTGTCCTAGGAGTTGAATATTCGCGAGATAAGTTCCGATCGCAGTTTGAATAAAATCAGGAATATCCTCTAGCGTCGCAACTTCAGGAACTTCATGATTGTTCAGCGACTCGAAGTAGGTGCGAAGACTGTCGAGAGTATAGTCCCAAGTGCTTTGCGCTCCTGCAATGAACTCTTGAAGAACCGCGATCGTCATCGGAGCGCGTCCAGGAATTTGATACTCGATCGAGCCTAGAATTCGGGGAATATGGTTGAACTTTGAATCGAGAAATCGACGGATTTCGAGATCCGGATTCATCCCCTCTTCAACGTGACGGAATATTTTTAGAAGAAGTTCAGCTTCTGCCCCAGTTTTGACAGATTCGCCGTAGAGAATCGAAGTATTGTTATGCTCGCCTTTAAGTAAACAAGCTTCAAAAGAATTGGGAAGATTGACAGTCGTTGACTTCAGTTGTCCAAACTCTCCCGTTGCTTGCACACCATGTCGCAAGAGACTGAGTAAGATAGTCAGAAAAGTTGGATCAGTCACCGCCTCAAATAAAACACCCTCCTCAAGCTGAGCAATCACAGAAGCATCGAGTTCGCGATCGCCATGCGCAATAAACATCACATACGTTTCGGGTTGCTCTTGAATGTAGCTTACTTGCAGCCAAATGAGTTGAACCTCAGGGGAGATCGGAATCATTTCAATAATTTGAGCCGATTGAACCGATTGCGTTCTCGCCTTGAACCAACGATATTGTTTAAAGTGATCAACTAGAATATTTTCTAGCTTTGCTCTGCTACTAGAACGAGCCAGCAATGTCTCCCAGGTGCTTCTAATTGTGGGAAGTTCTGTTTGAGTTGAAGAATCAACAGGCTTTAGACTGAACCAGTAGAAAGCGTAAGCTCCTAAGCTCAAGAAGTAAGGAGCCTCTTTCACCGCTGGAAACTCAGTCCGTCCAAACACTTCCACTGGAATCGAACCTGAGAAAGCAGAGAGATCTAGCTCAACCGTTTGCACAAATCGTGACAGATTTGCCACAACCAGAATACATTCATCTTTATACGTGCGAGTGAAAGCTAGAACTTTGCGATTTTCTGGGTGTAACAGTTGAAAGTCACCCCGTCCGAATGCCTGAAAGCGCTTACGAGTTGCAATGAGGCGGCGCATTGCACTGAGCAGAGAGTTCGGATTCGATCGCTGAGCTTCAACATTCACCGTCGTATAGTTGTACTCAGAATCCACAATGATTGGTAAGTATAGTTTATGAGGATTCGCGCGACTGAATCCGGCATTGCGATCGTCACTCCACTGCATCGGAGTTCTCACCCCATTGCGATCGCCCACATACACATTGTCCCCCATACCAATCTCATCGCCATAGTACAGCACAGGTGTACCCGGAAAAGTCAGTAAGAGACTGTTGAGCAGTTCGATCTGTCGTCGATCGTTACCGAGTAATGGTGCTAATCTCCGCCGAATTCCCAAATTCACCCGCATCTCTTTGTCTTGAGCATAGACCCGATACATATAATCTCGATCTTCATCCGTCACCATTTCCAGCGTCAGTTCATCATGATTCCGCAAGAAAATGCCCCACTGACAGTTTTCAGGAATTGGTGGAGTCTGTTGCAGAATGTCATTGATCGGAAAGCTATCTTCCATTCGCACAGACATAAACAAGCGCGGCATCAATGGAAAATGAAAGTTCATATGACATTCATCGCCATCGCCATAGTAGGCAGCAGCATCTTCAGCCCACTGATTGGCTTCTGCAAGCAACATGCACTCTGGATAGTTCGATTCCACATGCTTGCGTAGCTTCTTCAAGAAAGCATGGGTTTCAGGGAGATTCTCGCAGTTGGTTCCTTCTCGTTCGTATAAGTAAGGTACAGCATCCATGCGCAAGCCATCTACGCCCATCGCCAGCCAGAAATCGAGCACCTCAAAAACGGCTTGCTGAACAGCCAGATTGTCATAGTTCAAATCAGGCTGGTGAGAGTAGAAGCGATGCCAAAAGTAGGCGTTTGCGACGGAATCCCATGTCCAGTTAGAAGTCTCGAAATCTTGAAAAATAATTCGAGCTTCCTGGTACTTATCTGGGGTATCGCTCCATACATAAAAATCTCGTTCGGGTGAACCGACAGGCGCACGTCGCGCCCTTTGAAACCAGGGATGTTGATCAGACGTGTGGTTGATAATTAGTTCGATGATCACCCGAATTCCACGCGCATGAGCCGCTTCTAGAAACGCTTGAAAATCCTCGATCGTGCCATAAATGGGATTGACGCTCGTATAGTCCGAAATGTCATACCCATCATCTCGCAGAGGCGAAGGAAAGAAGGGCAGTATCCAAAGCGCAGTTACTCCTAAACTCTGGAGATAATCTAGCTTTCCAGTTAAGCCGACAAAATCTCCAATGCCATCATTATTACTATCTGAAAAAGCGCGGACGGGAACTTCGTAGATGATTGCGTCTTTGTACCATTGCGGATCGTAATTGAGTGTGGAGAACTGCATCATCGTCAAAGTTGCCTAAACTTTATCGTATAAAGCTAGTCGGTTTTGTCGGTCACTGTCTTCATCCTGAGAGAGGTTTTTAATTTCTGTCTGTGGGAGCATGACCAGTCCGCCAAAGTCGAATAGCGTTTCGATCAATGAACCAGTGATGATTTTATGTTTCAGCGATCGAGCGGTATCGTACTTCAGCCTACCAGTTTACCCAGCAAGTTTGGCATCGGAGATTTAGGACAATCCGCCTACGAATTTGTGGATTTCCTGGCAAAAAGTGGTCAGTCGCTTTGGCAAATTTTGCCTTTAGCGCCGACTGGATATGAGCATTCACCCTACACGATGAACTTCAGTGTGTTTGCCGGAAATCCGTTGCTCATTAGCTTAGAACAGCTTGCAGAAGAAGGATTGCTGAAGTTAGATGAGTTAGTTCCGCTCGAAGGCAGCGTTGAAAAAGTCGAGTTCGATCGCGTGATCCCGTATAAAACAAAGTTACTGCAATTGGCATTCAACCGCTTTGCTCCGACTCCTGAATTTGATCAGTTCTGTCAGCAGCAAGCAGCGTGGCTCGATGATTTTGCATTGTTCATGGCATTGTTAGAAGCGAATGATGGCAAGAACTGGAATCAATGGGATCGCTCGATCGCACAACGCGACCTGCAAGCGATGCGAAATGCTCAAGATGCCTTAAAACCAGCTATCCAATTTCAGCAATTTTTGCAATTCAAGTTCTTTCAGCAATGGATGAAGCTGCGCGAGTATACCAACTCGAAAAACATTCAGCTCATTGGAGATATCTCGATTTACGTTTGCTTCAATAGCGTCGATGTGTGGGCACATCCAGAGATTTTTAAGCTCGATCCTGAAACGTTTGAACCTACTTTCATCGCAGGTGTGCCACCCGATTATTTCAGTGCGACCGGGCAGCTTTGGGGCAATCCTGTTTACGACTGGGATCAACTCCAGAGTAGTCAGTATGAATGGTGGATTCAGCGCTTTCAAACCACGTTACAGTATGTCGATATTGTGCGAGTCGATCACTTCCGGGGATTTCAAGCTTACTGGCAAGTTCCGGCAGGCGAAGAGACTGCCATCAATGGCGAATGGATCGAAGCACCCGGAGCCGACTTTTTTGAAACCTTAGGGCAGCGATTAGGACAATTGCCCATCTTGGCGGAAGACTTAGGGATCATTACGCCTGAAGTGGAGGAATTGCGCGATCGCTTCAATTTTCCCGGCATGAAAATTCTCATGTTCGCATTCAGCGATGATGCGAGTAACACACACTTACCGCATCATTATGTTCACAATAGCGTGGTCTATCCTGGAACGCACGATAACGATACGGCGATCGGATGGTGGAATACCATATCTCAGTCGGAGAAAGATAGGTTAGCGGCTTATGTGGGTTACCCGATCGAAGAAATTCACTGGACATTGAATCGGATGGCATTAGCTTCTGTCGCAAATTGGGCGATCGTCGCTTTGCAAGATGTGCTTGGGTTAGATGGAAGTGCCAGGATGAACGATCCGAGTCAAAACGCTGGAAATTGGCGCTGGCGATATCGCAGTTCTGAATTGCTAACAGATGAACTGGCGGAGAAGCTACGATCGCTGACGATGCTGTATGGTCGAATTTAATGTTGAAGTGGCTGAGCCTAGCTCCTGGCTTCTGAGGCCCGATTAACGCGGTGATGTCGCGAGTGTGGAAAGAGTATTCACGATTTCATTCGGTGAGTCTAATTTGGACAGAAAACAATCAAATCCAGCCGCGAGAGCAGCATCAGCATGAACATCTCGATGGTAAGAGGTCACACCCACTGCTGGGAGAGAGCGAATCTCTGGACGTGGATGGTTGCGGATCTGTTGAATTAACCAAATTCCATCATGCGACGGTAATTTAATGTTGGCGACTAAAACGTCAGGCTGATAGGTTTCCAAGACCGCCAGTACAGATTCAGCTTCCATGCACAATCTGACCGTTGCACCTGCGCCCTGGAATATCACCAGGAGTAAATCGGCAATATCCAGCTCATCCTCGACCAGTAAAATTTGAATTCCCTTTAGCGGGTGTTGTGGGGGTGCTGCCATCGAGCGACTTTGGTGTGAAGGCATGATCACCATCCTTAGATGAGATTAATGGAATTAGTACAACACATTTTGTTTGTTGAGACATCAGACTAAATCGGTAACTCTGCTCGGTTGCTAATTTGATCTCACTAATTTCGCAAATAAAAGACTTCAAACCCAGAACTGATGCTGCTTCTAGTAGGTTGATTGTTTCCTATAGAAAGGTAGTGATTGCTATCGTCAAGCTGATGACACGATTAAGATTTTCTATTTCCCTAGTGGTTTTATTGAAAGTTGACTAGGCTGAAGAACAGCAGACGGCAATTGAATCATTGCCGTCTAGAAGAGTAAAATACGACCCCGATTTTCAAAGCACGCGTGTGATCTTCCAGCTTTTCAAATATCGAGTTCTGCGTCTGAAAGCTTTCTAGTTCATAAACTTAATCAAGTGTAGTTTCTTATTCATGCTCACTATTCATTCTGCGAGTGGTGCCTCTCCACCCCTAACAATGACCCAATTAGAAGACTTGCTGATTTATCTCAACCAATTTCATCAAGTTGATCTCACAGGCTACAAACGTTCTACTTTGATGCGTCGAATCCGGATACGAATACAGCAAATTGAGTTGGAGAATTATCAGAGCTATTTTGATTATTTGCAGCAGCACCCAGACGAGATCAAATGCCTCGTCGATACGGTTTACATCAACTACACTTATTTCTTTCGCGATCCTTTAGTGTGGCAGTACCTTGCAGATCAGGTCGTCTTACAGATGCTCGCAAATACAGCACCCAATGACCCAATTCGGGTCTGGAGTGTAGGATGCGCGTCAGGAGAAGAAACCTATGCCTTGGCAATGCTCTTCATCGAAGCTTTGGGCGTAGAAGCGTTTCAACAACGGGTGCAGATCTATGGAACGGATGTTGATTCCGATGCGATTCTGCAAGCTCGTCAAGGTCGTTATCTCGCTCATAAAATTGAACTCGTTCCGCCTGCCCTGCAAGAACAGTATTTTGAGCGCAGAGACGATGTTCACTACTGGCGACAGGATTTGTTCCCTTCGATCGACTTTCACGTTCATAATCTGATTCAAGACCCGCCTCTACCTCACATCGATCTACTAGTTTGCCGCAATTTGTTCATCTATTTCACAGAAGCAGCTCAACTTCAAGCATTGGTCAGGTTTTATCTGAGTTTGGAGGACAATGGATTTTTGTTGCTCGGTCATGTAGAGAACTTGATCACTGCTGCTGAACGATCGCTGTTCACGCCGCTGAATCGGCAACGCAAAGTATTTACGAAAGTGCCAGGTGCTCACCAAAAGAACCCCTTACTCTTGTGCCGTTTGCCATAGTTCATATCGCTGATTTCGTCGATCGAAGGCTGATGATCAACATGGCTTGGTTTACAGGAATTTGTAGCTTAATTCAGCACTTCTACTCTGTAAAGTGGACTTAGGATTGATGTGTATCCACGACAATGACAGTTACAGTCGCGATAATTCTGCCGTTGTTAACGGACAAAAATAGAAGGCGTTTTCTGTGCTTGGAACTTCTTCAGTAAGGACGACCAGTCGTTTGGCAACAGACAAGCATGATTATTAAGATTCATGATGAGTGACGAGCAAATCAGGCAGCATTTTCAAGTCATCCGACAGCAAATTGCGGCGCAACTAGGAGAAGATACGGCAGGTTGGAGGGAAGTTGATGCAGCGCTTGAGGATTTACAGGTGATCTATGAGCAGATGCAAGCGAGTTTGGAGGCAATCGAGGAAGTTGAAGCAGAACTGTTTCAGCGGCAGCAGGACTATCAAGATCTATTTCAGTTTTTCCCGATCGCTTCATTGATCACGAATGCTAACGGCTTGATTCTGGACGCAAATCAAGCGATCGCTCAACTCCTGAATGTGCCCTATAGCTACCTTGTTGGCAAGCCGTTGGCGGTGTTTGTAGCAGAGAAAGATCGCGCCCGTTTTCGGACTCATCTCAATCGGCTATCTCAAAGCGAGGGCATCCAAACTTGGCACACGCGCTTGTGTCCTCGGGATAGCGAACCCATTCTGACGGAGTTTCAGGTGGCAATCGCTCGTGATATCGAGGGGCGGATTGAACGGTTGAGAATTGGTGTGTACAACTTGAGCCAATCTCAGGCAGCGCTTGCCTCGTTGGTTGCGAGAACATCGGTTGCTTCGCAGATCCCTCAACCACTCGACGGCTTACAGGTGCTAGTCGTCGATGATGATATGGATGTCCGGGAATTTGTGACGATGGTATTGGAGACACACGGCATCGGAGTCAGGACAGTCGCAAGTGCAGCAGCAGCTTTAGAAGAATTAGAACGATTTCGCCCGGATGTGTTGATCAGTGACCTTCGGATGCCGGGTGAGGATGGTTATAGCTTAATTCGGCGAATTCGCGAACGAGAAGCCGAGCAAGGGGGGCATCTTCCTGCAGCTGCCATTACAGCTTATTTAGATGAGGATAAAGCAAAAGCGATCGCGGCTGGATTTGAAGCCCATTTACACAAATTGGTTCAACCGAGCGAGTGGGTGAAAATGGTGGCTCAACTTGCAAGACAAGCATCGAGTCCAGAGTAAGATTCTGTAGGACTCTGACATTTGCCTGCATTTTGCTGAGCGATGAATCTTGCAAGAAATCCAAAGAAGGCTGCTTTGAACTCACCTTGAAATTGCATCACGATCGAAGAGAATTAAGTATGGCGATCGCCCCTGACTGGTTCCGAGTTGTCATCTGGTCGAATTACACTACGGTACGATCGAGGGAACGAGTGAGGAAGAAGGGCAAGGAGCAACATTGACCGTCAGACTCCTACTCATCAGCCCCGCTCAAATGAAGTCAGATCCTCAAGTGCGGGAGTAACCAGCACCATGCAATGCTCCAATTCTGAAACCGCTTCTGAACCTGCTATGGCGAACCCTGTTTTGACGACTGAAGCGTTATCGCGTGCTTTGATCGCAAATCTTCCAGGGGGGGCGGCGTTTGTTGTCGATCGCGACTTGCGTTATTTGCTGGCAGAGGGAGAAGCTCTGGCAACTGCCGGATTCAAACCCGAAGATTTGGTTGGGCAAACGATTTTTGAGGCATTGCCGCCCGATCTCGCTGCAAGTTACGAGCCGCTGTACCGTCAAGCTCTAGCTGGTGAGCCGTTCGAGCATGAACATAACGCTCACAATCACACTTACATCTCGCGGGGAACACCGCTTCGGGCTGAAAATGACGAAATCTATGCGGTGCTGGTGGTTTCTTATGACATCAGCGAGCGCAAGCGCGTCGAAGACGAGCGCAAACATGCTGAAGTAGCCCTACGCGAATCGGAAGCCAAATATCGATCGCTGTTCGATTCGATCGACGCAGGCTTTTGCATCTTCGAGATGCTTTACAACGCGGTGGGCGAGGCGATCGATTTCCGCTACATCGAGACCAATCCAGCCTTCGAGCGACAGAGTGGGCGCAGACCGCAGCCGGGGCAAACGATGCGGGAACTCTTCCCGGAAGCAGAGGATATGTGGCTGAAGGACTACGCGGAGGTTGCCCGCACCGGACAGTCGAAGCGGTTCATCGACTATCACGTAGACCTCGATCGCTGGTTTGATGTCTTTGTCTTTTCCACCCACAACGGCGGAAACCAGCTTGCGGCACTCTTCAGCGATGTCACCGACGAGAAGCGGGCAGAGACTGCCCTGCGGGGGTCGGAAGCGAAATATCGATCGCTGTTCACATCGATCAACGAAGGCTTTAACCTGCTGGAAATGATTTCTGACGAGTCGGGTCATCCCTGTGATTTTCGGATTGTGGAAACGAATCCAGCCTGGGAACAACAAACTGGCTTAACTGATGCAGTTGGCAAGACGCTGCTGGAAATCGCCCCCAATTTTGAACAGCAGTTGCTTGATCTCTATGGTGATGTCGTGTTTTCTGGCAGAGGGAGGCGTACCGAATACTACACAGCATCCATTGACCGTTGGTATACCGTCTATGCCTCGCGGATCGGTGGTGAAGGAAGCCGTCAAGTTGCTGTAGTGTTCAACGATATCAGCGATCGCAAACGAACCGAAGAGCAGCAAGCGTTTCTGCTGAAATTTAGCGACGCGCTGCGGGCGGAACCCGATGCAGATGCCATCGCTAACCGTGCCATCCAAATGCTCATCGAGCATCTGCAACTCGATCGCAGTTACATCACATCGTACTATTTGGAAGATAACCGCGCCGACGTCAATTATCAAATTGGCAACGACAGCGTGCCACCGTTGCCCGATCACTTCGTTTTGTCCGACTTCTCCGAAGCTCTTAAAGCCACGTTTGAAGGAACCCTCGTTATTGAAGACGACTGGGAGAGACAGGGGTTGTCGGAAGCCGAGAAACGCAACAGCCATAATCTCGGAATGCGTGCAATGGTTGCGGCGACATTGCGTAGGGAAAACCATCCGCTTTGGTCAATGGTTGCGATCTCCTCACGCCCCCGGCGCTGGATGTTGGCTGAAATCGCTCTAGTCGAAGAAGTTGCCGAACGGACTTGGGTAGCCATCGAACGCGCCCGCGCTGAAGCAGCGTTACGGGAGTCGGAACTTCAGCGAGTGCGAGAACAATCTGAGCGTGAACAAGAACGCCAACGCGCCGAATCTCTGGCAGAACTCGATCGCGCCAAAACCCTCTTTTTCAGTAACATCAGTCACGAGTTCCGCACCCCGCTGACGTTGTTGTTAAATCCGTTGCAGGATGTATTGAGCGATCGCGCTCTGCCAACGCTTCACCGAGAACGCCTAGAACTCGCTCAGCGCAATAGTCTTCGTCTCTTAAAACTGGTGAATACCTTGCTCGATTTCTCTCGCATCGAAGCGGGTCGAATGGAAGCGAGTTATGAGCCAACTGATCTGTCTCAGTTTACGGCAGATCTTGCGAGTGTGTTCCGATCCGCGATCGAGCAAGCCGGACTCCGATTGACCGTCGATTGTCTACCGCTGCCGGAAGCAGTGTATGTCGATCGCGAGATGTGGGAAAAAATCGTGCTCAATCTGATCTCGAATGCGTTCAAGTTCACCCTAGCAGGCGAAATCATCGTCAGACTGCATCCGGTTAATCATCACGTCATTCTGGAGATTGAAGATACAGGAAGTGGCATTGCACCGGAAGAACTGCCGCATGTGTTTGAGCGATTTCATCAAGTCCGAGGGGTACAGGCACGATCGCAAGAAGGCTCCGGAATCGGTCTAGCCCTGGTGCATGAACTCGTCCAACTCCAAGGCGGAACGATTCACGTCAGCAGTACGCTCGGACAAGGCAGTTGTTTTACGATTTCTCTGCCGTTTGGTTCCGAGCATTTGCCGCTCGATCGCATCAAAGCCTCGCAATTTCTCCCCTCGATCACAATCGGGGCAACCCCTTATGTGCAAGAAGCTGAACTTTGGCGACCCTTGCGGTATCTGCGGAGCAGCGCGCATCCTCAACCGCTTCCAGATTCCTCGAATGCACGGGTTCTTTTAGTCGATGACAACGCAGACATGAGGGATTACCTGACGCGCATTTTGAGCGAATCGGTTCAAGTAGAAGCAGTTGCCGACGGCGCTTCTGCTCTGGTAGCGATTCAAAGGCAACTGCCTGATCTGGTCCTAACGGATGTAATGATGCCTGGATTGGATGGCTTTGGGTTGCTGCAAACGTTACGCGCAAATCCCCAAACTAGAGAAATTCCGATCCTTCTGCTCTCGGCGCGTGCAGGTGAAGAAGCGATCGTAGAAGGACTCGAAGCCGGAGCCGACGACTATCTGATCAAACCCTTCTCAGCACAAGAACTTATCTCTCGTGTCAATGCTCATCTGCAAATCGCCCAACTCCGCACTACAGCGCTGCGTGAGGCAAGAAGCACAATCCAAAGTCGGGATGAACTGCTCTCGACCGTTTCCCACGAACTCAACACGCCACTGGTCTCGATTCTAGGCTGGACGCGGCTCTTACGATCGACTCCACCCAGTCCAGCGATTTTGACCAAAGCCTTAGATACGATTGAGCGCAATGCGACTGTACAAGCTGCTTTAGTACAAGACTTGCTCGATATTTCCCGGATTACGGTTGGCAAACTGCGCCTCAATCCTCAGCCTGTCGAACTGAAGTCGATCTTAGAAACTGTGATTGCTACCGTTGTTCAAACGGCTGAAGCTAAAACCATCGATTTAGTTTGGCAATCTCAACCCGATTACGATGTGCAAGTGATGGGCGATCTTGATCGTCTCCAGCAAGTTTTCTGTAATCTGCTGACAAATGCGATTAAATTTACCCCCGAGGGTGGCAGCGTGACCGTCGAACTATCAACCCTGCTTGACCAAGCTGAAATTCGAGTCAGGGATACTGGAATTGGAATTGCGGCTGACTTTCTGCCCCATGTCTTCGATCGCTTTCGTCAAGCAAGACCTTCCGATGCAACAAAAGGCTTAGGGGTCGGGTTAGCGATCGCGCATCACATCGTTAACCTGCACGGGGGAACGATCCAGGCAGAAAGCGCTGGAGAGGAACAGGGAGCAACCTTTATCATTCACTTGCCACTTCTCGCGTCAATGACTGATGAGCAATTGACTCAATCAGAGGTGTAGCCCCTCACCACACACAGCACCTATTCATTGCCACGCAATTCCGTATCGCCCAGGTCAATGACCCAAAGCTGCTAACTGTGCCCGTGCCTTCTGCAACGATTCAAACCATTCTTTCTCCGGATCACTATCGGCAACAATTCCCGCCCCAACTTGTCCCCAAACTGTTGCGACTTCTCCTGACTTTGCATACAACAACGTGCGAATTAAAATATTCAAATCCAAATTTCCACGTCGATCGAGAAACCCACAAGATCCATAAAACAAACTACGCCGCACAGGTTCTAATGCTTCTACGATCTCCATACAGCGCACTTTCGGGCATCCCGTAATCGTTCCACCTGGAAACAAAGCGCGGATCACATCAATCGGTGTAAACTGCGATCGCACTGTGCCCACGACATTACTAACTAAGTGCATCACATGGCTGTATCGCTCAATCACAAGCAGCTCATCTACCTCTACCGTACCCCACTCACACACGCGACCTAAATCATTACGCTCCAGGTCAACGAGCATAATATGTTCGGCACGTTCTTTCGTGTTGTCTAACAGGTCTTGCTCAAATTGATGATCTTGTTCAATGCTCAGCCCTCGTGGACGAGTTCCAGCGATCGGGCGAGTTTCTGCAATGCGATCGCTCAACTTTACTAATCGCTCCGGAGAACAACTGATTACATCGCCCCAAGGCGTTTTCCAATAGCTTGAAAACGGGGAGGGATTAATCGATTGCAGCGCGCGATAAATGCTCCAACTCTCTGCTGTTGTTTTTGCCTCAAATCGCAAAGACAAATTTGCCTGAAAGATATCGCCTGCTTGAATGTGCTGTTTTGCTTTGAGGACGATCGCTTCGTACTCAGTCTGACTCATGCAAAACTCAGTCTGAAATGCAGTCCCCGTTTGTGCCATCTCACCCTGATTGGATGAATTAGATTGTTGCGTAGATTGTTCAAGCTGATCTAACTGAGCTTCACTCCGTGCTGCAAGCCAAAGGGTTTGTTGCTCATGATCTAGCACAGCAAAGCAGTCTGGCTCGTACCAAAACGCGACTGGAAACGGCAATTTGTCATCTTTTAAATGCGGTAGCTTTTCAATTTCCCAAGCTAAGTCGTACCCAAGCCAGCCGAGCCAACCCCCAGTAAACGGCAAATGCTCAGGTTCGGCTGAATTGGATTGTTGTTGAATCAGATCGCTGAGAAACGGCAGAATTTCACCAATGCTCGGAGTCCAAACTTGGCGAGGCGCACCTGCACAAATCGAAAATCGTCCTAGCTGCGGATAATCCGAGGAGGCAGGATAAGGACTTTCGAGCAGTGTCGCAATTTCGTGATTCAGAAAACCAGCGGCAAAGACTTCTGAGCCTGTGCGTTCGTTCAGGGGCAGCGATCGCCAAATCCAAGGAGCCAAAAAAGTCATAGGGCACAAATTAAACCAATCTGAGGATTTTAAGGCTTTATTCGGCTCGAATGGGTAAGCTCAAGGTCAAAGTTGTACTTCCGGATTGCTGGTCTAACTCGATTTTGGCATTTAGCTCGATCGCGAATCTTCTCAGCAACGCCAACCGCAAACTCGAAACATTCTGCTGGCGTTGAGAGACACCCTCCTCGGCTTGGCAGCTTGCCGACAGATGCAGTGCGGTTTCAGTTGCGGAAGTCTGCAGTTGGATCACTAATGCAGGATTGGCATGATGTAAGTGCGCCAACATCTGCGACAAGATTTTCTCCAACGTCGGTAAGTGAACCCAAATATTCGGAAGCATTTCTGAAGCGGGAACAAGCTGCACGGCAATTCCCGTTTGGCTGGCAAACCGATCGAGCACGATCGCGAGCCAATTTTGCAAATGAATCTCACTCATCGGCAGAGTATTGTTCGTAGCAGATGCAGTTTGAAACACCAGCAAATCGGTCACGAGATTATAACTTTCATGCCATTCTTGCTGGAGAATTTTCAAGTACTGTTCGAGTCGTTGATGCTGAGGATTGGGATTTTCTAGATTTTGCCCTTGTTCGACCATGCGCTGCATCAACTCGATCGCCATCCGCATATTCGTCAAAGGAGTGCGCAACTCGTGAGAAAGCGCCTCGATAAAGTCATCTTGCAGCGTTTTTAAATGCTCTAATTCCCGCACTTTTGCTTGGGCGGTTCGAGTTTGCTGTTCGGTTTGATACGCTTGGACAACTTGAGTAACAATCTCGCCGATCAAATCAGCTTTGTAATCTGTCCACAAAGTTCCTTCGGGTAAAACGAGTCCAATCTCGCCGATCGCAGTTGGCTTACCTTGAATCGGGCAGACGATCAAAGGATTCGTCGTGGCATAAACTGGAGGAATCACTTCAGGCGGTGGGCAAACCCAGCACTGCTGTCTGAACAGTTGCAAGTAAAACGCAGGAAATTCTGCAATCTCGATCGTCTCTTGCAGCCGTGAGCGCACATCGGTCTCTTGCAGATTAAATTCGCCAATGATCGTTGCCACAGTTGCGGCAGAATCGTAGAACGCGATCCAACCTCGCTCGGCTTTGAGAATGGTAACCACTTCTTGCAGCATCCATTGCAGAAAATCGCTGCGCTCTGTGTGGCACTGCTCCAGAAGATGCCGTCGCAATCGATCTGCCGCGATCGAGAAATGCAGTTGCTCCGTGCGAGATTTTAACTGCTGTGTCAGCAAACTCTGGGTTGCTTCTAAAATCTGCCGCTGGGCATCAAGTTTCGATTCGCGTTGGCGACGATCGCTCATATCTTGAAACACCATAACGCCACCGATAATCGCTCCATCTCGATCCCGAATCGGGGAGGCACTATCGCCAACGGGTCGTTCCGTTCCATCTCGCGATCGTAGAGCAGCACGACTCGGTAAGGTGATCGTATCACCCCGACACAGCGCTGCCAAAATCGGATTGTCGATCGCTTCACCTGTCTCTTCATGCACTAAGTTTAAAACACGACCTGCAAATTCCCCCAGGGCTTGTTCTTGTGTCCATCCTGTAAAAAATTCCGCCGCAGGATTCATAAAGGTAATAAATCCATCGACATCGGTCGCAATCGTTGCATCTCCGATACTGACTAAAGTTGTAGCATACCAGCGCTGAGTTGCTTTGATTGCCGCTTCCAAGCGATACCGCTGTAAAGCAACCTGAATCGCTAAATGTAGATCTGCGTCTTTGAAGGGCTTGACGAGATATCCAAAAGGAGAAGTCTTCATCGCATATCCGAGCGTCTGTTCATCAGAATGTGCGGTCAGAAAGACAACAGGAACATTCAGTTTCAGATAGAGTTCTTCGGCAGCGTATACCCCATCATTTTTTCCTTGTAAACAGATGTCCATTAACACCAGATCTGGGTGATGGGATCTGGCAATATCGATCGCTTGGCGAGCAGTTGTAGCGATCGCAATGACTTCATGACCCAAGCTCTGCAACGCTTCTTGCACATGCCAAGCCACTACGCTTTCATCTTCCACAACGAGAATTCTTGCTGCTTTCAATGTTCCACTCGCTCACTAAATTCCCATCATTGTAGGCTGTGGCGCATTTATTTCAGCAAATATTTAAGCCGCATTAAATTCTACTTTAAATCGGGTTTTCTGAGCATTTTCAACGCTAAGTTGTCCATCAATTTGATTGACAAGAGCATTCACAAGTCGCAGACCCATTGAACGAATTTTTTGCAATTGGAAACTTTCAGGTAGATTATTTCCGCTATTTTCTACCATTAGAAAAACTTGAGAAGAATGGGTTTCGAGTTTGACCGCCACCTCTCCGGTTTCCTCACCATTAAACCCATGCTTTAAGGCATTCGTCATCAGTTCATTCAGAATTAAACCGCAAGGAATCGCTTTTTCTAAGCTGACGATCACATCAGGATCGACTTGAACGATGAGATGAATTTCTTCAGGCTGCGTCCGGTAAGCATTAAATAGGCTCGATGTCAGGGTTTGCACATATTCAGAAAGATTAACTCGCGCAAAATCTTGAGACCGATACAAACTATCATGCACTAACGCCATTGAGCTAATTCGACTTTGGCTATCTTCAAAGATTTGTCGTACTTCTGGATCTTCGATGCGCTGTGCCTGCAAGTAAATCAAGCTGGAGATAATTTGAAGATTATTTTTGACCCGATGATGAATTTCTTTGAGTAGCGCTTCTTTCTCTCGTAGAGAGAGTTTGATTTGTTCTTCTGCTAATTTCTGTGCAGTAATATCTTCGATCGTTCCAAGATGTCCCTGTACGGTTCCGGCATCTGAAAAAGTGGGCGTGGTGCGAACCGAGAGCCAACACGTCTCTTTTTGTGGCGTGATCACTCTAAACTGATTTGTGTAGGGAATGCCCTTGGAAATTGCCTCTGTCCAAGCCAAGAGAACGCGATCGCAATCTTCAGGATGCAGAAAATCGCACCAGCCTTCTCCTAGCTTTTCTTCTAGCATGTAGCCGATCATTTCTTGGCAACGGGGATTGATGTAGGTACATCGTCCTTGCGCATCCGTGCTAAAGATGCCAAAAGGCAGACAAGTACTCAGGGTTGACCATTGTTCTTCAATGGTTCGCGAGATGTCTAGCGCGACAGGATTCGGCTCAACCAATGTATCCAACTGCGTCAAAATCTTGGTCAGCGATCGCTCAATCAACGGCTGATTTGCGTTGGAAACTGTATCTAAATAGTGCTGAAATTCTTGAATCTGTTGCTTGAAAGCTTGCACACGAGCTTCCAATTCAAGACCATGAGCCGCCATCTCGTCTAGTCCTACGTGAAGTCCAAAGTCTACAGCAAACTTTATCAATAATTTATTGCGTTTTCTGAAAAAGTTTTCGACTTTGGAATTCACTCAGGTTATACATGCATCGAGTTCGGAAGAATACGGCTCAGAATCACATAAAGAATTGCTGCTGAAATCACACCATTGATCGGTGCAACGCCCACTCCGGCTAAACCTGAGAAGTATGCGATCGCAGATGCAACGATGTAAGCAATGATGCCTGCCCAGTTAAAAGCTGGCAGTTGAGTATCGAGCGATGGAAATCTGCTGCCTCGACACAACCAGTAGTCTGCCATGATAATGCCGCCCACTGGAGGAATGACGGTTCCCAGAAAGAGCAGAAATGGAATTATTTTTCCATAGATGCCCCCTAATGCTAGGGCTAAAGCAAGAGTTGAGCCACCGAGAACAAACGCCGTGCGCTTTGAGGTGCGAAAAAAGTTACTTCCAGCGATCGAGAAGGCATAAATCGTGTTGTCTTGCGTTGTCCAAACATTCAGAATCAGCAAGACTAAGCCCCCAAGCAATAGCCCTTGTTTTGCCATCGCTTCAATTAAGTCGTTTGTGCCATAGACTAAGGTGCAGAATGCGCCTGTAAAGATGAGGAGTCCATTGATAAAGAAAAATGCAGCCCATGTACTCCAAACTGCATTCTTCGTTGAATCTGCGAATCGACTCCAGTTTGTTGCTTGGGTTCCACCTGAAATAAACGTGGCGATTACAATTGCGATCGCTTCATTCATCCCGAGCGACTTTGTGGGAGCTAGCGCAAATAAATCACCTGCATCCCGGAATCCCAGGGTCAAACTGAGCGCAATCAGCATCAACATCGCTGGCACTGCTAAGCGGCTCAGCCAATCCATTGCCGTATAGCCCATATACGCTGTGATACAGAAGGCATAGGTAAAAAAGATAATCCCTAGCCATTCCCAAGTCGGAGGTAAGTTCAGGAGTTTGAGTAATGCCTGTGCAATAAAGGCATTCGTCACTGCATACCAACCAATTTGAGTAAAGCCGAGGATGAAATCGACCCACCGTGACCCAATTGCTCCAAAGCTAAATCTCGCCATTAAGACGGTACTCAGACCACTTTTTGATGCAATATATGCCAATGCAGCACAATATGCACCCAGTACTGCATTCCCAATCAGCATGACCCAGATCATGTCTGCAAAGCGCAGAGAAGATCCTAATGTTCCTCCCGCCAGCAAAGTCGTTGAAGTGAGGGCGAATCCCATTAACAAGGGTGCTAGCGACCAGATAGGCTTACGATCGCTCAGGGGAACAGCAGCAAGCGGATAGTCCTGGCTTGCCTGAGTGCGATCGGCAACCTGTGATTCACCAAGAAGACTCATAGGAAAATTGCCTAGTAATTGATGCTGCTATTGTTCAATTGTTTTATGTTTTGGATAGTATTCTGGACTACGCTTAGCAAATTGGGGAGTGGAGGATTGGAACAGTAAGCTGTAGGATGCCATTGATCTCAAGTCTGGTTCTGCTGATTCCCATGACCTCAATGGAATGAACTAGAGGATGCTAGAACCTAGATTTGTTCGGCTCGATCGTCCAACACAGCGATCGATCACTTTCCGAAAGTGCAGAGTTCGTTGCCAAATACTCTTGTACCCAGCGACAAGCCGCAATCTCAGGATCAGTCTGTAACACTTGATTGAGATTCCACAAAATCACCGTATTATCGTTACTTGCAGACGCTAACAAGCCACCATCCGGATGAAACGCAACACTCCGAACTCCCTCCGTATGAGCGCTTAATGTTGCAATTAGAGCACCCTCTACCTTCCAAAGCCGCACGGTTTTATCCAGACTGGCAGAAGCAATAATCTTGCCATCGGGATTGAAAGCAAGACCGAGCACATTATCCTGATGCCCTTCTAAAGTCCGAATCAACGTTCCATCAAATCGCCACAGCTTAATGGTGCGATCGCTACTTCCTGTCGCAATCAGCGAATCCGAAAACGCGATCGCGCTAATATCTCCCTCATGCCCGACTAAGGTCGATCGCAATCTTCCACTCTTGACTTGCCACAACTTGACCGTTCCCTCAGCACCCGCTGTGGCAACCATCTGCTGATCGCGACTAAATGCCACCTTTTGAATCGGAGCTTCGTGAGCCTTCAGCGATCGCACCAACTTGCCATTCTTCTGCCAAATTCGCAGGTGCTTATCCTGTCCCCCTGCCGCGATCAAATCCCCTTTTGGACTATAAGCAATACTCTGAATCCCCTCTGCCGACGGTGTTAAAAGCGGCGCGCTCACTGTGCGATCCAAGCGCCAACGCTGCAAGGAGCCGCTTAAACCAGCCGATAGCACCTCTTCTCCATTCGGACTAAATTTCGCATCATATTTCCAGGCAAAATTCCGCACCAACTCTCGGATCAAACTGCCCCCCGGTGACCAAAGTTTAATCGACCGATCCTTACTCGCCGTCACAAGTTGCTGCCCATCGGGGCTAAATTCAACTTGATTCACATCGCTGGTATGCCCCTCTAACCGAGTCAGCAATCCATTGGCAATTCGCCAAAGCCGAGCCGTTTTATCGGCACTCCCTGTCAGGATCGAATCTCCATTCGGGCGGAATGCCACACTCCAAATCGTCTGCTCATGTCCCCGTAATGTTCTGAGCAAAATGCCATCGCGCCGCCACAATTTCAGAGCTTTATCAAATCCGACCGTCGCGATCGTTTGCCCATCTGGACTCCAAGCCAAACTCGTCAACCCATCACTCTGCGTCTGAATGGTGCGAATCAATTTTCCATCTCGTGTCCAGATTCGCATCGTATCGTCGAGGCTAACAGAGGCGAATTCTTCACCCTCTGGACTAAACGCAATGCTCAGCACTGGATCGCGATGTCCAGTCAGAGTTTTCAGTAATACCCCGTCTCTTGTCCAAAGTTTAATCGTTTGGTCATTACTCGCCGTGACCAGCCTTTCTCCATCTTGGCTGAACGCAACCGCATTCACGCCACTCTGATGCCCCATCAGCGTGCGAATCAAGGCTCCAGATCGTGTCCAGAGTTTAACCGTATGATCGGCACTTGCTGTCGCTAACACTGAACTATCTGGACTAAAAGCGACGCTTTGCACACTGCCATGATGCCCGAGCAATCGATCGACTTGCCACCCATCATGGCTCCATAATCTCACGGCATTGTCTGCGCTTCCCGTTGCAATCAGCTTGCCATCAGGGCTAAACGTCGCCGCTATAATGCCGCCTCTATGTCCTTTTAAGGTTGCCACTGGCGCACCATCGGTATGCCAAAGTCGGATCGTTTGATCCTCAGAACAGGTCGCAAAAAAATCTCCATCGGGACTAAAAGCGACACAGCGAACGCTGCCCGTATGAGCAGAAAATCGGTTCGACTCTGCGGCTGTATAAACGGCTTGTCGCAACACGCGATCGACTTCTCTGAGGGTAGTTTGATCCTGTAAGTTCAGAGCGTTGACTTTCTCACGCGCCCGCAATGCGACGACCATTGCATCTAACCCTTTGCCCATCATATAAAGCAGTTCGGCGTTACTGGTCAGGGTATTCACTTCGTTGCGCGAGGCTCTGCGATATTGCAAAAAAGCAACCGTTCCGAGCATCACTGAAGTCAAAAGTCCAGCGCTCAGGAGTGCGAGCAGTCGTCGCTGGAGTCGTGTGTTACGGTGTTCGAGCTGTAGACGGGCAGCGATCTCTTGAGCGCGATCGACTTCGAGACTGCGCCGCAACCGTTCTTCCTGAAAGGCTTGGCTCGCGGTCAGAAACCGATAATCTTCATCACTTAAACGCTTTCCGGTTGACCATTCTTTGGCATCAATCAAGGCTTGTCCATGCAACAACCGCGATGTATCCAGATACATGGATTGCTTCCACTGATTCAAAGCTTCTGAATAAGGACGCAGTTTGGCGAACTGACGGTCGATCCAGTTTGAATTAAAGACTGCCTCGTAAATTGGATTTTTGATGCGTAAATATCCATCTACTTTTTCTACTAATCCAGACAGCGTGAGGGCAATTTGCTCAGAACGATGATCGATCGCAATGCCTTGATGCCGCTGCTGAAACAGGGGATAGTCTTCCGTGTGGGGGATTTTTGGAGACTGTAAGATTTGCTGATATAGCTCAAGCAATCGCCCGGTTTGATCTTCGTTGCTCAAGAGGCGATCGCGAATCGTTCTTAAATGCTCAGGGCGATCCTGCGCTTCCCAATTCTCGATCACGCGCAGATGAAACAAATGCTCTAACGTGAGTTCTGAAATGTGGATCGGCTGAGCCACTTCGATCGCAAATGGATCGTGGTCTGTGACCTCTCGAACGACTAAATCGCACAGCTTTTGAGTCAGAAAAGGCTGTCCCCCCGTCCAGTTCAGAATATGTCGCAACACGGATTCTGGATTTTTTGCAACCCGGCTCAGTCCATCCAGCAATGGCGTTGCTTCTGCAAATTGAAACCCACTTAACTCGATCGCGCGCCCAATATTAAACGGTGTACGTTGTTTATTACTGATCAAATCTGCGGGGGTCGTCACTCCTAAGAGCGCAAAACTTAAGCGATTAAAAGCGGGCTTTTCCGATCGCTGGTCATAGCACGCCCGAATCAAGGCAAAAAAATCATCTGCCGGAAACTTCAGTGCCAGCACACTGTCGATCTCATCAATAAAAATCACAATGTTCTGCTGTACTTGCTTCAGTAACACCTCTTCAAACAAGAGTTCCAGCCGATTGACAAATGTGAGATGTGCTCGATCGCGCCACCACTGACCAAACTGAATCTGCAAATTAAAACTGCTGACAATCGAAGCCGCGATCGAGGCGTACCACTGTTCAGCACTCACCTGCTGCACTCCGATTCCGGTCATATCAACTGTACAGCACGCGATCCCTGCTTCTCGTAGTCGCTGCATCGATCGCACCCGCAGACTCGATTTGCCCATCTGTCGAGAATTGAACACATAGCAGAACTCTCCTGCTAAGAGCGCTTCATATAAGTCTTGGTCGGCTTGCCGTTGCACATAACAGGCTGAATCTGGAGGCAAACTGCCCCCGACTTGATAGCGCAAATTGAGAAGTTGAAGAGTCACGTTGTCGTGAGTGCTTGCTGAAAGTACGTCCGATACAGTTGGCAACTGGGCTGAATCATCGGGTCTTTGATCTTGACCAATCCCTTACTCTGCAATTTAAATGCCAGAATCGGCTCCAATTCAACCGCACTATCTGCCAAAACGATGCGCTTAAAGGCTGACATTAACTCTGGATACTTTTGTAAATCCCACAGTAAATTGCGCAGATGATTGGCATAAACGCCATCGCTCGTCGCAGCAGATTCGAGCAGTTCGTTAAGGCTGACAACCTGAGTACTGAGATGATGCAGTCCGACTTGTACCAGATAAGGATTGCCCCCAGTCAGGTTTAAGAGCGCTGCGGCGGTTTCTTCTGCCTGCTCGATTCCGTAGCGTTGAGCTAAATCAATCACATTTTCAAGCGTTAAGGTTGGAAGTTCGATCGCTAAACCGGCATTGAATGGAGATTGATTCAAGTTGAGCGGCACATAAACTTCGGTCGAATGCACCAGTACTAATCGCAGTTTCTGCCAAAGCTCGCTTTTCGCATCGCCGTAGCGCGATTTTTCATACCAAGCCCGTAACATCCCAAAGAAATCGGTGGCAATTTCTGGATGGTCAAACACCGCATCTACTTCATCGAGAGCCAGCACGATCGGGGCATTAATTTCTGCTAGCACGTAACTTTCAAAATAGTTCGTGCAGTTGTAGCTGTTCCCAAACAGATCATCCCAGTAGCGATCGAGCTGATTCGGCAGTCCCAAATTCTGCGTAACGATCGCACAAAACCACTGCAAAAACCGCTTCAAGTCCTGGAAAACCGACGCATCTGCCAACTGTAAACTCGTAATCGTAGTGAGAAACTGCTGTTGCTCTCTCAATTGAGTCAGTGTTCTTGCCGTTAGAGAAGTCTTCCCCATCTGCCGCGGGGCGCGAATCCGAACCAGTGCTCCAGGTTTGAGCAAAGACTCGTAGCAAATATTCTCGATCGGCGGACGATAGACGTAAAATGGTGAATCGACGGGAAGCTGTCCACTCAGTAGAATATGCTGGCGGTTACTGAGCGTTGCAGTTTCCGAATCCGTGTAGTCATCCGGCGTGAGCAACAAGTCAAACGCCCGAAAATAGTTTTCTAAAGTCTGTTGATCGACTGCCACTTTGCGGCTGCGAACCCGTGCTAGCGTATTCGGACTCAGCGCAGTGCGTTCGCTCAGGTCTTGCAGGGTATAAGACTTGCCAAAATTATCTTGAGTGACGGATCTCTGCTCAGCAGCTTGAAGGCGCTGCCAGCCTCGGGTGCTGAGGATAATTCCGCGCTTTCGCTTCACGGGAGGTCGAGGGGGCTGAGAGTGTGACATGGAGAACAACTGTGACATAGATACAGAAACCATCAAGTGAGCACCATTAGCGTAACTGTTGAGTCAACTTGACGCTTTGAGATCAATTTGCGATTGATTAAACTCAGCATTATACGCTAACTGATTTTAATTGCAGCATTTTATCCGTAAGACTTCGGAGGAGTTGATGGCTTAAACTCGCAGCTAATTTGTGAAACTGATGCGACTTTTGTCTCAAGAGTGAGAGATTGCAACATATTACAGCGTGATTCTACGGTAAATCCGGTCTCAGTTGAAATTCGTAACGAATCCGTAGAATTTCGCATTTAAATCTCTAGACTTCAAGATATTCTCGCAATCAATCGCTGTCTCAGAAAAAATCACAAATTGTGTGTTTCAAAAGGGATTAAAGGCTCGATTGGCAATTTCTGAGGACTTGGCTGAGTTCTATGACCATACAGGATCATCTGAAGATTAAATTGGTTGCTTAAGTTGTGATCTTTAGTAGTCAATTCTGGCTTTCGGGGGCAAACTAATCCAGTAGTGTCTAGTGAACTCTACTTCAGCGGTTTCATCAGCAACCTAGCGATGAACTAGAGGTGCAGAATCAGAAATATTTCTGAGCAAAAGTCAAATTTACGCTTTAATTCTGCTAGAGCAAGACACAAATAGAGTGACAACTTTCCTGAATTTTGGTGTAAATGAGTTCTATGTTATGGGGTGCAAAAAGCGTGAGTACAGTATCAAACAGGACTGCCGTGTATCGAGTGGAGCAATGGTATCAATTACACTCTCTTGATTCAGATTACAAGATAGATTAGATTCAGGGCTTTAGGCTCAGTAGGTATTGCACTTCATTCAGTTCTTGCGGAGCAGTTGAGTAACTACCTAATTGTATGATTGCCTACTTAATCTCTTTTAATTCCTTTTTAAGAAAGTTGCCGCGATGGACTTTCCTTCCCATTGATGATTCGCCAGGCTGCTCTGACCCATGAAGACCATTCTGATAATTGAAGATGATGAGTTGATTCGGAACAATCTGTTAGAGATTTTAGAGTTTGAAGGATTTCGAGCGATCGAAGCAGAAAACGGTCGAATCGGGGTACAAAAAGCTCGGGCTTACCATCCCGATTTAGTGCTTTGTGATGTCTGTATGCCGGAGTTAGATGGCTACGGCGTGCTTGAAGAGCTTCGCTCAAATGTCCAAACTGCGACGATGCCCGTGATTTTTCTCACCGCCAAGAGTGATAAAAGTGATGTGCGGCAAGGTATGAATTCAGGCGCAGATGATTATCTCATCAAGCCTTGCTCGGTCAGTGAATTGCTGGGAGCAATTTCGTCCCGATTAAAGAAACAGGCTGTTCTCATCGAACGCTACACAGAGCAGCAACAGCAGGCGACAGCGGCAATTCGGCGGGGAGCGATGTTAGATCCACTGACGCATCTACCGACCCGTGGCTTGTTATATCAGCACTTGCATCATTTAATGTCTTCATTCGCGCAGTTCCCGGATTCACGAGGGATTGCAATTCTTTGCTTAAATTTGCAGCGATTTCACTTGATTAATTCGGGGTTCGGGCATATTGCGGGCGATATTGTGTTGCAGATGGTCGCAAATCGGCTGAGTAAAGTCGTACAGGCGAATGGATTTTTAGCTCGACTGAATGGAGACCAGTTTGGGATTGTCCTGAAAGATGTGGCACAAGAGGAGCTAGGTGAGTTTGCTCAACTGTTGCTCGATCGCGTGACGCTGCCCTGCATGATTGATGGACATGAGATTCGATTTCACGCCAATGTCGGCATGACTTGGACGGATCAGCCGCAGGGGACACCGCAAGATTTACTGACGCAGGCTGAAACCGCGCAGCATTGGTGTCAGCAGCCTGGGCTGAATCGCTATCGCCTCTATGATACCGAGTTGGATGCGTTAGAGGTCGAGCGGCGCTTAATCGAGATGGATTTGACCAAAGCGATCGAACGGGCGGAGTTCCAGGTTCATTATCAGCCGCAAGTCGATCTGCAAACGGGGCGAGTTGTCGGCATGGAATCACTAGTGCGGTGGCACCATCCGGTGCGAGGGGTTGTCTCTCCCGCCAAATTTATTCCGATCGCGGAAGAGTTGGGGTTAATTGTGCCGTTGGGCGAGTGGATTTTGACAACAGCATGTCAGCATGCGAAACGTTGGCAAATTCTGTGTATGCAGCCGCTGCGTGTCTCTGTGAATCTGTCGATGCGGCAGTTTCAGCAGCCGAATTTACCGCAGAGAGTTGAAGCAATTTTGGCAGAGACGGGACTTGATCCGAAGCTATTAACGTTGGAGTTGACCGAGAGCTGCGTGATGCACGATGTCGAAGCAACAATCTTGACGTTAAAAGCGTTGAAAAAGCTCGGAATTGAGATTTCGATCGATGATTTTGGTACAGGATATTCGTCGTTGAATCATCTGTATCAACTGCCGATCGATGCTTTAAAGATCGATCGCAGTTTCGTCAAACAGATTCGCGTCAGCGCAGGTGCGATCGCAATTTCCGATGCCATTATCAGCATGGCAAAAGGCTTAAAGCTGCATATCGTCGCTGAAGGCATTGAAGACAAGGAACAGCTCGCATTTTTCCGTAAACGGGGCTGTGATGCGATTCAAGGCTTTCTGTACAGCCCACCCATTTCAGCGATTGAAATGGAGGCGTTGCTCCTGTCCGATCGCCGTCTTCATTTTGCGAGCGCTTGAGGCACAAATCCTCGATCTGTGCCTTTGTTCTGACCTCAAGTCGGTTCGATTTCAAGGCTCAGAGGTCTGACCTGCAGGAATTTCTGCGAGTTGGATATCACTCGACATAATAATTGCCGAATGCGGCGATCGCAAAGAGACCAAAATGCTTTTAATCACGACTGCAATGGGGACAGCGACAACCACTCCTAGCAGTCCTCCGACGCGTGCGCCCATCAGGATTGAAATAAACACCCAGACCGGATTTAAGCCTGTAAAGCTACCCAAAATTCTTGGCATAATCAGATTTTCAATAATCTGCTGCACAATTAAAGATGCAATCAACACTTCAACGCCTAAGCCAATATCGCGCAGCGCGACTAGGAGTGACACGATCGCAATTCCCACCGATCCACCAAATGGAATCAGTGCCATTGTTCCAATGGACAATCCAAACAGCAATCCGAATGGAACGCGCAACGTCAGAAAGATGACTGTCAACACAAAGCCCATCGACGTCGAAGAAATCAACTGGCTAAAAAAGAAATTCTGAAAACTCAGCCGTAAGGTATTGCTAAACGGATCGCGAATCTGATGCGGCAGCCATTCCACCAAACTTTGCCAAAGTCGATCGCTGTGTTGAAGTAAATAAAACGTCAGCACCAACGTCAGCAGTAAATCTAGAAGGCTCGTCACCGTAATCACTGCCAGTCCTAAAATGTCACCCGCCAATCGTTGGAGTTGATTTTTTAGGGGTGCAGTAATTTGATCGGCTAAAACGTCCAAGCTAATTGGAAATCCAGCTTTTTCGATCTGATCGTTGAGCAGAATCAATTGTCGCTGACCGGAGTCGATCCAGTCAGGCAACCGGGTCACTAACTGTTGCGCTTGTTGTAGGGCGAGCGGAACAAGCGTGACGCCGATCGCGAGTAAGACCGAGATCGTAAACAGAAAGACGATTATTGCCGCTCGTCCTCGTGTGGTTCCATGCTGCTGCATATAACTGACGGGATAGTTCAGTAAAAACGTCAGCAAAGACGCACCCACAATGATCGCTAACAGCGAATGGAAATATCCAAAAATCGAGGAAATTGCCCAGGCATTGAGAACGAGTAAGGGAGCAAACGACGCGAATGCGATCGCTTTTGACACGGGGGACAACGCATCCCACCAAATCCACAGCTTATTGCGATGAAGCATGATGCATCAATGAACAACAGTTAAATCACGAGACGATTTTGGGCAGTCTCTAGTTATTATTATCGCGTTTTGATTCGTGGTACATCTTCCTTCCCTGTGATTTAACCGATGAAAGAATTTGATGATCTCCAACTTGACGAGATTGAACCGGATGCAATTCGGCACGTGCGGCTATTTTTCTACCTTGTTCCGATTTTTGGATTTTTTCCAGCAGTTTGGACGCTTTATCGTCACGCCGGAAGTCGGCAAGAACGCGCCTTGAGTCGATTTGTGATCAAAATGGCGATGGGCTGGCTGCTGCTCTATGGTTTGCTCGGAGCCAGTGCCATCAATGCAGACTCGATTCCCCTACCGTTGCTGCTGACTGCTAGTTTTATGACTTCAGGCTATTTCGGCTTGAATGTGTTGCTCATGGTACGGCTATGGCAGCGTAAGGTGATTGCTCTACCTCTGCTTGGAAAGGTTGGTCGCTTACTGTGACATTCCCAACCCTTTCCATTCTCGCGGGAAGGATCACCTAAGCCTGCGTCAAAATTTCGTAGCCTGTGCTAGTAACGGCGATCGTATGTTCACATTGCGCTGACAGTTTGCGATCCTTCGTCAAAGCTGTCCACTTGTCGGACATCACCTCAACTTCCCAAGTGCCCTCATTGATCATCGGCTCGATCGTAAACACCATTCCCGGTCTTAACTTTTTCCCAGTTCCCCGCTTCCCATAGTGAGGAATCTGCGGTGCGGTATGGAAAATATGGCTAATCCCGTGCCCGACAAAATCTTGCACGACTGAGAACCCTTGCGATTCTGCATACTCTTGAATCGCCGCTCCAATGTCGCCAATTCTTGCCCCAGGTTTCACTTCATCCATGCCTAACTGGCGGCACTTGTCGGTGACTTCAACCAACCGACGCGCCAAAGGAGAAGGTTCACCCACGAAATACATTTTCGACGTGTCTCCGTGATACCCATCCACAATCAGAGTGACATCGATATTAATAATGTCGCCATCCTTCAGAATCTGCTTGGCATTGGGAATCCCATGACAAACGACTTCGTTCACACTCGTACAAATCGATTTTGGAAACCCGTTATATCCCAGGGGCGCACTTTTTGCGCCATGTGCCTGTGTCCATCGTTCTGCCTCGTCATTGAGTTCTAGGGTACTCACCCCAGGCTTAACAAACGGCTCTAAATGCTGCAATAACTGCGCTGCAAGCTTCCCAGCCCGACGCATTTTCTCAATTTCGCGACTCGAAAGGAGGGTAATAACTTCTTGTTCCATGTCTGTGAAGAGTGTGGCTAAGCGTTTCCGATTGTAGACGTTTTTCGGAGGCTCTTACCGAAAGCGATCAACCCAACACTGCAATTGTTCCGAAAGTTCGATTCGGGTTCTCGTCTTGGTCGCAATACAAACGTGCCGCGTCAAAGCCTTCCCAACCGACTTTGAATCCTGCATCAACTGATATCGGATCTCAAATTCACTCGGTTTGAGCAGGTGAGGAGTTAATTCGATCGTAATGAGATCCCCACAAAACATCGGACTAAAAAAATCGACTTCAGCATGAACAATCGGCACGGCAATGTTTTGCCCAGAAAAGAACGATCGCACTGAAATCCCGCTGGCAGCTAATGATGCCTCGTAAGCCTCATGGCAAAGCGTCAACACATTGGCAAAGTAGACGACTCCGGCTGCATCAGTTTCGGAGAAATGAATGGTTCGATCGTAAGTAAATCCCATAAAGGCTGCATTGTAAAAGAGAAAATCAACTCAGACGGGAATTTCTATACGGTCTGAATTCCATCCAAAATCAAACGGTAGTCTGTTTTGCTCGCCTAGAAAACCCTTGAGCGTCTGTAATGAACGTTGGGAATGGGTATGAACTGCTAGGGAAATAAGAACCACAATTATGTCCCTTGTTTTTCCTAATCTCCCCACTCCCTACTCCCCACTCTCCTACCGCACATACCAGTAATAGGTCGCCATCGGAATAATCGTTGCTGCAATCAACAATCCAATCACCCAGGGAACCGCATTACTTTGCGCTGTTTCTTCGCGCGATGCAAACGTGCCTTCTGTCTTCACGTTATCTACGATTTCTGGAGGACCTGGATCAGGCTCACCAGATAACACTGCCACTAAACGATCGCTCACATCCAAAAATGCCTGATTATAGCGATCGCCCTTTTGCAGAGGAGCCTGCATTGTTTCCTGAGCCACGCTTTTCGCAACTTCATCCGACATCAAGGCTTTTACCTCTTCGCCGGTTGCGATCGCAGAATTATTCGTCAAACTGTCTAAAACCACGATCGTCTGAGTTGCACCCGCTTCAGGCGTAGGAAACCACTGTTGGAACAGCTTTGTGGTAAAACTCTCGATCGTCTCGTCATAATCGAGGCGGCGAATCGTCACAAAATGCACTTCCTGACCTGTTTTATCTGCCAGATCATTCAGGGTATCCGTCAGCTTTCCTTCATTAAAACGGCTAATAATGTCACCTAAATCGACCACTCGTGTCTCTTCAGAGACTGGCGGCACTTCATACAAACTGGTAGCGTAGGCAGGAGCCGCAGATAGCGAGGTGAATAAAACCATTGCTAGCAGCAACCCTCTCAAAAAAGAATGGAGGAGCTTTTTCATGATTGCGATTTTTTGTTTTCTCTCAAAATACATCGCTTCTGAGAGCGATCTTCAATTCAAATTAAATCGCAGAACTAAAGAGATTACAATTTGTAAAGCAAATTAATTTTGTTCAGGAGTCAGACTCATGCCGTTAAATGTAGGCGATACAGCCCCCGATTTCACTGTCAAAGATACGAACGGCAATACCGTGAAACTCTCAGATTATGCGGGTCAAACGGTTGTGATGTATTTCTATCCGAAAGACGATACCCCAGGCTGCACCAAAGAAGCGTGCAGTTTCCGCGACAATTACGAGCAGTACACCAGCAAGGGAATTCCCGTGTTTGGAGTGAGCATGGACGATGAAGCCTCTCACCAACGCTTTACGGAGAAATTCAGCTTGCCGTTTCCCTTGTTGGCAGATACCGATGGGGCAATTACCAAGGCGTATGATGTCGATGGCGGCGGCTACTCGAAGCGCGTGACTTACGTGATTGGGTCAGATGGCAAGATTGCTCAGGTGTTTACGACGATTCAGACGGATACGCATGCGACGGATATTTTGCAGGCGATAGGGGCTTAGGGAGAGTGGGGAGTGAAGTGCTTGCTCCCCATGCTCCTATTCCCTCATTCCACCAATTTTAAGAAGAATCTGACGATCGAAAGATTTATCGATGGTCAGATTTTTTTCGCTTTCAAAAAGCATGAGTATATTAAGAGGCGAACTGGTCGGAACTAATTCAGGGATATCCACATGACTGACAGCACGATCGCGACAGAATCGCTTACATCCGGGGGCGGCAGTGCACCTCCAACTTATGCCGGACCACAAGAAGTTTTAGTGAATAAACCTGTTGTGCTTAAAGGCAGTTATGATGCCCGGCGCATCCGGCGTATCACCGTCATGGCAGAGGATAAATTCAATTTAGGCGTGACGCTGAATAATGGAACTTGGCAAGTTTCGATGCCGAGGGGATTTTCAACACCAGGCGCACGCTGGTTGAGGCTAAAAGGTTTCGATGGTAGTAATAAACTGGTTGAAAATCGAGTGTTTTACATTACCGTTAGTCGCGATCCGCTGACGGTTGGACAAGCTTTGACTGTGAAAGTGCTTCGAGATACGTTTTTCAAAGTCTCGACCGATGATTCGTCCCGGTTGAACAATCAGCAGAAAATTTTAGTCAAAGCGGGACAGACTTACACAGTCAATCGCTATGGATTTATTGATGGACATTTGAAGTTAGATCTAGCCAGTGCGATCGCACCGATCGGCAATTTCGGTTATTTCTATGAAGATCATGTCCAACTGAGCAAGGGATCGCAGATTTTCAGATTTTCGCTCGATGATGTCCCAGATATTCCCTTGGCTGCGCAGCTTTTAATTCGTCAAACAACCTTCTTAAAAACTTCTGCGGCTGATTCGTCGGCGTTAGCTGCGAATCAGAGAACCCAGGTGCTAGAAGGTCAAGTGTTCCAAATCATAGGCTATGCGTTTACGCAGGGACATTTCAGAGTGACGTTGAAAGATCCGATTCCAGGGTTTGGCAATCGAGGGTTTATCTTCTGGCAATATGCTCAGATCAAACGCAACGGAAAGGAAATTCCTTATGATTCGAGTTCTCTGACGGTGACAGCCTTGCGCGATACCATCATCAAGAAACGTCCTGTCGAGTCGTCACAACTTCAACCCGATGAGAGAGCGACCTTCAATGCGAATCAGTTCTACAGTGTCTCGAGCTACATGATCGAGGGTGGGCACATCAAAGTTTCGCTGAATGAGGAGCTTCCAGGATTTGGCAACACAGGCTATCTGTTTCCAGACTTTGTGCGAATGAGTCGAGGCAATCGATCGTTTAACCCGATCCCGGGAACGGTGGAGTTAAATGTGCCGTACTTTTCACAGCGAGACAATCCGCGTTTCTATTGGTCTACTTGTAATGTCACCTCGATCGCGATGTGCATGTACTATCTGGGAACTCGTGCGCGCTGGGGGAGCCAGCTAGAAGATGAGCTTTTGCAATGGTGCTTTAACAAAGACGGACAAGGGTCGCAGATCAATCACAATACGCTGACGAATTTGATTAATGCCTATGGATATGACGGGATCTTTAGTACGAGATGGACATTCCGAGACATTAGGGAAGAATTGATCAATGGTCGCCCCGTTGTCTTATGTGGAATGTTCACGTCCTACGGTCATATTGTGACTGTCATTGGGTACACACCCGATGGATTCATTGTGAATGATCCTTGGGGTGATGCTTTGACAGGTTACTCGAATACTGAGGGGCGTAAGTTACTTTATCCCTATGGCTACACGAATCGAGTGTGTGGCCCTGATGGAGAAGTTTGGGCGCATTTTATTCGACGGAGATAGGAGAAGACTCAGGATCATGAGTTCAACTTGCCCGACAATTTCCGGTTGATTAGCAAAATCTAGATGAATTGAATTCTTGATCCTAAGCTTCAATCTCTGAGAGTTCCATCCAGCGAATCGTTGCTGTTTCAATCTGCTCGTCGAGTTCAGCGAGTCGCTCAGAAAGTTTCTGAACTTCACTGAATCCGGCGGGTGGATTGTGATAGAGCTTTTGCTCGATCGTGGATTTTTCCTCTTCCATCTGCGGAATTTGCGCCTCTAAAGCTTCGAGTTCGCGCTTCTCTTTGAAAGAGAGCTTCCGAGGCTTGTTTGAAGCAGGCTTTGGCTCAGATTTTTTCTCGACTTGTGGTTTCTCAATGGGTACTTCTTCGTCTTTCTTGAAATCCAAGTACACAGAGTAATTGCCGGGATATTCTCGAACGGTTCCACCGGATTCGAGCGCAAAAATCTTATCTACAGTGCGATCGAGAAAATAGCGATCGTGCGAAACCACAATTACACAGCCATTGAAATCTTCCAAATATTCTTCTAAAACGGCTAACGTCTGCACATCTAAATCATTCGTCGGCTCGTCCAGAATCAAAACATTCGGCGCACTCATTAAAACGCGCAGTAAAAATAAACGCCGTCTTTCTCCACCGGAGAGCTTATTAATCGGCGCATATTGTTGATTGGGCGAGAAAAGAAACCGCTCCAACATCTGAGAAGCAGTAATGATTTCACCATCTGCCGTTTTAACTAACTCGGCTACGTCTTTGAGATATTCGATCACCCGCTGATTTTCATTAACGAGCAGATCATCCGAATGTTGATCGAAGTAGCCGAAATGAATCGTGCTGCCCGTCTCGATCGTGCCTGAATCGGGTTCGAGTCTGCCTGTAATCAAATTCAGTAAAGTCGATTTCCCCGCGCCATTTCCGCCAATAATGCCAACGCGATCTTCTGGGTTGAAATTGTAGGTGAACTCTTTGATCAGAGTACGATCGCCGAATCCCTTGGTCACTTTTTCGAGTTCAACAACTTTTTTGCCGATTCGTCGTCCGGCAGTCGAAATCTGCACTTTAGTTTGAGCTTGCTTAAACTCAGTCTCTTGCATCTCATGAACGCGATCGATTCGAGCTTTTTGCTTGGTACTGCGCGCTTTTGCTCCCCGTTTAAGCCATTCTAATTCTCGGCGCAATACCCCTTGGTGCTTGCGTTGCGAACTCGCTTCAGACGCTTCTTGCGCTGCTTTTTTCTCTAAATAGTACGAGTAATTGCCGCTATAGCTGAAGAGATCGCCGCGATCGAGTTCGATAATTCGATTCGTCACTTGATCGAGAAAATAGCGATCGTGAGTCACAAGCAACAATGCACCACGATAGCGACTGAGATAGCTTTGTAACCACTCGATCGACAATGCATCTAAATGGTTCGTTGGCTCGTCCATGAGTAACACATCAGGTTCAGCGAGCAATGCAGTTGCTAATGCGACTCGCTTACGATATCCACCTGAGAGCTTTTCAATCTTGGCTTCTAAATCTTGAATGCCTAGCTTAGACAGAATGATCTTTGCTTTTGTCTCGAGTTCCCAAGCATTGATGGCATCCATTTTTTGAGTGACCTGAGACAATCGCGCCATCACTGCATCTTGATTGCCATGCGCTAATTGTTCAGAGAGATGCTCATATTCTTTCACCAATGCCATCTGCTCGCCGCTGTCGGCAAACACTTGTTCTAAAACGGTGCGTTCTGGATCGAGGTCGGGTTGCTGCGGTAAATAAATCATCCGACTGCCAGAACTGGTGGTCAGTTGACCACTATCGATCGATTCCATTCCAGCGACCATCTTCAGCAAAGTCGATTTGCCTGATCCATTGGTTCCGATCAAACCGACCTTTTCACCAGCTTCTAGGGTGAAATTCGCATCTCGAACAATTTCTTTGATGCCGAAGTCTTTTTTAACGGATCTGAGCGCGAGTACGGGCATAGGGGGTTTGATCTAGGACTGAAGTTTGATTCTAACCTCCGGAAGCCAAAAACTCTGCTGCGCTCAGCATGAATTCTGCAAAGGCGACGGGGTGAGCATCTTTCGCTTAGCGGTTGAAACAGCAGCTACACAGACAAAACCCGCCTCCGCAAGTTCAAGAGATTTTGAGTGCTCTTAGTCTGCAACGACGGGCTTTGTTTACATTGCCGCGAATTCCATTCGCAAGGCGCAGAAACGGATCTGGATTTAATTCATGGCTCGAACAGCGGCTCTTTCATCTTTGAGCAAAACTTCTCGAATCAATCGAGCTGCCATGCGCTGCGTGAAATCTCCGACAATTTGCTGCCCCATTTTCTGAGTTTCCGGTTTTGTTAACAAGCGCGGAATCAAAGCCAGCATCTTAGTTTGATCAAAACCACGGCTCTGTCTCAAAATTTCCCAGACTTTTTTGAGGTGGTCTAAAGTGGCTTGATTCTCAGGCGCTAAAGCAGGACGTTCTACGGCTAAGCCAACTCGCTCCCGGAAACCATACGTCAAATTCTGCCAAGCCGCTTGAGACAGCGAATCTAAACTCTTGACGATTTCATTGACTAAATTGACGCGGATAAATTCACCACGATCGCTAAACAAAAATTCCGTCGCTTGATCCAATGCCTGATCCAAGTTGTAATCAGAATTGTCTTTGGCGTTTTTCAGCAAATTCTCTAAGCGATTCCAGCGGAAGCTGCCATCTTTGAACAGCAAATCGCGCAAAGATGCTCGTAATTCTGGAGCCGGATCGGTAAGCAATCGTTTAGAAACGTAAGGATAAGCCTTACTCAGTACCTTGAAGTCGGGATCAACGTTGATGGCAATCCCTTCTAGAGTGACCAGCGATCGAATAATCAAGGCAAAGAAGGCAGGCACTTGAAACGGATATTCGTACATCAATGCCGATAACTTATCCGTAATACTCTTGATATTAATTTCAGCAACGGAAGCGCCTAATGCTTCGTTAAACACTTCTGCAAATGCTGGAATGATCGGAGTGAGATCCATCGTGGGCGATAGAAATCCCAGATTGACGTAATCGTTGGCTAACCCTTCAAAATCGCGATTGACTAAATGCACGATCGCTTCAATTAATCCATATCGCTGATAGGGTTCTACCTGGCTCATCATGCCGAAATCCAGATAAGCTAAGCGTCCATCCGGCATCGCTAGCAAATTCCCTGGATGAGGATCAGCGTGAAAGAATCCGTGCTCTAGAAGCTGTCTGAGTGAACATTGCACCCCAACATCGATGAGGTGCGTTGCATCGATTCCTTGTTCACGAATCGCTTCTAGCTGAGTCAATTTTGTCCCTGTGATCCACTCCATCGTGAGTACGCGCCGCCCGGTGTACTCCCAATAGATCTTAGGCACATAGATTTCAGGCAGATGTCCGTAAAGTTCTTCAAACCGTTCAGCGTTGTGACCTTCTTGGGTGTAGTCCATCTCCTCGAAGATGCGGGTCGCTAGCTCATCAGCGATCGCGACTAAATTACTCCGTATGCGCTTAATATTCTTCATCGCCCATGCTGACAAGCGGCGCAGGATAAACATATCCAAGGCAATACTTTGCGCCAAACCGGGACGCTGAACCTTGACTGCAACCGTTTCTCCCGTTTTCAGCTTGCCTTTGTAAACCTGACCCAAAGACGCAGCCGCGATCGGCATCGGGCTAAGTTCTGCATAAATCTGATCAGGAGTTTTGCCTAATTCTTCTTGAATAAATTGAAAGGCGACTTCATTCGGAAATGGCGGCAACTGATCCTGAAGCTTTGTTAATTCTTCTAAATAAATCGGGGGCACCAGATCGGGTCGTGTCGAAAGCGCTTGACCGATTTTGATAAAGGCAGGACCCAGTTTGGTCAACATCTCTCGCAGATGTACTGCCTGTTGTTCCTGATGTGCCACACTTTGGCCCGTGATGCGATCCCACCATAACCGAGTCGCAAAAAATAAAAATGGCAAGAAAATTCCAGCCGTCCGTTGCCAAACCTTGAGCGTGCGAGTTCGGTAATAGGCTGCGATTAAATCTGGGTCATATCGCAAAGTTGTCATATCCGCCTGATTTGGGATCAGCGCGAGTTCTGACGTAATCATGCCGTTCTCTGTCCGAATAAACGGCAGAGCATCCGGGATCTGAGCTTCAGTAGAGATTGCGGGGCGTGTGGGAGTTCCATTCATCGATCGGCACCGGATACGGCAATGTAAACTATTGTAACAAGAAGCTTTGCGAGAGTTAATATTCTCAGTAAATCATCTTGTTCCAAGGATTGGGAGAAGTTTGATCGCCAGATTACCGTATCAAAACAGCAGAGAAATCCCGAAAAAGGGCGAGACCTTGAATTTTCTGCCTCATTCTCTTGACGCTTCATCAGAACGGATTTACTATTATCGAGATCAAATCTCTCTTGTACTCCTAGCCGTCCCCGCTAACATTAAAGGGTGTGGATCATCTTTTGTGAGCCTTCATGCTATTGTCTCTGCGGATCGAAAACTTTGCACTGATTGACCATCTTGACCTTACCTTTGGGTCAGGACTGCACGTTTTGACTGGCGAAACGGGCGCAGGGAAATCGATTATTTTAGACGCGATCGATGCCGCACTAGGTGGCAAGGTCACAGGTCGGGCTGTCCGAACGGGAGAGGAAAGAGCCTCGATCGAGGCAACGTTCCGCGTCAATGATCTCCTCAAATCCTGGTTTGAGCAGGAACAGATTGATTTACTCGATGAGGATATTGTAGTCTGTAGTCGCGAGATTGTGGCTCTGGGCAGTAGTCAGCGGAATCGATCGAGAATTAACGGGGTATTGGTCAACAAGCAACAAATGGAGGGATTGCGCGATCGTTTAGTCGAAATTACCGCGCAAGGGCAAACGGTGCAATTAGGTCAGCCTAGCCTTCAGCGAGATTGGCTCGATAGTTATGGGGGCGTTGCCCTGCTCAAGGCGCGTGAAGTTGTCAGTCAGGCATTTACAACTTATCAACAAGCATCTCAAGCGTTAGAGAAACGTCGCCATTCGGAACAGCAGCGTCTCCAGCAGCTTGATCTGTTTGAGTATCAGTTGCGGGAGTTGAATGCAGCGAATCTAATTGATCCTGATGAATTGGATCAATTAGAGCAAGAACGGAAGCGTTTGAGCCATAGTGTCGAATTGCAGCAGCAAAGCTATCAGGTTTATCAAGCGCTTTATCAGAATGAAAATGGCGAAGATGCTTGTGCAGATTTGCTCGGAAAAGCAGAAAACTTGCTGACGGATATGGCTCGATATGACGAGCAAATTCAGCCGATTTTGGAGATTGTCACTTCGGCGCTTGCTCTCGTTGAAGAAGCGGGACAGCAAATGAATGCTTACGGCGATGATCTCGAAACCGATCCACAACGGCTGCAAGAAGTAGAAGATCGCGTCCTCGAACTCAAGCAAATTTGTCGTAAATATGGACCAACTTTAACCGACGCGATCGCACTACAGCAATCCCTCCAATCCGAGCTGGAAGAACTAACTGGGGCAGGACAATCGATCGAAGAACTCGCTGAACTCACTGAAACTCGCAAAGCTGCATTGATCGAAGCATCTGAGCATCTGACTCAATTGCGCAAATCGACCGCACAAGGATTAGAAGCGCGATTAGTTGCCGAATTGAAGCCGTTAGCGATGGAAAAGGTGCAGTTTCAAGTTGGAATTACGCCTATTGCTCCGACTTCTGCCGGAAGCGATCGTATTACTTATCTCTTCAGTCCGAATCCTGGCGAACCGTTGCAGCCTCTAACCGAGATTGCTTCGGGTGGAGAAATGAGTCGATTCTTACTAGCGCTTCAAGCCTGTTTCTCCCAAGTCGATTCTGCGGAAACGTTAGTCTTTGACGAGATTGATGTGGGTGTATCGGGACGGGTGGCGCAAGCGATCGCTGAAAAGCTCTATCATCTTGGTCGCCATCACCAAGTTCTCTGTGTGACGCACCAGCCGATTGTGGCGGCAATGGCTGACCAGCATTTCAATGTTGCGAAGCAAGTGGTTGAACTGCACAAGTCACAGAATGGTAAGGGCGCAGATTTGCGAACGATCGTAAAAGTAACTCCCCTTGATCGAGAACAACGCCGTCAGGAACTAGCTCAGCTTGCCAGTGGTCAAGTGGGTTCGACTGAGAATGCAACCACTGAAGCAGCCGCGATCGCGTTTGCAGATTCGTTACTAGAGCAAGCTGCAAGTTTGCAAGCAGGTCAAGCTGGTTTGCCCCCAGCAGAGCAACCGAAGGCGAAGGCAAAACGGGCAAAATCGGCACGTCGATCGTAGATTGATATTGTTTCAGATCGATCATGGCGAGACTGGCTTCTATTTGGTCAATCTTAGACAGAAGCGCAATTACTACTATGGCAAGACAGGCGCGATTGTGTCGAGATATAACCATCGGAGGTCGTAATGAGTGAGGACAAGCCCAAGCGTGGTAGACCGCGTGTGCATGAAAATCGACAGCAGGAATGGAAAAAACGCACCAATTTTGAGCAGTCTGAAAAACGCCGCAAATACAAAGCGGAATGGGCAAAGCGTAAACGACAGGAAAAGAAACAAGCCGAATCTGAGTAGGTACAAAAAAGCGATCGAGGTTTTCTCGATCGCGCTCACTCAATCTGAATTACTTCTACTGAATCGCGTGGACATAGTTATGATTTGGGGCACAAGTGAAGCTGTGCGGAAACCATTCCGAGGTGCGCGGAGACCCGTAACCTCTACCCGTGTCGTCCCTGTACTCGATCGCAGTGGAGGTGACGACAACGCCAGTCGCTGCATTGTTTAGTGTTTGGCTTGACCAAGTCTCAGTTTCGTTCGGTGTCAGGACTTTGTTAAGCAGTCCTTCCGTGTAGACTGTGTTGCCACCGACTTTGTACAGCAATCGAAGCACTTTGATTGAGGCTCCCTTCTTATTTGTTACTTTCACAGTGGCTTGGCATTTGACCCCGGCTGCGGTAGCTGGCGACGTAGCGCCGAACGGCACGGTAGCGCCGAACGAGACAGCTAGTGCCATAGTAAGCGCGGCTAGTACACGGCGATGAGTAGCGTTGTGCAGCGGATCAACTCTGAATTGCGTGTTGCAGATAGCCATGAATATTTCTCCTTTTGGGACTAGATATTGTTGATAACTGGGTAGTGACCTAGGACGAGAAAACCTACCTAAAAAAGGTTTCAGCTAACAAAAGATTGAGCCTTAGATAGATCCTGTCTCGTCTGATGTTGCTACCCAACAACCTACACGGTGGACTTCTGACTTTTATGCAGCGCAGTCAGTTGCGATATCCGAAATCTTTTTAAGCAGCGATCAGGGAGATCGATATCTTGCAGCCGTTTCCTTCTCCTCATTTCCAACCGAATCCTGAAAGTTACGGCACTGAATTGAGCACAACGCCGTCAGGAGCTAGAACAGCGTGCAAGTCGTCAGATGGGTTCGCTGAGAATGCGACAACCGAGACAGCTACGATCGCGTTTGCGAATTCGCCGTGAGAGCAAGTTGCAAGTTTGCAAACAGGTTAAGCCGTTCCGCTCAAGGGGTGACAACGAAGCTAGAGAGCAGACTGGATCAAGGAAATGGCATTGAGACCTCGCTGAAAAAAGGGACGTTTTTGCGGCTTGAGTGCCATCAACTTGGTCGCCAGAGTTGACCACAATTGCAAGGGTTCAATCCACAACCTGCCATACAAGCCAATCCAGAAATTGCTATGTCGGTTTCGGGTTCGCTTCGGCTCCTTGACTCGACCGACGTAGCATTGCACTTGCTTTTGGCGAATGCGTCGTCCCTGAAGCGTTGAGAGCGAATAAGCAATGGCAATCAGAACCAGTAGTGCATTGAATCGGCGTGAATCGGCATGGCAATCTTCGAGATGATAGCCACCGGATTTGTAGTCTTTGAACAGCGGCTCAATGGAGAAGCGATTAGAGTAAGCTTTCAGAGTTTGTTCGGCACCGACGAGATTGGTCAGCAGATACCAAGCATCAGAATTCGATTGACGGTAGGCGCGTTTTTGGCGCAAGACTAAATTATGCTTGCCGAACCCGCGATTTTGCGTGACTTGAATGTGCAGATATTGCTCAGTGATTCCGGGCGTTTGTGGCAAATCGTCGAGGCGAGTAAACGCATCGCTGTCATTCGGTTTGATGGTCGTACTTTTCGGTAAACGGAACACGAATTTGACTTGTTTTTCCACACACCAAGCAGCAAGCTCGATACTGTGAAACTCACGGTCTCCGAGCAAAATGAAGCGATACTTTTTCAACAGATGAAATACCGGACATAACACTTTTCGTTGTTCAGCCAGCGAACTCTGTCCTTGCTTGTTCAGCCACATCCAGTGCAATGGGATTGCCCGCTTCTGGTATACAAGACTCACCATGATCAAGTTATGGTTTTGCCATTGCGTCCGGTCAACCACCAGGTGAAGCGGAGTTCTACCTGAGTAATGTCGTTTGATCCACTGCTTGACAATCGGAAACCAGATCGCTTGTGGAGTCAGTTGCGGCAGACTCAAGAATCGCTGAATATTCCGCCGTCTGCTCTCAAATAGAATCGGTTGCGGAAACAGGGTCGCTATCCGTTCAATCGTAATTCTTCGCTCTTTTTGCAACAGTTCGACCAAGATTTCTAGCGTCACAAATTGCGCTTCCGTTAATTGCGATTGTAAACAGGTTTGATAGAATGAGGGCAACATCTTTTAGATTGATGGGGTGAAACAAGTGGAATCACCTCATTTTTTCTGTCTCTCAATGCTGCTATCCGGCATCCTTTCTACCGTTCAGTCGTGTCGTCACCCCTTAAGGCCGTTCCGTCTTCAATAGAGCAACAGAAGAAGACAAAACGGGCAAAATCAGCACGTCGATCGTAGGGCAGCACTTAAACTTCAACAGAAATGCTGATCGATTATCAAGGTCTAAAACTCAAAATCCCCCAACTTTGGGGGACTTAGGAAGCGAATCACCTGCACACAAGGTAGGACGCGCTAAAACTGAATCGTTTCCGTCTCGGCATTTGCTGCTTCTAACCATTCCTGCATTGCTGGAAGTGCCAAAATCGCATCTGCATAAGCCTGACAAACCGCATCAAGCTTCACATCATACGTCCGAAATCTCAACACAACAGGCGCATAAACCGCATCCGCGATCGTAAACCTGCCAAACAAAAACGCTCCTCCTGCTCCATATGTTTCCCGGCAATACTTCCAAAGGGTTGTAATGCGATCGATATCTTTCTGAACTTCCGCCTGAATCTCATAGTTCGGAAAATGCTCTCGGCAATTCATCGACATTTGAGTTCGGAGCGGCAGAAATCCAGCATGCATCTCTGCACAAATCGATCGCGCCATTGCACGAGCGGAGCGATCGCCTGCCCACCACGATCGCTCAGGAAACATCTCGCTCAGATACTCGAAAATTGCCATTGAATCCCAAACCGTTCGAGATTCGTGAATCAAAATGGGAACTTTTCCATTTCCATTTGGGCAGTACTGGCGAATTTGCTCAGAAGCTTCCGGTGTATAAAGTGGAATCCGAACTTCATCAAAGGAAAAGCCAAACTGTTTCAAAGCGAGCCACGGACGCAATGACCAAGATGAATAGTTTTTATTGCCAATGATTAAAGTAAGAAAAGCCATAACTTTAGACAACTGGAGCGTTGACGGATTCGATCGAGGATTCTAATCTTTGTCGAGCTAGATAGTCAGCAAGCTGAGCTTCGATTTTAGTTCTGACCTCTTGCCGATACTCATAGAAATGCTCATTCAAAGCACAAACTGCTAGGTAATGTTCGACTACTTTGGGATTGTTTCTCAAAATGCTAAACAGATGATGCCAGAATATCCAGCGGGTTTCTCGAACGACCCCTTGTCGCCAGCAAATCGTAAGAAAAGCTTGAACTACTTTCCAGGTTACTTTTCTGAGCTTCGATCGATGTCTCGGTGCGCCTAATTTCATGAAATGCCGATACGCTCGATCGAGATAGTTCACCGGATCGTACAATCGCCAAAATCCATCAATGTATTCGCGCGTGACTTCTTCGAGCGGACGAGTCGGAACAAAGTTCATCAGTGTTGTCTGATTAATGTTCGCGACATCTTCAACCAAGCGCCCTTCCTTCTTCAAACGATGCCACAAAGCCGTATCAGGTAAAGCTTGCAACATTGAGAAAATTGCGATCGGAATTGTTGTCTGCTCCACAAATCGCACAATACGATCTCCCGCACCCGATGTTTCACCATCAAATCCAATAATGAAACCTGCCATCACCCGCAATCCTTTCCGAGCGATCGCATCGACTGCATCAGACAGAGAATCGCGTGTATTTTGATGCTTATTCGTTAAGGTTAAGCTAGACTCATCCGGGGTTTCAATCCCCAAAAACACACTGTTAAAGTTACACTCGACCATCATCTCCATCAGTTCTGGATCTTGTGCTAAATCAACAGAAGCTTCAGTACTCAAACTAAAAGGATGTTCATGCTCGATCATCCATTCTTTCAATGCCTTCAAAAGCAATTTAACGTTGCGCTTGTTGCCAATGAAATTATCATCGACCATAAAAATCGATCGTCGCCAGCCCAATTCGTATAAGCGATCGAGTTCTGCTAGCAGTTGTTCAGGACTTTTGGTTCGAGGTTTGCGCCCATAGAGCACAATGATGTCACAGAATTCACACTGGAACGGACAGCCTCGTGAGAACTGCACCGACATATTATCGTAAGCATCAAAATCTAATAGATCAAATCTGGGAATCGGTGTAGTGCTAACATCAGGTCGATCTCCACCTGCACGATAAATCCCGTGTGTCTCGCCTTTCTGCACAGCTTCGACAAACATCGGCAAGGTGATCTCACCCTCATCCAAAATTAAGTAATCTGCCTCGGCGACTTCATTCGGTAACGCCGTTGCATAAGGGCCGCCGACAGCGACCTTCTTCCCGCGACGTTTTGCTTCTCGGATTTGATCTAAAAGATCGCCTTTCTGAACAATCATGGCAGACATGATCACGAGATCTGCCCAATCCCATTCCGCTTCCGTTGCTTCGCGGAGATTGCGATCGACTAATTTAAACTCCCATTCTTGCGGTAAAATTGCAGCCACCGTAATCAATCCAAGCGGCGGTAACATTGCTTTGCGTCCGACAAGCTGTAACGCTTTTTCAAACGACCAAAAACTTTGTGGAAAGACTGGATAGAGCAACAAAACACGCATAGTTAATCCCGATAAACCTATACTATGAACTCAACGGCAAGCTTTCGCAAGCTTAACGTGATCTTCTAGCTGGCTTTCGAGACTTCGTATTTCGTAATTAAGATCCCGTAATTCGGTTAAGTTTTCTGACAAAAATTAATTTCGATTGCTGATGACCTGATTTTCAGATTGAGAATTGGTCGTAAATAACCACTCTTGCGCATCGTTCATCAGCGCATCTTCTGCAGCGCGAGGCAATTGTACATCAACGCCATTGGTGACTGCACCGAGTAGTCGCAGATTTGCATTTTCGGTGAGTTGATCGATCGCTTCTTCTAGCAAGCTCTGCTGAGTGACCCCCGGACGAGTCACTAAAATCATGCCGTCTGTATAAGGCTCCAAAATAAATGCATCGTTACACTTACTCAGACAAGGAGAATCCAGAACGACAAGATCAAAGCGCGCTCTCGCATCTTCGAGTAAGCGGCGGAGTTCGCTCGACTCCAGCAAGGAAGCCGCAGACGCTTGTGGGCCTGGACTTGCGACAATATAAAGGTTTTCGACATCAGGAGCAAGCCGAATACAGTCGCTAATTTGTCCAAAATATCGCAAGGGTTCGATCTGACTATCTGGATCAGCCGTGAGATTCACCCCCTGAGCCGATGAGGGAGAACGCAGATCAGTTTCAATTAATAAGGTACGTTTTCCAGCACGAGCCGATGCGATCGCCAAATTGTAAGCGGTCACAGTCTTACCTTCGCCGTCCACAATACTAATCATCATCAGCACTCGCAAGTTCTTCGTCTCGGTCAAGCGAAGATTACTCCGGAATCGCTCATAATATTCCGCATAAGGTGAATCGGGCTTGATCAAGATTGGCGAAGCATTTGGAATAAAAGACTTCACCTGTGGCAAAACTCCAAGAATTGCGACATCTCGCTGACGAATTGCTTCTCGTAAATCTTCTGCCGTGTAAATTGTGCCTTCGAGAGTATCGAGTAAGAAGATCAGTCCTGCCCCTGCGACTAAGCCCACGATTGCCCCGACTGCTAGCGTCATGGGAATACTTTTTGGAGCTTTGACCCCGGTTGGAGCGACACTGGGCGGCTTACTCATGCCTAAACTACTAACAATTTCGACTTCAGCCGCTTTCGCATCAACCAGCTTTTGCTGCATCTGATCATGGAGATTCTTTCTCAGTTTGACTTGATCTTCAAGCCGAGTTCGAGCCAGTTGCTTATTGGGAATGCTCGAAAACTGTTGTCGCAGTTCTTGCTCCGATCGCACACTAGAAACAATCTGCTGCTGAATGGATTCTTGCTGCGTTTTCAGATTCACCAAGGTGTTTGCGAGCTGCTGCCGTGCCGGATCGAGGCTGCTATCTTGCCGCACATTGGCGATAAAGGGAGCAGCATTTCCGTTGCCCCCGATAACTTCAACCGCTCGTTTCCGAATCTCTTCCTCATACGCTTGCTGTTGTTTCCTCAATGTTTCGACCTGCGGATGTTCAGGACGGAGATCTTTAAGTAAGACCGCCATTTGTGATTCGATTTGTTGAAGTTGTGCTCGGAGACTTGCAATGATTGGATCAGCACTCAAAGCGGAAGACACATAGGCTTGATCGGCACTGAGTCCTAGCTTTTGCTCAAGACTGGCAATTTGAGCATTAATCCCTTCTAGTTGTAATCGAAGCTGCTGTTGCTGCTGTTGGCTACCACTGATTGATTTAACAATATTGCCATCCTGCGCCGCAAAAAGCTGCGGACCTTCGATGCGATCGTATTGTTCTAAGGTTCGTTCAGCTTGGAAAAGTTCCTGCTTTACTTTAGGTAGGCGTTGTTCAATCTCAGCAATAATCGCTCGCAATCTCGCTGAATTATTCAATCGACTTTGTTCAATCAATTTTCGAGACAATAAGCTCAGAATGTCTCCAGCGCGTTGTGGATTGCTATCTGCAAAAGTTAGATTGACTTCCGCTTTTGCCGCAGCTGCATCTTTGGGATCACCTCCCCCTGTGATTTTGATGGTTAACCCTTTGACAAGGCTTTTTGGCTCAATCCCAATTTCTTTCGCGACTGCTTCTAGAACTGCATCTGTGAGTAAAGATTCTTTTGTAAAACTTTCGACCGGTTGGCGAACCTGTGCGCCGATCGTGGAAAACGTAATCGGAGGTGCATTGCCGACGAGTTGCGCTTCTCCTAGATAGCCAATGGGCGGTTCAGGCTGAACTGCAACCACTCCACTGGCTCCTAAACCCACGACACACCCTGCCGGAATCACCCATTTGTAGCGATTAACCGCGAGTAGATAACGTTTCACGATCGGTGGAACCATAAGAAGCCTTCACTAGAAAATAGGGGTAGATGATTTACTCTCGTCCAGTTGGACCAAACAAGTTCTCCGCTCCGTTTTGCAGTTCTCTGAAGAACAATAAGAAGCCCAAAACATCTCGGAATGGCTGTGTAAAGGTGTTGAGTGCGTAGGTGATTCTGCCAATCAGATTCCGTCCTACCACAATGACGTCATTGTCTTCGAGCGCAATGTTTTCTCCCATGTTGCCCTGCAAAATGCTCCGCGCATCGATGTTGCGAGTGACAGCTTTCTTCTGATTCGGGTCAAATCGAATCAAAGCGACTCGGCGCAGATTTGCGTTATCGGGACCAGGTCGCACTGCTGTGAGCGCATCGAGGAATGTACTGCCATTGGGTAAAGTCAGTGTGCCTAACCCATTGTTGGAATAGCTGAGAAATCGAACGGTAATTTGAGGTTTGACTAATGTCGATCGACCCATCAACAGTCGATCGTAATTTTGATCTTGCTCAGAAAGCTTCGGAATTACCATGACATCCCCATCTTGCAATTTCAGATCGGGCAATGGCGTTCCATCTTGTAGCGGTGTGACTAAATCTAGTTTTTCTTCTAAGACTGATCCATCTGCTAAAACTCGTTTGACTTGTACCGCTCTGAGATCCGCTCGTCCCGTTGCACCTCCGGCAAGCAGAAGCGCGGCTGAAGTTCTAGGGAGTTGCAACGTGTAGAGTCCGGGTTTAGCAATTTCGCCTGTCACGGTGACGAGAACGGGGCGCTGTCCGATTAGGGAGACGAATACAACTGGATCGATGACGATTCGATTCACAGCTTGGCGAATTTTTTCTTGCGCTTCGGAGATCGTTAAACCTTGCAGCGAGATTTTACCGAGGAGTGGAGCCGTAATATTGCCTTCTTGGTCGATCGCAGCTTGAAAATTCAAATCGGCAAATCGTTGCACTTGCACTGCGATCGTATCTCCTGCTCCTAAGCGATAGAGATTGAAGGATTTGATCGGTGGAACAGTGGGTGCGGTTGATGTAGCAGGCGCGGTCGGTGTTGCAGGAGTGTCGCGCAATTTCTGACGCGCTTGTTCGATCAGTTCTAGAGGAGTGGGGCGAGCTTGTGCGGTCGGTAAAGGTGCAGAAGCTTGAGCCGATGCCCGTTGGGTGTTGAGCCAGATTGAGAGTGTTGGCGTGAGCGTGTACACTCCTGCCATGAGAAGAGACGTAATCCATCCACGCGGAGCGGACTTAAAGAAATGGAGTTCAACTAAACGCATGGGGCAAGCTATCCAGTCAGAGCGGGGAATTTGGCTCACTACGATCGCTACATTGTATTGAGCTAACCTCAGATGGCATCCGAGATTTCCGCGCTTAGTATGCCCAGATTGGCTAATTTGAACGCAGAACTTGATTCGTCAAGGTGGATTGTACGGTTTGCACCAGGGGTTCGAGTCTGCTGCGATGCGGTTCGATGTCTTCTAAGGGTTCAATCGGTAAAATCACGCTCACGGCTACCCAAGCGGCTCGCTGATTTTGCCATTGAGCCAGTCGATCGCTGATAAACCACTGCATCGGTGCAGGATGTCCGCCGTTCGCCCAGGCATACCACCGCATCACGGCATAAGTTTGATTTTGCGTCCAGGCGCGATGAAATTCGACTGTGATGGAATCGATCTGAATCTGACGATAGGAATCAGTTTTCCACCCTTGAGAGCCTTCTAGGTCTGTCCATTCAACTTGGGGCTGGTCAATCGATCGAGCTTGCGGATAAAACAGAACTGAGGCTTTCGTTTGTGATGCGTCTTGGAGTTCTTGGTACATCCATTTGTGATCACCGATTTGGACGTTTTTTTTCTCGATCGTTTGCCAGCCTGAAATGTTCAGTCCCTCTTTTTTGAGCGATCGCAATTCCGATAAGACTTTTACCTCGGGTGGAGCTGTCCAACGCCATTTGCCGCCCGAGAGATATCCGGGGAGTGCGCCTAAAAGCACTAATCCACTCACAATCAGCAAGAGCACGACTTTCGATAAATTGACTCGTAGCGATTTAGAGAGTGAGGTGAGCATTTTAGGATTCAGGGCGATTGAACAGGTTTTCGAGCGGACTAATAAGCAGTACTAGTAAGCCCAACATTGCAGCTGAGTAGACATCTCCACCCCAACCGTCATGTAGCCATTTGAAAGCGGCATCTTGTCCGGTTCCGTGGAAAAAGGTGAGGATAGTATTGCGGATAATGTTTGCAATGACGCTGGTCAGCAGCGCGAGGCTGATGAAGGTGATGCAGAAATTGCGCGATCGTAAATTGTTTGTCCAGTACAACAGCATCAAGCTGACATAAAAACTGGTGAATAACATTTTGAGTCCAGCGCAATAGGGTGCGACTTCAACTAAGCGCTGATTGACGAAGATGTAAATGTTTTGAACCGTCACATCCATTCCCAACTGATTCAGGATAAAACCTGCAGTTCCAGCAATGAAACTTTGCAGCGGTAGGGTGTACGGGGCAAGTAAGTAAGGAATCTCGTTTGGCGTTGCGAGAAAAACGAGCAGTAGGGCGAACGATTGCAGTTTCAGACCTGGAAGACCTTTGAGCCACAAGCAAATTCCGGTCAGTAAAATCGGAAATGAAAGATTGACTGGATCAGGCAATCCTGAAAGATAAAGTACGCCTGCCAACATCATGAAGCCGAGACTGACAAAGCGAGCTGACCCAACTTCATCGGAGAGCCGTACCCAGCGTTTGCGGTTATACCAAGCAATGTAGGCAGCAAATGGGAGTCCGATTAAGCCGTGGCTGAAGTATTCGTGTTCGATGCTGATCGATTTCTTAATCCAGCCGTTGTACCAATGGATCAGAAGCGGGACATATAAAACGGCGAGAAGTCCGAGGAGAACGAATTCGCTCCAGTATCGATCGAGGAAAGATGAACGCCGGATTTGCATGATTTTGAGCAGCTAATAGAGCAGGATCGGGGTGTCAATATCAGGTTCAAGCTGACATTTTTACAGCAGCAGGAGTAGCGAGACTTTCCTCGATCGCACCGACAACTTGAATTACCTGAGCTTCACTCATACCTGGGTACATCGGGAGTGAAAGAATTTCTTTGCATAGATTTTCGGCAACTGGAAACGCTCCTTCTCGATAGCCCAGATGCTTGAATGCAGGCTGCAAATGGCAAGGGAGAGGATAGTGAATTCCAGTCTGAATTCCTTGTGCTTCGAGGCGATTTTGCAGGGTTTCTCGATCGATCGATTCTGCTTGGTCTTGCATGACTCGCATCACGTATAAATGATAGACATGCCCTTTCCCACTCAGGTTAGAAATTGGCATCAAACCGCGTGAAAGTAAGGGTTTCAACAGCGCATTATATTGTTCTGCGATTTGAGCGCGATCACGGTTCCAGCTTTTTAGGTGAGGAAGTTTTACATTCAAAATTGCTGCTTGAATTGAGTCAAGTCGGCTATTCGTGCCAAATTCGGTGTGAAAGTATTTGCGCGGCGCGCCGTAGTTTCTTAAGGTGCGGACTTTGTGCGCGATCGCTTCATCTTTGGTCACGACCATACCGCCATCACCCAATGCGCCTAAATTCTTGCTCGGATAGAAGCTAAAAGCTGCTGCTAACCCAATCGCTCCGGCTCGCACGCCTTCGCGTTCTGCCAAATGAGCTTGGGCTGCGTCCTCAAAAATAATCAGTTCATAAGTATGTGCTAAATCTCGCAAAAGGCTAGGCGAAACCATTTGTCCATAGAGATGCACAGGCACAATTGCTCTCGTTCGAGGCGTAATCGCTCGTTCTGCAGCAGCGAGATCGATCAGGGCCGTTTTCGGATCGCAATCGACTAAAACGGGGGTTGCTCCGCAACGCAATACTCCAATGAGTGTGGCAACAAAAGTATTGGCAGGCAAAAGCACTTCATCGCCTTGAGCAATTCCACAGGCTTGCAGACCGAGCGCGATCGCATCTGTGCCACAAGCGACACCGACACCATGACTCACGCTACAGGCTTTAGAAAATGCTTGCTCGAATTCCAGGACAGACTGTCCCATGACATAATCGCCACGTTGAAGTACGCCCTGAATTGCCTGTTCAATCTGGGATTGAATCGGTTGATGGAGAGGTGCGAGATCGACAAAAGGAATGGAAGGAGAGACGCTCTGCATACTTGAAGCCGCCACGAAAGATGAGCAAGCCGAGTGGAAACTCAGGGAAGTTGGAGAATGGTTTGTGATGGAGTAGGGGGTGGGGAGTGGGGGAGTAACGTTTTCGATTTCCCCACTCCCTACTCCCCACTTGAAGCTCTTAGGCTTCAAACCGGACGGTCACAAACGTCAACTGGCTCAGAGTACCCAATTTTAAAAATGGCGGTTTCAGTAAGTTCGCTAACACCAGCCTTCTTGATGGGCTTGGCGTTTGGATTGGATATTACCTAAATGTTTTTTCACAGTATCGATCGTAATAAAGAGACGTGATGCGATTTCTTTGCGCGAAAGATTACAGCGTTTTAGAAACCAGACTTCGGCTTCGCGCGGTGTTAAACCGAATTTCTTTGCCTCGGTGACAGCCAGACTTTGCAGCGATCTCTGTTGGTCTTCGAGCCGCACGAGGAGACAGGCTTGCTCAAGTTCGAGCCATTGAACCTGGATACGGTAGGTGTGATTGTCCTCGGTTTTGAGTTCGGACTCGATGACTAAAGGGCGATCGCCATACCACTGGCGGCTATCGATCAACGCTTCACAGGAACGCCAGACCTCGGTTGGATATTGCTCAGCCGGATTGAGTTGATAACAAAGCTCCGTTGCAGGTGTATTTGCGAATATGACTTCACCTTGCGGATTCAGAATTAAAATGCCATCAACTAAGCCTTCAAGCACAGACAATAAGAAATCATTGGGGGTAGTGTTAGCCATAATGTTCATCATCTTCAGGGGCAAATGAACTGTTGATAAGGCTGAATACGGTTGATGTTTTGGTTTTATGCACCCGACTCACCCTTGCCTAATCTGAAGGTACGCAATTTAAACGCGTTTGACCGTGAGAAAAAGTTAGGAGTTTAGGGTTATAAAACGTTATTTCGTGACACGGCAACTTAGCGGAAAATTAAGGTGTCCGTAATTTCCCTGACTTCGCTTGAAGCTGTCAATATCGCTCATAGCGAGAATAATCAGAAAGGGTGAACTACCGTGATTACGATCGAGAATGCACTCAGCGTGTTGGATCAGGTGTTCGAGCAGGATCGCTTGACGCATTTACAAGAGATAGTGTTTCGATCTGCCTGGGAAGGGCTGACCTATGAACAGATTGCAACCACTGAAGATTATGATCCGGATTATGTGAAGCTCGTTGGCTCACAATTGTGGCAAATCTTGTCCGATCGCTTAGGACAACGTGTCACGAAAAGTAATTTTCGGGTCGTGCTCCGGCAATGGGTAGAGGCAAAAATTCCAGCGATCCCAACCGTGATCGAATCATCGCTCGTCGATTGGGGTGAGGCAGTGGATGTGTCTAGCTTTTGTGGGCGGACACAAGAACTTAGCGCACTCGATCACATGTTGACAGCAGAGCAATGTCGATTTGTGACGATTCTCGGTATGGGCGGAATCGGCAAAACGGCTCTCTCGGTCAAGTTAGCCCAGCAGGTACAAGGGAAGTTTGAGGCGGTAATTTGGCGATCGCTGCAAGATGCGCCCCCTTTAGATGTCATCTTGTCAGACTGGATTCCATTTCTATCACGCCAACAGGAAACTGAGATCCCCGATACCGTCGATGGGAAATTAGGACGGCTGATGTACTATTTGCGATCGTCGCGCTGTCTGTTGATCCTCGATAATGTTGAATCTATTTTAGAGGGAGGAGATCGAACTGGACATTACCCGAGTGGGTATGAATCTTACGGAGAGTTATTTCGTCGGATTGGGGAAACGGTACATCAAAGCTGTCTCGTTTTGACGAGTCGCGAAAAGCCGAAAGAAGTCGCAGCATTAGAAGGTCAGTTTGTGCGATCGTTTCGCCTAGACGGATTGGATACGTCAGAAGCAGAAGAACTGCTGAAACCGAAACAGTTGAGAGTCGATTTTGCAATTTTTGCGCGATTGAACAATCTCTATGGTGGTAATCCACTCGCGCTAAAAATTGCGGCATCGACCATTCAAGACCTTTTTGATGGCAGTGTGGCGGAATTTCTGACCGAAGGAACGTCTGTATTTGGTGGAATTTCAGATTTGCTAGATGAACAGTTCGATCGCTTATCGCAGCTTGAGCAGCACATTATGTATTGGATTGCGATCAATCGCGATGGAACTGCTTTATCTGAGCTAGCAGAGGATATTGTTCCAGCGATTCCGAAGCGTTACTTAATTGAGGCTTTAGCTTCTTTAGCGCGTCGCCCGATCGTCGAAAAGCAAGGCTCGAAATTTACCTTGCAGCCTGTGGTGATGGAATATGTGATTGAGCGATTGAGCGATCGCATTTTTCAAGAGCTTTGTACCGAGAATGTTCAACTGTTGATGTCTCATGCGTTGATGAAGGCGAATGTGGAAGATCATATTCGCGATCGTCAAATTCGCATGATCCTACAGCCGTTACTCGATCGATTATTGGCTCCATTTCACTGTCAAACGGATGTCGAAGCAAAGCTCAAACGAATGCTCGGTAAGCTCCGAGAGCAAGTAGGCTGCGCGCCGGGATATGCAGCCGGAAATATTCTCAATATGCTGTGCTGTTTGAAAACGGATCTAACAGGCTACGACTTTTCAGAGCTAGCAGTTTGGCAAGCCTATTTGCAAGGTGTAGATTTACATCGCGTCAATTTTACTCAAGCTGATTTGAGAAAGTCTGTGTTCTCAGAAGTGTTGGGGAATGTTTGGTCGGTTGCTTTTAGTCCAGATGGCGAGATTTTGGCAGCGAGTGATACGGCTGGAGCCATTCATCTCTGGCGGGTTTCAGATTGGCAGAAATTACTCACGTGTGAAGGACACCAGCATTGGGTGTGTGAAGTTGCTTTCACGTCAGATAGTCAATGGCTCGTTTCAGCAAGTGGCGACAATACGGTGAAAGTTTGGCATGCAAAAACAGGCGAATGTTTGCGGACGTTCAGCGATCATCAAGACTGGGCAATTTCGATCGCGATTTCTCCTGACGATCGCATTCTTGCGAGTAGTAGTGCCGACCGCACGATTCGCCTGTGGAATCTACACACGAATCAGCCGATCCGAACACTCGAAGGTCACCAGCACTGGATTTGCAAAGTTACTTTTAGCCCGGATGGAAAATTCCTAGCCAGCGCAAGTGACGATCGCACCATGAAGCTTTGGGATGTGGAAACTGGAGCCTGTTTGAAAACGTTTGAAGGACATACGAACACCGTCCGAAGTGTTGCGTTTAGTCCTGATGGCTTGATGCTTGTTACTGGGAGTGAAGATGCCACAATCAAGCTTTGGGATATTGAAACCACTCACTGTGTAAAGACGCTTTCAGGGCATTTAGAACAAGTGAGATGCGTCACTTTTAGCCCAGATGGTCAGGCAATTCTCAGCAGTAGCTTTGATGAGACGATTAAGCTCTGGGATGCGGCGACTGGAAAGTGCCTCAAAACATTACAACAGCATCGAGGAGTCGTACGCTCTGCAACATTTAGCCCTTGTGGCAACATGATTGCGAGTGGGAGCGCAGATCAGTCTGTTCGACTTTGGCATACGCAAACTGGAGAATGTTGCAAGACGCTGCAAGGCTATACGAACTTCGTTTTATCCGTTGCATTTAGCTTTGATGATTCTCTACTGGCGAGTACTAGCACTGATCACACGGTTAATCTGTGGGATAGTTCGACTGGAACTTGTCTCAATAGTTTTTACGGTCACGAGAATTGGGTCTGGACAATTGCTTTTAGTCCTGACGATCGACTACTTGCGAGCGGCAGTTTTGATCACACGGTTCGGGTGTGGAATCGATCGACGAATCAATGCCTAAAAGTTTTACGCGGGCACACGAACTGGGTTTGGTCAGTTGCCTTTAGCCCGGATGGAGAAACGGTTGCGAGTGGCAGCTTTGATCAAACCATTCGAGTATGGAATCCTAGAACAGGTGAGTGTTTACAGATTCTTGCGGCTCAGAGTCGAATTTGGGCGATCGATTACAGTTCAGATGGACAGTTCCTTGCCAGTGGAGAAGAAAATCACAATATTCATCTCTGGAATCCCCAGACTGGGCAATGCATCAAAACCTTGCAAGGACATACGAATCGGGTAATGTCGATCGCGTTTCGAGCCGATGGCAAACAGTTAGTCAGTGGCAGTGAAGATGGAACTGTGAGAATTTGGGACATCAAATCTGGAGAATGTGTGATGGTCTTGCCAGCAGATGAGCGGATTGCTTCAGTGGCATTTTCTCCAAACGGCGATCGGGTTGCGAGTGGTGGAATTGATCAGCTTGTGAAAGTTTGGCATCTCAAAACGGGCGAATGTCGAATTTTGAGAGGACATCGCGATCGCATTTGGTCAGTTAAATTCAATAATGACGGTTCGATTCTTGCCAGTGGCAGCGAAGATCAAACGGTGCGTTTATGGAATGTAGAATCGGGGGACTGTATGAAAGTCCTGCAAAAACCACAACCTTATGATGGAATGAAGATTACTCAGGTGAGCGGGGTAACGAATGCACAAAAGACAACGTTGAAAGCTTTGGGTGCAGTTGAGTAGCGATCGTATGCTCAGAACTCTAAAATACTAAAGAGTTTGGAGTGCTGAGCATACAACATTATTCTGGATTCACGATCGAACCCATGAACAAAATTTCACCCGTTTGATTGTCTCGAATCGCGCAGAAGAATGGTCGATCGACAATCATCTTAAACGGCTCTTCTTGAATTTGAGCCGAAGTCGCAACAACTCCTACTGAGGTGACTGCCGCCGCTTCCGTTCCTTCTTCATTGACCTCAACGAACGTCTTATGTTTAACCTCATCGATTTTCGTTGTGGCTTTACTTAAATTCGAGAAATCTGCGGCATCTTGAAACGCAAGACCCATTCCTAAAGCGGACAACGCCGTTTTTAGATCCACCTCATAATCCATCTTGAATCGAGGCAGTTGAATCTGACCTTCACGACTCGAAAATTGCTTCATCCAGGTTTGCCAATTCTCAGCCGTCAAACTCTTTTGAAATGCAGTCAGATTTGACTTTGGCAAAAACACATACATGCTCATTCGCCCATTGCCATACGGCAAACTAATCGCTTGAAACTGGTCGGTTTCTGAGTAGCGATATTCTCCTTGCCGCTTCATCAGTGGAACTTGTTTCTTCGTGCCATTTGTTAGGGAAAATGGACGATTTTCTGTATTTTTCTGATCAAATTCATTCGACCATGCCCCTTTGAAATAAATGGCGTTGATCAAAAACATCATATGCTCAGGAGTAATACGATCGACAATTTTCTCAATTTTTCCATTCGTATTTTCTTTGACCCAACCGTTAATTTCATCAGATGCAGTGGGTCGTTTAAAATCTAAAGTTTTGACTTTAGCGTCATAGAATTTCTCATTTTGCTGTAAGAAGTTGAGATTAAATGCAATGCCTTCTTTTGCCCAGAGCGAATTTGCGATCGACAATTTCACTTTCGGATCAACTTGGGTCAAATTTGCCATCAAATTCCGCTGCGAATTATTGAGTTCTTCCAGCGTCATTCCCTGGAATTGCAGCGCATTTGCCATCGCTTGCTTCGTGTTGCCGTTTGCACCGTTGTAGGTCATCGAAAGCGCGATCGCAACACTAGAAGGTGAGACAAAGACATTCTTTTGACTGTCTTTTTTAAGAATTTCAGAAAATAACTTGAATCCAAACTTCGTATTCGCTGCAACTAGTTTTGGATTCACAGAAGGAACTTCAAGCGACGGTGGAACTTGCTGTTTTGGTAGGGCTTGCTTTGGATTCTGCGAATTTGCTGATGTCGAACAAGATAGCGCAGTCATTGCAAGAATTACAGCGCATGAATAGCCAATCCATTGAGATATTCTCATAGTTAATCACTCCACGAAAATTCGGAACTCAAGCGACTGAATCCCGAATAGTTTGACCTCAATCGTGTACAAATCGCCACGTTATTAATTGATACATTAGCTGCTCAATGAATTGCGTAGAGGTACCGTTACTATTTTTGCGACGGAACAGTCCACCATGCCAACGCATAAGATTGAATAGGTTCATTGGCTTTTTGACGGAAAACAACGCGAATCTTGTACCGCCCATTACTCGGAACGGGGAAAAAAATGTGCTCGACACTATCAATGCTGCTGACTGATGACCAGATACTTTTCTGAATATCGTTGTCTTCTGCGCGCATTAAGTAGATGTCTAAGTTATTCAATCCTCGATCGCGAAACGTTTCCCCTAAGTCATAAACTTTGTTGCGGTTCTTATCGTTCAATTCCACTAATCGATCCCAAGCGAGCGTTGCTGCAACATAGCTGCCTTGAAGTAACGGTCGATCGATCATGTAATCTTGTGCAGCTTTTCCGGCTTCAATCTTGCCGTAATTCCAGCCAATCACAGGTACAGGCTTATTCGGTGTCCATTGCCCTGCACTAAACTGCTGATAGGCGCGAAACGCATTCAGTTGTCCTGCACCCATCTGGATATTCAGAGGAATTTTCGGATTTTTATACGCATCAGAATCAATCCAGGTTTGATTATTTTTTTCAACGATGGTGCGCGTCATGCCCAAGGCGCGACCATCCCCTTTGTCTTTAATTTTGTCTGCGGAATTCATCAACACCGCTTTCATGACTTCGTGTCGTCGGGCATCTAATGTCCAAGGCAATTTACAACCGCCTTTACAACTTTGTCGAAGCTGTCGATCGCTAAATTCCTGCAACAATGCCACCGTTCCCGTCACATGAGGAGCCGCAAAACTTGACCCGATTGCGCTCGTCTGTTCACCTTTGAGATTTGCGACATTGATTTTACTACCGGGAGCCGTGAGAGACAGCGATCGCCGACCTCCCAAACTCGTTTCAATTCCATCATTGCGCTTCAAGAGTCGAGGATGCGTATCGCCAATATTGGAAAAATCGATCTTGGTATATTCTTCTCCGACTCGGCGGGTGAATGAAACAGTCATGCCATTAAAGTTATCCGTCGGAATCGGAATTCCCCCTTTGCCCTGATTTCCTGCCACAATAAACAGCGAATTATGGGTCTGTGAGAGCCAATCAATACATTGAGTTAAGAGCGCATTGCCGTCTAATCGCGCATTCGGGCGTGGGTCTTGCTGGAGTGCTTCTCCAAAACTGAAATTAACGGCACGGACATCCCCCCCATTCTGTAAAGCAATATGTTGAGCAGACAGACATTCCTCTGATTGTCCGCTGCGCTGTGGAGTGGCGGCAGCAGAAGAAAAGAGTCGCGCATTGGGAGCGACTCCTAAAACAGCCTTGCTATTTCCAACCATGACACTCGCAACTTGGGCGGCATGTGTATCTAAATTGGTGTTCGTCTTCGCGGGTTGATTGCGGAAAAAAGTGCGAGATAAATCAATTACTTGGTTATTCGCCCCTGCTTTATCGATGCCGAATTGCGGCGGACGACCGATTTCGACTTGTCCGATCGCGATTTTCTTTCCCGTCAAGCCATAAGGAGATTGCTGCAATCGGAGTGCGTCAATTCCTTCTTTCCCGATCGAGCTTTCCGAAACAGGCGTTGCCTGTGCCGCGATCGCGATCAAAACTCCGCCGAATCCAACCATCCACTTCATCTTTCAACCCTAATAAGTATTTATTCCTAAAAATTTGTGCAAACCCTGACCAAATTCTGAGAGAAAACCTTCACAATTTGTTAAACTGATCACACATTCTCAAGCTTTTCAAGGGGAACCAACCGTCATGTCCAATAAACCGATCGTAGTTGCACCATCGATTCTCTCTGCTGATTTTAGTCGGTTGGGCGATGAGATTCGCGCCGTTGACGCAGCCGGAGCCGATTGGATTCACGTTGATGTCATGGACGGACGTTTTGTCCCGAACATCACGATCGGTCCCTTGATCGTGGAAGCAATTCGCCCCGTGACTCAGAAGCCGCTCGATGTTCACTTGATGATTGTAGAGCCTGAAAAGTACGTCGGCGATTTTGCAAAAGCAGGTGCGGATCACATTTATGTTCACGCTGAGCACAACGCTTCGCCTCACTTGCACCGCACGCTCGGACAGATCAAGGAATATGGCAAAAAAGCGGGTGTTGTTCTGAACCCGGGTAGCCCCTTGGAGCTAATTGACTATGTGTTGGAACTGTGTGACCTCGTGTTGATCATGAGTGTCAACCCAGGATTTGGCGGTCAGAGCTTTATTCCTGGCGTATTGCCGAAAATTCGCAAATTGCGTCAGATGTGTGATGAGCGCGGACTCGATCCCTGGATCGAAGTCGATGGCGGTCTGAAAGGCAACAACACCTGGCAAGTGATCGAAGCAGGTGCAAATGCGATCGTTGCTGGTTCAGCCGTATTTAATGCCCCCGATTACGCAGCCGCGATCGAAGGCATCCGCAACAGCAAGCGCCCAACGCCTGAACTCGCAAAAGTCTAATCGTCTGAAGGAATAAGAAAAAGCCGATCGCATTGTGCGATCGGCTTTTTTTTAGGACTGATAGGAAGATAGGGAACAGTTGCTGTCTGAGTTCTCCCCACTCCCCACAACAAATTCGCTCAACGACTAGGCAGCCTCAACCAAACTAGCCAAATTACAACACCGCAACAACTCCGCGCTTTCCGGTATCAAATAGTCCTGCAACTTATAAACCTCTTGCAGCACTGCCAACTCCCGCGCGTATTCTCGTTGAACCGTTGCGATCGTCGATTCGTAGCCAATCCGTTCCGTTCTCAACAAATGCAGCGCCATGTTGATATTCGAGAGTGGATTCCGAAGTTCTTGGTAGAAATGATTGAGCAATCCGTCACGCGCCCCTGTGTCACTCGCCGAATCAGGAACTGCCTGATCCACAGGTTCTAAAGTCGCGTCAGCCTTCTGAGGTTGCGAGACTTCAGAGACCTGGCGATATCGCTCTGCCAAAGCCGCATACTTCGCCAAGCGCCCCGTCACAGCACCAAGCAAATCTGTTGCTGTACAAGGCTTTGTCAAATAATCATCCGCGCCTAGCTCCATCCCTTGACGCTGATCGGCTTTTGTTCCGCGAGCGGTCAGAAAAATGAACGGAATCCCTGCCGTATTCGGTGACTTGCGGAGTTGTGAGAGAACTGAGAAACCATCGAGATCGGGCATCGTCACATCACACAAAATCAAATCTGGATGATGTTCTTGAGCCAGTTGCACCCCGACGTTACCGTTTTCTCCCCCAATCCCATGAAATCCTTCGGCTTCCAGCAAATCTAAAATCGATTCCCGAACCGTCTGTTCGTCTTCAATAACGAGGATTGTTTTCATGCTTGGACTGTCTGTTTAACGGTAGCGTGACTGTAAACAGAGTTCCCTGATTCTCTTCGCTTTCTACAGTAATCGTTCCACCGTGTAGATCGACGCACTGTTTGACGATCGACAATCCTAAGCCCGTTCCTGGAATCGATCGCGCATTGCTCGCCCGATAAAATGACTGAAACAAGTCAGCTTGATCCCCACTGGGAATGCCAATTCCATAATCCTGAACCCAGAAAATTGCCGTTTGATGGTTCAAGCTCAGTTTAAATTCAACAATTTCTCCTTTTGGAGAATATTTCACCGCGTTCGAGAGCAAATTGGTCAAAATGTGGCGCAGTAAGCGATCGTCTACACAAAATAACGAATCGCTCGGCTCAGAGGATCGGTGTGAGAACTGAATCGATCGCTTTTCCTCGATATGAAACTCGTCTACTAATTCCTGGCAAAACTGAACTAAATTGATCGGTTGCGGAGAGAATTGCAGCTTTCCAGATTCGGTTTCGCCGACAGTCAGCACATTCGATAAAAGCTGATTCATGCGTTTGACCGACCCTTGAATGCGTTCGAGGTAGGTCTCTTTTTTTTGGTCGCTAAGTTGAGTTCCGTAGCGTTGAAGTAACTCAGTTGAAAACAGAATCGTATTTAACGGATTGCGAAATTCATGGGAAACCACTGAAACAAATCGAGACTTGAGTTCGCTCATTTCTCGCTCCTTTTCCAGGGCGGCTCGAACCGCTGTTTCAGCTTTATGTCGCGAGAGCGCAATCTCGATCGTGGTGACTAACTCTCGATCTTCAAAGGGCTTCAAGATATAACCAAAGGGTTGAGACTGTTTCGCGCGAGATAGCGTATTTTCGTCTGCATGAGCGGTTAAAAACACGACAGGGAGCCGCCACTTTTGGCGAATTTGTTCAGCCGTTTCAACCCCATCCATTTCGCCATGTAAGCGAATATCCATCAGCACAAGATCGGGTTGAAAATTTGCCGTATCATCTAGAGCCTCTTCTGAAGTCGCCGCGATCGACACCACTTGATACCCTGCTGATTGCAAACTCGTTTGAATATCCAGCGCAATAATACTCTCATCTTCTACAATTAACACCCTAGCAGTAGACATATCTAAACCCTGATCTTCTGTTCCATAAAGCACATCGTATACTGAACGCCCGAATTGCTTGTGAGGTCTATCTCCCCTCGAAGCTGTCGAATGAGAGAGCAGACAAGCTGCAAACCAAGCGATTTTGTATTACGGAAATCGAGGTCTGAAGGAAATCCTCGACCATTGTCACCGACGATAAGTTGATATCGGAGTGATTCGTGGGCATCAACTTCTTGCGCCTGAAGTTTGATATAGATCTCGCCAGGCTCACCAACTGGGAATGCATATTTCAGAGCATTGGAAACCAGCTCATTGATAATCAAACCGCAGGGAATCGCGGTATCGATACTTAGCCTGACATCCTGGACATCTAACCGGAGTTGAATGGCACGCGAATGTGCGGAATAAGACCGAAATAGAGCCGTCACCAGACTTTGAATATACTCTGAAAAATTAGTTTTCGCTAGATCTTCAGATTGATAAAGTTTTTCGTGAATCAGCGCCATTGCGCTCACCCGATTTTGGCTTTCCTTAAAGACTTCGACAATGCGTTTATCGTCAATGTAGCCTGCTTGTAACTTGAGTAAACTTGACACAACTTGCAGGTTATTTTTGACTCGATGATGAATTTCTTTCAGCATCACTTCTTTTTCTTGCAGCGATGCCCGAATTTGTTCTTCTGCCCGTTTGCGATCGCTAATATCCACGACCGACCCAATCACTTCGACCGATTGATCACTGAGTAATTTCATATCGTCTCGGAGCCAGCGATAAGACCCATCTTGATGCAAGAAACGATACTCGCACGTGGCTCCACCCGTTTCTGTGAGTCGATCGAGATGTTCTAAAACGTTAGGCAAGTCTTCAGGATGAATATGATCAATCCAAAAATGTGGATCTTTGAGATATTGCCAGATCTCATACCCCAATTGCCGCGTGATATTCTCACTCACGAAGGTACAAGCTCGATTCCGTTTCGGCTGGCAGGTATAGATCACAGAAGGACTTGAAGACAGTAGATACTTTAATCTTGCTTGAGTCGCGAGTAATGCTCTTTCTGACCATTTGCGATCGGTAATATCTCGCTGTAGCGCGACAAAGTGAGTCAAAGTCCCACGCGCATCTGAAATCGGCACAATGTTTAAATCTGCCCAGTATTCTGAACCATCTTTGCGATAGTTCATGATCTCAACTTGAATTGCTCTACCTTCGTGCATTGCTTCGCGAATTCGTGCCAATTGCGCCCGATCTGTTCGCTCTCCTTGCAGAATATGTGGCGTTTTTCCAATCACTTCTTCGGGGGTGTAGCCGGTTGATTCGATAAACGCTTCGTTGACATAGCTAATCTTGGGTTCATCAACGTCGGCATTTGTAATAATGACGGCATCATTGCCATTGATCACAACCGACTTAAATAACTTCAAGCGCTCTTCAGCTTTTTGGCGTTCTTCCTGGGCGCGGATTTTTTGCAGCACGATCGACAAATAATTCGATACTTCTGTCAGCGTCTGTGCTTCACAGAAAGACCATTGTTTTGGATAGGCAGCATTGAGTGACAAAATGGCAATCTGATCGGCGGTATGCTGCACTGCAATCATAGCGATCGCGCGTGTTCTGCGCTTGAGCATCTCAGTGGACATAGATGCAAGGGCAGGCTCTTGCAGTACATCTTCGATCAGCACCGGATTCCGTTCGGCAACCAGTGCTAAGTATTGAGGTGTGAGATAAAGTCCTTCTAAGATTCCAGTTAGAGCGGGCATCTCATCGCGCTGTGCAGAATGAAGTACCTTGATCTGCCGCGATTCGATCACGCCATAGAGCACGCGCACCTCTGGAAAGAGTTGTGCGGTTTCGTCGATCGCTAACTTGATCAATGCTTCTACCGACAATCCAGCTGTCGTTCCTTGTGAGAGGCGATTCAACAATTCCAGACAATTTTGCTTCTCGAGCAGGCTTTGCTCGATGCGTCTTCGCTGATTAATTTCTCTTTGTAAATTGATATTGGAGGCTTGAAGTTCGGCGGTACGGGCTGCCACGCGCACTTCTAAATCTTGTTTGGCTCGATACAAGGCTCGTTCAGCTTGGCGCTGAGCCGTGACATCTGTTGCCACTCCGATCATGCCGACGACCTGGTGTTGGGCATTGTAGAGGGGAGTCGCGCGGTTATCAAACGTTACGCCTCCGAAGTCTAAGACAGAACGGTGTTCTTCGCCGCTCAATACGTGATCGATATCCTGAATAATGTTGGGAAACTCTCGATAGAACTCGTAAATCGATTTGCCAACGAGATCGCTAGATTTTAGATTGATCGCGTCTAACCCTTTGCCTTCAGCCAATGTGTAAACGCCGTGTTGATCGATCGCATAGAGAATCGTTGGCGTATTGGTAACAACGGTGCGTAATAACCGTTCACTTTCAGTGAGCGCAAGTTGAGCACAGTATTGTTCTGTAATGTCTCGCGTACTAATGACTCGTCCAATCGTGATTTGATTCAGGCGTAACGGCTTCGAGAATCGCTCCAAAAATCGCCCATCCTTGAACTGGATTACCGCACGATTTTCGATTTCAAAATCTGCGTACTCAGCCTCAATTTGCTGATCTAACGCCTCTGGATTGACCAGCAGTTCACAGGATGCTTTGACAGAATCCCTATCGTTCTGCATGGGATGGTCTAAAAGCCCCCATTGTTGGCGAAATTTTTGATTGAGGCTGAGGATTTTACCGTCACAGTCGATCGCTAAAAGTCCATCGGTAATCGATTCAAGGACTGCTTGCGTCAATTCTAGAGAGTGTTTTAACCCAGTAGAGTCATTACGTTGGGTTGCATTTTGGAGGGCTGCTTCAGCTTGCTGCCGAGCGGCTCTCTCTTGGCGGAGTTCTTGCTGAAGGGCAACTATGGTCGATTCGAGTTGGGTAAAAGTCGAGTGGAGAAGCTCGATCGTAGAGGGTTCCGCGAGATTAGTATCTGAGCGGTTCAAAAGGTCGCGAAGTTGAGTCAGGGTTGGCGGCGCATCAATCTGGTGCATCGATCGTTCCAAAGAATAAAAAAAGGCAAACCAAGAATTTCAGAATTCACATGAAATTCAGACGAGTTTTCTCATGTTTGCCTTTTGCCTTGAACATAAGCGCATTATTCCCTAGATAATGGGATCTGAACCGAATTTTTCTCATAAAGCTCTCACTATTTTCCCGTACGGGCACTTACGTAAATTATCGGATGCAAGCAGTTCTTCAAACACTCGGCTCTATTTCAGAAATTCGGTCTTGGCAAGATTTGACCGAATGTCAGCAGACACAACTCTCGCGATCGCTGGTTCATCCAGATCGGATTTATTGGGTTTCTCCCGCGACAATCGAGGAATTGGGCGCGATTGTCGCCTGTGCCTATCAACATCAATGGCGAATTTTACCCTGTGGTCATGCGACCAAGTTGCATTGGGGCGGAGTGATCGATGAAGTGACCCTAGTTGTAAGTACCGAAAAGCTCGATCGCTTAGTCGAACATGCAGAAGGCGACCTGACGGTGACGACTGAAGTTGGAATTTCGTTTGCGCAATTGCAAGCGATCGTGGGAAAAGTCGGTCAATTTTGTGCGATCGATCCGCAATTTCGCGATCGGGCAACGCTCGGCGGAATTATTGCAACCGCAGATACTGGATCGCTCAGACATCGCTACAACAGCGTGCGCGACATGCTACTGGGCATTACATTTGTTCGCTACGATGGCGAAATTGTCAAAGCAGGCGGACGAGTCGTGAAAAATGTGGCAGGTTACGATCTGATGAAGCTCCTCACCGGGTCGTATGGCACGCTCGGAATTCTGGCGCAGGCGACGTTGCGAGTTTATCCCATCCCAGCAAATACCCGGTCAATTCTGGTTTATGGCGATTCAGATTCACTGGCACAAGCGGCTCAAACGCTGTTAAGTTCAGCGTTGACTCCGACCAGTGTTGATCTGCTCTCACACTCGCTCACAGAGAAATCTGCGGTGGGCTTACTCGTTCGGTTTCAGAGCATTCCTGAAAGCGTGAATTTACAGATTGAGCGGCTCACAGAAGTCGCAACTGCCCTAGGCTTATCCGTTTCAGATGCAGATCTATGGCAGACATTTCATGATCATATGGATGTCTCTGACCAAAGGAACACAATTGTTTGCAAAATAGGAGTTAGACCGTCGAGCGCAGTGACGGTTTTGGATCAACTCGCATCAATCTTGCCAGCTGCGGAAGTGGTGATTCATGCCGGAAGCGGCATTGGGCAGTTGAGTGTCACCGATGCGCGCTCTACGCAAATTCTCCAAGCGCGATCGATTTGTGCTGCGAGTGGAGGATATCTGTCTGTGTTGCAAGGCTCGATCGCGTTTAAGCAACAGCTTGATGTTTGGGGTTATTCTGGCAATGCTCTGAACGTGATGCAGCGCGTCAAAGCTCAATTTGATCCGCAAACCCTGTTTAGTCCTCATCGTTTTGTCGGCGGAATTTAAGAATGCAAACTTCTAATCCAGCTAAAAATTCTGGCGGCTTCGATGCCCAAAATCCTCCTGATCCGAAGCTGATCGATTCTTGTGTGCATTGTGGCTTTTGTCTATCAACCTGCCCCAGTTACCGGGTCATCGGTAAAGAAATGGATTCGCCCAGAGGACGAATTTATTTGATGGATGGGATCAACGAAGGTGAGATTCCACTGAACCCCGCAACGATTCAGCATTTTGATTCGTGTTTGGGCTGTTTGGCTTGCGTCACGACTTGTCCGTCGGGGGTGCAATATGACCAGCTCATTGCCGCGACTCGTCCGCAGGTGGAGCGACAAGATGCGCGATCGCTGCCGCAAAAGCTGTTACGCCAATTTATTTTCTCGGTCTTTCCTTATCCGAATCGGATGCGGGCGTTGCTGCGACCGTTGGGCATTTATCAGAAGTCGGGATTACAAAAAATCGTTAGATCGATGGGATTTTTGAGCGCGATCGCGCCTCAACTGTCTGCGATGGAAGCCATTCTGCCAGATATTCCAGCGAAAGCGTTTACCGATACCATTCCGGCTCTCATTCCTGCCCAAGGCGAAAAACGCTATCGAGTCGGAATGCTGCTCGGCTGTGTGCAGAGATTATTTAATCCAGAGGTCAACGATGCGACTGTGCGGGTTTTAACCGCAAACGGCTGTGAAGTCCTTGTGCCCCAAACTCAAGGCTGTTGTGGCGCGCTGTCTCATCACCAAGGGCAAGAAGAACAGGCGAAACACTTTGCCCGCCAGATGATTGATACCTTTGCCAACACTGAGGTTGATGCCGTTTTGGTCAATGCCTCCGGGTGCGGTCATACGCTGAAAGAATATGGTCACATTCTGCAAGACGATCCGAATTATGCAGAGCCAGCAAAGGCCTTTGTTAAAAAGGTGAAAGATGTGCAAGAATTTCTTGCCGAAGTCGGCTTAACGGCAAAGCTTTCTCCCCTACAAGCACAGCCGCTAACTCTGGTTTATCAGGATGCTTGCCACATGCTGCACGGTCAAAAGATCAGCGTTCAACCTCGACAACTGCTCAGAAAAATTCCGGGCGTACAATTGCGTGAACCCATCGATGCTGCACTCTGCTGTGGAAGTGCTGGCATCTACAATATTCTTCAGCCAGAAGTGGCGAATGAGTTAGGGCAGCAAAAGGTTGAGAATTTAACGAATACAGGTGCGAGTGTCATCGCATCGGCAAATATTGGCTGTTATGTGCAAATTTCTCGACATTTGAAACTGCAGGGCAAAGCAGTTCCGGTGCTGCATCCGATGCAATTGTTAGATTATTCAATTCGCGGCATTCAGCTATAAAAAAGGCTCCAAGATTTGAGAAATCTTGGAGCCTTAAAATCTTGACGCATGATGCTAAATCATGAGCCGTTCTAGAGCATGAGCATCGGGAATGCACAGCACATCTCGATCTCGCACGATCAGTCCTTTTTTCTCTAACTTGCTCAACACTCGCGTTACTGTCTCGCGTGCTAATCCACTCAAACTACTGAGTTCTCGATGCGGTAAGTTTGGAATCTCTGTTCCAGATGGACTGCGCTTCCCTTGACCATCCGCTAAGAACAACAGAATGTCCGCGACCCGCGATGTACTATCCGACTCGCGCAATCTCAAGCGTCGATTCACTTGGCGCAACCGTCGCGCCATTAATTGCGCCAACCGAATTCCGGCTTCTGGCTCAGACCCTAACAATTGCACAAAATCTTGAGCGGGCATATTGCCAATCACGGTGGGAGCCAGCGTAATCACATCGGTCGATCGCGGAACTTCATCGAGCGGAGCCATTTCGCCAAATAGCTCACCTTTGCCCAAAATATTCAGGGTGACTTCTTTGCCATCTAGGTTATAGGTGCGAATCTTCACCCAACCGCTGAGAATGAAGTAGACCGAGCTACCCCAATCATTCTCTAGCAGGATCACTTGATTCGCAGGATGGTTTCGCATGACGACATGGGCGATCGCTTTTTCGATCGCACTTTCAGGCAACCCCTCAAAGAACGGGGCTGAACGGATCGAAGCGTTAATCGTCGTGTCGCGGAGAGTTGTGAATCGGTCTTCCATTGAGGGTATAACCAGAGTGCGGCATGAAAATGAGCGCGAGATGACCCAAATGACATAATGAGGGACGAGGCTAGAATGCCCATTCACCTCAACGATTGCACAGCCGCGCTCCTCAGCAATTTAGACATATTTTAGATGGTTTGTAGAATTTGGCATGAATTTAGCCAAATTCGTCACCCGCCAAACCGCAAAATCTAAAATTCAACCTGAAAATTCTCCTGATTTTGGCGTAAAGCTTTGTTTCGTGAAATAGAACGATCGTGTAATTCCCTGTAACACTGGCAACAGATGACGCAGTTCGGGCAACCTTAAAGATAAGTTGAGAGTCAAGCCAAGTCCGGTCTTGCCGAATTTTTACTCAAGGGTTTTTTGTTGTGACTGCTAATCAAGATCAAATTCAGCGTTTGCTGACGGAAGTGCAAGATGTTCTCGCTCAGCGGAGTCCTCGATTGCCTTGGGGATCTGCGGCACAAATTGCCCGGCAGCGCCAAGTTCTCAAACAAGTTCGAGCTTATTTAGAAGCCGTATTATCGCACCTCAATCAAGCCGATCAGACGACGAAAACTGAGGCTCAAGCTCAGGATGTCATGCAATCTGTGATCCAAGAAATGAATGCTTTGCGATCGACCCTGCTACATCCACTGCACGCTGAAGTTGCAACCTTAATGCAGCAGCGAAACGCGCTCATCAAAGAAATTCGTCAACTCGAAGCACATCGCCAAATGCTAGAGCAACCCGCGCCGACTGAAGCAGTTTCGCAACCTGGTCTACCTGATGTGAATCAAGCTGATCAAGCGCTGACGACTTTAGATACAACTCTGCATGTCGTCTTTGAATCTCTGCAAAAAGACATTCAGGCGTATCAGGATTCTCTGTCCCAAGGTATCGATAAACTGCATAGTCTGGGACAGCAGAGTGAAGCGATGTTTTCTGGAATTGTCGGGCGATTGGCAGCCCAGATGGGGAGAGATGCCTCGACCTTTCTACAAGCCTCTGACCCGTCCATTTCACCAGAGGCTTTCAGGATGCCTTATGCCGGGACTGAATTCGTCCCGAATCAGATCAAGTCGGAACGATCGTCCTCGCTTGAAACCATTACTGTATTGACTCAACTCATCGATCAATTAGAAGTGGAAGTCGATGAATTTCCACTGTCGATTCCAGCGGCTCCGCCTCAAAACGGGATCAGCAGTGGTCGGGACATCCCATCTGACCTCAAAAGTCTGTTTCAGGCGGGTTCACCCAAGGTTGAACCGACGATCGATGCAATGGCTTATTCCGAGTTGAGCCAAGAAACCACGTTAGAACAGTTAAATCCGTCTGTCCCTCACTCGTCTCAGAGCACTCCGAGTGCTGAGGAACCCATTATTTTCACCTTGGAGGGCATCGAAAATTTATTTCTTGAGGAATCGAAAAATCCGCCTAATGGCTGAGTTGGAAGCGTTTCATCACTGAAAAGGCGGATTTTCCCTTATCAACATTCAAACTTCATACAATTGAGCGGCAGTTCAAAGTTTAGACAAACCCTTACGGGATGTCAGGTTCGGGATCAGTAGGCATGAATATAGTGACAGATGAGTTCTCCGAATCCTACTACCTGGCTATCTCCGTGATGACGTTTACTGAACTTCCTCCCTCCCACTTTCCTGCTTCTCGTCTCAATTCTCAAGAAGGTGCCTCAGCGCGCCATGCCCTCCGCCTAAGTCCTGAAGTCCGTCTACCTCATGCTTCAGTGCAGAGTAAACTCAAGCGTACGATCGACATCTTAGGCGCTGCGGTTGGCTTGTTAATCACAGGCTTGATTTTGATTCCGATTGCGATCGCGATCCAAATTGATAATCCGGGCAAAGTCTTCTACAGCCAAATTCGTTGCGGTGTAAATGGTCGTCCGTTCCGTATCTGGAAGTTTCGCTCGATGGTGACGAATGCCGAGAATTTGAAGCATCTGGTTCAGAATGAGGCGAAGGGCAATATCTTCAAGAGCAAAGACGATCCGAGAATTACTCGGGTAGGTAAGTTTTTACGTCGCACTAGCTTAGATGAGTTTCCGCAATTCTGGAATGTGTTGCGAGGTGAAATGAGTCTGGTTGGAACCCGTCCGCCGACCGTTGACGAAGTGAAAGCCTATGAAGCACATCACTGGAAACGCTTGAGAGTGAAACCCGGCATTACGGGAGAATGGCAGGCAAACGGGCGCTCTAATGTCAGCGATTTTGAAAGCATCGTCGAAATGGATTTGGAATATCAGCGCAAATGGTCAGTACTCTACGATTTGCAATTAATTTTCAAGACGGTTGCAGTTGTCCTCAAGAAGGATGGTGCTTGTTAAGGCTTGCCAGCGTTCGGTAACTCCTTTAGCTTGATAATTGGGAGAGTCCTGTTTGGATTCTTCCAATTTTTTTATGTCAATCGTTTTATGAATCTGCCAACTTGGATTACAGTGTCGCGCCTGCTCGGTGTGCCGATTTTGCTCTATGGCTTGCAGTCTCCGACGATCGAGACTCGCTGGATAATGGTCGGGGTTTTTCTCATTGCTGCTGGAACCGATTGGGTCGATGGCTATCTGGCACGAAAGCTCAATCAAGTGACGGATTTAGGTAAATTTCTTGATCCATTGGTGGATAAACTCTTGGTGCTGGCTCCTTTACTCTCGTTGGTAGAATTGCAGCAGATTCCGGCTTGGGGAGTGTTTATGATTTTGGCGCGGGAATTGACGATCGCAGGATGGCGCGTTGATCCGAATCTGCAAAAATCGGTGCAAGGAGCAAATTTCTGGGGCAAGCTCAAAACGGTGAGTCAGATTGCTGCGATCGCGCTGCTGATCGCCCCATTACCGCAGCAATGGCAACTCTTATCCGTAAGTCTGTTTTGGGTTTCGGTTGCGTTGACCTGGATCTCAGGTGCGATCTATTTATTTCCTCCGAAGACTACTTAGTGCGATTCTTCCAGAAATAATCTGCGATCTCTTTTTCTTGCAAAAATTCGACCGGAGGATTGAGCAAGATCGTAGATTGCTTGATTTTGGGCAGACGACGTGCGACTCGACTAGGAATTCCATCGCCATAAACAACATGCCCTTGACCCGCGAGGATGACCATTTGTCGATCGGGATTTTTTTTCAAAAATTGCGCGATCGCGTCTGCCATCGTTTCGTCCCATAAAACTTGAGCTTCAAAAAATCGTTCAAATCCGCGATTGTTGCCTTTTCGACTGTGAAAGCTATCGAATATTGTGCGGAGGCGATCGCGATATCGAGTTGGCTCAAGGCGAATTTCAGCAATGGGGGCAATGTAGCGCTGATCTTCAGGTGTCAGACTGTTCAGCCCTTGACGCGAAACTTTGCGAGTCACTTCAGTCGGCGCATTCAAAGCCACGATCGGGAGCTGGTTTTCTTTGGCGAAGGCAACGATCGGCGCATAAAACTCCCAGGGGAACCCCCATCGCTGATCGTATTCGGTGGATTCTCGCAGCGCTTCCTCGGTTATCGCTCCTGCAAGATAGCGATCTAAGCCTGATTGAAATGGGCGTTGAAACATTTCGAGACCGATCGCTAACTTAGGATTCTGCTGATGTAAAGCTTTCAGCAATTCTATTTGAGCTTGGTGATCTTCCTTGCTGTCATGAGTTTCGCCTAGATATATCACTCTCGACTTGGCGAGTTGCTGGATCACGGTTTGAGGGTCAAGCTGTGATTGAGTTGGGGTACTAACGGAAACCTCAGTAGAAATGGGTTGAGCACAAGCAGGTGCAATCCAGAGAACTAGCAAACTTAGGGATAAAGCGCACCCAGTTGTGAAAAAATTTCTTGCCATGAGCGATCGTAGACAAACTGCTCTCATCATGCCGTAGATTGCTCGTGCTTTTCTACCTTAAGGTACCGTCGGGCTACCTCGATCGAGGGAATTTTGCCGACCTTGATCGAGCTACTGTCAGAAACAGATAACATTTTTGGGGCGAATCGATATGGCAACCGATCCAAAAGCAGCAGAACCAGGAAAAGGGGCAGCAGGAAACGACCATTGGGCAGTTCAGACTGCACAGCCGACCGATGTCAATCCACCCGATGAGCGGATTCCGTCTGGAGTAGATGTAGAGCGGAATGTGCATGATCTTGAGGCAGCAGTCGAAGCTGAGGCGGAGACTGATTTGAAAACGACAGACGGCTATGTGATTACTGAATCGGGTCAAATCAACAATTTCGCAGTTGAGCCACCGATCTATTACGAAGATAACAGCGGCAATCGAGTAGACTTACCTGATTAATTCGTTTTTAGCCCAGTTGATGAAGAAACCGCGATCGCCTAAAGCGCGATCGCGGTTTCTTCAGGGTCTTCCCTTCCCATAAAATGGAAGATCTGTTGTAGTGGGAAAAAAGCTGTGGCGTTTAAAGTCGGTTTATTAGGATTGGGAACAGTCGGACTTGGAACAGTCGAAATTCTGGGCGATCCGGCTCAGCGTCACCCTTTAGTACAAGAATTAGTCATTCATAAAGTGGGCGTGCGATCGCTCGATAAGCCTCGTGATCCTCGGATTCCTAAAGAAATTCTCACAACGGATTTAGAGTCGATCGTCACTGATCCAGACATTGATATTGTGATCGAAGTGATGGGTGGGTTGGAGCCTGCTCGATCGTTAATGCTGAAAGCGATTCAGCATAAAAAGCATGTTGTGACGGCAAACAAAGCCGCGATCGCAAAATTTGGCGATGAGATTTTTACAGCAGCGACCGAAGCAGGAGTGCATGTCTTGTTAGAAGCCGCAGTTGGGGGCGGAATTCCTGTGATTGCTCCGATTAAACAGTCGCTTTGCTCGAATCGGATTCGCACGGTCACAGGCATCATCAATGGAACCACGAACTATATTCTGACGCGGATGCAGCTTGAGGGGGGTGATTTTGCTGAAATTCTCGCGGATGCCCAAAAGCTTGGATATGCTGAGGCTGATCCAACTGCCGATGTCGATGGATTAGATGCAGCGGATAAGATTGCGATTTTGGCATCTTTGGCGTTTGGCGGACGGATCAAATTGCCAGAGGTCTATTGTGAAGGGATTCGCCATGTGAGCGCGATCGAGATTGGCTATGCCGAGAAGTTAGGGTTTGTGATTAAACTGTTGGCGATCGCGAAACGGAAAGCGAGTGAAGAAGAGCTTGAGGTGAGAGTTCATCCAACGTTAGTTCCAAAAGCTCACCCCTTGGCAAGTGTAAATGATGTATATAACGCAATCTTGATCGAAGGCGATCCGGTTGGACAGGTGATGTTTTTCGGGCGGGGTGCGGGCGCAGGACCGACAGCAAGTGCTGTGGTTGCAGATGTCTTGAACATTGCTGCCTTGTTGAAGACTGATCTATCAGAGCTAGCAGGTCAGCCTCCCATTCTTGATCCTTTAATCGCTTGTGCGCATCAGCATTACTGTGCGATCGCACCCATGTCAGATCTTTATACGCGCTTTTATGCTCGTTTTCTAACTCGGGATTATCCAGGGGTAATTGGAAAGATTGGCACTTGCTTCGGCGATCACGAAGTCAGCCTGGAATCTGTGGTGCAAGCAGGCTTCCGAGATGGAGCCGCCGAAATTGTAGTTGTAACGCATGAAGTTCAAGAAGGAAATTTCCGCAATGCGCTGAAAGAGATTGAGGAGATGAAGGAGATCGAAAAAGTCGCTAGTGTTCTACGTGTTCTTTAGACAGCGTAATCAAACTGCCCAGGATGTTGCTCAAAATCTTTTATCTTTTGAGAAAGCTAGAGGAGTGCGATCGCGCTAAGAATCAAGTGGACTTCGCACCCCTTTTCCACCCCGATTAAGAACGTGAGTGTAAATCATCGTCGTCTTCACATCCTTGTGCCCTAGTAATTCTTGCACCGTGCGGATATCGTATCCCGCTTCCAGTAAATGAGTTGCAAAACTATGGCGAAAGGTATGACAGCCGACTCGTTTCTGAATTCTTGCAGCAAACACTGCTTGCTTGAGGGCTTTTTGCACTCCGCTTTCATGCAGATGGTAGCGATTGATTTGCGAGGTTCGAGGATCACGACAGCGACGATCTGATGGAAAAACAAACTGCCACACCCACGATCGTTCCGCATTGGGATACTTCCGGGCTAACGCATAGGGTAAATGCACAGCCCCATAACCTTGTGCTATGTCTTGCTGGTGCAATCGACGTACCCGTTGTAGATGCTCTCTCAGGGGTTCATTCAAGCTAGCGGGCAACATCGTGACTCGGCTCTCAACACCTTTTGGAGTGCGAACGATAATTTGCTGTTGAGCGAAGTCGAGATCTTTGATCCGGATGTTTAACCCTTCATTTAACCGCACCCCACTGCCATAGAGAACCTGCACCACAAGCTGATACACGCCAGACAAATTGCTAATCACAGCCCTGACTTCCTCCTTGGTCAGCACGGTCGGCAAGTAACGCGGTTGCTTAGCTCGAACGGCATCAATGGAAGCATCTAATTCTTGGCGTAACACCTCGCGGTAGAGAAACAAAATGGCGCTGAGAGCTTGATTTTGAGTAGAAGCTGCTACCTGTTCCTGTACTGCAAGATGCGTTAAAAATGCTTCAATTTCTGGACTTCCCATATCTTTGGGATGAGTCTTGTTATGAAATAGGATGTAGCGCCGAATCCATTGAATGTAAGTTTGTTCAGTGCGATATGAATAATGCTTCACCCGCAACAGGTCAGAGACTTGTTCGAGCAGTTTTCTGGGTCGTGGCTCCATCAGGGCAAATCCTAACTCCATAATTCTGTTATTCAGGATCTTAGGCAGACAGGAACAGGTTCTCTTTTGGAAGAAATACGGAAAGTTTCCGCCTAAGATCCCTGTCGAGGGGTATTATGCGGAAATCGTGTCGGGCTAAGTGGCTCAATCCGGACTTAGGCAGAAAAATTCAGGCTAAGTGCCTTAAATTGGGATCTTAGGCGGAAACTTTCAGTCCAAATAATAGTTCCACGAGAACTGGATATAAATGTTACCCATTGGGAACACTACATCCGCCCAGTTCCGTAGAACATTTCGTTGGAACCGACACGTTGAAAATAGTCGTGACGTTAACCGCACTACCAACTTTAGTTGGTGTTGCTTGATTAACTTGGTGCGGTTCAACTCAATCGTTAGCTGGCTTCGTTCTTGGTAAGAAAAAATAGTACTTAAAATTCATCTGTTTGTTTCATCACATCAAATTACGCTAATAAAACACACAGTCTCTAAACTATCAGACGCTTCAAAGGATTTGAGAAATGACAACTTTGATGATTAGGAAATATGTCCCAGAGTCGATTGATACAAGTGCAATTCAGAAGGCAATTGTAGATTTTAAAGCTCACTTTCCTAATGACCAAAAATTGCAGAACACTTCAAACGAGGAGATTGAGAGGCAGGTTTTTGATTTCATGGTTGATGAACGGCTCATCCAAGCTCCTCCAGTTCCAACCGCTAGTGCTACAGCCTATTACGAAACTGCACTCATTAGCATTCCACCTTGCGAAGAGGCAATGGCAGTCGTAATTGTTGATGTAATTTTTATGTTGCTCGGCTTCGTTGGGATACATGTAAGTGCCCAAGAAGCTGCTGATAAGGCTGTGTTAAGGCTTTTGGGATCTGAGGTTGTTGAACAGAGTTTTCTGAAATTATTTAATAGCCTAAATGCTGCAAAGGACATTTCTGCAAAAGCAAAAGCCATCTTTAGTATCGCCTCAGAAGCCTATAAAGCAGGAATGGTTAAGGCTGTAGTTGCCGCAATCCAAAGCAGCATGACTTGGTGGGATTGGACAGTTACAGGAGTGGCGGTTGTGGCTCAGGTAGCCGCACTTTTTTTGACCGATGGTTCTGCCTTCATTGCTGAAGTTGTACTAAATACAGCAGCGGTAGCCTATGTGGTTAGTGATTCAGTAAAAGCAACTCAAGCTTGTAGCAATCAGAGCGGTTCATCAGGCTCATCAAGTTCATCAGGTTTTGGATCTATACCTCCAAATGAACTCATACCTTTGATTGTTGAACGATTCAAAAAATATACTGAAATTGGTAAAGGTAATGAGCCGGGCGATCCAATGCCACCTCTTCCATTTGTTCCTAAATGTATTGGAGAAGAAGGGTTTGCCTGTATTGGGATTTCAAAACCAGATGGAAATTTGATTAGTGATTTATGGTCTAGAGAGAGCTTTGTACTAAATTTGGCTCAAATATCGACAGATGAGCAAAAGACCGTGGAGGAAGCTTCTCCACACATTACTGCCCTATTCGCAGAGCCAATTTCCTTCGATTCTGGAACGAAGTTGTGCGGCATTTCTAAGTCTTCTAAAGATCGACGATCTCGTCGTTTCTCATTACCTTGGATTGGGATCATAGATCATGTTTTATCTAAATATGAAATGTGTATTACAAAATGCCAAGTAGACACTTCAAATCCAATACTTACTCCACATACTAAAGAACCTGTTGTAGGTGGGCATGTTTGTTTATATTCCGATATTGAGGTGTATGGAAAAGCTCAACACTGGTTTCTTATGCCTATATGTAGAGATCATAATCTAGCTCACCCTTGGATTCCTAATTTTGACTTTCCTTATTGGATGAAATCAATACAGACAATGGCTGTTGAAATCTCTGTCTATCCCGAGCCTCTTGACCTTATGTCAAATGTTGCTAATATATTTCAGTTTGATAAAGAACTTGTCTATGGAAATAATCATGTTTGCTTTAATGAAACGTATACTAAAGCAGACTATAGAGGGCAAGCATTTGACGTAATCATCGCTAATCCGATGGTTTTTTTCCTCCGATTAAAATCATCATCTGATGAAACAGAAACAACGTATTTGTTTTTCAAAGGCTTTAAGGAAAATAAAGTTTATCGATTGGAATTCCAGCCATCTACACACTCCTCAGATATTTTTCCAGATAGTAGTAATAGTAGCGAAAACTCTTGTCAATGGGATGGAAAGTATCTCTGGGGAAACTCTGCCTCTTTTACAATTGACAGTGCTTGGAATGTTGAGTACAAGTACGAAAAACTCGAAGGTTCACCAGTGCCTATACCATTTGTCCCATCTGGCAAACTACTAGCTGCTAATCCATATGTAGGTGTAATGAAGTCGGGTGACTACCCTTGTTGTTTCTTTATTCAAGACATTGTACGAGGTAAAATAGTAACTTGGTATGAAAATGATTTATCTCTAGGTGGTCTTGGTTTTCGTCTTTGGCACAGAGGCTGATGCAGTTTCTCGTCTTTTTTCTATTTGAGTGCAATTACTAATCTTGTAGGTTAGTTTGAGGTTCTAAACCCAGTATCTACAGGTTTTAGCAGCAATAGATATCGAGGTTTTAATGTCTGAGCAATGCACTCACACACAGCAATCGCAAGCTAACAACGCCCATGCACGCCGACCGCCGAAAGATAATAGGTTTGATGCAAAGGTAATCTGCGGCGGGTGATGGGCAGCGTTACGTAGAAGCAAAATGGCTCTGCATCGATTGCTCAACCGCTTCACACAGCACACCTGTCTGCGACAAATCGAATTCATACCATTGGTCTTGCCAACAGAGGCGGAACTTCAATCTTGTCCAATGAGCAGGCAAACTCGGACAAGCGACAGGACCTAAGTCTGTTAAGCGAATTCCTGCAAATCCAAACACGATCGATTGCCAAAGCCCGCCCGCCGAAGCCGCATGAATTCCTTCTGAAGCATTGCCTCGCACATCTTCGAGATCCACTAATGCTGCTCGCATAAAATGCTGATACGCTTCATCCACGTAAGACAAACCACACGCTAAAATCGCATGGACGGCTGGTCCCAGAGATGAACCATAGGTATGGTCAGTACGCGGCACATAGTAATTCCAGTTTGCCTGCAACGTCTCATGATCAAACTGCTGCCGCAAGAGATACAACATCATCAACACATCAGGCTGCTTGAGAATCTGACGCTGATTGGTCGGTTCAATGCCTAATAATGCTTGCATCGATTGAGATCGCGGTTCGTACTCTTGAAGATTCACATCGATCAAATCGAAGAACCCGTCAAACTGCTCGATCAGCTTGGTTTCAGGGTCAGGATAAATTGTTAGAGATTGCGCGATCGTACCCCAAGTTTTAAGCTCCTCTAGAGTCAAATTTAACTTCTGACGCAATCGCAATGCTGTTTCCGGATACGATTTCGCGAGCCAATCCCACACGATTCGCGCAGAGCGTAAATTAAATTGCGCCATTGCATTCGTAAACGCATTATTGTTGCAATGCTCATGATTTTCATCAGGACCAATCACATCTAAAAGCTCATAGCGTCTCCCCGTCCATTTGACAGCACTTGCCCAGAACTTTGCCGTTTCAATGAGAATCTCTGCTCCACAGTTCCTCATCCAATCGTGATCGCCTGTGATCTGCCAGTATTGCCAAACCGCATAAGCAACATCCGCAGTAATGTGATGTTCAATGTCACCACACCAAATCCGAATCAATTCTCCTTTCGCACCCGGAACCCATCGCGGCGTCACTTCATCGCCTGTTGCTGCGCTCTCCCAGGCATACATTGCACCTTGATAGCCAGCTTCTCTCGCTTTCCGGCGTGCCCCTGCTAACGTGTTGTAGCGATAGGTCAGAAGATTTTCTGCGATCGCGGGCTGCGTCAAGGCAAAAAACGGCACGATAAAAATCTCTGTGTCCCAAAAAACGTGCCCTCGGTATGCAAAGCCCGACAGCGTTTTTGCAGGAATGCTCACACGATTATCGTGACGCGGAGCTGCAATCATGAGTTGAAAAAGATTGTAGCGAATACTAATCTGCGCTGTTAAATCGCCTTCAATGACCACATCACTGTTCTGCCAAGTGATTCCCCAAGCCAGCAGATGTGCTGCAAAGAGCGTTTGATAACTGGGCGACTTTGCTAGCCGTCGAAGTGCTACCGTCAGCGGAAATTCTATATCACGCGAGGTATAGATCGAAACGACTTTTTCAGCAATCACAGTTTGATTCGGTGCGATCGTCGTTGCAGCCATTAATGTGTTCGCGTGATCACGAACTGGAATCGTTTCATCAGCTTTCGTGACGGTTAGTTTTGCGGCTAGTCCTAATTGCAGCCCAGTATGCAACGTCTGGGTCGATAACCACATTAAATTGTTCAGACTGCCCGTTTTCAGGGTCATCCAATGCGGAATGGTCACCGTCGTCGGATGCGCTTCAAATCCAGCCTCGATTTCTACTGAACCGGAAAAGTCGATCGAGGTAACCTGCACCCGCATTGCCATGACATGTCGATCAGACAGACTACAAAACCGCTCAAATCGAAATGCAAAGTGATGACCGCTTGGACTACGCCATTGCACCGTGCGCGTCAGCAAGCCTGCTTTCAAATTCAAGCGTCGCTCGTAGTTGAGAATTGCTCCATGATCAAGTTGAAACTTTTCACCGTCTAACTTGATGACCAAAGGCAACCAATTTGGACAGTTGACTAATTCCGTTTGCACGATCGGAGCATTATCAAACATCCCGTGAATTAAAGTTGCGGACTGATCGCCAGGAAATCCTTCTTCAAAGCTCCCCCGTGTTCCTAAATATCCATTCCCGATCGTAAAGACAGTTTCCTGAGCATGAAGTTTTTCAGGATTGAGCGCTGTTTCGAGAATGTTCCAACTCTCTGTATCTGAAGTGACGTGATCAAACTGAGCTGTATTCAATTGCGACATTGAAACCGTAGGCATAACCGAAGACCTTTGAACTTGCAGGACAATAAATCGCACGTTTGGGGTAGATGGAGCGATCGAACAGATCACGAGTCGGTTATGCGGCTATCGATTCTAGGAGTGATTAACTCGCAAAATGTCTACCTTCATCTCTCCATTGATAGAGTTACGCAATGAATCTAAAAAATACGGACGAAGGTGTTATTCGATATAAAGCGAAATATTTTTAAATTTTGTGAACAAAACTAAATCAATGCAAAAAGCCCTCACCTGTTTGCACAAGCGAAGGCTTCGGATTCAGTTGAGCTTAATTACAGGACTTCAGCAATTTCACTATTTGGGCTGAATGCTTGGCTTCTAATCGCGCTCCAAGCAATTTGATGAGCTTTAGACTCTTCTCCATACCATTGAAGTGCAGAGTTAAATGCTACTCGATAAAAGTGTTGAGCCGGTTCAGAAAGGCGATCGCGAACACTATCCGGTAGTTCACGATTACTTTGGTACGACATTCAAGCCGCCTCCAGGAGATTGGATATCTTCGAGTATCCCCGCAATCTGGCAGTAAATCGCCTGCCCTGCGGAATATCTTTAGATTTTGGGTCAATTAGCACGCTTGCCGGGATCACTCGCTAGCTGCGGGTTCTTCTTGTTCTGCAACCGCTTTTAACTTGCTATGAAACTCAGTGCCCACCGCCGTTGGCATAAATTGATGAATGGGAGGATGCACTTCTTCTGGAAGTTCTAAAACAGATTCGGGTGCAGCTTGCCCATTTTCAATCGATTGTTCAGTTGGCTGTGTGTCATCCTGCCATTTGATTCTCATCGCTTCGTGGGATGCATTCAGGCTGGAGGTCGCTTGTTCGATTAAAGCATCTACACCTGCTTGCAGACGAGCCACTCGATTCAGCAGCATTTCAGGAGGAGCTAAGTGATCGAGTTCTAAGGGTGGAATCCCAGGCTCAGCGACTTCGGGTTCTTTTTGAATCTGCTCAGCAAGTTCTGCCCAAGCGGGGGGATCTTCGCTAACGGGGACGGGCGATCGACTGGGGGCTGGCAAAGCTGGAAGCGCGGCAACATCCACAGGCTCTTGAGGTCGGTTCGGTTGGGACAGATCGCGAGGGAATTTATTGCAGACTAGGCGTTCAAATTCGTAGTTGAAGTGATAGCAAGGTTGCTGCCGCCGCTGCCAGAGTTGCAAAATCTGCTCGACGGAGACCACTTTGTAGCGTCCCTGGTAAAGGGCTTCGATCACCGCCCAACGCACCCAACTGACAGAATAGGTAGTCTGCCAACGATCGACGAGTTGCCGCACCCGTTCTTCGCCCAAATCAAAACCGTAGTGAATTAATAAATCCACTACATGGGCTGCAGCTTCATGCCAGACGGAGCTGCCTTTATCCGAAGAATTCCTCGCTGGATCTGTTGACATAATCCGCTATTTTAGGGCAAAACCGGATTTAATTTCCTCTACTCGAACCATTCTTCTTTGCATTGTCGGAAGATTGACCAGATTGAACAGACTGTCTGCATGAATATCCTGGCGAATCGAATTCGGAAATATTCAGGCTTTGAGGCGGACTTTTAGAAGTCAGCGTCTTCGTTGAGCGTCAACGCGCCTTACCCAAATATCGCTCCAAATAAGGCGAAAACACCTCATAAATCAGCGTAAACGGTTTGCCATGATGCCAGAACAAATAATGCCGTCCCCACAGTGGAGCAGAAACCCCAAATGCTGCCTCTAATGCCGCTGACCGTCCGTAATGCAATCCTTTAATCTCGCGGTATAGCTCCATGCGCGATCGCGATAAATTCGACCAGATTGGCTGCGATCGATTCTGCAAATACTCATCGATATGGCTCGACTCCCACCACGAAGCCGCATAGCCTAACCGCTGACCTGAAGCTGTTCTTAACCAAATCTGTCGCCGCAACCGACTACCTGGAATTTGCTCGATCGCGCTCGGTGCATGATCTAACGAAAACCCGATCGACGACATATCGATGACATCTACCTCAGTCGGCTCGCCCGTTAAAAGCTGTAAATGCCGCGTCGGAGACCCATCTCCTAGTAACATCATTTGCCAAGCTGGAGAAAGCTGGCTGTGCGGTAGTCCTTGCTGAATCTCAAGTTCGCTTGCCTCCCAGATGGGGTCAAGACAGTGCCAGGTCGTTGGCAACGTTGCGCTATCGGAGGATCGAAAGGTCGCAGTCACGCTCGTTTACATAAGTTAACTTTCCTACATCATAACACCGCGCGAAGAATGAGGGGCAGAGCGAAAAATCGAGGATTTTGTATAAAAAATATGTATAATTTGTGGAAATGATAGTATAGATTTAGAAGCTACTCTGAGAGTTGTAGATTTCAACATCGGCACTCTCAAAGCCTCTGAGTTGTAATTCAGGAGATTTTTATATGTTTAGGTCAGAACAAAGTAATGAAGCCGATGACGAGATAGACAGTCGTTATCGAAAACAGTTGAACTTGGATTTGAGCCAGGAGGCTTACGCCCTCTTGCAAACCTTATCAGCAGAATCAGGGAAGAACATGGCTGAGGTGCTGCAGATGGGATTAGCACTGTACAGCGTTGCACAAGAAGCGAATAAAACAGGCTTGACGCTTGGAATTGTCCATCAAGAAAAAGTGATTCAAGAGATTACAACATCCTAATTTTTGACGATTGCAGGAGGGGCAACAATGGGTCAACAGCAGGGCTTGAACAATGAAGATGACAAAACGCCCCTCTCTCTCGATCGCTGGTTAGAACGTGAACATAACATTGGCAAAGGTAGCCTGAAAATTCAAGACATTGACGAGATCGTCGAACCGCCTCCACGCCGCAGAATCTCTACCCCTAAAAGATTTGCGCTCCCTAAAAGATTTGTGCTGCTCTATATCTGTGCCATGGTGCTCATGTTCTGGCTTGGCTATGCAACGGCTCGGATTCAGAGCACTTCGTGTCCTCCTCAGGCATCATCATCCAACGTAAACCAAATTCTATGAATCAACTTCGCATGTTTGAGAAGGTTTAGAATTTGTTCTTGGATATGGTCTAGAACAGCGTGAAATTCTTCTTGAATCCAGAGATCCCGCTGTTGTGCCGTCATATTTTCCAAAGACTGAAACATGTCTTCACGATAGGCTTGAATGTTTTTAGTAAACTGTTCTGCCTTGCGCTCAAGGACTAAATGCAGTTGATAAAAATTAGGCGAGCCAGAGGTGCGACCGATTTCTTGCTGCTCATCTAAGCCATCTTTGAAAATGTCGATCGCTTCTTGAAACAATCGCAGAGTTTCTTCCAAATCGGAAAATCGAAATTCTAAGTCTCCTCGAATTTCCTCCATGCGTTGCTGCCCATCTGCAAGTCCGTCTCGTTCTCCTCCAGCTTGACGCAGCACGATCGCAAGCTTTTCTTGTAATTCAGGAATCTGATCCGCGCTCAATCCCAAGTTGTGCTCAAATCTTGCATGGTCTACGATCGCACTGCTCAAATTAACACTCGATAAATCTGCACCTGCTAGCTCAGCCCTCGTCAAATCCGTTTCAGTCAGAATGGCATTACTCATGTAAGCTCGCCGCAGTAAAGCAGTATGGAGATTAGTTTGCTGTAAGCAAGCTCGCAGCAGATTCACACCGCTCATTTCAGCAAATGATACCTGCGCTGCTGTCAGATCGACTGCACAGCAGTAAGCTCGATTGAGCGTTGCGCCTGTGAGCGTACAATGTCGCAAGTCGGAATCTCGAAATGAGGCACGAGTTAAAGTTGCTCCAGTTAAATTAGCATCCGTTAAAGTTGCCATCATGACTCGCGCACTGCTGAGCCTAGCTCGAATTAAAGTTGCCTGCGTCAGATTTGCGCCGTTTAATTCAGCATTTCTAAGATTGGCATCGGTCAGTATAGCGCGGGACAGATTGGCAAAGGAGAAGTTCGAGCGACTCAGAGAAGCCTGCTCTAGATTAGCATTGCTCAGATCCGAGCCACGTAAACTTGCACCATCGAGCCTCGCTTTGTAGAGATTAGCAGAGACGAGCTTAGCACGACGAATCACAGCAGAATTGAGTTGAACTTGTTCTAGATTTGCATAACTGAGATCAGCTTGGCTTAACTGCGATCGCCGTAAAATTGCTTTTTTCAAAAATGCATGTTGCAAATTCGCCCCGGTTAAATCTGCTCCAAATAGCGAAGCATTCTTAAACTCTGCACCTTGCATCTTTGCGTATTTGAGCGAAGCGCCATTGAGAACGGTGCGATTTAACTTTGCCTGATGAAGAACCGCATCGGTGAGATCGCTGCCACTGAGATCGGCTTCCGTCAGATTAGCGTGACTCAGATCTGCCTTCCTTAACACTGCATTTTTCAGATCGGCTTTGAATAGCTCGATCGTATGTTGCATCTGAGCATTGCAGAGATCAACCCGTTCTAAGATGGCATGGCTCAGATCTGTGTTTTCAAAATGAGCTTCAGAGAGCTTCGAGCCTGTTAAGTCTGCTTCGGATAAACAGGCATGGCTTAAATTTGCTTTACTTAGGTTGGTTCTTCGCAGACAGGTACCTTTAAGGATTGCCCCACACAAAATGCCTTCTACTAGCCTTGCTCCTCCTAAATCAGCTTCTTCTAAGTCTGCATCGCTCAGATCGGCTCTGACAAGATCGGTACGTGGGAGATTCGCTCGACGTAAAATCGCTTTCTGAAGGTTAGCACTGCGCATCACTGCACCTCGCAAGTTTGCCTCAGCGAGATTCGCTCCTGCTAGATTCGCCCCAACCAAATTGGCTCCTGCTAGATTCACCCCAGCCAGATTCGCTCCTGCTAGATGGGCATAAGCAAGATCGAATGTATTACAGCCACTCGCAATCAATGGGAAATCTCTTCTCTCCTCTGTTGGATATTGCAGATCGCGTTCAGGGAACGTCGGTTGTCGAGGGTAATCACAGTAAAACTGAGGTGCAAAACAACTTTGATCAGAATCGCTTGCTAAATATTTCTTACTCGGCATCTCTCAGAAGCATGATTTAAAAGGACTAAATTGTGTGATTGTTAAAAAAAGATTCAATTCCAATTGTTAAAGTGCAAAAAAATATGTCTCCTCTGTATTTTCTAGGGATTTGAGTAAAACCATAACACCCTATTTTGGTTTACTGTAGGGAAATCCTAGATTAGATGAACGAAATTGATCGTTGCGCTTACGCAGGTGCTAGACCTCATCTTCTTCTCACCCCTTAGCTTTCGCTTGTTTATTTTTATGACTAAATCTAAGTTGAGTTAACTTATGCAGCATCGTTTATCTCAATCTTTTCGCCGATCGGAATTGATAGTCGGTGCGTTGATGGGTGCAGCAATTGTTCTAGGGACTGGATTTTACTGGCAACAACAACGGGCAAATCTGCATCAACTTCAAGACCAAATCAACGGATTGAGAAAGACGACACAAGCGAATCCAACCCTCCAGAAAGACTTACTAGCACTCGAAAAAGACCGCATTGTTTTAGAAAATGCGATTCATAGTAGCATCGTTCAGACTGGCGGTGGTTTTCTACTATTTTTAACTGCATTCATTTCTTGGAAGAATCTCAAAGCGACTCAAAAGAATGTTGCGATCGCGGCTGAAAAGCAAGTCGCAGAACGCTATAGCCAAGCGATTAATCACCTCGGTAGTTCAAGCTTAGAGACTCGATTTGGTGGCATCCATGTGCTCGAAAGAATCGCTCAAGAATCGCTGCAAGAACATTGGACAATCATGCAAGTGCTAACGTCTTATATTCAAGCGCGATCGCCCATAAATTCAGCTTCCTCGAAAATTGCAAGAGACATTCAAGCTTGCCTATCAGTCATCGCTCGTCGTCGCATCGAGTTCGATCCGCCTTACAATCCTTCTAGCTCTGCAACTCGCTTGAATTTAATTGAAACGCACTTGTGCAAGGCTGAATTAAGTGGGGCAAATCTGAGCAGAGCTTTACTGTTAAACTCCAATCTCAGCGGAGCCTATTTAACCCAAGTTGATTTTAGGGGTGCAAATCTGAGCTATGCAGTTCTAGTCGAAGCTTCTCTATATCAGGCGAACCTACAGCAGACCAGACTGATTGGGGCGGATTTAGAGAATGCTGACTTTCGAGGTGCGATCGGGCTAACTGTCGATCAAATCAAAGAAGCAAGAAATTGGCAGAGCGCAGAGTTTGATCCGGAATTTCAAGCCCAACTCTCAAAATAAAATCAGCCGAACAACTTCCTGAGCGAAATTTAAAACCGCAGCTATACTCATTTTCAGTTTGTAACGATCGTGTAGAAATTGCTTTACATGCGATCGCGGTGTGTCTTGAGACGGTGAATTCATGCTTCTAACCCAGACTCTTTCGGATCAATATGTGCAGGTTGGTTCTGTTAGAACTCGATTTTGGCAGGCGGGAGAAGGAAAACATACGATTCTGCTGTTACATGGGGCAGGAGGATCTGCGGAGTTCTGGTATTACAATCTCCCGGGTTTAGCTCGACAGCATCGTGTGATCGCGATCGATATGGTCGGATCAGGGCGCTCTGATAAACCCTCCGCTTCGTATTCGCTGACTTACCAGGCAGAATTTATTTTGGGGTTCATGGATGCGATGTCGATTTCATCGGCAGTTTTAGTAGGACATTCGATGTCCGGTGGAGCGGCTTTACAGCTTGCATTCATGGCTCCTAAGCGGGTTGAGAAATTAGTGCTCGTTGGCAGTTTTGGATTAGGGCAAGAAGTGACGCTTTCAGCCCGATTAGCAACCTTACCTTTTGCCGTGAGATCGCTCCAGCCAAGTCCGAAGGTCATGCGTCCGATGTTGAAGCAGAATGTCTTTGATGTCGATACGATTCCACAAGAGTGGATTGATTTGCGCTATCCAATTTTCGCGCTTCCAGGACGCAAGGAACCCTTGATCCAAATGGCGCGAACCAATCTATGTTTGCGAGGGGTTAGAGAAACTGTCTATCAGCCGATCGTTGAAAATCTGAAAAACATCATTGCGCCTGCACTGATTATCTGGGGAAAACAGGATCGCATTCTTCCGGTCGCTCATGCCCATGTTGCAGCGAAGCGACTGCCGAATGCAGAACAACCATTATTGCTCGATCGGTGTGGACACTATCCGCATTTAGAGCATCCAGCCCGGTTCAATCAAGCTGTACTCAATTTTCTGACTGGAACAAGTGGCAGTCACTGAAGTCATAGAACCAAGGTCTTTTAATCCGTTTTCCTATCGTGTTCAGACGACGATGTATTCTAGCAAAGGCTGAATTATCGATCGAGTAAAAGATTGGCAAGATATTCCAGCACCTAGCGCATTGCTAGGTGTAAATCGTGCTGTCCGAGCCAGTCAGGGTGTATTTGTTAACGCGGTTTCGTTTGATATGATGACTTGCGTATCTACCGAGGTGAAAAAATTATGCCTGCATCATAAAAGTTAGACCATGATCTTCGCATCGAATTGCTGCCCGGATTGCGGGGGTGTAGAAATCAAACCCTGCAAAAAATTGCTTGCTCAATCTAAAACTCAACTCAACGATCGTCGTAGTATCGCGCCAGAACGCCTGACCACTGTTTTATCTGATCGCTTAGAAACGATTCGACAAGACACGCAACAAGTCAAGCAAGTTTTTCTGGTCGCAAATCCAATTCAATTTGCCAATCAACCGATCTCAGCGGCATTGGTTAAGATTCGCAATCAAGCAGCCACAGAGCTAAAAACGCAAGGCTTTCCGGTTGTAATTGTACCAACCAATTTAGAACCCGCTGAAGCGATCGCTTGGATCAATCGCCGCGCCAAACCGGGAGACATCGCGTTATCGATCCGAACTGATGCTTTCTTGAACCCGAATACGAGAGGCGTGACTGCTTTTTATCGTGCAGGAGATGAGAACCGCCGACAGAAAGCACAACAACTGCTGGATCAAATTCTGGTCAATGTTCCCGCTTGGATGAGTCGGGGCACAAAGCCGGATACTGAAACAGCATTGGGGAGCCTTGATTTTATTCGCCAAATGAAGATTCCTGCGATCGTATTAACGGTCGGGTTTACTTCTAGCCCAGAAGATCGAGCTATTATTCTGAATCGCTCTCAAGCGATCGCACAAGGCATTGCCCAAGGGTTAGCACTCTGGAATCAAACGATCGTGCCGATGAGTATCAATTTGAATGGGCAAGCTTCTGATCAGCAAGGTGTGATTGTGGAAGGAAACTCATACATTCCTATTGATCTGTTAGATCAGCTTGCCATTCGAGTCAAACGTCCTCAAAATGCTCGATTGATTATTTACAACAATCAAACCTACATTAGAGCGATCGATCTCCGAAAAGTCGGCGTTTTTGTCGGCTGGAATTCCAGCGATCGAGGAGTGATTTTGCGAAACATGCTGCCTTTGAATCCAAATAAAATCAGCAGCATTATGGGACAGGGTTATCTTTCAAAAAATACGTTAGAAGCCTTTTTACAGCAGCACAATCCTCAAGCTCTCCAAACCTTCCCTAACATTGCCGAATTGTATTTAGAAGAAGCTGCGATCGAGGATGTCAACTCTGATATTGCGTTTACACAAGCCCTCATCGAAACCGATTTTTTTCGTTTTGGGAAAACCCTTCAGCCGACTCAAAATAACTTTGCCACTTTGCGAGAAGTTGGCAGTCCTTGGGAAAGTGCAGCCTTTCCGAATGCTCGCACCGGAGTACGTGCTCACATTCAATTGTTGAAAGCTTATGCCAGTTTAGAGCCATTCAGCCAAGACGTTGTGACGCCCCGATTCCGCTTTATCATCCGTGGCAGCGCCCCGCGAATTCAGCAGTTGAGCTTTTACTACTCTTCTGATCCTTCTTATGCAGAAGAAGTATTAGCAATACTGCAACAGCTTTATCAATATCAATTTGCGCGATCGCTCAGTCGGCAGAGCGGATGATTCAGATCAGAATGATCTTTCGGCTGATATGATGGCTCACATCTTACCTTCAACTCTTGGCGGCTGTCATGCGATCGCTTTATTTTCTCCTTCCTGGAACCGGAAAACGTTTTGCCTGCGGGGGTCTGTGGGCGGAGTTAAAGGCGTTTGAGCTTGCCAAGCAGATTTGCCCGGCTGAAATCGTCACATACCGCCAGCGTGAGCAAAATACACGTTTTTTAGATGATGTCCTTCAAGAAGATCTCAAGGATGTCATCTTTGTGATGAGTTGGGGATTTGATGTTGCGAAACTCGCAAAACGCTTGAAAAAGCACAACGCTATCTATCACGCACATAGTGCAGGATATGGTTTTACAGTTCCATCCAATGTCCCGATCGTAACTGTCAGCCGCAATACGTTAGGCTATTGGGGACAACGTGCGCCGCATTCACTAATTTACTATTTGCCAAATCAGATCTCTGATGAGTTTAGCAATCAGAATTTAAATCGCGATATTGATGTTCTAATTCATACTCGAAAATCATCAGAGTATCTCTTAAACCAGCTCATTCCTACTCTTCAAAAACGCTGCAAAGTGGAAATAATTAATACTCACGTGGATAGTCTTGCAGCCGTTTTCAATCGAACGAAAGTTTACTTATACGATTCTGCGGAATATTGGGCGCAGCAGAGAGTCAGCGAAGGCTTTGGACTGCAACCGATGGAAGCGATCGCATGTGGTTGCCAAGTATTTTCCAGTGTCAACGGCGGTTTATCAGACTATCTCGACCCAGGATTTAACTGTTATAAGATTGCGGCTTATTCGACTGAGTTTGATGTGCAGCGAATTTTAAGCGCGATCGAGCGACCTGCGCCTGTGATTCCTGAAAGCTTTTTGGCAGAATATCGCGGTCAAAATATTCTCGATCGCTTAGCAGTTATTTTGCGCGAAGTGAACGAGTTTTTTGATCACAAACAGACGCATCCCGCTACGATTGAACCATTAACGCGATCGCGCTTAGCGAAACTCGCTCTCCAGCGAATCATCGCTAAAATTCAGAAGAAGCTTCAGTAAAATCATGCCTCCAAAATTGCTCATTCAACTGGTTCGTTTTGGCTGGACAACTCTATGGCGAATCATGATGTCCAAGCTTGCGCCAAGAGACGCATCAGGTGCTTATATTCGTCCTGAGAGTGAATTTCGGAGCCAAAGCCTGATCGCCGCGCCAGGACGCTATCGATTATTCGTAGGTCTGGGTTGTCCTTGGGCACATCGAACTTTAGTGACTCGCGCATTGAAAGGGCTAGAAGACATTATTTCAGTCTCGATCGTGATTCCTTCTCCAGAAAATGGAGGCTGGATTTTAGAAAAGCCTGAGCTAGGCTGTACTACGTTGGCAGACCTCTATCGACGCGCAAAACCAGGCTATCAAGGTCGATCGACAGTTCCGGTCTTATGGGACTGTAAAACCAATACGATCGTCAATAACGAAAGTTCTGAAATTATCGTCATCCTCAACTCAGCCTTTAACGAATTTGCAAAGCATCCAGAACTTGATCTATATCCAGAAGCCTTACAACCAGAAATCGATAGCTGGAATGAGAAAATCTATCACGCAGTCAACAATGGCGTGTATCGTTGCGGATTTGCTCAAACTCAAGCAGCTTATGAAACTGCGTGTCGAGAATTATTTTCGATGTTAGATACGATCGATGAAGCACTTTCTACTCGTCGATATCTCTGCGGTGATACTTTAACCCTTGCAGATGTTCGCCTCTTCACTACTCTGTTTCGTTTCGATGTCGTTTACTATAGCCTTTTCAAATGTAGTATTCGCCGTATTCAGGATTATGATCATTTAAGTATCTATCTGAATGATTTCTATCAGCTTCCAGGCGTAGCAGAAACCTGTGACTTAGAATCTGTCAAACGAGACTATTACGGCAACTTATTCCCACTCAATCCTGGTGGAATTATCCCTTTAAGTGCTCAAAATCTTTAGCACTACAGATTGTCAAAAGACTTTCAGGACTTCAACTCTCTCGTTAGGAAGACGGTGTGCGATCGCAGATTTTCTAGGCTGGAAATCGTCGATCGCACCCAACGACCTATGCGAATTCATCATCTTAACTGTGGCTGTATGTGTCCTATCGGTGGAGCGTTGTTTGATGGTTTCAGTCGGGGTTTAACGTCACATCTTGTCTGTCACTGTTTGTTGATCGAAACGAACCAGGGGCTTGTTTTGGTGGATACTGGCTTTGGACTGCGTGATATTCAAGCACCTCGCAGTCGGCTCAGCCCATTTTTTATCGCGTTCAATAACATTCAATTCGATCGTCAATACAGCGCGATCGACCAAATCGAACGTCTAGGATTTTCGCCCGAAGAGGTTCGTCACATTATTCTCACGCATCTCGATTTTGATCATGCAGGCGGCTTAGAAGATTTTCCCAATGCAACTGTGCATGTGATGCAAACTGAGATAGAAGCCACTCGAGATCGCCAAGGTTTTATTGCTCATCGTCGCTATCGCCCCGGTCAATGGGATGAAGTAAAATCTTGGAAATTCTATGCGGCGAACGGCGAGTCTTGGTTTGGATTTGAAGCAGTCAGAGACTTAGAAGGATTGCCACCAGAAATTCTATTCATCCCCTTAACAGGACATACGCGAGGTCATGCTGGAGTCGCGATCGAGACTTCCGAAGGTTGGCTGTTACATGCAGGCGATGCTTACTTTTATCGCGATGAAATGAAGCCAGAGTATCACTGCACACCTGGTTTAAAGGCTTATCAATGGATGATGGAAGTCGATCGTAAAGCGAGATTGCTTAATCAAGATCGCCTGCGTCAGCTCACTCTGAGTAACGATGCCAAACTCTTTTGCAGCCATGATGCGATCGAGTTCAAAGCTTATGCTGAGCAATCTGCGAATGAGAATCGTTCAAGTAGCAGTGTATCTGGGCGATCGTGAGCCTTTCGTGTCTTAGAGAATGTTTGAAAAGATATCGTTCATTGCACTCACCCACCCCCGGACTGGAAGTCGGGGCTAGTTGAACGAAGTCCACTAAAGGGACTAAAAGCCCATCAAAATCAGGTCTTCAGTCCTTTTCAAAGGACTTCGCACCGTTAGCCCCGGACTGGAAGTCCGGGGCGAGATAGAACGGAGCAAGGAAACGATTGATACTTCTCAAACATACTCTTAGCAAATCAATAAAAAAGCGATCGCTCCACAAATGAAGCGATCGCTAACCTTTACTCAATCCAACCTAACTACACCGAAGCTTGCTGTCGCTGATACAACGACCAATACAAACCTTTCTTGCGCAGTAATTCTTCGTGCGTGCCTTTCTCAGCAATTACGCCCTTCTCCATCACCAGAATTAAATCTGCTTTCTTCAAAGGCGCAAATCGGTGAGCAATTAAGAAGACCGTTCGATTGTCCGAAATCGACTGCAAACTCTGTAAAACCTGTTGCTCGGTTTCACTATCTAAAGCACTGGTCGCTTCATCGAGTACCAAGATCGGGCTATTCGATAAGAACAATCGCGCCAAAGCAATCCGCTGCCGTTGTCCCCCCGACAGTGCAGTTCCCCGCTCTCCTACATTCGTCTCATAGCCCTGCGGCAACTCACTCACAAAATCATGCGCCGCTGCCATTCGTGCCGCAGCTACAACCTGTTCAGCCGTAATATCAGGACGACCCAAACTAATGTTGTCGATAATGTTGCCATTGAAAAGAAAATCTTCCTGCAACACAACTCCCATCTGACTCCGCAGCGAGTGCAGATCGGCACTCTTGATATCAAAGCCATCGACGAGAATCCGTCCGGCTTCTGGTAAATACAACCGCTGCAAGAGCTTTGACAGCGTACTCTTACCAGACCCACTTCGTCCCACAACGCCAACCAGCATTCCCGGTTGGACATCAAAGGAAATTCCTTTCAGCACAGGCTCTTGATTCGGGTTGTAGCGGAAAAAGACTTGATCAAATGAAACTTGCCCTTTCAACGTCGGCAACACCAACCCTGATCCCGGTTCTGCTTCCGGAGCAACATTAAGAATGTCGCCAATTCGATCGACCGACAACAACACCTGCTGCAAATTCTGCCAAAGCTGAACTAATCGCAACAAAGGCCCTGTCACCCGTCCAGACAACATCTGAAACGCCACCAACTGACCGACCGTGAGTTCTTGCTTAATAACTAAATGCGCCCCCACCCAGAGAATGAGTAAATACGAGAAATTGGTGAGAAAATCTCCCAAATTATTACTAATGTTCGAGGTCGTAGACGCTTTGAAACTCGTGCGAATATAGCGGGCAAATAACCCCTCCCAGCGATCGCGCGAAGGCTTCTCGGCACTATGCGCTTTCACCGAGTGAATCCCCGTCACCGTCTCCACGAGAAACGACTGACTATCCGCATTGCGGTTAAACGTCTCATTCAACCAATTCCGCAAGATTGGAGTCGTCGTTAACGTTAACGCTGCATACAACGGCAACACCGCTAAAGCGACCCCAGTTAACGGAATGCTGTAGAAAAACATTAAGGCTAGATACACCACAGCAAAAATCGAATCAAGCACAACCGTTAAAGCTGTCCCCGTCAAAAATTGCCGAATGTTCTCAAGTTCCTGAACCCGCGCAACGGTATCTCCGACCCGTCGCGACTCAAAGTATGCCAAAGGCAACCGCATCAAGTGACGGAACAACTGAGCCGACAGACTTAAATCTAATCGTCGAGCCGTGTGCGTAAAGATAAACAACCGCAGAATACCAAGAACTGCTTCAAACAACGCCACCGCCAGCAACGCCATCGCCATCACATCTAGTGTCGGAATGCTGCCCTGCACCATCACCTTATCAATGACGACCTGCGTAATTAGCGGAGTCGCCAAGCCCAATAGCTGCAACGTAAACGAAGCAAACAACACCTCGCCCAGCAGCACCTTATACTTCCAAACCGCAGGCAAAAACCAAGCGAGATTAAAGCGCTCTTGCTTCTGAACCGTCTCGACCTGCCAGAGTTGCCCGTCCCAGAACTGCTCCACGGTCGATCGATGAATCGCTTGCGGTGACATGATCGGATCATGTGGATCAGAGATCACAAAGCGATCGCCCCGCACGCCATACACCACAACCCAATGCGGCTCCTCAGTATCCCCCCACAGCATCAGCGCCGGAAAATCCAACAAGCGCGCATCTTGCCAACTCGACTGAATCCGGCGCAATTGCAGCCCGAGTTTCTCCGCCGCATCGACCACATTTGTCGGACGCTGCCCCCGCAACTGTCGCTGCACCCACTCCATCTGAACTGGATTCTGCAAATGGTTTGCCACCATCGTCAGACAAGCCGCCGCACTATTCATCCCAGGCACAAACGGGAAACCCGTTATCGTCTGCGGAGAAAGATCCGTTTGGGGCACGTAGCGCGCCCGTTGAATTGCCCAAAAGCGATCGATATCAGGAGTTTGTAACCCCTCCCACATCTGAGCGCTCCACAACACCGCCTGCACCTCACTGCTAGCAGCACGAGCTTTCCAGCCTGACAAATCCAACAAATCCCCAATCCATTCACCCGGATTTAAGACTCGTGAACTGTTGTCTTCTCCAACTAGGCGCACTTTTCCAGCCAGGATTAGCAATTGAATGCCCGCATCCTCACTCGACCAAAGCACGTCTCCTAACTTGTAGTGACGGACTTCGGCTCTTGATTTAAATTGCACCTGTTGTTCAGGATTGAGAAAACATAAGGGTGGAGATTCCCAGGGCAGATTGGCAGCAATATCGTTCGTCAGCATGAGCGCAAATGAATTTTAGGGGCTGAAACCGTCGGCAAGGCACTCTAATCTATCCGAAAAGAGCCGTTTATTTATTCAAGTCAGTCTAGTCGCTAACCTGAAGTTTCACCGTCATTTTTTGAATTTTTTCTGCAATCCAACGATCGAATAATTCCGTCGTCAGCATTTGCTTGAGTTGAGGATTGTCGAGCGTTGCCGGGAGAATATCTTCAACCCGAAACAAAGCCCAGCGTCCCTCTAATTCAATCGGGCCGACTAAATCACCTTTTTCAGATGAATCGATCACAGCCCTGACTGTATCCGGCATTGTCCCACGACTGACCGGACCCATCATGCCATTTGCAATACGATCATCGGCAATTGAATGCTCGCGCGCTAACGCTTCAAAGTTTTCTCCCTCGCTAATTTGCAGCTTTAACTCTTCTGCAATTTCTTTGCTTTCGACAATAATCCGAGACAGCACGACGCGATCGAGAAACACTTTGCGCTCAATAAAATACTCTTGCAGTCTTGGCTCGGTTGCCACGATCTTCAGCTTTTCATTCTTGAAATTGGTCGCAATTTGCTGATGGAACGTGGTGTAATCCAACCCGTTGCGACTGAGCCATTCTTGAAAAACGTTCGGATCGGTCAGTTTCTGTTGGAGGCGAAAATCGACCACAGCTTGCTCGATCACGGCTGGATTGATCTCCAGATCATCTCGATTTTTTACCTCGGTTTCCAAGACATATTGCCGGAGGATATCACCAATAAAGCCTTGCAGCTTACCGGAGGTTTGTAAATAGCGAAGGCACTCTCGGAGGCTGAGAGACTGCTCATCGATCGTCAGAAATGCGTTATTTTCCATAAGGTAATCCGTGCTGATGCAATATCCAAATCGATGGTAACGTGCCTAAATCTACTGAAATTTTGCCGCAAGTCCGTAAAATCTCAGCGATTTACCGCAAACCATTGCGATTAAACTAAAACTTTGTTCATCTAGAGTCCGCAATTTCAACTAATTCCCTGCCCCAATCCATGAAACTTTAAAAAAATACGCAGAGTAGGGAACCCTACATCGGCAAAATTTCACGTGTCCATTCTTCATCACAATCACGATCGCGGTAAAATCATAAAAAGATCTAAAGTCCGACCGGAAAACCGGGTTTTGTGGCATGATCAATCAGTACCTATCTGCGATCGACAGGAAATATAAAAGATTATGGCTCTCCGTTTAGGCGACACAGTTCCCAACTTTACCCAAGACTCGTCTGAGGGAACGATCAATTTTTACGACTGGGCAGGGGATAGCTGGGTTGTCCTCTTCTCGCACCCCGCTGATTACACCCCGGTTTGCACCACCGAACTCGGTCAAGTTGCAAAAATCAAGCCTGAGTTTGACAAGCGCAACGTCAAAGTGATTGCCCTCAGCGTCGATGATGCAGAATCCCACAAAGGCTGGATTAGTGACATCAATGAAACGCAAGCCTGCAGCGTCAACTATCCCATTTTGGCAGATGGCGACAAGAAAGTTTCCGAACTGTACGACATGATTCACCCGAACTCCAGCACGGGTTCGACGCTGACGGTTCGCTCTGTTTTCATCATCGACAACAACAAGAAGTTGCGTCTGACCTTCACCTATCCGGCAAGCACCGGACGGAACTTTGACGAATTGCTGCGGGTGATTGATTCGCTGCAATTGACTGATAACTACAGTGTAGCTACGCCTGCAAACTGGGTAGATGGCAATGACTGTGTGGTTGTGCCTTCGATCCCAACCGATCAGGCTCGTGAGAAATTCCCGAAAGGTGTCACTGAAGTGAAGCCTTATCTGAGAATGACTCCACAACCGAACAAATAAGCTTTGATCGCTGTGATTTTCAAGCTGGGTAAGACATTACCCAGTTTTTTTACGCCTCTTTCTTACACCTCAGCCAGGTTTGCGATCAAACGATCCACGCATTTTGACAACAACGTTTGCTCGTCTTCTGAGATATCCTGCATCATCATCTGTAATAATTCCAAGGCAGCCATCGGCAAAGTTTGTCTGAGTTCTAGCCCAGCATCAGTGAGCCAAATGCGCCAAATGCGCCGATCCTGAGCGTCACGCTCTCGCCGGATTAGCCCCCGCTCGCTCATGCGATCGAGTACCCCGGTGAGTGTGCCACCGACTTGTTGCAAATTCTCGCCAATGCTGGAGGTCGCTTGTCCATCCTCTTGCCACAGACAGCACAGCACGACCCAATGAAATGGAGTCAGACCAAAGGGTTCAAGAAGATCTTGAAACCGACGAGTGCCCAATTGAGCAATGAGCTTCATCCGATATCCCAAATTATTCGGCGCAAAAATCGCTTCCCACCCTTCAGCCGGATGGATGATCGGTGACTCTCCGAGATTTGCAATCATGCGATCGACAATCGTTGACAACTGTTCGCGATTTGGTATCGAAATCCCTTGCAGCGCCGCATCGCGAAGCTCAGTTGCAAGAGGCGGCAGAATTTCTTCAAATTTTCGTCCAGCATCGGTGAGCCAAATGCGCCAAATGCGCCGATCCTGAGCATCACGCTCTCGCCGAATTAGCCCTCGCTCACTCATGCGATCCAGAACTCCGGTCAGTGTGCCGCCAACTTGCTGTAAGCGATCGCCAATACTCGAAGTCGCTTGCCCGTCTTCTTGCCAGAGGCAGCACAGAACAATCCAATGAAACGGCGTAAGCTTATAGGGGTCAAGACGCTCCTGAAACTTGCGATTTGCGAGTTGCGATAGTAGTTTGATACGATAGCCAATTCCGTGCGGGGCAAGCAGGCATTTGAGATGCATTGGGATCGGTTCAACCTGGGAAGAAATCATTGATGTTAACTAAACTAAAAAGCGCTGGATTAAGGGATGGACTTGGGGTGCAAAAATCGGAGCGTCAGACATCAAGGGCAGACCGTAGCCGTTAAACAGCTAACCGCTGAGTAGAGAAATTTTAACGCCATAGGGGTCTGTATGCACAAAAGCGTTGCATAACTTTGACAGACTGTCGTATCCAAAACGGATATTGTAATTATCACCAAAAATGATTGATTCAGTCAGGTCTGCAACGCTTTATTACACGAAGTGCGTTGTAGACAAGGTTCAGAAATTCTCGCTTCGCTTTAATTAAGCTCAGTTTGTACATCTTGCCCTTGCAGAGGTTTGAGCGCGATCGTCGGCGGCTCAGTTGGAGGCAAAGACTGCGATCGTAGAACAATAGCCCCAATGATTAGCGTCAAAATGGGTATGCCGATCGACACCACACTCTTCAAGCTACTATTCATCCCCAGTAAATATTGAGCGCTACTTGCCAACCCAAACGCCAGAGTTGTTAGTCCAAACAGTCGCGCTTTCGGGATCAAGGCAGCAAATGTAATCAAAATCGAACAATACCAAGGCATTAACCACGAGGTCGCAAGAAGCATGAGGACTAAAGTTGTCCAGCCCATATCTTCTAACAACATCTGTGGCGTATTGTTCCAGCGTTTGTCGCTGCGATGGAGCTGCCAACCATAAAAGCCAAAAAATCCCGCCAGCGTCAGATTGGACAACAGGGCGAGAATCACGCGCTGCTGAGTAAGATCTAAGCGATCTGGATGAAAAATGCGAACGAGATCGAGGAAAAATTTCGCGATCGCCATCAGCGAAGACTGATACTGCCCCGACACACCCGGATTGAGGATACTTTGCCAAGCCGCTAGATTCGGCATGACCGTGAACACCAGCCCCGTGACAATTGCACCAGATGCCACAATCATGCCGAGCAGCCACCGCCAATGTCCTTGACGCAGTAAGGTTACAGCCACCCAGGGAGTCCAAATTATTGGTAGTGTTTTACTTAAAAAGCCACCCCAAAGGGCGACAAACGCCATCCAGTATTGCTGTCTTGCATAGGAAACCGCAAACAGCACGATGCTCGTCGAGACAAAAATATCAACATGCGCCGAACTCACCTGTTCCATTAACAGCAAGGGGTGGAGTAAATAGGCGATCGTAATCCTGCCACGCTCCGGAATCGGCAACCAACGCCAAATTAAATAGCCATTCAAGAGATGCAGCAGTAAGCAAATTAGCTTAAAAATATAAAGTGCCACGATTGGACTCATCGTGACAAAGACGGCTGAGAAAGTGAAAACAGCTTGAGAAATCAGTCCATACGTCGAAGTTTGTGCCCAATCGACATAAGGCGACAGTTCGGTAACGTATGCCCCGGCTCGGATCAAATAGGGATTGGCTCCATTGAGATTCATCAATCCCGAATGCAAATAGAGATAAGTATCATTGCCGAGCGGATAGGCAATGAAGGCAAGCATCCAGAAGGCAGAAGTCCGAATTAAGATTTGGCGAAAGCTCCAAGTGGAATGTATCCACGAGGTACTGAGAAGATTTGCCAGCCAGATCAGATAAATAATCGAAAGTGCCAGATAACTACCGCCGATCGCGAGTTGCGTTTTGAGGTCTGGAAACGTTGCGAATTTTCGCCCACCCGCCAGAACGTAATAGAATTTATCAATTCCTAGGGATAAAAGAACAACACTTAAAAAGGTTGTAAGGATTAACGCGATCGCCGTTAGTATTCTAGTTTTATTCACGGAATTTTAAGATCGAGTAAATTCTCCTTAATATACTACTTCACGAATTTGGTGGCATCGCGTTTTAGAATTGTGAGCTTAGGAGTCAGAGAAACGTGAGACAAAATCGCTGGGTACAGAAGTTGAGCATTGCTGGCGTTGCATTGATTGCGTTTCTAGCTGCAATGTTTTTGCTACTATGGCAGGCGACGAGTTCTCGTGGAGTCGCCAAGGTCTGCATGCCAATCTATGCGGCAGATGTGATGTGTTACGGACAGCGACAATTGATGACTTCACATAAGCCGACGACGATCACCGTCAGTCCTTTGGGTGGAATTTTAGCGGCAGGTTATGAAAGAGAGATCGAGCTATGGGATCTCAAGACTGGCAAAGCCCTACCCAGGTTACAGGATCACACGGATTTAGTCAGCGCGATCGCGATTAGCCCAGATGAGAAAATTTTGGCAAGCAGTAGTTTAGATGGAACGATCAAGCTCTGGGATTTACCCCATCATCGTTTAGTTTCGACCCTGAATGCGGGACGGGCTTCTAATTTAGCGTTTAGCCCGGATGGGCGCATGTTAGCGAGTTCGAGTGGAGTGCATCGTTGGGCAGATGGGGTGTTTAGTCCGCTGGGGGTGCAGATGTGGGACATTGCGTCGCGGCAACGGGTGTATGGTTTGGGGACTCAGCCAGTCCGCGCGATCGCGTTTAGTCCAGATGGGCATCTGTTAGCGGCAGGAGATCGGATGAAGACAGAACTCTGGCAGGTTCGAGATGGCGAACGACTGCAAACTCTGAATTCAGGCGAGGTGACAGGGCTAGTCTTCTGCCAAGATGGACAAACATTGATTACAGGAAGTAGTAAGCTCAAACTCTGGGATTTGCGGAATGGCAACCTGCTGCATGAGTTTGATGCGGGAGCTTCGGATATGGTACTCAGCCCGGATGGACAGACTTTAGCAACTTCATCGGGGGGATCGGTGCATCTGTGGCATCTATTTACAGAACAATCGTTGGGATCGTTGTATGCAACGTCCTTTAGTAGTTTGTTTGTGGAGTTTGCCTTGAAGGGACAAGCGATCGTGGCAGCGGGAACGGATGGAATTTGGCTTTGGCGAGATTTGCATTCTGAGACGGCAACTCCCTAAGTTTCATGAAGGGACTTGAACCAGAGGTTAGGGTTTGAATTAGCTCAGATAAAAATGGCTTGAACGAGTCTAATCACTCGCTCAAGCCGCAGATTTGAAACATTCGAGAAATAACCGGACGTTTACTGACAATTCAGAAGATTGCTACCAGGAACATTCACAAATCCGTTAGAAACCCAACCTGAAACGGGTTTTGCAATCTGCACCCATACCCGTCCACTTGCATCTGTCTTGGATGTCGTTGGCGTGGTTGAAACATTGACTTGAGAATTGAACGCAACACTCCCTACAACCGCAGTTGACACATCTGGCCCTTGACGCACGATCAAACCTTGCGTTTGTGTGACACGGCGGCAGGTCGATGGGGAAGGATTTGGATTCGGGTTCGGATTTGGATTACCACCAGGGCAGAGTCTCAGCGTTACCGTTTGCACAAAGCCTTTAGAGGGAGCGCTCACAGCAAGAAAACCATTTTCAGCTGTATTTTCCGCGATCGTCATTCTTTGGTTTTCAGGGACAGCGCGAACAACAGGACTAGCAGCAGAACGCTCTGCGAAAATGGCAGTAGACTGCTTTGCACACCGAACTTGACCGACGAGTTGTGCTTGAGCAGCAGGCATGATGAAAGGGGCTGTCAGTCCAGCAATTGTTAGGGCGGAAACCGAATGCTGCCAAAGATTTAATTTCATCGTATTAAACTCCTCACCTAGGGTAGAACCCTTTACCAGTGGACTATTTCGGGAATTATCCCACGGATAGCTCGAATTCTTGGCTTTTTCATAATGCTTTTAAACATTTCACAGAGATACCTCTCTTAAAGCGTAGTCATAATGAATTCAACTTGGTTATGATAGGGAGGTTATTCAAGGAATTTCATCTGATGGTCAAAGTTGTTGGCATTGCTGGAAGTTTAAGACCGGGTTCTTACAGTCAACTCGCTCTGAAAGTTGCGATTCAACGGGTTGCCGCTTTGGGAGCAGAGGTAGAAATTTTGGATTTACGATCGCTGAATTTGCCGTTCTGTGATGGTGGGAAGGACTATTCGGACTATCCTGATGTGGCAAAAATGAAGCAGGTCGTCAGCGAAGCGGATGCGATTATTTTAGCGACCCCTGAATACCACGGCAGTATTAGTGGCGTGCTCAAGAATGCGCTGGATCTGATGGGGTTTGTCGAGTTTACGGGCAAGGTAACGGGTGCGATTAGTGTTTTGGGCGGGCAGTCGAATAGTAATTCGCTCAATGATTTGCGAGTGATTTTGCGGGCGATTCATGCCTGGACAATTCCGGAGCAGATTGCAATCGGGCAAGCTTGGCAGGCATTTGGGGAAGATGGCAAGTTACTCGATGAAGACCTTTCGCAGCGGTTTGATGCATTTGCTCAGAGTTTAGTAGAGAACACTCGCAAACTTAGAGGTTAATTGCGATCGGGTTTGAGTGGTGAATGTTCAAAAGAGTGGGGGTAGGGAGCTAATTAGGAAACAATTCCCCACTCCCCACTCCCCACTGATGCGACAGAGATTTCATAGATTGATTCGTCGAGCGATCGCTAACGGTAAAATTAAGACTGTTCATAAACTTAGTTTTTGATATGACCGTAACCAGTGAACCCAAGCTCAGACTCGCTTCTCGGCTTGTGAATGGAATTTTATCGATCAAACCTGTGTTTGATTTGGCGAGATATCGTGCTCGAACGATGATGATCAAACGGGCAGAATCGATCGGGGTTCCCTGGACGAAGATTGTGGCTGATTTGCAAGCTCGCGATTGGTCAACGGAATTTAATCAAGTCAATAATCCTGATTTGAAATATCCAGAGTATTATGTGCGTTCTTTTCACGCCTACGAAGAAGGGAATTTAGGGTGGGAGCCTGCCACCGAAGTAGAAGTGGCTGCCTATGCGGTTCATGCAAGGATTTGGAGTGATTCGGGAAAAGATGGCGATCCCCGATTGCGTCAGAGCTATCACAACGTTTTGCAAGCTGAAATTTCTGAATCTCCAAAAGCGATCGTGGATCTCGGATGCAGCGTGGGAATGAGCACCGTTGCGCTACAAGACGCTTTCCCAGGTGCAACGCTCACCGGAGTTGATCTTTCCCCTTATTTCTTAGCCGTTGCGAAGCATCGAGTCGGAGAACGGGAAAACATTAACTGGGTACATGCCGATGCCGCAGCAACAGGTTTACCCTCTGGCTCGTATGACTTGGTTTCGGCTTGCTTGTTGTTTCATGAATTGCCGAAAAGTGCCGCGATCGACATTCTCAAAGAAGCCAGAAGATTACTTCGTCCGGGTGGACATCTTGCCATCATGGATATGAATCCCAACTCTGAAATTTATGCCAAAATGCCCCCGTACATTTTGACATTACTCAAGAGTACAGAACCTTATTTGGATCAGTATTTTGGGTTGGATTTGGAGAAAGAAATCGTTGAAGCAGGTTTCTCTAAACCGACTTTGACCTGCAACACTCCGCGCCATCGGACTTTGGTTGCCCAAGCTTGCTAAAGGCGCTAGTTTTCCTCTCAAGCCGCAGGAGTCGCGATCAGGGATGAGACGGCTTTGACCAATACATCCGGTTCCGTTGGCTTTGAGAGGTGCATTTGAAAACCTGCGGCTAAGGCTTGCTGCTGATTGACCTCGCCAGCGTAAGCCGTTAGCGCGATCGCTTTAATCGTCCCTCCTTGCTCTGGTGACTGCTTTCTAATTTGCTGAATCAGAGAATAGCCATTCATTTCTGGCATCCCAATATCGCATAACAAGAGATCAGGAATCGATTGGCTCATGAGACACAGTGCCTCTGCTGCCGAAGCTGCGACTGTCACTTTTGCGCCTGCTTGGATCAAGACAAATGATGCCAACTCTCGCATGTCTGCATCATCATCCACCACCAAGACGCAAATCCCGGTTAAATCTGCCGCAGCTTCTATATTCTCGATCTCAGAAGGGGTGTGCTCGATGTGGTTGAGCGGCAGACGAACAACGAAAGTCGCGCCTAGATTAGATCCGGGACTCTCTGCCCAGACGCTTCCACCATGCAATTCAACGAGCTGACGCACGATCGCCAGCCCCAACCCCAATCCCCCAAATTTTCGAGTCGTGCTGCCATCTTCTTGGCGGAAGTAATCAAATACATAAGGTAGAAACTCTGGATGAATGCCTCTGCCCGTATCTTGAACTTGAATGTGCACATGAGCGCCAACCTGCTCTAAGCGCACCTCGACTTGCCCGCCTGATGGCGTGAACTTCACAGCATTTGACAAGAGATTCCAAACGATCTGTTGGAGACGGTTTGTGTCGCCTAAAACGGCTCCTGAAACCGGATTGAGCAGGGTTTGAATGTGAATCTGTTTCGCTTCAGCCGCTAGGTGGACAGTTTCTAAAGCCGCCTCAACCGTCGTCGCCAGATTGACAGGCGCAATGTTTAACGTCATTTTTCCTTGCAAAATGCGGGAGACATCGAGCAAGTCTTCGATTAATTGCGCTTGCAGTTTCGCATTGCGTTCGATCGTTTCCAAAGCTTGGTTCGTTTTCGTGGCATCTAACCGTTTGCACCGCAGCATTTTTGTCCAACCGAGAATGGGATTGAGGGGCGATCGCAATTCATGCGACAACACCGCAAGGAATTCATCCTTGATCCGGTTTGCCGATTCTGCTTTGGTGCGATCGCGTTGGGTGGCTTGATAGAGTTGGGCATTGTCGATCGCGAGCGAGGCACGACGCGCCAATTCCTCAGCTAATTGCAAATCTGTCATCGTGTAGCGTCGTCCAGACTCAGCCGAGATAAAAGAGATGACCCCAATAATTCTCGCCTGAGTTCGGAGCGGCACAGCCATCACAGAACTAAACCCGACCTGCCGTAGAATCTCTAAATGCTCTGGATTACGAGCAGCCTGAACGAGCATTTCATCTAGGATCTCTGGCACAAAATCAGGCTCTCCAGTTCGCAGGGTTAAGGCTGCACCACGAGCCGCATTCGGGTCGAGTGGATACTTTTCTTGCAGCTGATGTGCCCATTCCAGTTTGGTAGGATTGATGTGAGCAACGGCAATCTGGTCAATGGTGCCATCCTCCTCAACGATGTGAACCGTACACCAGTCGGCTAATTCCGGGACGGTTAGCTGTGCGACTCGCTCCAACGTCGTTTGATAATCTAGGGAAGACGCTAGCACTGCACTAGTTTCGGAGAGAAACTGTTGGGCACGTTCTAACCTAACGCGTTCCGTGACATCGACCACATAGATCAAGACGCTTTCCACCTGGTGACTCGCGTTGACAGTCGGTAGATAGTAAACGTTGTAGTAACCGGGACGACGATCGTTGCGCCCCGGAGGATTTACGGCAAAGTTGGGTGAAATGAAGGGATCTCCCGTCGTGTAAATTCGCTCAAAGATTTCCACTAATCTGGGGTCGGTTTGACCAAACAGCGTCGAAATTGAATTGCCTAAATGTTGCTCACGGGTTAATCCGTTAATTTCAGCTAAGGATTCATTGATGGCAACATATCGTTGCTCGGCATCCAGTAAAGCTAAGCCAATCGGAGAGGTTTCAAAGATAGTCGCCAATTGCTGCTGTGCCGCTTCGGATTGGGCGCGAGCAAGGCGTTCGCGCTCTAACAGTTGTTCCCGTTCCTGCTCGGCTTGCTTGCGCTGCGTGACATCCAACACCAGCGACAATACCGACAGCATCCGTCCCGATTTATCTCTGAGACTGGAGTTGTACCACTCGCAATGCACCACGTTGCGGTCTTTCGTGTAATTGCGGTTGTACGAGAGAATATGCGGTTCCTCGCCATAAACTAATCGCTGACAGACATCAGCAACCGATTCCAGGTCTTCTTCAAAGACAAACGGAATCTCCATTAAATGTTTACCCAGTATTTCCTCAGCTTTCCAGCCCAAAATGCGTTCTGCACCAGCAGACCACCGAAGGACTCGAAAGTTATCGTCCCATTCCACAACTGCCATCGGCGTATTTTCGACGTGGAAATTGAGCTTTTGTAGCGTTTGATGCAAGGTCTCTTCCGCTTGCTTGCGCTCTGTAATGTCAATCACAACGCCAATCGAGTGCTTCGGTTGTCCTTGCGCATCATAGGAGAACTGTCCTCTCACATCGACCCAGTGAATCAAGCCGTCTGGCAAGCGCAGGCGATATTCGTGATGGTACTCTGTTCGTTCCGCGATCGCTTGCTGCCACTTTGTCTCTGTTTCTCCCAAGTCATCCGGATGCACGCGACTTGCCCAAAGTTCGTAGCTAGGCTTATCCTCATCAGGCTGTAGCCCCAGAATCGTGAAATGTCCTGATGACCAGAGGAGCGTATCTGCTTGCAAATCCCAGTGCCAAGTGCCCATCCGTCCCACTTTCAGCGCAAGTTGTAGGTGAGCTTCACGCTCTCGCAATTCTGCTTCTGCTCGCGATCTCTCTACAGCTAGCCAGGTTTTTTCAGCGATACGTTCCAGTAATTTCCCGTCTTCTGATGTCCACTGCCGAGGAGTAGCATGGTGCAACATCAACAATGCAAGGAACCGTCCTGCCTTCACGAAGGGGACGCACAGCAACGATTTGGTTTGTATTTCAGCAAAAGCAGCGGCTCTTGCTCCAGCAGTTCGAGAATCGCGATCGACATCATCAATCACAATCGTTTTGCCTTGCTGCAATTCAGCAATAATCTCAGACCCAAACAAACTCATCGGCAGTCTACCAACGACGCTCCTGACTTCATTGCAGTAGTCGCGATCGACAAGAACATATTCCTGGATTGGATCAATTTCACCATAAGTACAGCGAGTGACATTGAAATGGTGCCCAGTGGAGCTAACCACCTGCCACATAATTTCTTCAGAGTCTTGCAGGGCACGAATTGCATCATTCAATTCGATCAAGAACTGCTGTTGTCTTTCTTTGCGCTGAAGTTCTACCAGTAAGGCTTCTGCCTGCTGACGGGCTTGTACTTGAGCCGTAACTTCGATTCCATGAATCAAGATGCTATCGATACAACCATCAATGTCTCTTAGCGGCAGAAACACGAAATTGAAAAATCCTTCGACGACATTGCCGTCCCCATTCGGGTTCCAACGAGACAAGTACTCATCTCCTTGAATAATTTCCCCAGTCTGATAGACCCGATCGTAAATCTCAGAATATCCCTGAGCTGCCATTTCAGGAAATACTTCGTGTGCTCTCTTCCCCAAAATGTCTTCGGAACGTCCGGAGACAGCCAGAAACTTAGAGTTTGCCAGTTCAAAGACGTGATCAGAACCCGACAACACGGCAAACATAGCAGGCACTTGCATCAGAATGTCTCGCAGTCGCTGACGTTCATTTTCAGCTAATCGACGGCTAGCCTGCTCTTGTTTGAGAAGTCGATCGCGTTCAGCTTCGATTTGCTTGCGTTCGGTAATGTTGAGCGAGACCCCTAGCATCCGAATCGCATGTCCCGCATCATTGAGATAGACGCGCCCCTGACTTTTGAGCCAGCGAATTGCACCATCAGGACTGATCACTCGGTATTCCTGAGAAAAGGAGTGGTCACTCGCGATCGCCTGTTCCATCGCTTGCCTGACAAGGTGTCGATCGTCGGGATGAATTACCGCACGAAATGCTTCTGCGGTGCCCACATGCATCCCAAAAATCTCCAGCGCATTTGGAGAACACACCACTTGATTGGTCTCCAAATCGATATCCCAAGCAATCATGGCGGCGGATACGAGGGCAAGCTGTAAGCGTTCTTCTGTCTGCCGCAGGTTTTCTTCAACCTGTTTGAGGTGAGTGACATCTTGAAAGACCGCAACGGCTGCCAGGATTCGTTGCTGCTTATCTAAGATTGGACTGGAACTAACTGAAATAATGCTATGGCTACCATCTTCCTGGCGTAGCTCCATTTTCTCTTGCGTAATGACTTCCCCGGTTTTGAGCGATCGCACCAAAGGATACTCATCTGGTGCATAAATTTGTCCATTCGGGCGAAATGCTGCAAATGGAGTCACGGGAACATAGTCCTCTAGCTCATGGGACTGTTCAAAGTCATATTTGACAATTTGGTTGGCTTGTTCGTTTGCAAGCACCAACTTAGCAGTAGTAGCATCCGCGATGAAAACTCCCGCAGGCATCTGGTGCAGAACTGCTTCAAATTGCGCCCTTTCCGTTTCCAACGCTTGGAGTAATCGTTCCCGTTCTGCCTCTGCTTGCTTGCGTTCTGTCACATCCCGAAAATAAACGGCGAGTCCTTCTTGCGAGGGATAAGCATTGACTTCTAGCCAGGATTGAACGGGTTCGCCAAACTCTTCCCAGGTCAGTGCGACTTGTTCTGCTACGGCTTGATGCATTGCTCGATAGGCGATTCCGCCAATGAGTTCAGGAAAAACTTCATTCCAAACATGTTTACCCAGCAATTCTTCGGGTAATCGGTGCAGAATTCGAGCCGCTGCCCGATTGACATAGGTGTAGCGCCAGTCTCGATCGAAGGCAACGAAAGCATCGGCAATACTTTCTAGAATGGTTTCTACCTTGCGTTCATTGGTTTGGGCACTTATATTGAGCAAGCCTTCTAAGCGTGCCTCTAACTCCTGCTTCTGACATTTCAGAGCAGCAATTTCCTGCTGTTGCTCAAAAATTTGAGCTGGAAGCAACGCCGTTGAAGCGTTTGCATAGGTAGATTCGTTAGAATGCTCTGCTTCTAGACTGCGAGCAAAGTGTTCAATGACTTCAGAGCGAGACATTCCCCGTTTTTGTGCTTCTTTATCGAGCGATCGCCAAGCTGTACGGGTAAGAGAAATGCTAATGCGTTGTTTGGTTTCTGCATCCCAATTTTGAACAAACTTACCGGTAGCATCGCGCTTCATAAAGAGTCATCCGTAGGCGTAAACGGCGTACTTTATTAAATCCGAGGTGCGCTTCCTTACAAATCTCCCCTTAGAGTGAGCCTTTCCGTTTCAAACAAAGATTGTAGATAGTTGCGCCAAATCGAGCTAATGGCGTGAAGAAAGACAATTATTCACATCAAAAATCAAACCTCTTGTGCGACTTCATCCCACAACGATGTGGTCTGTCTCAAACTCAGATGATTGCCATTTCCGAGAATGAGATGATCGAGCAATGGAATTCCCAAAAATCGAGCACCTTCGAGCAATTGGCGTGTCAAATTGATATCCTCTGCACTCGGTTCCGTATTACCCGACGGATGATTGTGCGCCACGATTAACCGTGTTCCCCCTTGCCGAATTACTTCTCGAAAAATCTCACGCGGATGTGCTAACGTCTCGGTTGCAGTCCCGATCGTAATCACTTGAGTTGCAATTAAGCGATGCTTCACATCGAGAATCAGCACGGCAAATCGCTCTTGAGACTGCCACATCAGTTCATGACTCAAAGCAGCAGCAGCCACAGCCGGATCATCAATGACTGTTTTTTCGGGGGGTCGAGATTGATAGACTCGTTTGCCAAGTTCGATCGCGGCTAAGATCGTTGTCGCCTTCGCAGTTCCAACTCCTGACACTTTCGTCAGTTCTGAAATTGTCACTTCTCGCAATGCACTCAACGGATCGCGCTGATGCTGACTCAGGGTTTGCAAAATATATTGCCCTAGCCCTACAGCAGAAAGTTTTCCTGACCCCGTACTCAGCAAAATTGCTAGAAGTTCAGCCGTTGCAAGTGTTTTTGCACCTTGAGCGATCAGGCGTTCGCGAGGGCGTTCACTCTCTGGTAGGTCAGCAATCCGAATTGAATACGTCATGAACCGCGAAATATCACAATTTCTTCATTAATCCCTGACGGTAAATACAATGAGACACTAGCAGAACAAGCGATAATTTCTTCAGATAAAACGTAAGGGAATGTAAAACGTGAGACGGATTTCTGGATGGGTGATGGGGAGCTTGGTGTCAGGAATGATTCTATGTCCAGCGGTTAATGCAGCGCGATCGCAAGACTACACCGTGGCACAATTTCTCTCAGTTCTCAATGGATTAGGGTATGCGGTTCCACTGAATGCGCCAATCGACGATCCGAGAGTTCGGCAAGGCATTCGTGAGTTTCAGTTTCAGTTTCAACTCCCAGTTGATGAAACGTTGAACATTCCCACTCAAGACAAAGCAGCAGATATTGTGCGCACGCTACAACTTGGCTTAAATCGGACAGTTCGTCCCAATCCCGAGCTTCCGGGGAGCCAGTTTTACGGTAAGCAAACCGAAGAAGCAGTGAAAAAGTTTCAGCAGCAAAATCGCTTACCTGCGACTGGAATTGCCAATCTTGAAACTCGACGGCGATTGAATGACCTGCTCAATGATGCAGTTCCAAGAACAGAATCCCAAAACTCGCCACCTTCTCAACCTGCACTCCAATCTCCGGCGCTGAGCATTTATACTGATGCACAAATTAAAGCCATCCTGGCGGGGTTTGGCTATGACATCAATCAGAAAGCTCCGTTAACTGATGCCCCAACTCGGCGAGCTATTCGAGAGCTTCAGCAAATTTATGGGCTTTCTGAAACGGGATTGGTCAATCGCGCTACTGAAGAAAAGCTTTCGAGCGTGATGCGAAATCTGCGGAATAATTTGAAAGCGATTTTGCGGAGTGATTTCGCGATCGCACAATATTACGATTCAGCCACCCAAGCCGCGATCCGACAATTTCAAGCCCGTTACGGATTGAGAGTTACGGGTCTGGCAAATTTAGAAACTCGCAGTCGGCTCGACGATGAAGCGCGCAGATTGAGACGAAACTAATCTGCACCTCTGAGTTGATCGAGTTTTGCTCGCACTGCCTGAATATCTTGCCACATCAGCCATTTCGGTTGACCTTTCTCACGAGATTGGTTTCTGAGCAGATAAGCCGGGTGGAAGATTGGCATGTAAAAGCGATCGTCTTTTTCGATCCACTGTCCCCGAACTTTGGTGATTCCCTGTTTGATTCCGACTAGGGCTTTCATCGCTGTTGCCCCAGTTAAGAGAATAATTTTCGGATCGACCATGCGAATTTGTTCGGCCAAGTAGCCACTGCAAGCCGCTGCCTCATCCGTCGTTGGCGTGCGATTTTCAGGGGGACGACATTTGACGACGTTACAGATAAAGACATCTTCTTCGGTCGTGAGATTCACTGAAGCCAGAATGCGATCGAGCAACTGCCCCGATTTTCCGACAAAGGGCATTCCCGTCTCATCCTCAGTCTGTCCAGGCCCTTCCCCGACAATCATGATCGGCGCTTTCAGATTGCCACGTCCAATGACTGCATGAGTTCGAGACGCACCCAAGTCGCAGCGATGACAGCGATTACAATGTGCGCCCATCGCTTCCATCGTTTGATACGTCCCTGTTGGAATCGGAATCTTGGCACTCGTCGGAATCAACTCCGGGTCAAAACTGGGTGGAGCAGAGGGTTCAGCAGCAGGGATATCAAACAGGCTAATTTGTTCGTCGTTCGCCATGAATCGGATCGCGCAGAAATTTATTAACCCATAAATTCTAAAGGGAATTGCGATCGGATTGCGGCAATCGAAAGAAAGAAGACAGAGTTGAAATTCTGGATCTATGCTGAAGATATCCTTCAGGCAGGAGGAACCGATGTTTTCTTCTCAATTGTCTTCGGATACCGTTTTATTTGACGATCGCAAAGATGCGGGGGAACGGCTGGCGCATTTGGTGTTGGAACAAGCGCAGTCGGTCGATGGATCATTTATCGTTTATGCGTTGCCCCGAGGCGGGGTGGAAATTGGTGCGGCGATCGCGCAGGTTTTACATTGTCCACTGGATATTTTGGTGGCGAAGAAGATTACGCGACCTGAAAATCCAGAATTAGCGATCGGGGCAGTGACCGCAGATGGACAAGTCTTAAGGTCGGTTCATTCGAGAATTCCAGGGTGGGAGGATGCGCTAAATCGCGCTTTGGCGAAAGCAAAAGGTCAGTTTGAGCAATTTCGCGATCGTCCGAATGTCACGGCAACGGGGAAAATTGCGCTGCTCGTCGATGACGGGATTGCGACAGGAATGACGATTTCAGTCGCAGCGAAATCGCTACGAAAACAAGAGCCAAAAGAGATTTGGATCTGTGCGCCAGTTGCGCCGCAAGTGATGATCCGCCAACTTGAAGGGATTTGCGATCGCGTTTTAGTACTGGCAACCCCGGAACCGTTTTTAAGTGTGAGTCGATTTTATCGATCGTTTCCGCAGGTGGAGATGGAAAGTGCGATCGCGGACTTGAAAAGAACTTTGCAAAGCTGATAAAAGTTAGTGATGACTAACTCTTTGACGCGAGGGAGACAGATGCGGCAGTGGCGCAGTTTTTGGCACACGATCGAGTTTATGAGTCAGGATAATCCGCCTCAATTAGTTGAAACGTTGATGTTGGCGTTATCGATGCTGCTGTTTAGTGTCTGGATTTTTAATTCAGAATTGGCGTATTTGTTGCTGGGATTAGTGTTTACGGTGGGAGCTTGTGCGTCGATTTTGGTGCGCGAGGCGTTGATTCCAGCAGTACGTCCGCGTCCAACGCAGGTAATGGCGACTTTGCTGTTAGGAGTGAGCTTGTACGGGTTTGCGGATTTGCTGTTTGCAAGATAATTCGCGCGGTCAAAGGCGCGAATTCATATCAAGTCTTGGTAGGTTTTGATGACTTGTTGGGCGATCCCATCCCAACTGTAATTTTGTTGTGCAAAAATTTGGGCGTTTTTACCGCGTTGGATTTGTTCTACGCGATTTGCTAGTGCTTCTTTTAAAGCTTGCGTTAGGCTCTCCACATTGCATTGAGCGATCCAACCAGAGCGCGATCGCTCAATGTCTTGCCAGATATGAACCTGATCTGAAATCACGACAGGCGTTCCAACACTCATCGCTTCTGCGACTGCAATGCCGAAATTTTCGTAGTAAGACGGTAAGATAAACAAATCTGCTGCTTCGAGTAGCGCAGTTTTCTCACTGCCTGTGACGAAGCCGACGATCGAGGTTTTGTCTTTGAGTTGAGACTGTTGAATGCGATCGCGAATCGTTGCTTCGTAGCTTGGATCTTGAGGGTTGCCGCCAGCTAGGACAAAGTGAAAGTCTGAGTCGAGATTTTCCAGCGCGGGGAGTAAGAGATCTAATCCTTTTTTGGGATCGATTCGAGACATGAAAAGCAGAATTGGCTTGTTCGTGGGAATGCCATATTTCTCATGAATTGAATTCGATGCAGAAAGCGGCAAGCTGACTCCTAATGGCAACACGACATCGCGAGTCACTGTATTGAATCGCTCTGAAGTTTTCGCTTCTTGCTCGCTGGTGAAATGAATTGCTGCGGCTCCGGCTAAGTTGGGACGTTCTAGCACTGCTGCATAAAGACGCTTGAGCTGGCGTTTTTTCTGTAAGTCAGCCGGATCGAGGGTTCCGAGAGGTCGAAGAATGTAAGGTAGCTGCTGCGATCGCGCAATGGCGGCCGAGCACGAACTCACAGGAGAGAAGAGTGCGTGAATGTGTGCAAGATCGTAAGCTTTGGCGTTTTTGTGAAGCCATTGGAGAAGCTCGATCGAGAATTTATACCGTCGAAATGGGGAGCATCGAAAGTAGTAAATTTCATAGCCGTTTTGAGCAACGGGAACACCTAAAGGGACATCCAGTGGGGCTTGTCCGACATCACCGTTAGAGTTGGTTGTCGCGATTGTAATCTCGACACCAGCTTTTGCCAGTGCGCTTGAAAGCCCCAGCACCATTTGACTAGGCCCGCCATAAACTAAAGAGATTGATGGAACGATTTGTAAGATTTTCATGTGATTTTTAACCCCGCAGGAGTTGGTCATATTCCGCATGGGTTCCAATCCAAAACCATGCAATGTCGTCACCTTCTTCAAGTGCTAGTGCGCGATAGTGTAGCCCGATTCTGACTGACCAGAATTGCCCGACTTTTTTGAAGTGCAATAATGGATAGCGAGAATCCTGCTTGAGTAATTCGTAACAGCGATCGGCAAGTTCCTGAATTTCTTCGGGCAATTGTCGATAGCAGTACCAGAAATCAGGAGTCGCGCGATATCTCACAGGTCAGTACAGTTCTCTTCTCGTAAATGTTGTCGCGCTCGTTCAGCTAAGTGATTGAGCTTTCCGGCTGCTACATCTTCTTCAAATTGCCGATCCCACAGTTCTGCATCAAATTCAGCAAACCAGATCCGAAAAGCAGCGAGTTCTTCGGCAGACAATTGACGCACAGCCAGTTCGATTTCTTCTAAGTTCTTCATATGCTCAAACTTGGTCATCTATGGGATTCATTCTACCGATCCTATTTTTCAAAGCGATCGATAAAACTCCAACAACTCCTTCGCTAACGCCCGATTCGTATATTTCGCCATTGCTCTCTGATACCCTCGCTGTCCCAAATCCGTAGCGAACTCACGATCGTCGATTAATCGTGCTAGTCGATCGCTCAATTGCTCGACATTTCCTTCTGGAAATACCAAGCCGGCATCGGCAATCACATTCGGAATCTCGCCTGAATTCGAGCCAATCACTGGAACCTGACAAGCCATTGCTTCGATCAAGACATGTCCGAATTGTTCCTTCCAGCCAACTGAAGTTAATGTTTTAAACTGATACGTTGTTTCAGAAGGTAAAACTAAGGTATTCATCAAATTGATGTAGCGATAAACCTCGGCATGAGGAACACTTTCGATCCAAATCAAGCGGTCGCTAAATCCGAATTTTTCAGCTTGTTGTTGGATTTCTGCTTTGAGTTCACCTCGTCCGAGTAGAAGCAGTTTCCAATTGCGATCGCGAAGATTCTCCAATGCTTTCACTAACGTCAAAATCCCTTTCTCAGGCACAAATCGCCCAACAAATCCCACGACAAAGTCGTCCGGCTGAATCCCGAATTTTGCAGAAAGTTCCGGCTGAGACTGAGGGCAAAAGAGAGATTCATCAACACCAAGCTGCGGCATGATGCTCATTTTTTTTGTGTAACCGCGATCGCGTAAAATCTTGGCTCCGTCCTGATTTCCAACCACGATTCCGTCTGTATTTTTGAGATTGTATGTCTCAAGTAATGACACCGGAAACTGCAACGTATAAGGCAAATTCCACCAGGTAAAAAAGAGATTCTTGGCTTTCAAATTTAAGAGTCGATTCGCAGTAATAAACTGTGCATATGCAAAAGACTTAGACCCTTGCTCAACTTGAATAATATCGGGTCGAAACGACTTCAGTAGCGAAATTAAATCGGCTCCAAATGTGAGTAAGCCCTGATTATTTTGACTGAAATTAGAAATAGGAACAACTCGAAACGATCCTTCTTCGCGATAGCGAGTTTCGATTGTATCTTTCATCACGCCACCCGGTTTCCAACGTTTGGGAACGACGATCGTGACTTCGATTCCCGGTTCTAAATTTGCTAAAACTCGCAGCTTTTCACAATTGAGATCGACGATATAAGAATGACTCGCAACCAGAATTTTCATCGTTTCACCTCATCTCGTCGGCTATAAATTTGTCCGTCATCCCAGAGCGATCGAATGAGTGTCGCGATCGCGCTAAGAAATCCCAATGAATAAAAGCAAAATCTCGTGATGATTTTGAGCGGTGAACCACTTTTGTGACAAGGCGGACGACCCAACACATGACAGTCAAACAATCGGAAAAAGAAACGCGCAGCTTGCGAAACGGTTAGATTGTTCAATCCCATCAAAAAATGATTGTGATAGAAGGTCATCTGATATTTCAGCGACTTCGTACTGATATCGTGACAGCCGCCCGTTTCCTCACCCAAATGCACTAATGAAGCTTCTGGGTCATACCAAATCATCAAGCCCGTCTTCCGCAATTTCAAACAGAAGTCAGACTCTTCCCGAACGGCACTTCCCCGAAACCGCTCATCAAACCAAATCTGATGTTTCTCAAATACTTCGCGGCGATAAGACATATTGCACCCACGCGCGCTCAAAACCTGCTGCGGTTTCACAGTATGGACTAGATTTAAGTGATACCAAGCGATTCCAGGATCGTGTGCTTCGGGTGGTAAGTCTTGAATCTCTAGCCCTGGTGCAAAATCAGCCAGCTTCATACGATCGAAGACTCTGCCCGCAACTGCACCAATCTCTGCTCTCTGATAGTTCTTGGCATGTGCGGCTAGATATCCCGGTTCTAACTGCACGTCGTCATCAATGAAGAGAAGGATCTCACCTTGCGATCGCCGCACCGCATAGTTTCTCGCCCCTGGTAAGCTTGCCCAATCGAGCTTAAACCACTGGATTTTCCCAACTTCTGCTAGGTCTTCGAGGAACTTTTGCACATCGGGTTCATGTACAGGAGTTTGATCGACGACTAGCACTTCGTAGTGAGGATAATCTTGTTTTAGAACATCAATGATTGTGTCGCGCAGAGGTTCTTCACGCCCATACGTGGGAATGACGACCGAGATAAAGGGCTGAGTCATAACGGGGCTAGCAAACAACGCCGTTAGTGTTCCCAGAGTTGCAGACTCTAAACCCTAGACGAAAGAGGAATTCAAGACAATAACTTTGGATCGTCTTTCGGTGGATGCCATCCAACTTCTACCCAAGATTGTCGAGAATTTTGAATAAAGCCCTGATTGTGGTCATCATCATTCAGATCAAGTCTTTTACAGGTTGCTCGACCTATCGGAGTGACTCCTAAGATTCTCAAGCCATCGGCAGTCCAAATAAAATGCTTCTCCCAATCCTGAGTTCTGGGATTAAACAGAGGAACTTCTTGATTGGTTTCTGGATCAATACCCGTGATGAAGTTGTAGCGATAGAAGTTACAGCGTTGACACGCATAGGCAAGGTTATCGATCGCATCAGAACCGCCTAAAGATTGAGGAATTAAATGATCGATCGTGAATGGGGTCGCGCTGGTGCGTTCTAGGGAGTGGCAATATTCGCAGAGGAATTTGGCTCGTCGCCGGACAGATTGTCGAGTGAAGTCGTTGATTGCCACAATTCGGAAGCCAGTTTGGTATTCACAAAGCTAAAAATGCGATTGAGTTCTAATAATCCCATCATTTCGGCTTCTTCTTCTTCTGAAAGCGTTCGCTGTTTCCGTCCTTCAAGCAAAAACTCTAGCCGTGCCTGAAGTTCATCAGTGAAATAGAAAGGACGGAAGCGATCGCTCGGATTCAATTTAATTCCATCGAATAGCCAAGACGAGGGCTGCTTCATAACCTGATTCATGATGATCTCCTGCGAAAGCAGACATACTATTTTTGGTAATTTTCTATAGCTATTTTAGTATTTTCTTTGTCGGCAGCTTCGGAGAGAATGCCTGATCGCACGTTCGCCAGAATACTAATTTTAGTATTGATAACGATGAGTGCAATTTGACACGATCGCTAAATTTCTCGTGGATAATAAGCAGGTGGATTCCACTCGACGTTTGCCCCAGACGATGAACTGCCCCGATGACTTCACCTCTTTCATTGTTTTATTCCTATTCTCATCAGGATGAGGATTTGCGCGATCGACTTGAGACGCATCTTGCAACGCTGAAGCGACAGAATTTGATTCAGCAGTGGCACGATCGTAAGATTTTGCCGGGTGAGAAATGGGCGGGAAAAATTGATGAAAATTTGGAGTCGGCAGAAATTATTTTGTTGCTGATTAGCTCTGACTTTATTGCGTCGGCCTATTGTTTTGAGTTGGAAATGACGCGGGCGATCGAGCGACATAAGGCAAAGGAAGCGATCGTAATTCCGATTGCGCTTCGTCCTGCGGATTGTACAGGGCTACCGTTTGCTGAGATTCAAGGATTGCCGAAGAATTTTAAGCCTGTAACGACTTGGAACAATCAGGATGAGGCGTTTTTGAATATCGTGACTGGAATTCGGGCAGTGGTTCAGCACATTCAGGCACGAAAAGCGGTGCGATCGCTGAAAAATCCGTTTGAGCCGCTGAGTGGCAGGGTCGATGATCCGATGCAGTTTTTTGGACGCGATCGTGAATTGCAGCGAATTTTTGAATTGTTGGAAAGTCGCAATAGTGTGGCGGTGATTGGCGATCGAGAAATTGGCAAATCGTCTTTGCTGCGGGCGGTTTATCGCGATTGTCAGACACGGTTGGGGCGAGTGCCGATTTATCTGGATTTGAATTCGATCGAGAGTGATGAAGATTTTTATGAGGAGTTGTGTCATCAAGCAGGGGTGGCGACTTGTCAGGGGGCGCGGCTGAAGCGATCGCTCTCTGCTAAGCGGTTGGTCTTGCTGCTGGATGAGGTGGAGAAGATGACGTGGCAGGGGTTTACGCATGGACTGCGATCGCAGTTGCGGGGATTAGCAGAGGGGGCGGATGCGCCGTTGCGGTTGGTGTTGGCGGCGGGGAGTTCGCTGGATCGGTTGTTTCCAGATGGGCAGGATGGGATGACTTCGCCGTTGGCGGGGATTTGTTTGGAGGAGAGAGTGGGGAGATGGGGAGATAGGGAGATGGGGGAATTTGTGGCAAGAAGGCTGCGGGGATTGCCGATTCAGTTTACGTCGGAGGAGATTGAGCGATTGATTGAGGAGAGTGGGGGGTATCCGAAACGGTTGATGCGGGGAGGGTACGAGTTATTTCGGCAGTATCAATACAGGTAGGGGAGTGTTTTTGCTGAGAAGATGACGAGATTTGTGATGAATGGCTTGGCGTTCGTCGGTAAGGTTGGAAGGTTCGTGACGAATTGCGCGATCGACGTTGAGAAGATTGCGGGGTTCACGGAGAATGTTGCGAACGTCGTGATGACAGAGATGATGTTCTGAGTGTCGATCGTATAGTTTGTTGAATCGAGAAGATGTTTGTCAGAGAAGGCTCAAGAGGATGTTTGAAACGTTTCGTTCATCGCATTCACCCGCCCCCGGAATAAAATTCGGGGCTAGTTGAATAAAGTCTACTGAAGGGACTAACAGCCAATTAGAATGGGGTCTTCAGTCCTTTTCAAAGGACTTCGCACTGTTAGCCCCGACTTTCAGTCCGGGGCGAGCTAGAACGGAGCTACACAACCAAACAAGGAAACTACCCGAATTATTTCACTTCGCAAAGCTTTTCCCTACGAGCGAAACCTCTACGAACAATATCTCAAGAACGAATTAGGAGAAAGTTACGACTCAGCATACTGCATCGAAAAATTAGCGGTATCGATTTGGTCTTGCTCAGTCCAGTAGTCGCGTTGCTCGATCGCAGGTAAAATCTCGCGCACAAATCGATTCAGAACCATTGTAGCGAGGTGGAGTTGTTCTGTTGGAGAGAGCGTTTGAACAATCTCGTCATAGGCTTTTTGAGCCATTGGAGAGAGAGCTTGAATCATTTCGTTGTAATCCTCTTGAGCATCAGAGGACATATAAAATTCTCCTAGTCGTCATTCAGACAGCCTAACATTTCTATCGATCTCGATCGCCCAATCTATGAGCCAATCTCAACCCGTTCCTAAGCTTGATCTCGCCCCAAAGCTGCGTCGTCCGCTCTCGCTGTGGAACCCGTTGGATTATGTGCGCTTGTTGTACTGGGTGTTCTACTTTCCGCAGGCACTCCGATGGTATGTAAATGAATTTGCTTGGAAGGAGACAGACTTCAGTGATACCAAGCTTTGGCGCGAGAAGCTGCAATGGGTTTTTAACAATCCCATTCAAGCAAGACTATGGCTACAAGGGCTGATTCTGCAAATTGCGGCTCCTTTACTAATCTGCTACGTGCTAGAGATAGCAGGACTATCTGTAAGTTGGTCTGGCGTGGCTTTTGGCATGGCTTTTGGCATGGCTTTTGGCATGGCTTTTGGCATGGCTTTTGGCATGGCTGGAGGCGTAGCTGGAGGCGTGGCTGGAGGCGTGGCTGTTGGCGTGGCTGGAGGCGTGGCTGTTGGCGTGAGCGTGGCTTTTGGCATGGCTGGAGGCGTGGCTGGAGACGTGGCTTTTGGCGTGGCTTTTGGCGCGGCTGGAGGCGTGGCTTTTGGCGTGGCTGTTGGCGCGGCTGGAGGCATGGCTGTTGGCGTGGCTGGAGGCGTGGCTGTTGGTGTGGCTTTTGGCGTGGCTTTTGGCGTGGCTTTTGGCATGACTTTTGGCACGGCTTTTGACATGGCTGTTGGCGTGGCTGTTGGCGTGGCTGCTGGCGTGGCTTTTGGCGTGGCTTTTGATGTGGCTGTTGGCGTGGCTGTTGGCGTGGCTGTTGGCATGGCTGTTGGCATGGCTTTTGGCGTGGCTGCTGGCGTGGCTGCTGGCGTGGGTTTTGGCGTGGCTTTTGGCGTGGCTGTATTACGCCCTGAAAACTGGCTGTGGGGGTTGCGTCCTAGAATACGAAAACTTCGACAGCAACGTTGGTTACTCTCTCACATCACGCCTTTCCCCCTTCCTGCGGTTGAACAGCAAGTATTTGCCTGGATACAGCAAGATTGGAAAGCTGGCTTAAACGTTGCTAATGAACTCCTAAAGTACACTTTGCAATTTATAGCTGTCATTCGAGCGGTGAATTCTGCTCTTGCAAGAACTTCTCCTACAACTGCGATCGCTCAAGTTGCCTCTCTCTCTGACACGATTTGGGATCAAACAATCGTCAAATACGTTTCTGTTTCACTTAATGCAGCCCTAAAAGCTGAATTCATTAACAAGCTCTTCATCCTGCCAAAATTTGTCAAACGAAAATTACTCAAAAATATAAACACTAATTTCCAGATTGATTCACCTACCCGTGCTGCTGCGGTCGGTTTTTGGTTTCTCTACCAAAACCATGCCAAAGCCGCGATCGAAGCCTTCCAAGTCGTCGAAGATCTTCCCCACGGCAAAGAAATGCTTCTGCTCGCCACGATTCTTGATCGTGCCCAAATCTCAGACCTCAACGAAATCGCCTCTCTCCCCATCCCCCCATCTCCCCACTCCCCACTCCTCCGCCCCGAAAGCTGGAACGCGATCGCCGCCATCCGCCGCGCCTCCGAAGATATCCGCGTCGTCTGCAATGCCGCCTCTCGAACCGCTAGAGCTTTCGCCTCAAACCGCGCTTTAGGCGATCTCAACTCCATCCTCGAAGCCCCCGACCAACTCCCCAAAGCAGAACGAGACTTGATTTTATCGATCGCCCGAACCTGGCGCGATTCTCTTCTCAAATCCGTCGGCGAAATCGGCAGAATCGAAATCCTCAAACCCGTCCAAAACCCCTACGTCACAGGCGACCCCGTAGAAGGCAGCCTTTTTGTTGGACGCGATGACATTCTCAAACAACTCGAAGAACTCTGGTTCATGAGCGACCAGCTTCAATCCGTCGTCCTCTACGGTCATCGCCGCATGGGCAAAACCTCACTGCTTCGCAACATCAACGATCGCCTCGGCTCCAACACTCAGCTAATCTACGTCAACCTCCTCAACCTCGGCGAAGTCACCCAAGGCGCAGGCGAAGTCCTCCTCTCCATCTGCGACGAAATCGCCCAAGCCACAAACCACCCCGCCCCGTCTGACACCGATCTGATCAATCTCCCCTATCCCACCTTCCGCCGCTACCTGCAATCCCTCATCCAATCCCCCGAGTCCAAAGGACTGATCATCGCCCTCGACGAATTTGAAAAACTCGAAGACCTGATCAAAGCCAACAAACTCAGCCCCGACTTTCTCAGCTACCTGCGCGGACTCGTCCAAATGAGTCCCAAAATTGCCTTTGCCTTCGCCGGACTCCACACCCTCGAAGAAATGACCGAAGACTACTTCAGCCCCTTCTTTGCCAGCGTCATCCCGATTCGTTTGAGCTTCCTCGATCGAGCTTCCACCCGCCAACTCCTCGCCAACCCCTCCGACGACTTCCCCCTCGACTACGCCCCCGATCTCTACGACGAAATCTTCGACCTCACCGCCGGACAGCCCTACCTCGTCCAACTCCTCGGCTTCCAACTTGTCCGCCGCTACAACGCCCAAGTCTTCGAGCAAGGACGCGACAGATCCCACCAATTCTCGATCGACGACCTCACCGCTATTACCGAAAGCTCCGACCTCTACGACAACGGACGCTACTACTTCACCGGAGTCTGGCAACAAGCCGCCCAATCTCCCCCCGGACAGCAAGACATCCTCAAAGCGATCGCTCACCAAGGTCTATCCCGCGATGTTCTCTTACAACACTTCGACCCCGCGCAATTTGATACCGCGATCGAAGCCCTTCGCCGTCACGATGTCGTTCACGAAGTGAATCAAACTTGGTGCATCAAAGTCGAACTCTTTCGGCGTTGGGTCGTGAAATATGCGATCGAAAATCATTAACAACATAGAGGAAATCAGACAATGGATAAACTAACTGAATATCCCAAGCTGATTAAACAGATCTTGTCAGGCTATGTAGAACTCTGCAATCGCCGTCCGAATCCAGAAATCGAAACATTCTTAATTGTGGATGAACAGAAAGCTCACTACATCTGGATGAATTTAGGTTGGCAGAACGGAACACGGGTTCTTGGATCAACGGTTTACATTCGACTGCGAGATGAAAAAATTTGGATCGAAGAAGATTGGACAGAAGAGGGAGTCGCGACCGATCTCGTGCGGGCTGGAGTCGATCCAGCAGATATTGTCTTAGCCTTTCATGAACCTAAGATGCGCCAGTATACAGATTTTGCAGTTGCATCCTAAACTCACTTGTTAAAGATCAAATCGAGTCGTTGTTGTGAGGATTTGAGAGCAGCTTCGGGAGTCGCACGATCGAGTAATGTCGCTTCGATCGCGCGTCCCAAATTGTCAGAAATCCGATTATATCCAGGGAAAATCGGACGCGATTTACCAAATTTTGCTTGATTTAGGAAGACATCAACCGCCGGCTGCTTCGAGCGAAACTCCTTGTAAGCTTGGCTTTCACGAGATTTTAAATTAGTTGGAAGATAGCCAGTCCCGATCGCCCATTCGGTCTGAAACGCTTCGCTCATGACAAATTCGGCAAATTTTAATGCGGCTTGTTCTCGTTCTGGCTTGGATTTGAAGAGGAATAAATTCTCGCCTCCAATAACGGTTGCAGGTTGCTTTCCAGACGGAATCGGTAACACTCCGAAATCAACTTTTGTAGCTTGCAGTTGCCCAAGTGTCCAAGGCCCTGAAAGCTGCATTGCGACTTTGCCAGCAAGGAAGCTGTCTAGTTCATAGCCGCGTTCGGGTTGAGAGAGAATTGCGGAGCCATCTTGCATTAAGTCGCGCCAGAAGTTGAGAGCAGCGATTGCTCCCGAATTTACAATATTTAACTGCCTTAAATGAACTGAACTCACATCTGCTCGTCCATCCATTATCATCTGTTGACCGATATTTGATGAAGAGTTTGAGGATTGCTGCTTTGTTGTTTCATTTAATTTTTTCAAAACGACTTCAGCAATTTGAGGAGTTGCCAGTTCCCCACCGCCGCTAAACATAAAGGGAAGCCAAGTAAAAACTGTCCATTCACCTTTGCCTAGCGGTAAAAGCATTCCGAATCGGTCGGCTTTTCCATCTCCGTTTGTATCGCGGGTCAGTTGTTTAGCGACGGTGCGAAATTCTGACCAAGTTTTCGGCAAGGCTTTCACCCCTGCGGCTTTGAACAGACTAGGACGATAGTAGATTCCAACATTGTTTGTACTAAAAGGAACTGACCAAGTTTTGCCATCAAACTTGGTTGTATCAGATAGAGCCGGATCAAGATCAGCTTGGACAGGCGGATGAAAATCGTCGAGCGATCTCAGTGCATTCAATTCAACCAATTGCCCAGTAATCATCGGCGCAAACCACAACATATCAGGAGCCGCATTCCCAACCACTGCCGACAGAATTTTGGGCATTTGTTGGTCGCCTTGTCCGACGTAGAGCGATTCGACTTGAATATTGGGATTTTGCTGATTAAAGCGATCGACGAGTTTTTGCAGCACATCCCGATTCGGAGGCGGATTCACCCCTTGCCACAAAGTCAGGTAAATCACGCCCGATGCCTGAGTCGATTGGCAACTGCTGAGGCACAGACTGAGACAGACCATTCCCATGAAGAAGATTGATTTCAGCAGGCTTGCAAACCGAGACGGCATGATTAGGATGAAAGAATGACTTCAGATTACAAGTGTATGAGGAAATTGCTTTCTTGTTCGATCGCGATCAGTTTAGTTTTCTTCACGTTAGGCTGTCGATCGCAGTCGGATCGCAAAATTGAAATTACATTAAGCGGATGGCAAAGTAATCCGAATGAAGGGAAATTACTCGACAAAGTTATTCGAGAATTTGAGGCGAAGAATCCAACGATTCGAGTCAAACGAGAAGTGATTAATAGCCAATATATGGATGTAATCCGAACTCGTTTAATTGGTGAAGTTGCGCCAGATGTCTTTTATCTCGAAGCATTTGAAGCACCGACATTAATTAAATATGGCGTATTAGAACCGCTCAATTCATATATCAAACCAGATTTTAAACTGGACGATTTTGAACCCAATCTATTAAACGCATTTAAGCAAGGTAATACCGTTTACGGAATCCCAAAAGACTTTTCAACACTCGCTCTTTTTTATAATTCAACTGAGCTAAAAAATGCTGGATTCTCGAAACCTCCAAAAACTTGGAGCGAGTTGACAGATTATGCGAAGAAATTAACGATCGATAAAAACAAAGATGGAAAAATCGATCAGTACGGAATCGGAATCGCTCCGGAATTGCCGCGTCAAGCTTTTATGATCAAAGCCTTTGGCGGCAGTCTAGTTGATCAGAATAACAACGCTGCATTTGCAAGTTCAAATGGCATTCAAGGCTTGCAGCTTGTAATCGATCAGTATCGCCGCGATCGCTCTGCTGCGCAACCCTCGGATGTCGGCGCAAACTCAAACAGCGAGGCTTTTGGGCAAGGTCGGGTTGCAATGGCGATCGAGGGTGCTTGGGCAGTCCCTTACTTAAAAGAAACATTTCCAAATCTGGAATTTCAAACTGCAGAGATTCCTACGATTAATAACCGAAATGGAACAATGATTTTCACAGTCGGATATGTAATGAATCGCCAATCCAAGCATAAAGATGCAGCTTGGAAATTGATTCAATATTTAACAAATCAATCCGGAATGAAAGCTTGGGCAAATCAAGGCGTTGCGCTGCCTTCTCGTCGCTCAGTTTTAGCAGAATTAAAATACGATCGTAATCCAATCTATGCGCCACTTGTCGCAGGCGCAAAATATGGAACAATCTGGCAAGCAGGCGAAACTCTGCCAACGATTATGACTAATTTTGATAATCAGTTTGTTAGTGCCTTATTAGGACAACAAACTTTGCCCAATGCAATGAATCGCGCTCAGGAAACTGCCAACCGTGAAATCTATTTATCAAACTAAGAAACTTAGAGAAGCTGTATCAGGTTATGCATTTATGACCCCAACTATCATTATTTTGGGTGTCTTTTTGATGCTGCCTGTCATTTATGCGATCGTTCTTGCTTTCTACAAAGTTCAATTGCTCGGCGAAGTCAATTACAACTTTACCGGATTGAAGAATTTTATCCGAATTCAAGATGATGAAAGAGTTCGCATTGCTTTACTTAATACGATTCAATATGTCTTGATTGTTGTCCCAATTCAAACAATTCTCGCACTGATTTTAGCGCTGTTATTGAATGCAAAGATCCGAGGAAAAAGCTGGTTTCGAGTTGCATTTTTTCTGCCCACAGTCACGTCATCGGCTGTGCTAACGCTGATCTTTATGTGGATTTACAACTCGAACGGATTACTAAATGGATTTCTAAGCGCGATCGGGCTGCCTACTTACAACTGGTTAGGCGATCCACAAGTTGCACTCAAAGGCATCATGTTGATGAATATTTGGGCAACTGCACCGCTATTTATGGTGATTTATTTAGCCGCACTTCAAGACATCCCGGAGAGCTTATATGAAGCCGCTTCAATTGATGGAGCAACAGCCTGGGAAAAGTTTTGGTGTATCACATTGCCCTTTCTAAAACCTGTCACATTCTTTGTGATCACGATGGGAATTATTGGGACATTTCAACTATTTGATCAGTCTTATATTTTCTCAAACGGATCGGGTGGCCCTGACAATGCAACTTTAACCATTGTTCTTTTGATTTATCAGTACGCCTTCAAAAGTTTAGACATGGGATATGCGCTGGCATTAACTCTAATTCTTGCTTTGGTGATCATGACTGCAACTTTGATTCAGCGCGCTTTATTTAAAGAAGAGAGATTAGATTCATGAAAACAAAATGGTTGATTTGGGTGATGTATGCGGGGCTGATTCTTTATGCGATCGTCACTTTTATTCCCTTTCTCTGGGCACTTTCCGCTTCATTCAAACCCCTCGCTGAAATTTCCGGGAGCGGCTCAAACTTTATCCCAAAGAATTTCACATTCGAGAATTATCAGCAGATTTTTTCGCGCGAACCTTTGTTCGGAAGATGGCTATTAAATAGCGCGATCGTAGCTGTGATCGTCGCAGCTTTCAATCTTTTATTTAATTCAATGGCAGGCTATGCCCTGGCTCGAATTCGATTTCCAGGAAATCGCTTATTTTTCTTTCTAATTCTGGCTGTATTAGTTGTCCCGGCTCAAATTACACTCTTACCTAAATTTCTCATTCTCAAATCGTTAGGCTGGCTGAATTCCTACCAGGGTTTAATTATTCCAACTGCCGTTAATGCCACATTCATTTTCATGATGCGACAGTTTTTTATTAACTTTCCAAAAGAGTTAGAAGAAGCTGCTGAACTGGACGGACTGAATCGATTTGAGACATTCTTTCAAATTGTTTTACCGCTTGCAAAACCTGCACTTGCGGCACAAACTATTTTTATTTTTATGGGGTCGTGGAATGAATTTCTGCTACCGCTGGTCGTCATGTCTAACCCCGAAATGTTTACTTTACCAATCGGTCTAAATGCCTTCAAAGGTCAATACATTACCTACTGGAATTACATCATGGCAGCCTCAATGGTATTCACTCTACCTGCTCTCGCAATCTATGCCTTTTTCAATCGCTATTTCATTCAAGGTGTCACCTTCACAGGCGGCAAATCCTAGCCGAAATTTCTGCTCATCCGATATCCTAAGAATCGCACCGTTTCGATTTTCAGGTTATGGCAGGACATAGTAAGTGGGCAAATATTAAGCGGCAAAAAGCGAGAGTAGACGCGAAAAGAGCCAATGTCTTTACCAAGGTTTCGCGCGAAATTATTGTAGCGGCTCGAAATGGTGTACCTGACCCCGCAGGCAATTTTCAGTTGAGAACCGCGATCGAGAAAGCCAAAGCCGCCGGAATCCCAAACGACAATATTGAACGAGCGATCGCTAAAGGTGCTGGCAAACTCGGTACAGATGCGCCACTCGAAGCAATTCAGTATGAAGGCTACGGGGCAGGCGGAGTTGCTGTTTTAATCGAAGCGCTAACCGATAACCGCAATCGAACTGCGGCTGATTTGAGAGAGGCATTTAGCAAAAACGGCGGAAACTTAGGTGAAACTGGCTGCGTGAACTGGATGTTTGAGCAAAAGGGAATTGTCGAACTGTCCTTTGCTCCTCAGAAACGAGGTCGTAAGCTCGAAGCAGTAGAAATTGACGAAGACGCACTTCTCGAAGCCTGTCTTGAAGGCGGTGCAGATGCCTATGAATTGATTGAAACCGAAGACGGTCAAGCCGCAGAAGTGTTTACCGAAGTCGGAAATTTAGAAGCGCTCAGCCAAGCTTTGAAAGAACAAGGGTACACCGTAGCGCAGGTTGAACTGCGTTGGATTCCTCAGAATACGATCGAAGTTACCGACCCCGATCATGCGCGATCGCTCCTCAAACTCATGGACGCACTCGATAGCTTAGATGACGTTCAGAACGCCACCGCCAACTTCGACATTGCTGAAGACCTGATGTTGGCAGCCCTGTGAACTCTCAACTTCTAAAAAAAAGCCCCGATGGAGATTTGGATGCCCCCATCCATCGCCCTTCGGGGTATCTGTGCTCTATTCGATGAATAGAATAAAGTTTTACCCTCTCCTGCACTTCGCCCACAACGTTCGCCTGACTGGGTGATTCTCAAAATTACTCAAATCGTATCTCAGCGCAATTACGGAATTTTCCCTAAAATGTGAGGCGGAAGAAATTGCCGATCGCACTTGCTCGTCTTGGAACTCTACGCGACAATAGGATGTAAAGTTTCGTATCGTGCGCTCAGATATGCAATTGCCTGAATTTGATATTGCGATCGTCGGAGGCGGAGTTGTCGGGACAACCTTCGCTTGTGCCTTGAAAGATTCCGGATTCCGAATTGCACTGATCGAAGCCGAACTCACATCGCAAGCTGTATCCCGCGCTCAAGCCTACTCAATTTCGCTCCTCTCCAGTCGAATTTTTGAAGGTATGGGCATTTGGCAAGAAATTCGCTCTCAGGTCGAAACCTACAAGCGGGTTCAGTTAACCGATGCAAATTCTCCCAATGCTGTGAAGTTTGCACCCAATGACATTGGGACAGAAACGCTCGGCTATGTCGCTGAGCATCGCGTATTAATTTCCGCACTGCATCAATTGCTCAAATCTTGCTCGAATGTCGAGTTGTTCTGCCCTGCTAAAGTCGTGAAAACTGAATTTCAAGCGAACGGAGCAACCCTTGATGTGATACTAAATGGAGAGATCCAGCAGATCCGATCGCATTTAGTTATTGCAGCAGATGGATCACGATCGCCCCTCCGTCAACAAGCCGGAATCAAAACATTTGGCTGGCAGTACGGGCAAGCTTGCGTTGTTGCCACGCTCAAACTCGAATCACCTCACGACAACACAGCTTACGAATGGTTCTGGAGTACAGGTCCTTCTGGAATTTTGCCGCTGACTGACGATCGCTATCGAATTGTTTGGACAACCAACAGAGCCGAAGCTGAGAAATTAGTGGCATTAGACGATCGTCAATTTATCGAAACGTTCCAACAACGCTACGGCTCAAAATTTGGCACACCCCAAATCGAAGGAAACCGTTATCTATTCCCGATTCAACTCATGCACAGTCGGCGCTATGTCCTGCCGCAACTCGCATTAATTGGCGATGCAGCCCATAGTTGTCATCCCTTAGGAGGGCAAGGCATCAACATGGGAATTCGAGACGCGGCAGCGCTGGCTCAAGTTCTACAAACTGCACAAAAACGCGGTGAAGACATTGCCAGTTTGAAAGTGTTGCGGCGATATGAGCGCTGGCGACAGTGGGAAAATCTCATCATCTTGAGCATTACCGACATCCTCAATCGGACATTCTCGAATCAGATTTTTCCGATTGTTCAACTCCGTCGGTTTAGCTTATGGTTTGTGCAGAATATCCCGCCGATACGATCGCTGGTCTTTCGCATTATGTCCGGCTTAACAGGACGTGCTCCCCAACTTGCCCAACGATAACCATAGCTTTGAAAAATTAGATTTGAGAGTGAATCCGCTGGTGAATTGGAACTCGGATCAAAAACTCAGCACCTTCTCCTTCACGGGAGAAATACTCTAGCTTCCCGTGATGTTTTTCTACAATCAACTGATAGCTAATTGACAGTCCCATGCCTGTACCTTTGCCAATCGGTTTGGTTGTGAAAAACGGATTGAAGATTTTTGCTCGAACTGTTTCAGAGATGCCAGAACCATTATCTGCGATCGTAATTTCCACTGAATCTCCGATCACGCAGGTTTGAATTGTAATTTGAGGTTGGCTGACTTCTTCTAAAGCATCGATCGCATTACTGAGAAGATTCATAAAGACTTGATTGAGTTGCCCTGCCAAACATTCAACCTGAGGGAGTTGCCCGTAGTGGCGCACGATTTGAATTTCTGGACGGTTGGGCTGTTGTTTCAAGCGATGCTGCAAAATTAAGAGCGTACTTTCAATTCCCTCATGCAGATCGACTCTTTTGAACTCAGCTTCATCAAGTCGAGAAAAATTACGGAGCGACAAAACGATTTCTTGAATCCGATCTGTTCCAATCTGCATCGAGTCTAGAATCTTCAGCAAATCTATTTGAATAAAGTCAAGGTCTGCGTCATCTGAAGCCTCCTGAATTTCTATGACAGGATTTGGATAATGCTGTTGATAGAGATGCAAGATGTGGAGAATATCAGCGATGTATCCTTGTAAGTGCGAGAGATTGCCATAGATAAAAGAAACCGGGTTGTTAATTTCATGAGCAACGCCTGCTACGAGCTGCCCTAAAGAAGACATTTTTTCAGCTTGAATCAGTTGAGCCTGCGTGTCCTGTAATTCTCTCAGCAATCGTTGTAATTGTTCTGACTCTCTTTGCAGACGAGTATTGGTTTCACGTAATTCTTGAGTTCGCTGAGCGACCTGTTCTTCTAGGTGTTTTTTGCTGCCTTGGAGTTGACGCTCTGCTAGATATTGCTGAGTTACATCTCGCAAAACTAATACTGACCCCTCTTCATGCTCCAAGATACCCTGCTGATCGATTTCAACAAATGCCCAGGAAATCTCTAGAATATGCGTTTGCTCAGACGCTTGAAATTCATAACACTGTGTTCCCCTTTGATGAGTTTCTAAAGCGATCGTGACAGGATGCTGGCTCATTTCCACAGCTTCGCCTTCTAGCCAGAGTGGAAGCTTATGCGCAAGTGAAGCACTCAACAGCATCAACCTCGGTTGACCCAAAAGCACCTCTAATGCTTCATTGCACCACTTAATTCGCCCCTTACCATCTGTCCAGACAATGCACTCCTTAACAGCACTAAGAGCGATTTCCATCTTACTGAGGGTAGAACGAAGGTGTCTCAACTGATAATCTTCGTTAGCCATCTACTTTAATTCCGTGTTAAGGATGCTCAAGTGCATTGCAGCAAGGATTTTCTCCCTTAAGGGGTGACGACACGACTGAACGGTAGAAAGGATGCCGGATAGCAGCATTGAGAGACAGAAAAAATGAGGTGATTCCACTTGTTTCACCCCATCAATCTAAAAGATGTTGCCCTCATTCTATCAAACCTGTTTACAATCGCAATTAACGGAAGCGCAATTTGTGACGCTAGAAATCTTGGTCGAACTGTTGCAAAAAGAGCGAAGAATTACGATTGAACGGATAGCGACCCTGTTTCCGCAACCGATTCTATTTGAGAGCAGACGGCGGAATATTCAGCGATTCTTGAGTCTGCCGCAACTGACTCCACAAGCGATCTGGTTTCCGATTGTCAAGCAGTGGATCAAACGACATTACTCAGGTAGAACTCCGCTTCACCTGGTGGTTGACCGGACGCAATGGCAAAACCATAACTTGATCATGGTGAGTCTTGTATACCAGAAGCGGGCAATCCCATTGCACTGGATGTGGCTGAACAAGCAAGGACAGAGTTCGCTGGCTGAACAACGAAAAGTGTTATGTCCGGTATTTCATCTGTTGAAAAAGTATCGCTTCATTTTGCTCGGAGACCGTGAGTTTCACAGTATCGAGCTTGCTGCTTGGTGTGTGGAAAAACAAGTCAAATTCGTGTTCCGTTTACCGAAAAGTACGACCATCAAACCGAATGACAGCGATGCGTTTACTCGCCTCGACGATTTGCCACAAACGCCCGGAATCACTGAGCAATATCTGCACATTCAAGTCACGCAAAATCGCGGGTTCGGCAAGCATAATTTAGTCTTGCGCCAAAAACGCGCCTACCGTCAATCGAATTCTGATGCTTGGTATCTGCTGACCAATCTCGTCGGTGCCGAACAAACTCTGAAAGCTTACTCTAATCGCTTCTCCATTGAGCCGCTGTTCAAAGACTACAAATCCGGTGGCTATCATCTCGAAGATTGCCATGCCGATTCACGCCGATTCAATGCACTACTGGTTCTGATTGCCATTGCTTATTCGCTCTCAACGCTTCAGGGACGACGCATTCGCCAAAAGCAAGTGCAATGCTACGTCGGTCGAGTCAAGGAGCCGAAGCGAACCCGAAACCGACATAGCAATTTCTGGATTGGCTTGTATGGCAGGTTGTGGATTGAACCCTTGCAATTGTGGTCAACTCTGGCGACCAAGTTGATGGCACTCAAGCCGCAAAAACGTCCCTTTTTTCAGCGAGGTCTCAATGCCATTTCCTTGATCCAGTCTGCTCTCTAGCTTCGTTGTCACCCCTTGAGATTTTCTCCCCCAACATCTACTTCTACACTCAGGCTCGATGATCGTTATAGTGGACGCAAAGTTGCTGCAAATAACCATTGTTCGCCCTGCTTTTCTGCAACGATAAAATGCTCAGACTCAATTTCTTGATTGTCTTTCGTGACAGCCTTTAGGTTTAAGGGGTGATTCAGGACTTTTGAGTGTCCCGTTGCTGAAAAGCGTGCAAATCCTAAGTTGTGAGCATCTTGAAAAAATGGCGGGAGAATTACGGTGAGCGGTTGTCCAATAATTTCTGTTGATGTCCACCCAAAAATGCGTTCAAAGTGTGAATTGACATCAACCACATTTCCTTGCTGATCGGCAACAACCACCGCTAAGTCACCTTGCTTTAGTTCTGCAATGGTAGGAGGAGTTTGAAGCATTTGAATATACCAAATGAGTACTGAATTCAACGAATTATACTCTGGGTTCCAGAATTGTAATCACCATAATTTATCAGGTAAATCTTCTACTTAACCATCATGAGGACACCTTGTATTAGAAGTACTTCTTTATACTAAATACATAGATCGCCTGGTTAAAGCATCCCTGGCGTGGGCATTATTGAGTTCGAGCTAAAGATGAGAGCAGTTCCCGATTGAGCCATAGGATGTCTAACAACCGTAAGACGATCGAATGAAGATAAACTCACTGAATCAGGCAGATACCACGGGAGATCTGATTGCGATTATTGGTGCAGGCGCTAGAGGCTTAAGTGTTTTAGAACGAATTGTTGCATTCGCCAGAGCCGATCAGTTTTTAGCTCCGATTGTTGTTAAGGTTTTCGATCGTGATCCCTTTGGTGCGGGCTGCCACTCAGTCCATCAGCCCGAACATTTGTTGGTGAATACAATTGCTAGTCAAATCACTGTCTTTTCTGATCCAACTGTTCAAGGCTCAGGATTTCAGCTTGCAGGTCCTTCCTTCTATGAATGGCTTTGCGATCGAGATCGCTCTAGTTCTCCCCCTGATCCAAATGCCTACTATCCAAGAAAGCGACTGGGAGAGTATTTAGCCTGGAGCTTTGACTACTTGTGCAGCTTAGCACCCACCACCGTTAAGATTGTCACAGTTTCAAAGTATGTCGTCGCAGCATCGCCGATCGTGGCTTCAGAAGGGACAATCTGGAAATTAAAAGATGAGTCGGGTGACACTCATTTTGTTCGATACACTTTTCTCACCACAGGTCATGAGCAGGAGCCATTAACTCCAGAGCAATCCGAACAGCGATTGTTTCCGGTCTATCCTCTAGATCCAGCGGTTCAAGGAATTCAGCCTGATGAAACGGTCGCGATCGAAGGTCTAGGACTCTCAGCGTGTGATGTGATCTCGATGCTGACGATCGGACGAGGCGGTAAATTTAATCGCGAGCAAAATGGTCAAGTCTGCTATCAAGCTTCGGGTCAGGAACCAAAAATGATTGGCTTTGCCAGATCCGGGCTGCCGATTACGGCGCGCGCCCGGAATGAGAAAGAAGTGCGTGAGCAGTATCAAGCTCGCTTTCTCACCCGATCAGCGATCGCTCAACTCAAAGCAAAACATGGGCAACTCGATTTTCAAACGCAAGTTCTCCCATTGCTCTTAGCGGATATGGAATTTGTATACAGCAGAACTTATGTGCAAAAACACAAAGGTTTTACTGCTGCTCATCAGTTCTCGAATTCCTATCTTGCTGCCACACAGAGACAACGGCGATCGCTGATCGCTGCTGAGATTCCATTGCATCAGCACTTTGACTGGCAGCGCTTAGTCAATCCAATTCCCCCTCAAAGCTTATCGACATATGAGCACTACAAAACCTGGTTAGACAGCTACTTGCACGAGGATTTAAGTTCCGCGAACGAAGGCAATCTCTCGAACCCGTTTAAAGCAGCTTGCGATGTGCTGCGAGATCTGCGAGATAATTTGCGCTACGTCGTTGATTTTGGGGGACTGACTGAAGACAGTCACCGTTGGTTTGTCCAGACCTTTCTTCCTGTTATGAATCGCCTAGCAGTTGGTCCACCCAAAGCAAGACTTGAAGAAATGCTTGCCCTGCAATCCGCCGGAATTCTCAAACTTGATTTAGGACCTCATCCACGCTGTCAGTTTGATCAAACTCGGCGGCGATTCGTGATTCAAGGCATGTTTGAGCAGGTTGAAGCCCACGCGTTAATTCGTTCTCGAATTGCGATGCCTCCTCCTCAAGCCAGTGCGAACCCCCTGCTTCGCCAGTTGATTGCAGATGGAATCTCTCGACCTTTTATGAATGGGCAGTTTCATCCGGGTGGCTTAGATGTCTCCAGCGATCTGAATCTGATTAGTCCAGCGAATGTTATATATCCGAACTTTTGGGTTTTAGGCACGCCGATCGAAGGACCGAAATTTTACACGTTCATCTTGCCGCGCCCGTTTGTCAATTCGACAGCGCTCTTAGATGCCGATCGCGTTGTCCAAGCACTGCGTGATCAACTCACAATCACCAAGTCAGGTTCAGTCGCTGTATCAGCGTTAATTTGATTGCACTCTATACCTCCAGTCATCAAGTGAAGAGTTTTTATCGATCGAACTTTTGGTTCGCTGGTTTAGCGGCAACCTTTACAGGTAACGGTATTGGGCGATTTGCTTACATCACACTGATGCCTGTGCTGATTCAAGCTAACTGGTTTTCTCAAGAAGCAGCAGCCCAATTTGGCGTTGCAGCATTATTAGGTTATCTATTGGGGCCTTTCCTGATTCGGCGTTTTGGCTCGCAAGTAAACCGTGCAACTTTGATGCGGATAGCGATGCTGTGTTGTTCTAGCAGCTACTTTGCCTGTGCTTTTCCGCAAATGGGGTTTGGATGGTTTTATAGTTGGCGATTTCTTTCAGGCGTGGGTGGAGCGATTTTGATGATTTTGGCTGCTCCTATGGTTCTTCCCCACGTTCGCCAGGACAGGCGGAGTCGCGTTGCTGGAGTCATCTTTTCGGGGATTGGGTTAGGTGCTGCCTTGTCTGGACTGCTGATTCCAGTATTGGTACAGATTCATATCAAGGTTGCTTGGGTGGCGATGGGGCTAGCTTGCGCTGGGCTAACACTGATGACCTGGAAAACCTGGGCTGAACTGGAGGTTGCTCCAAATCCCTCCACGGTGACTCCGCCTGTGATGAAATCGCACTCTCTGAACCGGGGAATCGGGTGTCTCTTGATTGCCTATGCGCTGAATGCGGTCGGTTTTTTGCCGCATACCTTGTTCTGGGTTGATTTTCTAGTTCGAGATTTAGGGTTCTCACTGGCATCAGGAGGACTGTCCTGGGCATTATTCGGCATTGGTGCGGCTGTCGGCCCGCTCTTGACCGGAGTGATGGGAGATCGGTTGGGAGTGCGTCGGTGCTTGGTGCTAGGTTTTGGGCTGAAAGCACTGGGGGTTATGATACCTCTGTTGACACAAAAGCTTTGGATGTTGCATGGTTCTGCGTTTTTAGTTGGGATGTTTACGCCAGGGATTGTGACACTGGTTTCGACGTATTGTTTGCAGTTAGTGGGTACACAGGAACATCATCGGGCTTGGGGAGCGATGACGTTCTCGTTTGCTTTGACGCAGGCGATCGCGGGTATGGGGATGGCAATTCTACTGCGTCAAGTGAGTTCTTATCTTCCTCTCTATGCGATCAGTGCGATCGCGCTGGTCATCTCGACGGTTTGTATCCTGTGTATTCCTCAACCCGCTTCGATTCGCGCTCCAGAGTCCATTTAAGCGATGAAACTTTATCTGAATACGACTTCTCCCTTTGCCCGATGGGTATTAGTTTGCGCTCTAGAATATGCAGTTCCCGATTTGGAATTAATCTGGGTCAACCCGTGGGATACTCCCGAAACGCTAACTAGAGTGAATCCATTCTCTACGGTTCCAGTGTTGCAGATGAATCAAACTGAAGCTTTATATGAAAGTAGTATTATTGTTCGCTATCTGATTCCAGCCTCGATCGCGCAATCACCCTCTCTACAAGAATTGCAGCGATTAGCCCTGGGTAAAATGCTGCTGGAAACTGCTTTTCGTCATACCAGTCTAAAACGCTATGCTCCAGCGGGTCTGCCTCCCCATCCTTTGATTGAACAGACGGAACGAGGACTGACGCGAGTCTTACAAACTTTATCGGTTCAAGATTTACCGAGCTTTTCAGCCCAACAGCGACCAGATGTAGCAAGTTTACAGATCGCGATCGCGTTAGATTACATTTCCTTTCGCTGTCCAGACTTATTTGTCTCTTCCGTCGCTCAATCGCTACAGGAGCAACTTCATGCCTATCAGTTGCGTCCTAGTTTTGAGTTCACGACTCCTTCCGCACTGGCAGCTCAATCCGCATCTATCCCGCTCGATGAATCGAGCTGTTCATAAAAACGGTGAGCAAGATTAAGCAAACATGTGAGCAGGCAGGCAACAGAGAGACGGAATGGTAAAAAGGACGTAAGTCGTTGTTCAATCAGTCGCGATGCCGAAAGCCGTTGTTTTATTGTCCGGTGGTCTAGATTCAGCAACCGTCGCTGCCCAAGCGATCGCAGATGGATATGATGTGATCGCGCTTTCATTTCGCTATGGTCAGCGCCACGATCGCGAACTGCAATCTGCTCAGGATATTGTCCAGCATTTGAAACTCTTGCAGCACTTCATTGTGGATGTGAATCTTGCCCAATGGGGCGGGTCAGCTCTAACAGATTCAGCCATTGAAGTTCCAATCACAGGCGTTCAGCCTGATGAGATTCCGATTACTTATGTGCCTGGGCGAAACACGGTGTTTATTGCGATCGCGCTGTCTTTGGCAGAAGCTCAAAACGCAGCAGCAATCTATTTAGGCATTAATGCTATCGATTATTCAGGTTATCCAGATTGCCGTCCTGAATATCTTGCCGCGTTTCAGACGCTCGCTCAACTCTCGTCTAAAGCAGGATTAGAAGGGAATGCGCCGAAATTAATTGCACCCTTGATTACCGATTCCAAGACCGACATTGTGAAACGGGCGGTGAAATTAGGCGTGCCGATCGAGAAAACTTGGTCATGCTATCAAGGCGAAACCGAACCTTGTGGAATCTGTGACTCTTGCCGAATTCGCGATCGCGCCTTGATCGAAGCAGGCTATCCAGAATTCGCAACAGCATCAGGAAGAGAATTCTATCAAAACTATTAAGAAAACAATTCAAAATAAGTGCTTGAAATCATGAATAAAAGCTTAAATCTAAATGAAAGTAATCTTCCATTCATTGATGAATAAAGTTGTGATGAAATCTAAAAAAATGGATCGTCGATTGCATCTAAGATCGACTAGATTTTTGCTCAACGATTCTTGAAAGTATTGGTGTAAGCCATTTGTAGCGCAGGTAACCTTCAGAATTCATCTTTTTTAGTGAATGACCAGTCTGAGTGTTTCTAAGGAAATTGAAGATTCGTTCTATAAAGTTTACAGGAAAGATTTCTAAAAGCTTAAAAGCTAAGAAAAACCGAAGCATAAAAAACAATAAATGAGGATTCAAACCTAATCCTTGAAAGATTTTCAGCGAATTTCATCTAAAAAGAACCCAATTCGGCAGCCGCTATATTAAAACTCTAGCTTTGTAACTCTGTCATGGTTTTTCCGTCCACTTATATCCTACTGTTAGCTCCTCAACTTGAAGAATTAGACGGATTGGAATCGTTACTTCAACAAGTAGTACTCGACGTTGAAATTGTAGAGAACGCCGATCAAGCGCTTGCGAAGGTTACTCAGAATCCCCCTTGCTTGATCATTTTGCAAGAGCATCTCCGCTCCGAAACCGTCATTCATCAACTCAGACTGCTCTCTAATGCCGATCGCACAACCCTTGTCATCGTCACCGAAACCGATTCTCCAAGCTGGCTCCATCAAGAACAACGACCAGACGTAGATGGGTTCTTGGTCAAACCCCTCAGTACTGAGGTTCTGTTCTCCTTAATTCACTCCGCCTCTGCCAGACACTACTGTCATCCTGTTTGAGATCTGCCCATTGACAGATTTCTCTAATTTATCTTCAGAAAGGTATAAAAATATCTGATTCTCTGTCCCTGTTCATCAGAGAAAGCTGACGAACAATAAATCCTCGTTATCTATAATTAAGTGGCATCAGATCTCGGTAATTTCACGCTTTTCGTCGAATTCAATCCCCAATTCTGGTGAGTACCCTGATTAATTAAGCTAATCTTTGGTATGTTTCAGTCTTCAAAAGATCGGCTACCGTTATCAACAGAGATAGATAGATTTACATCTTTTGGAGGACGCATCAAGAAATTAAGCGGAGATTACATCAAGATTTTGCGCTAGATTTAAATTAGATTCGATGCCCCCTGCAAGAGACCCCAATCTTCTGCAATCTGGAGAATGCCTGTGCAAACCCAACAAAAGAGCCGCTACATCAACGGTAATGCGCTCTATCGAAATGGCAACGTGAACGCCAAGCACAGCACATTTAACCAAAATTGCAAATAAAGAAATCAGAAAGAGGGTGCAACTTTTGTGAGAAAGGCTACAATCGGGGAGACATTCCAAACATTTAGAAATAATGATCTCAAAAAATCGCGAGATGCCAACCGTATTTCCTCGGAAAATAAAAGTGGCAAGAGATTTTGAATGATCATTGACGCGATCGCTCTACTGCATACCAGCCAGATTGAATCGTGAGAGGTTTCTCGCGAAAGTCGTCGCCTCTGGTCAGTTAGACTGCATCGACCAGATCAGCCTCTGGAATTTCAGTGCTGGGACATTTTACTTCATTACTTAAGGAGCATGAGGAACGCGGCATGACCCAAGCCAAAGACTTACTTGTTGAAGAAGCATTCGACCCTTCAGAAGTGCTAGACGTAGACGTAGATCTAGACGACCTTGAGGATCTCGACGATTCCGATCAAGCGGATGACGATGAAGAGGGGAAACCCGGTAAGGGACGTGCCACTCGTCGCCGGACTCAAGCTAAGAAAAAGCATTACACCGAAGATTCGATCCGGTTGTATTTGCAAGAAATTGGTCGGATTCGCCTGTTGCGCGCCGACGAAGAGATCGAATTGGCACGGAAGATTGCTGATTTGCTCGAACTCGAGCGGATTCGGTTCCGACTTGCAGATAAGTTAGATCGCGAACCAACCGACGCAGATTGGGCACAAGAAGTCAAAATGCCGCTGCAACAGTTCCGACATCGCCTGCATTTGGGTCGTCGCGCCAAAGATAAGATGGTGCAGTCGAACCTGCGACTGGTTGTATCGATCGCGAAGAAGTATATGAATCGCGGCCTGTCGTTCCAAGATTTGATTCAAGAAGGCAGCTTGGGTCTGATTCGGGCGGCTGAGAAGTTTGACCACGAAAAAGGGTACAAATTCTCGACGTATGCGACCTGGTGGATTCGTCAGGCGATTACGCGAGCGATCGCGGATCAGTCGAGAACGATTCGCCTTCCGGTTCACTTGTACGAAACCATTTCTAGAATTAAGAAGACAACGAAATTGTTGTCTCAAGAAATGGGACGCAAGCCGACTGAGGAAGAAATTGCAACTCGGATGGAAATGACCATTGAGAAGCTGCGTTTCATTGCCAAGTCTGCTCAGTTGCCGATTTCGTTGGAAACGCCGATCGGGAAAGAAGAAGATTCTCGCTTGGGTGACTTTATCGAATCGGATGGCGAAACTCCGGAAGATCAAGTTTCTAAGAATTTGCTCCGTGAAGATCTCGAAGGCGTTTTGGCAACACTCAGCCCCCGTGAGAAGGATGTGTTGCGCCTGCGTTACGGTTTAGACGACGGTCGGATGAAGACCCTCGAAGAAATCGGTCAAATCTTCAATGTGACTCGCGAACGGATTCGTCAAATCGAGGCGAAGGCGTTGAGAAAACTACGTCACCCGAATCGGAATAGTGTTCTGAAGGAATACATTCGATAAGGTTTAAAGTTCTTTGGTTGCAAGCCCGATGGCATTGGTCATTGGGCTTTTTTATTGGGGAGTTAGGAGGCAAAGGATCTGTCGCGCTAATAAATTGATTCGGTATTACACAAATATTTTCAAGTGGGTACGAGGCGCTGATAGGTTTCAAAGCGATATCCATCTTGCTGATCGAGGTTCAGCAATTCAAAATCTGAAAGACGATCGCGCCATTCGCAAAAGAACACATCACCGGAATAATTCCCTTCGACGATCGTTAACTCCATGCGATCGACTACATCTAAAGCCTGCCGATAAATCGATGCACCACCGATGATAAATCGTTTCGCATCTGTACATTCCAAGGCTTGCGACAGCGATCGCACAAATTCCACTCCCTCTGCCTGTAAACTCTGCGAAGAGATGATAATATTTCGACGGTCAGGGAGGGGACGTTTTCGGAGATCAAATTCCCAAGTTTTTCGACCCATAATAACGGTATGATGCAGCGTGAGTTGTCGGAACCGTTTGAGATCTTCAGGAATTGACCACGGGAGTTGACCACGATCGCCAATGACCCCATTGGTTTGCGCGATCGCGGCAATCAAGATAATTTCAGACATCTAACAGATTTGGGTCTATTCACTACGACGCTTTTCCACCTGGTTTTGCGGTCGATAATTTACTCAATTCATCACAAACGAGATAAATTGTTGCAATTGATGATTACAATCTGTGAATCCTATAGCAAATTATCCACTTGTTTCTTATGGACTGTAAATGGATACAGAGAATTATCTAAATCACCCAACATTTGGGTTGCTCTTCCGGGTGTGTTTGGTGGAAGAGAATCGAGAATTATTCAGTACGCTTTACGCGCAAAGATTATTCTTCTTGGTGTTTAACAGTTCTGACGGATTGGAATTTGAGCCGATCGGACGCACCGATGCGAAGATGCTCGTTGAAGCTCGCATGAGAATCTTACGACGAACCGGGATGAACAAGGAGTACGATCAACTTCAGATAATCCATAAACGCACTTTCCAATGACCGATTTGATCGATCGTATTGCCCAATTTCGCGCCTCAATTCCACCCCAGGTTCGAGTCATTGCCGTGACGAAAACGGTTTCGATTGAGGCAATGCGAGCAGCCTATGCTGCCGGAATTCGAGATTTTGGCGAGAATCGCGTGCAGGAAGCGGAAGTAAAACGCGCAGCACTGGCTGATCTCACTGATGTGACTTGGCATTTGATTGGGCACTTACAGAGTAATAAGGCGAAAAGCGCGATCGAGTTGTTTGACTGGATTCAATCAGTGGATAGCTTGAAATTGGCACAAAGGCTCGATCGTTTGGCGCAAGAACAAAATCGTCATCCGCAGATTTGTTTGCAAGTGAAGCTGTTAAGCGATCCCAATAAAGCAGGATTCTCTGTGGAGGAACTTTGGCAAGCGTTGCCCCAGCTTGCTGCTTTACCGAATTTGCAGATTCGGGGCTTAATGGTTATTCCGCCCCTTGATCTAGAGCCATCTGAAACATTGAAAGTCTTTCAGCATGCAAAAGAGTTGGCAGAAAAGATTCAGATTCAGAGCCATCTTCAACTGGATCAGCTTTCAATGGGCATGTCAGATGACTATGGTTTAGCCCTACAAGCAGGTGCAACAATGATTCGCCCAGGACGGATCTTATTCGGGGCAAGACGCTAAAATATTGTGCCAATTTTCAATATCTATGAGAGCGTATATAGTCCGCGAGCAGTGAAATCATGCCTAACGAATTGAAACTGCAAATATATGATTCCGGCTAGTAACAAATACTACTAAGCCTTCTGGTGAATTCTCGCAAAGTGAAGCGATAAATTTGGCTTGTATTTTAATTGGCTAGGTTACATCAGACTGGATATATACGCCGGAATTCTAATGAAAAGCGATCGCTTTTTCGATCAGGAAAATTCTTGGTGCTAGGCGATCAATGCGGAAATCTCAACAGTTTGGAGTGGCTGGAAGGGTTTACGGCTCCGAATTGCAACAAAATTCAAAGAAAATTTCGGAAAATTGATCCAACTTTCAAAAGTATCGATACAATTGCACCCGGAGGGCAAAAAACTCCAAGGAAAGTATGCAACTCTGATGGCTGGATGTATACTAATTCATCAATCTCGTTATTTGTGCAGCAGTATAAGAACTTATCTAAGCTGTCAAACAACAAAATTGAATTTGCTTTCCGGCAAAGCAGCTTGGAAATGACAATCCAGTAATCAAATTGAATTCAGTGGTGACTCTGCTACTCTCAATGATTTGACCGTAACTTTTCAGAAAACTCGAACTTATTCGGATGGAGCGTGAACAGTGAGTATTTTCAGCAAATTACGTGATTTTGTCGGACTCAACGAACCGGTTGAGTACGAATACGAATATGACGAGATGGACGGGCAAGAGTATCAGTCTCTCTATCAAGAAGAGGCGGCTCCCGCGCCTGCTCCTACAGCAGCAGCTGAAGAACCCCAATCGCGACGGGATCGTTTTCGCAGTCGAGCTGTGGGAATTGGTAATGAAACAACTGGTGTAGGAACTGCTATGAACAATGTGATTGGAATGCCCGGTGCTGCAAATGGAATTTCGGAAGTTGTGGTGGTTGAACCCCGCACGTTTGAAGAAATGCCGCAAGTGATTCAGGCTTTGCGTGAGCGCAAGTCTGTGGTGCTGAATTTGACCATTATGGATCCGGATCAAGCTCAACGCGCAGTTGACTTCGTGGCAGGTGGAACTTACGCGATCGACGGTCATCAAGAGCGCATTGGCGAAAGCATCTTCTTGTTTACGCCAAGCTGTGTGCAAGTCAGTACGCAAGCAGGTGTCTTGAATGAAGTGCCTCAGCCTGCTCCGGCTCGCCCGCGTACCTCGACTCCGACTCCGGCTTGGGGGGCTGAACCAAGAGCTGTTCAAGGTTAATTGCAGCACTGGATCAAGGGCGAAAGATATGGTAGATCTGTAGCCCTCTTATCCATTTCGTGCGAGGGCAGTAGATTGGTTAGAAAATTTGGCATGATTGGCGGCGGGATGATGGGCGAAGCGCTCTTGTCCCGCCTTGTTGCTCAGAAGGTGTTTGAGGCAGACGCGATCGTTGTGAGTGAGCCTTCTCAAGCGAGACAGGAACTTTTAGCGCAACAGTACAACGTTCACGTCACGAATGAGAATCGGCAAGCGGCAGAGTCGGAGATCGTGCTGCTGGCAGTTAAGCCTCAGATTTTTCCCAAAGTTGCTCAGGAGTTAGCAGGACAAACGCGATCGGCGTTAGTGATTTCGATTTTGGCAGGCACAACCTTGAAGCAGTTGGAGGCAGCGTTTCCAGGGCAGCCTGTGATTCGAGCGATGCCGAATACGCCAGCCGCAGTTGGAGCGGGCATGACTGCAATCGCGGGCGGTCAACATGCTGAGAAACATCATCTAGAGCAAGCCACTGAGATTTTAGGCACCGTTGGCAAAGTCGTAGAAGTGCCAGAGTCGATGCTGGATGCAGTCACAGGATTATCGGGATCGGGGCCAGGATATATTGCGATCGTGATTGAAGCGTTAGCAGATGGCGGTGTGGCAGCAGGATTGCCCAGAGCGATCGCGATGGAATTGGCAATTCAAACCGTCAAAGGAACCGCGCAGCTTTTAGACGAAGAGGGAATTCATCCGGGAGTCTTGAAAGATCGAGTGACGAGTCCAGGTGGAACGACGATCGCGGGAATTGGAGAGTTAGAGAGAAATGGGGTGCGATCGGCGTTTATTCAGGCAGTGAAGGTGGCGACAGAGCGATCGAGAGAGTTGGGGCAATAAGTTGGGCAATTAGGGAGATGGGGAGATGAATTTTGGAAGTTCTATCTTTCTCTCTATCTTCCTGACCTTCATTTTCCCTTAACGTTCGCTACAGCACTCGTCAGAATTTGTTATCCTCAAGGGCAATTGCCGACATAGGCGCTTCCTCAATCCTCAAGATGAAAGGAGAACTGTTATGGCGACCTTGGATGAGATTAGAGCCGCGATTGATAGCTACCCTCCTGTTCTAACTTCTGGCGCATTGATGCGGATTGCAGAAAAAGAAGGATGGCGGGAAGATCGCAGTGAGGGGGGTCATCGGGTTTTTATCTATCCAGATGAGCCGAGCTATGGGCACATCACTTTTAAGTGCCATCAAGAAGGAGCGGATTGTAATCGGATTGTGACGCGGCGAAGATTGACTGAAATCTATCAACCCGCATTAGATCGCGCTGCAGAAGATGCGGAACGACAAGAAAGATTGAGACAGACGATTAATCAGCTAGAAAGTGTGCTCGCCCAGTGTGAAGCGGATTTTTCGTTGAAAGCTCACCGAAAGTTGGAAGAACTGCAAAAAAGAATCGATCAATACGAAAGTGATTGTCTAGATGAATGCGAACAGACCATGCAGCAGTTTGTCGATGATTGTCAGCAGGGAGCCTTGGCTGAGAAAGAACAAGAAGTACAACAACTGAGTCAAGATCTCGTTCTTGCTCGCCAGCAAGTCGAACAATTACAAGCTGAACAACGATCGCTGAATCAATCTCTCTCAGTTGCAGAGCAAAAAGGTGATGAGTTGCGTCAATCCTTGGCGATCGCTCATCGCACTGTAGAAACAAAAGAACGGGATTTAGCGATCGCTCAATCTCAGATCGCCGCGCTCAAGCAAGCTTTGCAGGAGAAAGAGGCACAAATTGAACTAACTAAGAATCAAGCTCATAGCCGTTTTGTTCGGCTGAAGCGAAGCATGATGTTGGTCTGCTTCGTGTTGATGGGATTAGTCGGAGCATTGATGTTCCGAGCCTGGTTCTCGGCTGTCCCAATTCAGCGATAAAACAAAACCCCGCTTTCCAGAAGGACGCAACGGGGCAAAAGACGCAGTTAGGAGGTATCTATATAGCCTTCACCTTAACCAAAGAAATTCCGAAATCCCGTTCTCTTAAGGTGTTCTTAACGTCTCGGAATAAATTTGGTAGGGAGATGGGAAGCGGTTGACTAGTAAAAGCTAAATCATTTGAGCTTGCCGCATACGGCTGAGAAAAGTATGTAGTCGATCGCTGTTTGGATTTGTCAAAACTTCCCGTGCTAGTCCTTCTTCAACAACTCGACCTTGATCAAGGAACATTACTCGATTCGCGACATCTCGCGCAAACTGGATTTCATGAGTCACAACCACCATTGTCATGCCTTCTTCAGCTAATCGACGCATCACTGCTAGGACTTCACCGACTAGCTCAGGATCAAGGGCGCTCGTTGGCTCATCAAAGAGCATAATTTGAGGCTCCATACAGAGACTTCTGGCGATCGCAACTCGCTGCCGTTGTCCGCCTGAAAGCTGCTCTGGATACATCTCTGCTTTGTCTGCTAAGCCAACTTCTTGAAGATAGTACTTTGCCCGCTCTTTGCTCTCGCTTCGAGAAATCTTGAGAACTTGTTGAGGAGCTAAGGTGAGATTCTCTAGCACACTCAAATGTGGAAAGAGATTGAACTGTTGAAAGACCATTCCGATTCGCGATCGCACCTCTTTCAACTCCCGTGATGAAAGCTGTGGCTTAGAAATTTCTAAATCACTGATCACAATCTTTCCGCGATCGACCGTTTCCAATCGATTCAAACATCGCAGCAGAGTACTTTTACCGCATCCCGACGAACCAATAATCGATAGAACTTCACCCGCATCCACATAGCCACTGATACCTTGCAGTACAGGCAGCGATCCGAAACTCTTCTCTAGGTTGTCAAACTGAATTGCGTGCTTCATGGGAGTAAAATAAAACGCGATCGAGAAGGCTGACATGTCCCTCCAGACAGAATTATCGCGATTGAGAATCATTCATTAATATATAGGAAAAAACTAAACGTACTTCCTATGAAATGGCGTGCAATTGCTTTAGCTCTGATTTGTACATTGTTCGTTGTCTTGAATCCGCTGCGATCGCTCAGTCAGCCCGTCCTCAATATTGCGGTCGAGCCTGTGTATGCCCCATTTGAGTTTCGTAACGGAGCGGGAGAGCTTCAAGGATTTGATATTGATTTGATTCGAGAGATTGGTAAAGTCGCCGGGTTTGGGGTGCGATTTCAGAATATTTCTTTTGATGGAATTATTCCATCCTTACAGGCGGGAACAGTTGATGCAGCGGTCGGGGCAATGACGATTACACCTGCAAGGTCAGAGGTCGTTTCATTCTCGCGCCCTTACTTTAAGGCAGGACTCGCGATCGCGTCTCCAAAAAGTCAGCCTATTGGTTCGCTAGAAGAACTGAACGGCAAAACGATCGCAGTGCAAATCGGAACGACAGGAGCGCAAACTGCACAGAAGATTCCGAATGCTCAGATTCGGACGTTTGATGCCTCTGTGATAGCTCTGCAAGAACTGAAAAATGGCAATGTTGCGGCTGTGGTTCATGATGCGCCGATTCTGCAATACGCGCTCAAAACGGGGAACTTGCAAAATATTCAGGTCAGTGGTCAGCTTTTGACAGAGGAGTACTTGGGCATTCCAACTCCGAAAAACTCCCCGAACTTAGAGCGAATCAATCAAGGGTTAGGCACGATTCTCAGCAATGGAACATACCGAACGATTTATCGCAAATGGTTTAATACAGAGCCACCTGCTTTACCCGAAGCAGTTCCAAATGCGACGAATCAGACCCAGTCGAACTGGTTCACAACCATTACGAGCGCACTTCCGCTTCTTTTAGCAGGAACGTTGATTACGCTGCAACTGGCTGTGATTTCGATTGCCATTGGTTTAGTTGCTGGTTCATTGATTGGGATTGCTCGTCTTTCAAAAACAAAGCCAGTTCGGTGGTTAGCCAGAGCTTATGTTGATTTCTTTCGAGGTACACCGTTGCTGGTTCAGATTTTTATGATCTATTTCGGCATTCCGGCTTTGATTCAAGAACTGGGGATAGAGTTTAGCTTCGATCGCTTTATTGCTGCTGTCGTTGCCTTGAGTTTGAATAGTGCCGCTTACATTGCTGAAATTGTACGCGCGGGAATTGTCTCGATCGAGGTAGGACAAACCGAAGCAGCAGCGTCTTTAGGGCTGGATACTACTCAAACTCTACGGTATGTGATCTTTCCGCAAGCCTTGCGTCGGATGTTACCGCCCTTGGGAAATACGTTTATCTCGTTGCTCAAGGACACAACTTTGGTCGCGATTATTGGATTTGAGGAGCTTTTTCGCCAAGGACAGTTGATTGTTGCTGAGAACTATCGACCCTTTGAGCTTTATGCGATCGTGTCTTTGATCTATCTTGCCTTGACCTTACTGTCATCTCAACTCTTTAGCTATCTGGAGCGACGTATGAATCCAGTACATCACGTTCAGAAACGCGATCGAGCCGTTGTACCCCAATAAAATCTGAGAAGACGATCTGCTACTAGTTCATCCCCCACTCCCCATCTCCCTACTCCCCAAGCTGAATGCGCTTACCCCCGCCCCCTTCAAAACCCAGAACAAAGCCCCTATTGCCGATCAAGCCTGAGTTTGTCAAATTGCAAATCAGTTCCGGGCAATCTATAAAGAGTAAATTCCCTGGGATCTGTTATGACAGTTCGTAGACGGTTTATTCTTCAGACTGGAACCAGTTTTCTCATGACCACAGGCGTGCAGGGCTGTCTTCAGACTTCTCAAAACCCGCTACAAGGTCAGCCCACGCTCAAAATTAGTCAAGCGCTCACCCATCAGATCCAGCGTCGAGGCTATCTCCAAGTTGCGACTGAGGACAATTATGCTCCTTTCGAGTTTTTACTCAACGGTAAACCAGCGGGCTTTAACCACGCACTGTTTGCACGGCTTCAGCAACTTGTGCCTTTTAAAATTCAACAAAGTATTGTGCCCTGGCAGGGTATTCTGCCTGGTGTGAATTATGGCAAATACGATGTCGCACTCACCGCCGTTGGGATCACTGACGAACGCGCCAGATTTCTCGACTTTACAATCCCGATCGCAGAATCCACGATCGCCTATATCAAACGTAAAGGAGACTCCTCGATTCAAAGTCTTCGCTCCCTCTCTGGGAAAACCCTGGGAGTACAACAAGGAGGAATCTCGGCGGCGGCTGTACCCGACTTATCAGCCGAGTTAGAAAAACAAGGCGGCAAGATCGGACAAGTTAAAGAGTATCGAGGATTTACAGAAGCATATCAGGATTTGGTTAATCAAAAATTAGATGCAGTGCTGCATAATATTGTGTCGTTGTCTCTACTCGTCGATGAAAAACCTGCCATTTTTGAGATGGGAGAGCGAGTTGGGCGCAAATCATATGCAGCTTGGGCAGTGAAGAAAGGCGATCGAGAATTACTAGATTTTTTGAACCAATTTTTACAACAGCAACAGCAGCAGGGAGAACTGAAAAAGCTCCAGCAAGACTGGTTCAAAATGACATTTGAAAACCTTCCCAATGTTCCTTTGTTACCTGGCGATCGCCCCATCTCATAAAATCTCTTCCTGTCTGAATTCGCACTCTTCCTTGTCTTATTCCTCATGCGTTTTAATCCCCCAAATCTAGCTGCTCATCAACGCAATTTACTGGTTCGCTTATTGATTGCTAGCGTGATACTCCTTGTGAGTAGTGGAGCGTACTACAGCTATCAATTAGTGCGCAATTCGATGCTCGAAAGTTTGAAGAAAAATGTTTTTCTCGAACTATCGCAGGGGCGAGATAGCCTCGATCACTGGCTCTCCAATCAGAAAATTCACATTGAAACTCTGGCAAATACGGAGCAAGTGAAATCGATGAATTGGGAAACGACTGAACCTTACTTAAAGGCGGAAACATTACGATTAAGTGATGTCTACGCGATCGCAGTGGGTAAACCGGACGGATGGCGCAATGTTGTGGGAGGTAAGCCTGCTAATGTATCCGATCGCGCATATTTTCAGAAAGTGATGCAAGGGATTACAAATGTCAGTGATCCGATTATCAGCCGAGCAAACAATACCCCTACCTTGGCGATTGCCGCTCCCATTCGCCAGGGATTTGATACGAATAGTACGCCGATCGGAGAGATTCACACTCTAGTCCGCTTAGATCGCGTTAATCGAGTGGTAAGCAGCGTGAAATATGGCAATCACAGCTATGCTTTTGCGATCGACTCTCAAGGGCAGATTGTTACGCATACGAGCCATACTGATAATCACGCTCATGTGCACTTTCATGAGAGTGAGTTGTTGAAAGCGCTCCCTCAGATGAGCAAAAGCAAAGAGAGCGTTGAGTTGGTAAAGGTCGCCAATCAGATGTACTATCTGGCTTATCTCCCCCTTCAGGAGGTAGAGTGGGCATTGGCATTGGTCATTCCCAAAGAGGATATCGAGTCGCAGGTGCAATTTCTCGACATGATTGCTCTAATTGTGGCGGGAATGGCAGTGGCTCTGTTAGCCATTCTGGTGCAGGTGCAGGCGATGGAGCAAAGACATCTTAAGAAATCCAATGAACTTCTCGAAAAGCGAGTAGAAGCACGTACCAAAGAGTTGTCGGATGCAATGACAAAGCTTCAGCAGTCGCAACTGCGGATGATTCAGAGCGAGAAGATGTCTGCACTGGGTAATTTAGTCGCAGGGGTGGCGCATGAGATTAATAACCCTGTCAATTTTATTCACGGCAATATTACTTATGTGGATGAGTATACTCAAGCTCTCTTGCACTTGATTCAGCTTTATCAAGAGCAGTTTCCCGATGGGTCTAAGTCGATTCAAGAGTATTTAGCAGAAATTGATTTTGAGTTTCTCGCGCAGGATTTAGAGAAGACCCTAGCTTCTATGCGGATCGGAACCGATCGCATTAAAGAAATTGTGCTTTCTCTGCGTAATTTCTCACGGTTAGATGAAGCAGAAGTCAAACCCGTCAATCTGCATGACGGAATTGATAGTACTTTACTGATTTTGCAACATCGCTTAAAAGCAACACCGGATCAAGCTGCTGTAGAAGTGGTGAAGGACTATGGAGATTTGCCATTCGTTGATTGCTATGCGAGCCAACTGAATCAGGTTTTTATGAACATTTTGGCAAATGCACTAGATGCGATGGAAGACCAGCGCGGTCTGTCTCACTCTCAGCCTTGTACGATTCGGATTAAGACGAAAAAGCTGGAGCACGGGAGAGTTCAGATCGCGATCGCAGACAATGGCCCCGGAATTCCTCCAGAAGTTCAGCCCCGTATCTTTGATCCGTTTTTTACGACAAAATCGATCGGTAAAGGAACGGGAATGGGGATGTCGATTAGCTATCAGATTGTGACTGAACGACATCAAGGCAAATTGTACTGTGTGTCTGAAGTGGGCAAAGGAACAGAGTTTTTCCTTGAGATTCCGATTCGTCAGGGGGCGGTGCTCGCTGCTACAGTTTCTTGAGCATTGTGCAGTTGTCGATAGGAATTGATAGGCTTGCAATGAAATCGAATCTTTGAGTTTATCGATCAGCAAACTTGAACTTCCTTATCTCAAAGCAGAAATCTCAATCGTACAAATGAAGTAAATTTTGCAATGGTTGCCACGACTTGTAGGATCTCTGTTGAACTATCGATCTGCTGCTTCAATTGCTGCATCTGTTCCACGTCCGCATCTGTACAAATTATCCCCTCTTTCAAGATTGCTAATCTAGCTTTAGAAAACAGAGCCATTGCGCGATCGCGTTCCTTCTTTAACTGCACCTGCTCATCAAAATCTGCTTGTCGATAACGAATCTCGATTTTACTCAACAGCTCAGATGCTTGCTGAAAGAAAAGCTCATTTTTCTCGGACATCTCTATTTCTCCAAATTCCGAATCCCAACTTCTGCACCGCGATCGGGAATTCGACTTCCAGCGGCGGCATTGGCTCGATCGAGTAATTTCTGCGCTACTCCACGCCACAACGGGTCAGTTTGAATTTCCGAGACAATTCGCGTTGCTTTCGTTCTGAGGGTTGTATAGTCTCGTCCTGTAAAGGTAGATGCAGTCGTCAAAATTCTGGGAATCAAAGCATTCATCTGATTGAGATCCAAATCGTCATAGTGATTTGCAGCTTCAATCACTTCTTTGCCCATTGCTGCTGCTCGCATACATTGAGCCACGGTGAGTTCTAGAATTCGCTGTTCTTCTTGTTTAATCTGTTGCCACTCGCCTAGAACCTCACCTGCTTGATTTTCTAGCTCGGCTTTTCGTGCAATTAAGGCTGTTTCGCCTGCTTTAATTCTGGCTTGAATCGATTGATACTCTTTTTTGATCGCTTGTAGTTTGACGATCGCGGTGGTTCGATGCTGTACTAGCACAGGTGGATTGTCACTAATTGCTTTTGCTAACACTGCCATCTGTACGGTCAAAGTCTTTGCATACTCTGCTGATTTTTTCACTTCATCTCGGCTCACTGTACTTCTACTATCGAGTTTGGTGAAAATCTCTGAAAAGCCTTCATACTGGTTTCGCAAGTCTGCAATGAATGTATCCCATTCTGCAACTTTCGGCGGTTGGAATGGGTCGATCGCTAAATCAATAATCTCCCCACTCACTTCAACCTTAGAGTTCAAAATTCGATTTACAAAAGCCTGACGGATTTCAGCACTCGATCGAGTCGGCGCTTCCAATTCTCGTTTTCGCATGGTGTCAATGGCTTCGATCGCGCTCAAGGACTCATTGCGAAACTGAAGTGCTGCTCCCTGAAGTGCCCGTGCTTTCTCGACACTACAGCCTCCTAGCGCCAGACTTCCCATGATCAAAACTGAAACCGCCCATCGCCTCATGGTTTGTTCTCCACTATTCACCCATCACATGCACAACTAGTTCTCTAGTGTGCCGATGCTGCCGATGCTCCCATAGATAAATTCCTTGCCAAGTTCCGAGCACGAGCCGACCCTGAGAAATTGGAATCTGTTCTGAAGAATGGGTTAAGACTGTCCGAATATGAGCGGGCATATCGTCTGGACCTTCTGTACTATGAATATAGTTTTCCCACTCTGGAACAAGCTTGGCAAAGAAATTCTCTAGATCTTGCAACACATCTGGATCAGCGTTTTCCTGAATGATCAAACTTGCAGAAGTATGTCGTAAAAACAAGTTGCACAAGCCAGTTTTAATTCCAGAGTCAGCTACGATCGCATTCACCTGCGAAGTAATTTTTAGCAAAGACTTCCCCTGCGTTGTGATTCTTAAAATCTTCTGATGCTGCATGTTAATCCCTGTAACACTGAATACCATTATTCAAGCGAATTCGATCGCGCTTTCAGCTTAAGAAATGATTAACTGTGTGCAAGCATGAGTCACAATTAAATTGCAGGAATTAAAATCAAACGCATGTTAAAGATCAACATTGCTGAAGAGAAAGTGGCTGCATATGAACGGGTGTTTCGGCGATCGCCTCAGTTGACAAGTTTGCAGGCGGGATGGCAAGGGATTTACTTTGCATACGATTTCATGCCTCCTGGAGAAACGCCTGAAGTCATTTCTACGCAAAATGGGATTGCGATTTTTACGAATACAGGTAAATCTCAAGTTGCAGAGCGATCGCTGAATGGTCAATTCCGATGCGAACAAGTAGCAGACGGCAATATGGTAATTGTTCCAGCTCATACGAGTTGCCAAAGTCGCTGGTTTGATTATGGTGGTGTGATCTTTTTTAGCGTTGAGTCTTCAGTGATTGCTCATGCTGTGCATGAAGTAGGAAATTCTGATCGGATTGAGCTACTTCCCCAATTTGCTACGGCTGATCCGTTCGTTTATCAAGCGGCTGTTGCTTTGAAATCTGTACTAGAGCAGGAAGGAAGTGCAAGTCGGCTCTATGGTGAAGCGATCTCAAATGCTTTGATTGTGCATACGATCCAGCATTATTCAAATCGTCGCCCTTTACTGCAAACCTACGAAAACGGGCTTTCTCACTATCGATTGCGGCATGTGATTGAGTATATTCAGGCTCATTTAGAGCAGGATCTGAGCTTAAATGAACTTGCTGCGATCGCTCAAATGAGTCCGCATTACTTTTCTCAATTGTTCAAACAATCGACTGGCGTGACTCCGCATCAGTTTGTAATTCGAGCAAGGGTTGAGCGTGCGAGAGAATTGTTGATGACTCGAAAATGGTCGATCGCTGAAGTTGCCAAAATGGTTGGATTCGTGGATCAGAGCCATTTACATCGTCACTGTAAGCGCTTGCTCGGTGTGACCCCAAGCATGATCCAAAACCAGGCGTAACAATCTACAAAAAACGGAAGAATCTACAAGATCTGTGCGAATGAGTTGTGGATAGTGGAGGCAAGCGCACTTCAGGAATTCAACTCATGGGATGGATTGAAACGAAAACAGAGCCGATGGTGATCAATATGGGTCCTCACCATCCAGCGATGCATGGCTGCTTCCGAATTATTGTCACATTGGATGGCGAAGATGTTCTAGACTGTGAACCTGTGATTGGCTATCTGCATCGTGGCATGGAAAAGATTGCAGAAAACCGCACGAATACAATGTTCATTCCCTATACGAGTCGCTGGGACTACTATGGTGGAATGTTCAATGAAGCAGTGACCGTGAATGCAGTTGAGAAATTAGCTCAAATCGAAGTTCCGAGACGAGCGAGCTATATTCGGATGATCATGCTCGAACTGACGCGAATTGTGAATCATTTGCTATGGCTTGGCCCGTTTGTGGGAGATGTGGGAACGCAGGCTTTATTCTTTCCAACGATGCGCGATCGCGAAATGATTCTTGATTTATTTGAAGCGGTTTCAGGCTATCGCATGGTGAATCACAATTACTTTCGAGTGGGTGGAGTGGCTGCTGATCTGCCGTATGGTTGGGTCGATAAATGTGCTGATTTCTGCACTTACATGTTGCCGACCTTAGATGAGTATGAGCGACTGATGAGTGATAATCCTATCTTTCGACGACGGTTAGAAGGGATCGGAGTCCTCACGAGTGAAGATGCCATCAATTGGGGTGTGACAGGACCCATGCTACGGGCATCTGGCGTGAAATGGGATTTGCGAAAGGTGGATCATTATGAGTGCTATGACGAGCTAGATTGGGAGATTCAGTGGGATACGGCGGGCGATTGCTATGCTCGATATGCGGTACGGATACGGGAAATGCGAGAATCGATCAAGATAATTCAGCAGGCATTAAAAGCTTTGCCAGGTGGAGCTTATGAGAATTTAGAAGCTCAGCGAATTCAGGCAGGCCCGAAATCTGAATGGAATGGGTTTGACTATCAGTTTATTGCGAGAAAAATTGCTCCAACTTTCAAGATTCCGAAGGGTGAGCATTATGTTCGGGTTGAGTCAGGTCGAGGAGAGCTAGGAATTTTTATCATTGGCGATGACAATGTGTTTCCGTGGCGTTGGAAGATCCGCCCTGGAGATTTCAACAATCTGCAAGTGCTGCCGAAATTGATTCAAGGGCGGAAGGTGGCGGACATTTTTGTGATTTTAGCGAGTATTGATTTGGTGATGGGATCAATCGATCGATAAGTTTCCTGATGCAATCGATCGATCCTGGGGACTCTTTTTGACACTTAGCTTATACTAGCAGTCCAATGTGTTGTCCAGTTCCCAAGGCGTAATGGAAGCATTTGCTTGTTGCCATTCTTGATATTTAAGTTTGAGATATGCAGAAGTAAAAGACTTACCCAAAGATTTACCAATTACCTCACTCTTCTCCAAACACCGCAACGCATCTAACAAGTTTGCAGGTAGAGTCTTAGCCTCGCCAGCAGGTAGCGGATCAGTATAGCTATTGTTATCGCGTCGAACCCCTGGATCAAGCTTCTGATTAATTCCATCCAGTCCTGCCGCGATCAAAGCAGCAGGCAGTAAGTAAGGGTTTGCAGACCCATCTGGTAGTCGGCATTCAAACCGTCCTGCATCGGGAATCCGAATGGTATGAGTTCGATTGTTCCCGCTATAACTTACAGTATTAGGTGACCAGGTTGCGCCTGATAGCGTTGCAGGGGCATTGATTCGCTTGTAAGAATTTATAGTCGGATTCGTAATCGCACAAAGCGCTTCGGCTGAATTCAACACTCCTGCAATGAATTGATACCCCAGTTGCGAAAGTCCTAATTCTCCTTGTGGGTCATAGAAAAGATTCTCTTTGTCGCTACTATCCCAAATTGAAAGATGAGTATGGCAACCATTTCCCGTTAAATGTGCAAAGGGTTTAGGCATGAAGGTTGCGCGGAGTCCGTGTTTTTGCGCGATCGCTTTCACCATGTACTTAAAGAACGCATGTCGATCGGCGGTGACAAGAGCATCCGCATACTTCCAATTCATCTCGAACTGACCATTGCCATCTTCGTGATCATTCTGGTAAGCTCCCCAACCGAGCGTGAGCATTACGTCACAAATTTCGCGAATCACTTCATATCGACGCATTAAAGACTGCTGATCATAGCAAGGCTTACTTTGCCGATCGAGCTTATCGGAAATGTCTTCTCCATCTGCACTCAGCAAAAAATACTCACATTCCACGCCAGTCTTGACTCGATAGCCTAGATCCTCAGCTTGTTTTAGAACTCGTTTCAAGACGACTCGTGGAGCTTGTTCTAAAGGTTCTCCAGTAATCGTATGCAAATCCGCAGGCATCCAAGCGACATCAGGTTGCCAGGGAAGCTGGATCAATTGATCTGGGTCAGGAATTGCCAAGATATCAGGATCAGCCGGAGTCATGTCTAACCAAGCTGCAAATCCTGCAAATCCTGCGCCATCGGATGCCATTTGATCGATACTTTCAGCCGGAACTAACTTCGATCGCTGAACGCCAAAGAGATCAGTAAATGAAATCAGAAAGTAGCGAATTCCTTGATCACGAGCGATTTGAGAAAGCATAGGTCAGTGGCTTAATAGAGTGGAAATGTGCGATCGAATAAAGGCTTCGTCGTCTGGACTTTGATAAGGATTGCCTGCGCGATGTCCCCAGATTGATCGAATCGGATGATACTCTGCATTGGGGAGCAATTCTGCTTCTGCTGCACAATCTTCTGGCGTGAAATACAAATCTGTAGTTGCAGGCATGACCAGTGTTTTCGCTTGAATCGCGCCAAGTGCGGTTTGATAATCTCCTTGATAGATGGGATTGTCACTCACATCGCAGTCTAACCAAGTCTGAATCATGGCTAAAAGATTGTGCGGATCACGCTTGCGGTAGCTCGCTTCCCAAAATCGTACAAGATAGTCGTCAAGCGACGTGTAGCCTAGTGGATAGTAGAGTTTTTCTCGGTAAAAGGCTTGAGAAGCTGCCCAACTTGCATAGATCCGAGCAAAGGCTTGAAATCCTCGATCGGGAACGGCTTCAAATCTCGTTCCATTCCAAGCCGGATCAGCCGTTAATGCACTCCGCAAACTTTGCAGAAAGATGCGATTGTGATCGGTGGTTCGAGCCGTTCCACATAATGCAGCAATGCGTAGCACCTTCTCAGGATACAGCGCGCCCCAGTGATAAGCTTGCTGTGCGCCCATTGACCAACCGTAAATTAAAGCTAGTTGATCGATTTGAAATACTTCTTCTAGAAGTTGCTTCTGGGCACGAACATTATCGAAATGGCTAAAAATCCCCCAATCGCTGTTACTTGGCGAAGTTGAAAGACCATTGCCAAACATATTGGGAATGATCACAAAGTACTTTGTCGGATCTAAGATGCCATCTGGACGAATCAACCAATCAATGTCTGAATGCTGCGCGCCGTAAGAGGTTGGATAGAGAATTGCATTTGAGCGATCGTCATTTAACGTTCCATAAGTTTGATAGACGATCTGAGCTTCACTGAGCGTTTTCCCACAGTAAAGCTCAAAATTTTTCAGCGTAAAACACTCACTCATACAAGCTTTGTTGCAATATCGAGGTTAACTTTGATATAGCCTGAATCAACGTGAGCAAGATGCTGCTTAATTTGCTCGTGTGCTGCTGGCAGTTGGTGGAATGGGATTGAGGGATACATGTGATGTTCCGCATGAAACGGCATATTCCACATGATGAATTGCATCGGGAATAAGGTCATGACCGATCGAGTATTCGTCAATGGATTATCATCATGGCTGCATCCGGTATGTTCTGCGAAGAGATAGCCTCTCAGAATCGGCTGCGCGACAAAGAGCGGGAAAAGCCAATACATCACAAACCAGGGTTTCTGAACTGCGATCGACACTAAAATCGCGACCCCATAGACCGCAAGCTGGAGCCGAGTAGAGCGAATTACCTCTGCCCGCGCTTCTTCTGAAATATAGGGATAGTCTTCAACTTGTCCTAAAGCAACTCGAATATGAGTGGTAAGCTTACTCCACCACCAAGGCAATCCGCTAATCATCCACAAGTACTCTCCTAAGTTCTTGGGCATTGGATCGCTGAGTTCTGGGTCTTTTTCTAGATTTTGCACATAGCGATGATGCCATTTGTGATAGCGCCGATAGAATGCGCCGTTATAAAAGGACAGCACTCCAGCAAACCAGCACACGAAATCGTTCAATGTATTGTTTTCAAAAGCAGTTCGATGTGAACATTCATGCAACGGAGCAAACATTGCAGCCAAGCTATAACCATAGATCACCAAAGCTGGCACAGCAATTGCCCAATTGTGACCAAAGTTAGTTCCCCATAGGTATCCGCTCACTCCCAGAATTAGCAGGTGAGCAGTAAAACGGATTAATCCTTTCAAGGTCGATCGAGTATTCAATTCTTTCAGAGCGGCAGTTGTGAGAACTGTTCTGTCTCCTAACAGGTTAGACTCAGAAATAGTCGGGTTCATAGCTCATCTTTCAACTTGTTATAACAAGCCTAATTTTAGAGCAATTGTGGATCTGTACTTGAGGCTACCAAACTAAAAAATGACCTTCCCTCTACATTTAGCGATTTCTGAGAAGTTGCGCGATCGCATTCGAGCAGGTATCTACCGACCTGGCGATCAACTTCCGAGTGAACATCAGTTGATGGCTGAATTTGAGGTGAGCCGAATTACGGCTCGACGTGCGATCGCGAATCTCACACAGCAAGGATTAGTCAATGTACAACGGGGAAAAGGCGCGTTCGTTTCCACTCAACAGAAAGTGGTTTACTCGCTGTCTAGTCCGCTGTTACTCGAAGCAGATTTAGCACGACAGGATATTGAAATTACTGTGCAGACTTTGAGCTTTGAGCGAGTGACTGCACCTGTTCATGTTCAGAAAATCTTGAATTGCGCGATCGCTTATCTGCAAAAGAAAGTCCTTTTATTTAATAATGTTCCGAGCTGTGTTGATATTACTTATATTGTTCCAGAGCTAGCAAAAGCCCATGGAAAAGAATTACGTCAAAAATTAACCTTTACAACCTTAGAAAAGTACGGCATCTGCATTCAAAAAATTGATGCTGTCATTGAATGTACTCAAGCGGATTATGAAACGGGTGAGCAGTTAGAAGTCTCGTTGGGACATCCTTTGATTGTTTATCGGCATACGGCTTTTACCGAGGCAGGCGCGATCGTACATGGAGAATCAATTTCACGGGGCGATCGCTTCTGCTATTCGATTCAAATCGATCGAATGATTGCTCCTGATCTCTGATTCAAAAACTACTGTCCCCACTTTTGATGAAAATAACTCAGTAAGCTTTGATCGTACTTTTAAATTTTTCGATAGCAGAAGACTAAAAAACGGGTTGAGTGACCGCAACTCAAAACTGTGCCAACTGATAGAAATGCGAGTAATTTGGTAATACTCTGTTTGACTCAAGCCCCTAAGTTGATTACGGCTAAGTAATATCGATGAAAATCCTACTAACAACTGCCCTAACTGGTGCATTGCTTCTACTCGGTCATGCTAAAGCAACCGCACTCTACACGGGGGGTTCTTCCCCTGAATCCCAAGGTTGGAACAGTCCATCTTCCATTCCACCATTTCCTGCTTCACCGCCTCGGACTATCGATGCCGCAGGCATAACACTCAATACAACAAGCAACAACAATATAATGTATGGCTTTGGTCGTACGAACACACCGTTAGATTCAACAACGGGCTTCAACTTGCGATTTGATTTGCAACTGCTACAAGAGCTTCGGAATGCTTCAAACGATCCAATTAATCCAGCCGACACGAATGCAGATGGGAAAGACGATCGCGCGGGCTTGAGCATTATCGTTGTAAGTACGAATACAACGAAGGCAATTGAGTTAGGCTTTTTTGTCGATCGTATTTGGGCACAGGAAGGGGGTGCTACAAAACCACCTCGGTTTACCCAAGCAGAAGGGGCAGCATTCGACACAAAAACCAATGTGAATCAGTATGACTTGTCGATTCTGGGCAATAACTACTTTCTCTACACTAATGGCAACTACACTACGCCACTGCTGACAGGGCTTTTGCGCAATTACACGGCAGAAGTAGTGACTCCAGTTAATCCATATACCACTGCGAACACAATCTTTATTGGGGATAACACTACTTCTGCAAGCGCGCAGTTTCGGTTGAATCAGGTTGCGTATTCTTCTTCGGCGATCGTTCCTGTCCCCTTTGCTTTCAATCCTTTGTTTGGTTTCGGTTTGTTCGGAATTTCCAGAATTCGCAAAGCAATCAAAGCGCGCCAATCAGCGAACTAGCACTTTCAAGTCTTCGATGAAGTTTGTAAAAAACTGAGTTGCATCGACTTGAGTTGCAATCCAAGCATTGGCAGATGGCTTTGTTGTGAGTCGATCGTCGATCAAAGTCTGTCCGCGCGTCCATTTGCCTTGTGTTTCGACTTGAATATGCGATCGCTGCCACAGCATCGTTTCCGGATAGAACAAATACCCTAAAGTTGCCGCGTCGTGAACTAAGAATCCTGCGGTTCCCTGAGTCTCTCGATACTGTAAAGCCGTTCCAATCATAAACTCACAGAGTTTCATGAGGAACTGAGCAATCTGGCTTTCTGGGTTGGTCTGATAGATCTGGAGAGCCATTTCTTTTGTAAAAATCAGATGGCGTGTGATGTCGAGCGATGTGATGACGATATCATTCCGGCTGTTTAGAACCGTTTCAACTGATCCAGGGTTAAACCAGAAATTAAATTCTGCATGTGAAGTAATGTTGCCAGGGCAACGGAACGCACCACCCATGACAATGATTTCTTTTGCTTTCTGCAAAATTCCAGGCTGTTTGATTTCGGCAGCGGCAAGATTGGTGAGCGGTGCGATCGCAATGATTGTAATTTCTCCAGGCATGGCGTTTAAGCGATCGATCAAAATCTCGTCCGAATATCTCGCTGACTCATACGAATGGATGGGACTGGGTAAGAGTGTCGATAAATTTCCCATGCCATCATTGCCATGAATGTGCGCTGCATCTTCGGATGCGTCTGAAGTTTCAACTCCGCGTCCCACTTCAACATCCGGCAATCCGCCTAGGCTTAAAATTTGGCTGGCACTCGAAAATGTTTGGCGAGAGCTTACATTTCCTGCGGCAGTCGTCACTGCGATCAGTTCAGCAAACCCCCGTTTCACCAGACTCTGTAGCCAAAATAGAGCAAAGATATCATCGCCGCCTGGATCAGTATCGAGAATGATTTTCTGGGTAGACATGATGTGAGAGTGTGACAATCGCTCTTAATTCTTCCACGATTTTTAGCAAATTCGTTCCAGTTGCGATTACACTCAATAGTACAAGTGCGATTGTACTTTCGTGCATCAGTACTGTCCCGTCCGCTCGTTTCGCTATGATTCCGCAACGCCTGACTCTTCGGAATTTTCTGAGCTACCAGGAAGCCACGCTTGACTTCCGGGGGCTTCATACTGCGTGCGTTTGTGGGGCAAATGGGGCAGGAAAATCTTCGCTACTAGAAGCAATTTCCTGGGTGATTTGGGGTGAAAGCCGAGCAGCTTCAGAAGATGATGTGATTCATATGGGCGCAAAAGAAGCGCAAGTTGAATTTATCTTCGGAATGCATCAGCAGATCTACCGTGTGCTCAGAACTCGCCAACGTGGGCAAGGCATCTCGCTGGAATTTCAAATTATGCAGGACGGTGGGTTTCGATCGCTAACTGCCAAAGGCATTCGATCCACGCAGCAATTGATCCTGAGCCATCTCAAAATTGATTACGATACGTTTGTGAATTCGGCTTACCTACGTCAAGGTCGAGCCGATGAATTTATGCTGAAACGTCCTGCGGAACGTAAGCAAATTCTTGCCGATCTTTTGAAACTTCACCAATACGACACGCTTGCAGAACAGGCAAAAGATAGATCGCGTCAGTTTAAAGGACAAGTTGATCTACTAGAGCGAAATTTAGAAGCCGTTCGAGAACAGCTTCAGCAACGAGACGCGATCGAGCAAGAACGTGCCGAACTTGAAGCACTTCTCACCCAAATGCAAGCCCAACAAGCTGCCAGTAATGAACAACTTCAACAACTGCAAGCCGTTCAGCATCAGCGACAAACTTGGCAGCAGCAATTAAGCTGGCAGCAACAACAGCAGCGCAATTTGAATCAAGACTGTCAGCGATTGCAGAAAGAGCGATCGCAAACCGATCAGCAGCGTCAAACCTTAGAAAAATTACTGCAACAAGAAGCGACGATCATTGCCGGATATCGCCATTGGCAAGCATTGCAAGCTCAAGAAGAAGCATTCTCAGCAAAATTCCAGGCGCATCAGGTCGCACAGTCCCAACGCCAACAGCACGAACAACAACAATCTGAAAAGATTCAACAGTTTCAGAATCAACTGCAAAAAGTTCAAGCTCAGGAAATTACTTTACAAGAACAGCTTCAAGAAGTTGAAAAAGCGCTCACGAAAGAAGCTGACGTTGAAGCAGCAGTTCAAAACCTGATTGCCGCACGTCAAGAACTTCAGCAACTCGATCAGCTTCAGTTACAAGCTTCGCCGCTTTTGCAACGGCGGCAACAATTGCAAAAAGAACTCGATCGTGCTTCGACTCGTCTTTCTGCTCGTCTAGAAGAACTCCGCACCTCTGCTCGACAACTTCAAACTCAGCAGCAACGACAACCGAGCTTAAAAAAAGCAGCCGTCGAGGTTGCGGTCAAAATTGAAGAACTCGAAAAACTCCGCGCCTACCAAGACCAAGTACTTGAAAAAGGCTTAGAGCGACGTGGTTTCGTTGATCAACTGCAAGCTCATCAACGAAACTATGAAGCACAGTTGGCAGAGATTGACCAGAAGATTCGGATGTTGGAACAAGAAAAAGCAACTGCGATCGCATCCGAAGCAGAGCACTCTGAAGGCAATACACTCGTTCAACTGAAACAACAATCTTTTCCGCCTTGCCCCTTATGCGATCGACCTTTAGATGAACATCATTGGCATCTTGTTCTCGAAAAACAACAGCAACAGCGTGAAGAAATTCTCTCTGAAATTTGGGTGATCCGTGAACAACTCACGACTTCAGAGCGTGAAATTCAAGTCTTGCGCCAAGAGTACACCGACATTGAAAAGCAATTAGCGCAATATGGCGGTACGTTAGAGCGGCGAGGACAGTTACAAGAACAATTACAAAATACTGCTGCCGTTCAAGAAAAACTGGCTCAAATTACGGCTGAATCTGCCAAGTTAGAAGAACAACTCAAGACTGGACAATTTGAGTTGCCGCTTCATGAGGAATTGCAACTGCTCGATCGACATTTGCAACAGATCGATTATGACGATCGCAATCATGCGCTAGCGCGTGGAAGTGTCGATCGCTGGCGTTGGGCAGAAATCCGTCAAGCAGAAATCAAACAAGCGAAACGCCGACAAGCAACTTTATTGAAGCGGCAACCCGAATTAGAAGCGCAAATTGAGCAGATCGAGCAGCAACTCGAACAATTGAGTCAGGAACTCGATCGCGGGTTGAAATACTACGATCGACAAATTGCAGAAATTGGATACAACCTGGAACAGCACAATGCAATTCGGGCGGCGATTCGTCAAGCTCAACCTTGGCAACTTCGCTATCAAGAGCTTCAACAAGCTAAGCAAAACTATCCCCATGTTCAGCAACGTTTACAAGAACTTGCAGACACAGCGCAAGCACGATTCACCGATTTGCAAACGATCACATATCACTGTCAAGAGTTGATCCAAGCCTTAGAGCGCACGCCTGATCTCGCACCGCATATTCAAGCCTTAGAGCAGCAAATCCAACATCATCGAACTCAGCTTGATGAGCATTTATCGAAGTTGGGCAGACTTCAGCAACAGCAGAAACAGCAAGAAGCACTCAGCCAGCAATTTCAACAGATCAATGCTCAGCTTAAAACGGCTCGTCAGCAGACTCGAATCTATCAAGAACTGACCCAAGCTTTCGGCAAGAATGGAATTCAAGCCTTGATGATTGAGAACATCTTGCCGCAACTCGAAGCGACGACGAATCAAATTCTGTCCCGTCTCAGCGCGAATCAATTACACGTCCAATTCGTCACCCAACGCAATCGGAAATCCAAATCCACATCTGCCAAAGCAATGGAAACTTTAGACATTTTGATTGCAGATGCCTATGGAACGCGACCCTATGAGACATATTCAGGAGGAGAAGCGTTTCGAGTCAATTTTGCGATTCGGCTCGCTCTAGCGCGATTACTGGCTCAACGCTCAGGAACAGCCTTGCAAATGCTGATTGTCGATGAAGGCTTTGGAACTCAGGATCAAGAAGGATGCGATCGCTTAATTGCTGCGATTAATGCGATCGCGCCTGAGTTTGCCTGCATTTTGACGATTACACATATGCCTCACTTCCGGGAAGCTTTCCAAGCTCGCATTGAAGTCACTAAGACTCAAACTGGATCGGAATTAATGCTCTGTTTGTAGGTATAAATTCGATGCTTAAGGTGAGGAGCGGGGAGCTGTTCTCTTAGTAGCTTTCTACTCTCTACTCCCCACCCTTATTGGCATTCACAGCTCAACCCGAATCGCCATAGTCCTACTTCAGCACTTCGTCTAATAAATCTCTCGCTGCCTGTGCTTTCGCCAATGCTGCTTGATGATCGCTATGAGCACGGACTAATCTCAACAGTCCTGCTACACCTGTTTTCAGCTGCTCAAGCTCTTCTCCAGCCATCAATTCACCATCGAGCATTCTGACCAGGAGCGATTTAATATCACCAACATCTTGCCGAACTTTTTGCAACTTCTCGACTGTGCTCAGCAAAGTCTTCAACGAGTTCAAAATCTCGTCGATGTCCTGAACTGCTTCGACCTCTTGAGTCTCTTCGACCTCTTGAGTCTCTTCGACCTCTTGAGCCTCTGCATCCTCTTCAGGTGGCTCAGATTCTGCTTCAGTCTCTTCGATCTCTTCTAAACCTAGCTCTTTTAGCAATTCTGGGTCGGTTGCTTCAGTTTTCCGAGCATTCGTGCGTGGCATTCGTGTCGCCTCAATGATTGTAATTCAGTCGAAACTAATATGTTATACACTAACCGCGATCGATTGCGTCCCGCCTTAAGTGAGAATTGCTCCACCCATCAGCCTTTGATAGCGATATTCTAATTCTGCTTTCATCGCATTCCATTTCTCGATCGTGGGATCTTTCTCGATCGTTCGCTCTGCTGCCTCTCTTGCTAGCACAAGGACTTCTTGATCCTCGACCAAGCTTGCCAGGGCAAAGTCTGGTAGTCCCGATTGCCGTGTCCCTAACACTGCTCCTGGCCCTCTAAATCGCATATCCATCTCAGAAATAAAGAAACCATCCTGAGATTGTTCGAGCACTTTCAAGCGCTGAACTGAGGTTTCACTCTTAGAATTGCTCATCAATAGACAGAACGACTGCGATCCGCCCCGTCCGACTCGACCTCGAAGCTGGTGCAATTGTGATAATCCAAATCGTTCCGCATGTTCAATCATCATCACGGTGGCATTCGGGACATCGACACCGACTTCTACAACGGTTGTAGAGACGAGGATCTGGGTTTTGTTATCTCGAAACTGAGTAATGGCATCGTCTTTCTCAGCAGAAGTCATGCGACCATGCAGTAACCCTACTTTGAAATCTGGAAAAACATTCTCACTCAGATGTTGATGTTCGTCGATCGCGGATTTGAGATCCAATTTCTCTGACTCTTCGACTAAAGGTAAGACAATGTAAACCTGCCGTCCTTGGGCGATTTCGCGCTTCATCAGATCGTAAGCTTGTTGGCGATCGCGACCGGTCAATGCAGTTGTTTGAATCGCTTTTCTTCCAGGCGGCAATTCATCGATTTGACTCACATCTAAGTCTCCGTGCAGCGTTAAAGCAAGGGTTCGCGGAATGGGCGTTGCAGTCATCGTAAGCACATGAGGATGTTCGCCTTTCTGCTGAAGTCGGGCGCGTTGTTCAACGCCAAAGCGATGTTGTTCATCAATCACGACTAAGCCTAAGCGATCGAAGCTGACTGTATCTTGAATCAAAGCATGAGTTCCAACCAGCAAAGGAAGTTCCCCGGTTTGCAATCCACTGTGAATCTCTCGCCGCTTGGCTGCTTTGGTCGAACCTGTGAGCAATTCCACTGGCAAATGAAGTTGATTAAACCAACTCACTAATTTTCGATAGTGCTGCTCTGCTAAAACTTCAGTTGGAGCCATAAACGCTGCCTGATAGCCCGATTGAATCGCTGCTAGGATCGAAATAACAGCAACAACCGTTTTCCCTGAGCCGACATCGCCTTGCACGAGCCGATTCATCGGAGTCTGTTTCTGAAGATCATTGAGAATGTCATTGACAACGCGGCTTTGAGCATTCGTTAAGCTAAAAGGAAGTAACTGATGGAAGCGATCGATTAATTCTCCAGTCGGTGCGAGTACTGCACTGGCTTGAGTTTGCTGCTGTTCTCTGCGCCGTTTGAGTAGGCCAAGCTGTAAGTAAAAGAACTCATCAAATACTAAGCGCCGTCGCGCCGATTCTAATGTCTCCGAATCAGTCGGAAAGTGAATATTCGCGATCGCGTCTTGAATGCCAATTAATCCATATTCTGCAAGTAACCCTTTTGGCATCGGTTCATGCAAATTCTTAATTGCAGGTAACGCTGCCGTCACCGCCCGACGGACTAAATCTGCCCCAACTCCTTCAGTTAAGGGATAGACCGGAACAATCCGACCAATATTTGAAGAATCAAGGGTTTCGCCTTCTTGATCCAGCACTTCAATGTCCGGATCTTCGAGTGAAATGCCATATTTGGTCTGTTTGACTAACCCCGAAGCCGCGATCGAGGCTCCTTTCGGATACAGCCTTTTCTGTTGTTCTTGCCAGCCTCGACTCGCAAAACGGCTCCCCATATAGAAACGGCTGATTTTCATCGAACCGCTAGAGTCTTGAATGCTTAAGTCGAGAATCGTCAGCTTACTATTTCGCGGACTGGTGAAACAATTGCAGCTTTTAATCACGGCGACGATTGTGACCGTTTCGCCGACTTTGAGTTCGCGAATTTTCGCTTGGCGAGCATAGTCAATATAATCACGCGGATAGTAGTAAAGCAGATCGCGCGCAAAGTAAAGCCCAAGCTTAGCAAGCTTTTCGGCACTTTTTGGGCCAATCCCTGGGAGGTAAGTAATAGCTTGTGTCAGCGGAATGTCTTGTGCAGCGACTTCGATCGGTTTTGGAGTTACTTTTGGCGTAGCTTTTGAAGTGGGTTTAGTCGGGGCTTTCTCCGCAGGTTTTTCTTCAGATTTTTTGACTTGATAGAGAAAGCGTCGAGTTTCAGCAACTAAATGCTGGCGTTGTGAAAATTCTAAATCGGAATATTTCGCGAATTGATTCGCGATCGTTTGACAGCGTGCTTGCTCAGATGCCGGGAGTGCGGGAGTTCCTTCGGTCAATGTGAGATGCAAAAATTCGCTGAAGCGGAACTGATTGCCCTCCAGATCATTAAATCCGCGATCAGCTTCGACCGAAAGCGCCTTTTGTAGTCGCACCAAATCCATGATGTGAAATCATCTCACCCTTTTGCATTGATGAAGTCTAGCAAAATTCGCTGGTGAATTGCGCCCAACGGTCGAATTTGATTGGCTCGATCGCTAAACCGCTCTCCTTGCTGAATCTCTGCGATTGTGAACAGCCCTAAATCCCAGCCTTCCATCAGCTTGAGTTCAGAAACATCTACAGTTAGCGGAGCAGCAAAGACATGGCGAGTCGCTCGATCGTCTTCGTAAATCCCGAATTTCACCAGATCCGGCGCAACATAGCAAATTTCTTCTTGCAATTCTCGAACGACTGCCACTTCAGGCGTTTCGCCTGGGTCTAAATGTCCCCCAAACAGTCCCCAATGTCCTGGATAAGCAATATTTGGAATGTTATCTCGGAGTTGAAGCAGGAAGGTCTGATGCTGATAGAGAATTGCGATCGCGACTTCCGGCTTCATAGTGAAATTTCTCTCCGAAACTCGTTTCTAAAATATGGGCGATACTGGATTTGAACCAGTGACCTCTCCCGTGTGAAGGGAATGCGCTACCCCTGTGCCAATCGCCCGAGGAGTTTTTATTCTACATTAGGCGATCGCTCAAATCAAGCCACAAAAAAGGAGCCAAATTTGGCTCCCGCAAATTTATGCAAATTGAACAAGATTACTGGCTTTGAGAAGAGTCGTCTGACACCGTTGGCAGTGCATTGGCTTCTAGCGTTTCAGACACCAACTGTTTCGATTTCCGCGATTCCAACCAAAACGGAACCACGAGCCAAGCCGCTACGAGCAAAAGTGCCACTACCCCAAACTGTGAAGCCAGCGTAAACAGCTTCTCTAGAGGGACAACCTGACCCGCAAAATACGACAACGACACCATGACCGTTGCCCAAGTGAACGCTCCAGCAGTGTTGTACAGCGTAAATTTCCAATAGGGCATCTCTGCGATCCCGGCGAGCGGACTGGCAAAAATCCGCAACAGTGCCACAAATCGACCCAAGAAAACTGCCTTGCCAGCATTCTCCCCAAACTGGCGCTTTAGTTCTTCGATTTGAGTCTCTTGAATGCGGAACACCTTGCCCAAGTTGACCAGCAGTGCCCAGCCGCCGTAGCGCCCAATCCAGTAGCCAATATTGCCGCCGATCGTTGCGCCGAGCGCTGCATCACCAATCACCCAGAAATAATTCAGCTGATCGCTTCCTGCCAAAAAACCACCCGCAAGCGTCACCGTTTCACCGGGAATGGGCAGCCCTAAATTCTCTAACAAAATTCCGAAAAAAATCGCCCAATAACCATACTGCTGAGCAATCTGCTCGATCGCTTCCGGCGAAATGAAGTCAAGTGACATTGCAATAACCTTTACAAACCTTCATCTTCTTTCGATCTTGACGTGGTTTCGCCTCAAGTGTCAATCAATCGATCGACAGTTTCTTTAAGTTCGCGATTTAGGACAGATTCATTAGCATCTCTTCACAACTGTCATCCGTATTTTTCTGTAACGATCAGGAAAACTTTATTAAAATTGCGCTGAGATACGGAGAAAAATAAAGATTCGATAAAACTACGATAGTTGTTTAGTGCATCCGGAAACAGACTCCTTATAGTTGAAGCACTAAATAATGCGTACAACTACTTAGCAAAGGAACGATCCTTGCTCTAGTCAAGTCTTCCGGATGAAGCATGGATGTGAGAGTGAACGAAAGTATGTGGAGATATGGAAATGGCGTTAATTGAGCGGCACGAAGAGGTTGTATTACAACCCCAGGGTCGATTAGATGCAGTGGGTGGTGCAGCATTACACCAACAGTGGGCAACCCTTGCACCTCGGCAATATAAAGCCTGGATTATTGATCTGTCGCGTGTTGAATTTATTGATAGTTCGGGGCTAGTTTCATTAGTCTCAGGATTAAAAGTTGCGACCCATACTGGTACTCAGCTTGTTTTATGTGGATTGCGTCCCTCGACTCGGTTGGTCTTTGAGATTACGCAACTGGATCAGGCGTTTTCGATTTTCGAGAATTATGAAGCGATCGAGGATGCTTTTGGTCGAGTTCAAGAAGTGCTGCAAATCGCTTAATTTATCAGAATTGCTTTATTCATCGCGTTTTGACCTCGTTCAGCGCTCTTAGTCGCTCTAGATCTCCTCTCTTCGCGAGTTGATCGAAGTCGAAACCTAACTCCAGTAAACCACTGTCAGCAAAAAGCCCTCGCAAGATTTAGCTTGTGGGGGCTTTGTCGTTCAATTTATGCGTTAGAGATTCTTGATTTAAGCATTCCCAAAGGTGGGCAGTGAAATTTCACCCTCACCTCGTGGAAAACTCGGCAAATCAAGATGCCCGTTTCTGCGATTTTGTACGGCTAAGCGATAATTGACGCTTTGGAGTTCCGCGTGAAGTTGACGATTTTCGCGCTGAATCATTGCCACCTTTTCTCGCACAGGCTGCATCCGCTCGGCAAATTTCTGCCGATACACTTTAGGCAATTCTTGCACGACTTGTTCGAGCATCTTCGATCGCTCAGTTAATTCCTGAGCCGTTTGCCGTAACTGGCGCATTTCTTCATCGCGTTGCGTAATTTGCTCTTGGTAGAACGTGACTTGTTCCTCTACGGTCTGAAGCTGTTCGCGTAGCGCCCGGACTTCAGCGACTTGTCGATCGGACGGCTCATCTGAAGCGGGGATGGGCGCACTCGCATTGCCTTTAACCAGGCGGAATAATTCCTGCGAGAGCTGCTGCACGAGCTGATCGCGCATTTGCAGTTCTTCTTGGAGACGGGCATTTTCAGCAAAGATTTGCTGAGCTTGAGAAGCGTCAAGTTGCATCACGAGATAGGTACTCCCTCTTGGGTTATGACGTTAAGGTTTTCCTCCCATAATCGCGGAGGAGACGATCGACGAATGTCTCGCCAAATTGCAGTTGCCGCCAATGTACCATCTGCAACCGCAATTGATACCTGATTTAATCCCTCTTTTAAATCTCCCAGTGCGAAAATTCTCGGATGCGATGTCCTACACATGTCGTCAGTCAGAAGGTTTCCGCCTTTCCAGTCGAGTTCAATCCCTTTTAAGTAGGCATTGTAATAATGCGAACCCATTGCCACTAAGCCCGTCTGTAATTCGATCGTCCGTCCGTCCGCGAGTTCTACGCCTGTCATCTCATGATCATGTCCAACGAATCGCTTTAACGGCGTTTCGATGAGTGGATATCCGTGAGATTTTAATTTTTCTCGCATCTCGTCGCTGACTTCAAATAAGCCCTGGGTAAAAACGGTGATGTAAGGCGTAAACCAATTCAACACAAATGCGGTGTTAATCGCGCCTTCGCTGCCGACAAACAAGCCACATTTTTTGTCCGCCATTTCCCAACCGTCGCAGATCATGCAGACATGCAGGTTGTGCCCAGCGTAGTCGAATACGTTCTGCATATCGTCGAGCTTGGGCAAGTGGTCGATGATCCCACTCGCAGCAATCACATATTTAGAGCGAAAAACTGGGTGAATGCTATCTTGTTTGCCGACTTTGACTTTGACTGCGAAGGTTTCTCCTTCATCTTGCACCTCTTCGACAAAGCCCATGAGGTAATCGCCATTTAGCGAGAGAAAATGATTTTGCCCCTGCTGGAGCATGGTGCGACCAGGAGTGCCAGGGGGCAGACCAAGATAATTTTGCAGTTCTTGCATCCAGAACGATCGACCGCGACCTTTTTCGATCACCAGACACGACAGCCGATAGCGTTGTAAATAAATTGCAGCAGAGAGTCCACCCGCTCCGCCGCCTACAATAATTACATCGTAAACATGGTCAAGTCGCTGTTCGAGTGTCTTTTTAGAAAGCTTCATGGCGATTTCCGCAGTAATCGTTGCATCGTGAATCTACGATTTTAATTGCAATCACAGATTTCTCCAATGTAGCAATTCTGCAAGTTCTAAAGTGCGATCGAGCTTTCTGAACTGCCGACGGATTTGACCCATTCTTTGCCATTTTCCAGGAAGACGATCGAGGGAGTTCCTGCCGGATTGAGGTTGATTCGTTTTACCGTCACTTCTCCACCTGCGAGGCGTTCTCCAACTTGCACATAGCGCGAGGTGCCGTCGGTATCTTGAACGATCGCGCTTATGTTTGAGCCAGTTTGAATCACGCCGCTTAAGACGATCGCGTCTGCCAAATTTGGGCGAGAGATAGGGGGGGGTGGGATCACAGGCAGAGCAGGTTGGACGGTCGGCAGTGTGCCGACTGAGAGCGGAGGCATCGGGGTAGAAGTGAGCCGAATGGGTTGAGGCTGAGGTAAAGCAACGGCAGGTGAAGTGCTGATGGTTGAGGATTTTGCTGCGATCGTTTTTGTGGGGGCTGGTTTGATCGTGGCTCTCAGGTCGGTTGGCATTTGAGGCGCTGCGAAGGGATCGCGATTGCTTCCGACAGCAACGGGCATTCGTGGGAGTTTGCTATTGGTCGTTGGAATCATGCCTGCGATTTTGACCGGAGGCAGGGTGAGCGATTTGGCGGGTACGACAGGTTGCGGGAAGGCTTGGGGGGTGGGCGGTGTAGATTGAGTATTGGTACGGTTGGTCGCGCAACTTGTGAGTAAGAGTGCTGTTCCGGTTGCAGCGCTCATCATCCAGTGTCGTTTGCTCATACGGATACCCCAGTCGTTTACATTTATACAGAATAGCCATGAGTTTACGGAGCGCACGGTTTTATCTGCCGTTTGAGCTATCGGTTTTAACGGATTTTTCGTAAAAATTAGTAGTTATACGTGGGCGTTCTCGCGGTTGTCGATCGCTAACCTGAAGAAATTACCGGAATGCAAAAATTGGTTTTAGTGGGAGGAGGACATAGTCACGCGATCGCACTTCGACAATTCGGATTGCATCCGGTGCCTGATGTCGAAATTACGTTGATTAGTGAGGCAGAAAATACGCCTTATTCAGGGCTGTTGCCGGGACATGTAGCAGGCTTCTACTCGTATGAGGAGTGTCATATCGATCTGCGCTCGCTGTGTGAATTCGCTAAGGCTGAATTGAGAATCGATCGCGCAATTGGGTTGGATTTGGCTCGGCATCAAGTCTTATGTGAGGCAGGAGAGGTTGAGTTTGATCTCGTGTCGCTCGATATTGGCAGTACGCCGATGATGCCAGCAGGAGCGGCGGGAATTGGGGCAAAGCCGATTGCTCAGTTTCTCAAATGGTGGAATCAGTTTGATGGTAAGAGTGTGGCGATCGTAGGCGGTGGAACAGGCGGGGTCGAGTTGGCGTTGAATATGCAGGCGAAGATGCCTGAGTTAAAGATTCATTTGTTTCAACGCGATCGCGAGTTGTTGCCAAGTCATAACCCTTGGGTGCGGCAGCAATTTCAAAAGATTTTGACGCAGAGAGGGATTCAACTTCACGTTGGGCAAGCTGTGGAACGTGCGACGGATTGTGATGCAACGGTTTGGGTGACTCATGCCTCGGCTACGCCTTGGGTCAAGCAGTCTGGGCTGGCAGTAGACGCGCAAGGATTCGTTTTGGTGAACGAATTTTTACAGTCGGTGTCTCATCCTGAGGTGTTTGCAGCGGGTGATATTGCCACAATGATGCACTACGATCGACCGAAGGCAGGAGTATTTGCGGTGAGGCAGGGCAAGCCTTTGTTTCACAATCTCCGGGCTAAGTTGGAAAATCGGGTGTTGAAGCCTTATCGTCCTCAGAAACGCTATCTGAGTTTGATTGGAACGGGGGATAAGGTTGCAGTGGCATCCTATGGGGGATTCGGTTGGCGCGCTCCGTGGGTGTGGTGGGTGAAGGACTTTATCGATCGGTCTTTTATGAACCAGTTTAAGAGGATGATTTAGCAAGTCGTCGTTGAGACGCATTCACCCGCCCCGGAATAGAATTCCAGGGCTAACGGTGCGAAGTCCTTAAAAGGACTGGGTCGCTCAATCTTTTGGTTAGTCCCGGTTAGGAGGCTTCGTTTTACTAGCTCCGAAATTCTATGCCGGGGTGGGATGTCAATGTGAGCGAAAAGTCTTTTGATACCTTTAGAACATCCTCGCAGTAAAAGCTATGCAATTATCTATTTCAGATGATCAGTTCAAAATCGATCTTGATGGTTGGGAACGTATTTGGGCGTTTTACTTTAATGCGGATTTGTACATTCCGTTGAGCCATATTACTCAGGTATCAACTGAGGAGCCTCGACATAGCTGGACGGATGTCAGAATGCCAGGGACGTTTTTGCCAGGGGTAATTAAGGCGGGAACTTACTATACCGATCGGGGTAAAGAGTTTTGGTATGTAACGCGGTTGGGACGATATTTGACTTTGGAGCTTGAGAACGAGTTTTATCGGCGGATTGTGCTCAGTGTAGATCAGAATCAGCTTTGGGCAGATCGGATCAATGGACAAAAAGCTGTTTGAATACTCTAGCAGGCGCTTCCGAGAACAATGAATCTCGTTTTAGTCGATAAATTATTGGACACTCAGAAGCGCAGCTTGGCGAATTTGGTTCAGCGAGTCAAAACGTTACTTTAACCAGGACAGCGATCGCAAAATTTCTGCTGCCTCATTTGGAGTAATCGTATTTCGGCATTGATTTGTTTTGCCACCGTAGTAGGTTCGACGAACAAAATCAGCACCAAGAATTCGATAAAACGGAGAAGTCGAACCTGGTGCAGTCGCCCAATCATTGAGTAAATTGGGCTGAGGTGTAGAAAGCTGCTGAGCAGATGGGGTTTTAAAGTCTCCAGTTTGCTCACCAAACAGCAGAGAGACTCGCCCAAAAAGCTGCGTTTCTACTGGGAATTCATACCCTCCAGGTACACCGCCAACACCGCCACCTGTTGCCTCGATCGCAAAACATTTATCCTGTTGTGCATGGCGGTAAACGATGCCATAGTCTGGCCCAAATCGGCATCTGCCTTCACAAGGTTTCACATCCACTTTGCTCACCGTATAGCCAGCAGGAACAGAGCTTGGAACTGCGATCGCAATTTTCAAAGACTTCAGCGAAGCTTGCTGCTGAGGTGTCAGTTGAGGTGTTCCTGTCTGAGCCGTGAGCGGAATGCCAACGCCTGGGCGAATCTGATCCGAGATGAGAGCAGTTCCCGTTACGATCGTGCTAGGAGCTAATTTTGGAGCGCTTGAAGGATTGCTCGGATAAGTAGAACCGTTAAATTTTAAGCTGCGATAGCTCGGTTGTATACCTCCACCTGCAACGAACAGAATAATATCGCGCCAGCCTTTTGTTCTGGTGTTGCTGACGACGATCGGAGAATTGACGATCGTATGTCGCGAAAGCAAACTGTAACCGTTTCCTGCTGGTTTGAGAATCAGCATTGTACAGCCGCCTGTGCCACAGGTTGATTGAGAAACTAAATATACAATTTTCTCATCGCGACCATCGCCATCTAAATCGATCGAGTTATAAAGATAGCGAACGTCAGCTACATCTCCAGAAAGCTCTCGGCGAATCGCTGCTTCTATTGCTGAATTACTTTGAGTTTGCGATCGCTGATAAGTTAGCGCGCGAAAGCGAATGTTATCGACGTTTGGGAGTGTTTCTAAGGGGGACTCTGAATTTTGTGCAACTTTAGAAGATTGTGCTGCTGTGGGAGCTTGAAACCAGGAATTGAGGCTGAACCCAATTCCAAGAGCAGCCGTTAAAGATAACAATACGCGTTGCATTTGCATAACGATGAATGAAGTAGAAGGAAACTCAGAAATCGAAGTTTAGATTCAATTTACTGCGATCGTATTCCAGAACTGCATCAATGTTGATTCGCAAAATTGCCTATTTACGATCGCACGCCCATTTTATTCTCTAAACCACTTATTCTCTAAACCACTTGATAGAAGAAGCGAAACGTTGCCCATGCATTGACATTCAGAGCGAAAAGTTCAGGAGGCGTGATTGCAGGGGTTGTACTACTTGCTTGATGCACATCTTGTAGCACTGCTTGAGCAACATCAAGGAAATTGGGAAGAGAGCGGATAAACTTTTCTCGAGTTCCTACTAAAGCTTCAGTTTGCTGAAATGGAGTACGGCTACAAATCACATAAGCTTCAGATAGACCTGCGGGCAAACGTACAATCCAATCGGATTGCGCTTGAGGCAGGGTGAAGGTTTCGCCGGGAGCGATCGTGGATTTTACTTGCTCATTTTCTCTTGGGCTGAGTACTACACCCGTTCCATTATTGTCTAATCCTAGAACGAGAAAGTGAATCAATTCAGCATCATGATTCTCAAGCCGGATCTGAATCGAAGTCCCAATTGGAAGTGAGAGAACTTTTCCATTAGAAGGCACGACATCACTCGCAGGCTCGGCAACCCGGCTCGTCTGCTGGACGGCAATCTTTGCGTCAGCATTGACGAGAGCCGCGCGCACGGAGATCTGAGATGAATCTGAATTCGCTGTCAAGCTGAGTAACTTTGCACCTAAGCGCGTTTGCAACTGTGGCGTAAGCCTTTTGACTGCTAACTTTACGGCTTCTCCAGACTCGCCTGCTGTACTTGGAATCGCTTCTCGCCCTTGTGAAAATAATCCATATCCAGCGGGTGAAATCGTTCCTTTCATCGCTTCTGTTGTCAGTGAAGCAACTTGTGTCGGTTCTTCAACTTTGCTAAATAAATAGTCGCCTGCTTGCTCTCCGGCGATCGCTGCTGCAACTCTTGGCAGTCCCGAAAAAGCACTCACGGCATCGACTCGCTCGACTCGATTTAAGGTCGCATCGATCGCGATCGCTAAGCTCAGATCTTTCGGCAAAGTTCGGATCGCTTCTCGAATCGGTTGACCGACTTGCACAGGCAATTCGATCGCTTTCGCTTTCGCTACTAATCCACTGCGTTCATATACTTGAAGCACTGAGTGATCTGTCCTGAATAATCCGCCCAGACTGTAAGCTTCTAGAACCTGGGGAGGTAAACCTCCGAGCCATAAGTATGCGATTTTGCCATTGTCTTCGATCTCGGTAATGACTCCATCAGCGGACGGTTGAGTTATGGGCACTTGGTAAGGTTTGAGCGGTCGCTCGCGGCTTTTTTGCCCGATTAAAATGGGTTGTTGCTTGGCATCAGACTGCCTTGCAATCAGTTCGGAGGCTCCTCTAAGATCGACTCTCAGCGTGGTTTCGGGCATCGATCGCCAGAGTTGCTGCGTCAGTGCGTAAGTAAACAGTCCTGCACTAAATCCATTCCAAGGGGATTCTGTCGCAAATTGTTGAGCATCGGCAGCAGATAGAACCACTCCTGGCATCTGTCCTGATCGCCATTGCACTTTCGTTCGAGTGCGATCGAGTTTTGTATTAGCAAGTAGCCGTTCTTGAAATTCGATTTCTTCGTCAATCAATTGAGTCGCTGGATCGCTGGATCGCGATCGCAGTTTCAAATTTCCCCGCAAAGCATAGCCCGGATAGAGATACCCCGCATCAATGATCGTGGTGACTTGCTGAGTCGGCAGCGATCTCAAAAGCAGCAGCAAGGTATCTTGAGAAATTCCGTTCGCGATTACGTTGTCTTGCGGTTCATCGGCTGTGATCAAAATTGGCTGAATGTCATCTGCCGTTGTGCCGAGTTTTTGTAAACTTCCATAGCCGCTAAAGTGAAAAACAATCACATCATTCGGTTGGGCTTGTCGAATGAGGTGTTCTATAAAAGCCGTTTCAATTCGCGATCGCGTTGCTTGCTGATCCGTTAAAGTCAGAATGTCATTGGGCTGAAATCCGAAGCGATGAATCAGCAATTCTTTTTGTAATTCAATATCGGTCAAACAGCCATTCAGTGCCGCATTGCGATATTGATTAATTCCCACTAAAAGCGCGAGTTTTCGAGCAGTCGGCGCAGCGAGAACTTGTGCTGTCCGAGTGCATGAACTGGCTCCCCAGACTCCGAGAAAAATACCTGCTTGTAGTAGCGATCGACGTTTCATGTCCCGATCCTGCGCCTTCTCCCTTAAGCGTATCAGGTCAAGATTCAGAAATCGTAACCAATTCGCAATACCAGAGTTATGTTTTTCTTAATTTTTACGAGATAAAAGGAAGAAATCGCTACACTTTCACTGCTCTGTGTATGATGTTAGGCGCTTCACTCAGCGTCAGGGAGAACTGGATCGATGAATTTACCTTTTGTTTTAGATGTTGCTATTGGATTAATCTTTACTTACTTAATTCTGAGTCTGCTAGCTTCAGAACTACAAGAATTACTGGCAACAGTGCTGCAATGGCGGGCAAAACATTTGAAAGATTCGATCGAAGTACTCTTAGGAGGCGGGATTAATACGCCCGAAGAACAGCGAGTCAAGGATTTGGTCGGACGACTCTATGATGATCCCTTGCTCAAAAACGTCAATCAAGCAGCGAAAGGAGCGGTGCCTCAAGCATTTCGGAAACTTACCCGAATCCTGTTTCCAGGCAATCGACCTGGCGCGTTTGGTCATAATCAATCTTCGGGACCGTCTTACATTGCACCAGAGACATTTGCGACTTCGCTGATTGAGCAGTTGGGCATTACTTCTATGGTGGATAAACTGTCCGAGGTGCGGTTTGAGAAATTCGTTCACCGGATTGTAGGACATTATTGGGTCAATGAATTCGGCGAGGTGGGATTGCCGGATGATGATCAATTCCAAGATGGGTGGGAGCGGGGAGCCATTCGCACGATCGCGGAAAAATCAGAGCGCTCAAGTCTCAGTGCTGATCAAAATTTTCGGGTGCTTGTCGAAGAGTACGATCAAATTCTCAATGCGTATCGGGTGCGTACAGCGACCTTAGAAACGAGTGTCGAGCGCTTAGGAGAAAGCTTAGATGCGTATATTGCAGCCTGTGCAAACTTCGATCAATCGTCTCCAGAAACGGCGCTGTTTGTCCGGCGATTGCAGTCGTACAAGGCGAGTGTGTTTGGTCAGAATTATGAGCGAGCATTCAGTTCTGGTGGGTTGAAACCGAGCATTGCAGAAGTTGCAGACTTGGTGCATCAAGGCAGTAGTACTCATCAAGAAGTGGCGAGAGCGTACGATCGGATTGCGAATCAAGCTCGTCCGATTGATGCTCAAGTCAATTCAACGATTCAGACGCAAATCAACGACTATCGATTGGGACTGGATGCGAATGCTCTGGATCACCCGACAAAATTCGAGGATCTAGACTATGATTTGCAGCAAATTTTCCTAGCGAATGCACTCGCCAATCTCACGCCCGAAGAACGGCAACTGTATGAGGACTATCAAACCTATAAAACGATTCGCAATGGGTTGAGCCGTCTGCCGGATTCTGTAAAAGAGAGCATTGCGATTTTGGCAAAACGGTCGCAGGCTCGCGTGGATCAAGCGGAAAATCAGGTCAATCAGTTTCGCGATGAGATTTCGGTCTGGTTCGATCGCTCGATGTCGCGGGCTTCAGGCGTGTATAAACGCAATGCAAAAGGGGTGGCGATTCTCATTGGCTTAACGTTAGCGGCGGCGACGAACTCGGATACGTTTCATATTTTCAATCGGTTGTCGAGTGATGATAGTTTGCGTCGATTAGTCACTGAGCGAGCTTCGCAGTTGAATTTGGATGCTCAGCGATCACCGAGGTTTTCGGCTCAGCTTGAGGAGTTGAAGAATGAGACGGATGCAGTGTTACGAGAGATTTCGTTTCCGATTAGCTGGAATTCGAGTAATCTCGGGCGACAGTTGGGCTGTCCATCCAGTGCAATCTCGTCTGCACCCCCTCAAGATGTCGCAAATACTGAAGCGAATCAGCTCAAGGCGCAATGGGACAATTTGTATAAGGGCTGTTTGAATACGGATCAATCATCGAATGCGCCAGTTCCGTTGCAGGTCGCGCAGATTATGGTCAATCGCCCGCTCGGGGTTTTACGGATGTTGTCGGGCTGGATTGTGAGCGGAATTGCGATCGCGATGGGTGCGCCGTTTTGGTTTGATTTATTAGGGAAGGTTGTGAATGTGCGAAATTCAGGCGGAAAGCCGAAGCAACCCGCAGGAGAAGTGCAAAGGACGAATGAGTAAGCATTTGAGTGAGCTTTGATCGGTGACGAGTGCGATCGCACCTGCAATCAGTTGGATAAACCGCGATCGCAATCTCCTTGGAAATGGGTCATTCCCTGAAAAAGAGATAAAATGGGCGACTGACGATTCAACCTATAAATTCGTTATTCGTAAAGCTGATGGGACGTATCTTTATTTCCGCAGGGCATGGCAATCGCATCAATGGAGTCACAGATCCGGGTGCAGTCGTTGCCGGGACAACCGAAGCCAGAGAAATGATTCTGACGCGCGATTTGATCGTCACAGAATTGCGATCGCGCGGAGTCGAAGTTTTATCTGTCCCGGATGCGCTGAGTGCTGCACAAGCGATTGACTGGATTAATGCGCGCGCCCGGAGAGATGATGTTGCCCTAGAAATTCGAGCCGATGCCTTCAGTAATCCCAGTGTGCGCGGCTCGACGGTCTACTTCATTGCGAATAATGATCAGCGACGACGCAATGCTGAATTGCTTTTACAAGCTTTAATTCGTCGTGTGCCGCAACTTCCTAGTCGAGGCGCACGACCCGACACCGATACGGGATTAGGGAGTCTGCCCTTTTGTCGTCAAATCAATTGCGGATCGTTGCTAATGACGATCGGGTTTCTGACGAATCCAGACGATCGCTTTATTATTCAAAATCAGCGGCGAGATGTGTCGCTGGGCATTTCGGATGGATTAGTGGCTTGGGTGCGAGGAACTGCTTTACCGCCTGATCCGAATCAGTATCCAGAAATTGCGATTAATCTGAATGGTCAGACTTATGGTGAGAAAGGAATTTTGGTAAATGGAAATTCTTTTGTGCCACTGGATCTCATCGATCGCTTAGGGCTTGATTTGTCCAAAGAACCGGGGATTTCTCGGATTAACTATCGTCAAGTCGTCTTTATTCGAGCGACGGATTTGGCAAAGTTTAATGTTGTGATCGGGTGGGATGCGAAGACAAGAACGGTGACGTTGCGATCGATTTTGCGGGTCTGTGCGGGATCGCTCGATCGCATTATGGGCAATGGCAATACTTTGAGTTCGCAACTCATCACGTTCCTGAGAAGAAATAATGAAGCTGCGGTCGCACAGTTTCCGACGATCGCGGATTTGTATCGTCAAGAAGGCGCGATCGAAGGGGTGAACTATGATATTGCCTTTAGTCAGATGTTACTAGAGACCAATTATTTACGATTTGGCGGGGATGTGAAGCCATCTCAGAATAATTTCGCTGGATTAGGTGATGTGGGTGGAGGACCTGAAGGAGCAAGTTTCCCAAATGCTCAAATTGGGGTAAGAGCGCATATTCAGCTATTGAAAGCGTATGCGAGTACAGAACCTTTGGTGCAGGATGTAGTCACTCCGCGATTTCGGTTTGTGACGCGCGGAATTGCGCCCTTGATTGAACAATTGACCGGGAGATGGTCGGCTGATCCGCAGTATGGGCAGAAGATTAGTACGATTTTGCGTCAGTTGTATGATTCGGCGCAGATTTTGTAAGAGGTAGGGAGTGGGGAGCTAGCAAGGCAACAAGCATCCTACTCCTTACCAATTTAAGCAGATAGGCGCAAGATAGTCGCTGCGTTTGCGTCTCGCCCTGAACTGGAAGTTCGGGCTAGCTGTGCGAAGTAGGTTGAAACCCACTGAAGAAGACGTTGCGATTGGCTGTTAGTCCAGTTCAGTGGACTTCGCAGAGTTAGCCCCGAATTCATTCCGGGGCGGGTGAGCAACGAAGTGAGAGGACTCGCTGGACTGATACTTAATCACGTCCATCTACTTAGGACTGCTCTATCAATTACACAGCTTCGCTAAATCAGAGTGCGATCGCGCAAAAAACTGCACGCGATCGCAACTCTGCTTCATCAAGCGCTCTAAATCGAAATCCCAAGTCGTCAATCCGGCTCGATCGCTTGTGCTCAGCAGAGTATTGCCCTGAAATACCACGCTCGCAACCCTATCCTGAGTGCCATTTAAGGTTTTGATTAATTCCCCAGTTTCCGCATTCCAGAGCTTAATTGTGCTATCACTACTGCCTGATGCGAGTACTGAATTGTGAAAGCTTAAAGAGGTCACTCCGTTGTTGTGTCCAATCAGCGTATATTTTGAGCGGGCTTCTTGGATTGACCAAAGCTGAATCGTATTATCCCAACTGGCTGAAGCTAGAGTATCGCCATTTACAGCGAGATCAGAAATGGCTAATCGATGTTCTCCAAGCACCGTTGAGGTTTTTTGATCCACATTCCACAATCGAATGCTTTTATCGATACTGCCAGAAGCTAAGCGTCCATCTGCAAGAAAACTGAGGGCGGTTACTTCATCGGTGTGACCTTGCAACGTTGCGATCGCATTGCCATCTATTGACCAAATCTTGATGGTTTTATCGGCACTGCCTGAAGCAAAGGTCTTACGCGCGTGATCAACGCTCAAGGCAGTGACGCGATCTCCATGTGCGGCAATCGTTTTGATCGGTTCGCCTGTTTTGGCATTCCAAATCCGAATGGTTTTATCTGCACTCGCTGAGATTAAGGTATCGCCGCTGAACCGAAGTTGAGTAATGGGAGCCGTATGGCCTTTGAGAATGCGAAGATTGCCGTCTTGTTGGACTTGGATCGTTTGATCTGGAGTCGCGATCGCAATCATCGATCCATTCACTGCTAAGGCAGAAAATCCAGTATTCAATTTTGCGAGCGTACTGACTTGCCAAACTCGCGCAGTCTTGTCTGCACTGGCACTTAAAAGCTGAGTTCCAGCCGGACTAAAACTGAGATTCATTACGGCTGCACCGTGTCCTTGAATGGTTGCGAGCAGTGCGCCTTCTAAATTCCAGAGTCGAATGGTCTGATCGATGGAGCCAGTCGCGATCGTCCGCCCGTCAGGACTGTAAATGGCTGTATTCACCTGATCGCGATGTCCCTCAAAAGTAGCAATCTCTTTGCCGCTCAATGTCCAAAGCTTTGCTAGATTGTCGCCACTGCTGAGAATCGATTGCCGATTTGGAGCGATGCTCACGCTCGTCACTCGCTCTCGATGAGCATTAAAACTCCTAATCGCTCCAGATTTTCCAATTTCCCAAATCTTGATCGTTCCGTCCTCACTGCCAGAGAGAATTTGGCGATCGCTTTGTCCGAATGCAATCTGATTCACCCATCCTCGATGCCCTCTAAAGGTCTGAACTTCTTTCTTTTGATCCAAGTTCCAGAGCTTAATGGTTCCATCTCGGCTACTAGAAATCAGCGATCGACCATTCTCGCTAAATTGCACATCAGTCACCCAGTCTCGATGTCCATTCAAGGTGTGGATTAATTTTCCATCCCGATTCCAAATTTTGATGGTTCTATCTGCACTTGCCGTTGCAATCTGTTGATTGTCAGAACTGAATGTCACAGCTAAAACGCGATCGCGATGATCCGTTAGCGTTTGAATCGCTGCCCCTTCCCGTGACCAAAGTTTTACTAAATTATCATTGCTCACGGTTGCGATCAGTTGTCCATCTGCACTCATCTGAACATCATTGACTTGTTGAGCATGACCTTCGAGACGATTGGATTCTTGAGTTTGAGAAATCGCTTGTTGCAGCGTTGCGATCGCAGTCGTTTTCACATCGAAAGGTAGAAAATTCCAAGGTCGATCGAGTCGTTGTAATTGGTGTCCTGCTTTGATTCCATCCGCTAATGATTCGAGCTGCTGATTTGAGTTTAATAATGCTTCTGAAGAGGCTGAGAGCGCTTGAATTTCACGAATTTGAGCATTCCGCTGGTTCCAAGCAGCGAGGCTTCCGAAACCGATCGCTGCAATGGCTAGAGATGCGATCGCTAAAATTGCCTGCTGAGCGCGACGCAAACGGCGCTTGAGTGCAAGCTGTTCGCCTTGCCGTGCGTCAAGACTGGCGGCAATAAACTCCTGGGTTTCTCGCGTCAGTTCATCGGTGTATTTCACATAGAGTTCTTCTGCTTCTGCTAAGCGCATACCTCGCAGCAGGAGATCAGACGGGCGATTGTTTTTATGCCAATCGATCGCGGATTGCTCGATCGGGCGTTGGACTTGCAGCCGTTTGCGGTTCTCAGTCAGCCACCAGCGCAACGTAGACCAATGACGAATCAGAATTTCATGAGCTACCTCGATCGTCACTACAGGTGGAATTTCAGTTGTCGTTAACTCTCCTCGACTTGTCGGCAGCTCTTCGGTGTTAATGACAATCAACTTGGCATCACTGAGTGCGTGCAATGTGCGATCGATGAGATTCGGCGGATATTTGGCAACGTCGAGATCCGCTTTCAAAACTCGACGGCGCGTATCTTCTGTCCCTTCGCCTAACTGAGTTAACGATAGAAAAATCCAGCGCGCACAGTCTTGTTCATCGAGACGCAACTGATCATAAGTTGCTTGTGCTTTGTTTTCTAATGCGCCTTGCAAGCCCCCAATCTCAGACTGATAAGTTTTGAGGGTTAATTCTCCTGTTTTGCGCTTCTGCCACAGTTGTTCTAAAACGAATTCTAACAGCGGCAAATCTCCGGGGGTACGATCTAGCTCTTGTAGCAAGACTTCGACTAAACTTGCTTCGACTTTTAATCCAACTTGTTCAGCCGGACGAACAATCACTTGCCGATAGTCTTCATCGCTCAAACAAGGCGGAACCAGAATGCTCGATCGCTGTAAAATCCCTGCGAGCTGAGGAATTTCCAATGCGGCTGCGACAAAATCGGCTCTCAGCGTGAGCACCAGTTTAAAGCGATCGGAAGTATATTCCAGTGCTTCTAAAATGATGTTGAGAAAATCTCGGCGATCGTAGTCTGAAGCCAGCGTAAATATCTCCTCAAACTGATCGATCACCAGTAACACCATCGGCTCAGTGCGAGTTCGCAACCATTGCACACAGCCTTCTGTCCCCTGATACATCAAGCCTTCAATCTGGTCTTGTTCTCCGGGTTGTGCCAAACATTTCACCAATGACTCAAACGGTTGATCGCCCGGACGCATCCGCCCAATCCACCATTGTTCGCTTCCCGGAATTCGCTTTCCTTGTCGCAACTGTGCAATTAATCCGGCTTGCACAACCGAAGATTTTCCACTGCCCGAAGCCCCGACGACTGCGAGGCAAGCATCCTGCTGAACGGCTTGTAAAAGCTGCTGAGTCAGAGCTTCCCGACCATAGAAGAACTCTGCATCGTCTTCGCTAAACGCTTGCAGCCCTCGATACGGACACACTCCAATCTCTGAAGGTTTGACCGTCTGCTGTTCTGGAAAGATATCAATTACGCCCTGAGTGCCCGATAACCAGACATGCAGCGACATCTTGCCTGCAAGCGCTAATTGAAGCTGAGTAATCCAAGCTGCAACAGGAAAGCCGCTCTGATTTTCGGCGCGATTTAACGTCTCAATCAGCGATCGCGTAAATAGTTCCGGTTCATTCCGAGGCGCTGCTGCTGCGATCAAACATTGCCCTTGCTCTCGTCGTAATTCTTCAACCCACTCTGGTAAAGTATCTGCCCCAGGACAATCGAGGATCACAATCTGCTGAGCAATTTCACTCTGACGTAAAGCCGTTCGCAACCACGATCGCGTAATCCGCTCTCCTTCTCCCAAAATCACACAAGGCTCATCTTGCACGATGGCAATTCTGCCACGGATGTAGACTAAAACGCTTGTTGCTTCGGGGGTTTCGAGCTTGAATTGAATTTGCGATCGCACCGTTTCCCAATCGCTCGATTGATACACCAGTTCAAACCCACCCACACTACTGAGCAACTTACTAAATTGCAAAGTCAGGCGATGATCGCGCAACACATCAATGATGATGGCTTGTCGAGAAGGCAAAAGCGCGATCGAGGTCGATTTCACGCCTAACGTAAACTGCCCAAACCCCTCAACGATTCGCTTCGGAGTTTGCAAGGGATATTCAGGCTGTAAGTGCGTTTCACCGCGTCCTCGCTTCTGCTGATTGATCAATCGCAGTTGTTGATTGCTTTTATCGATGTACTGAAGCGTCTGATGATAAACATATTTATACAATCCATCTGCATCGATCGCGCCACTGGCATCTGCTGCCGCGCCTCGTAATCCTTGCATCAGAAAGTAAGTAAATACGCCATGCCCCAACTCTGGAAACTCCCAAGACTGCTGAGACTGATCACAAGAGAGCAACGCGTAAAATCCCTGACTTTGCACCGCGCGCTGTCCGAGCAATCCCATCATCTGAGCCGTTGGATTAGGAAGTGTTGCGCCTCTGAGCGTCATGCCTCCACTGTGACACGCATCTAACCAGACAATCTGCTGCTGAGCTTGACACTGACCTAGCTGTTCTAAAAGCTCAGCAATACTCAATCCTGTATTGAGCAAGTCATCTTTCTGAGTATCAGCTAAGCATAGGACAGGCTGTTCGTCCTCTAAAATCCCATGCCCAGAAAAGTAAATCAGCACCGTATCCCGGCTTTGAGCAGATTCCACGATCGCCGCTAAACTGTCTCGAACTTGCTGGAGCGTCGCTGGCACCCCAAAATCGTGTCGGATCTGCATCGATCGCTGAGGAAATGCCTGCGTAGCATCAATTAAGGCTTCGGCGAGACCCTGACAGTCGATCGCGGAATATTGTAAAGAGGGCAGTCTTGAATCTCGATATCGATTGATCCCAATCAGCAAGATCCAAAGTTTAGCTTGTCCAGTTTCTAAAACCGTTGAACGATTAACAGCGCGAGGCATAGGATAAGTATTTCAAAGAGTAGATCGCGACACAGCACCTGATCATTTTTGATCAATTGCGTAAGTATAATCGAACAGTTGCCCGACTTGGCGACGTAAGCCTGCAAGTGGATAAAGTTTTGGGGTTAATTGATGGGTTGCATAGTGATCGGCTGCCGCAATAACGCGACGCGCTTCTGCCTGAGACAGCTTTCCTTGCTTGAATCCAGCGATCACACTCTCAATTCCTTGATGATATTCTGAACTATTACGAAAGTTAAATTCTGGCTGTTCTGCTTGAGGGGCAGGTTGTGGAGCGATCGCGATCATTGGTAATGAAATCGGTGCTTGCAGTGATAAAACATACACGCTATCTGCGGGCAATTGCACGACTCGAATGTTCTTTGGAGAACTCATCCCACTGAGAATCCCGATCGCACCGCCAATCATGCCTCCTTGATCAAACATTTCTGCTTTGCGGCTACTGCGAGCGGTCGCACCCAAAACTGAGCCAAATAAATTGCCCATCATGCCGCTATTTTCGCGTGCCCGTTCTGCTCCGCTGACTTGTTCGATCGTGGTTCCTGGAATGATCGCGGTTGTCGCTTGAATTGGCACAATCTGACCCCGCACAACAATCGACTCTGCGACAATTCGCGCTCCACCATTTTCGGGCTTCAGCTTCACCGAAACGGGCGTATTGGCTGGCACGACTTCATTCCCTTGCAAATCCATCAACGGCTGCGCGAGCGGAACGGTAAGCGGAAAGTCCTGCTTTTGTCCAACATCCACATTGACTGCTCCTGGCAGCTTAATAATTACCCCGGCAGTTTGAGGAATCAATGCGCCTTGTTGGGATCTCGTGACTGAAGTTGTGCTAGAGAGAACGACTTCAGCCGATGCAGGCAGTGCGATTGGAGTGGCGATCGCGATAGACAAAGCCAAGTTCAAAAGGGTACGAGCGTTCATGGAAATCTTCCTGTCTGGACTACACTGTACTGTTAGGGAAGACGATCGAGCGTTATGCAGCACGACTCCACCGCTCGATTTTGGATGACTTGCCTGGATTACCAAGAATCTTGCAGCGACAAATTCATGACCTCCTGTACGACTTTGAGAAATTGACGTAAAACAATCGATGAATCCTCTTGTCGCCACACGATCGCGATCTGTCGGTTCAGCGTTGCATTCTGGATCGCTCGATATACGACACCTTCTCGCTGGAGCGTTTGTACATGATTGGGCAGGATAGACACGCCAACCCCTGATGCGATGAGGCTGAGCAGAGTGACGACACCTGTTACACTTACGGTCGGATTAATTTTCGGTTCAAATCCTGCCTCGCGGCAAAGCGTGATGATTTTTTCATAAAAAGGCAGCACATCCAGGGAAGGTAAGAGGATCGATTCATTTGCGATCGCCGTCAATGGAACGGTCGGCTGATTTGCCAGCACATGATGAATGGGTAGCGCCACGACAAAATATTCCTCCAGAATCGGCTGAATGCTCAATGCGGGATCGGTCTCTTCAAAACTCGAAAAACGCTGAAAGATGACATCCAATTGATGCTGCTTCAGCATCTGAACTTCTTGCTGGATCGTGATCTCATGCAGTTCTAGTTCTACATTGGGAAACCGTTGGGTGAAGGCTTGCACAATTTCAGGCAAAGTTGTATTAGCAATGGCATTATTCATTCCAATGCTTAATCGTCCAATCTTTCCTTGGCTCGCTTGTCGGGCAGTAGACATTGCTTGCTCTAGATGCCTCAATGCTTGCTGCACTTCAGAACGAAAGACTTGACCTGCTTCGGTTAACTCGATGGGACGCTTGCTGCGATCGAATAACTTCACTGGATTCGGTTGATTGCGGCTGAGAAATGCTTCTAGCGCCTGAATCCGCTTGCTCAGTGGTGGTTGCTTAATGCCGATGCGCTTTGCCGCTTCGGTGAAGTTGTTGTGGTTCTGTACAACTTCCATGAAGTAGCAAATCTGTCGAAGCTCAATCTCGCTGAGTTCTTGAAACTGCATTGTCAACTATATCCTAAAAGATATTTTGTCATTCAATTTTCATCCTGTAGGATATGGCAATCCTAAAATACAAGCAACACCTAAACTCAATGGGTTAGTCGAGGCAATTATGCTAAAAGTATTTGCAGACCGAGGGGGGACGTTTACCGATTTAGTTGCAGTGACCGATGATCAAGGAATCGTCGATCGCCTCTCAATGATTGCGGGTCGCTTCCAGGTCACTCCCCTTGCCGATCGCTCCTGGATCATTATTTATAAGCTACTTTCAGAGCAGCCCGAACAGTATCAAGATGCCGTGATTCAAGGCATTCGAGACATCCTGGGACTATCGAGCGATCGCGCGATTCCGCCGGGAACAGTTGAAGTCGTAAAAATGGGCACGACAGTTGCGACGAACGCCCTACTAGAGCGCAAAGGAGAGCGAACTTTACTGCTGACGACTCAAGGCTTTCGGGATGCGCTCGCGATCGGCTATCAAAATCGACCGAATATTTTTGCGCGTCAGATCGTTTTACCTGAGCGAGTCTATGAACGAGTGATTGAGGTTCAAGAACGCTACACGGCACAAGGAGAAGAACTGGTCTCCATCACCTCTGAGGAAGAACTGCGATTGACCACTCTTCTTCAACAGGCTTACCAAGATGGAATTCGGGCAGTTGCGATCGCACTACTGCATAGTTACCGCTACCCAAAACACGAACAACAGATTGCAGGTCTCGCCCGTAAAGTAGGCTTCCAGCAGATTTCTATTTCTCATGAAGTCAGTCCATTGATGAAGCTGATTCGTCGAGGCGATACAACTGTCGTCGATGCCTACCTTTCTCCGATTCTACGGCGCTATGTCGAGCAAGTGGGCACGGCATTGCCTCGCTCGACAACCAAGCTAGAGTTTATGAAATCAGATGGTGGACTGACTGAAGCAGCGCGATTTCAAGGGAAAGATAGTATTCTCTCAGGCCCTGCGGGGGGCATTGTCGGGGCTGTGAAAACCAGTACCACAGCAGGGTTTGACAAAATTATTGGTTTTGATATGGGCGGCACTTCCACCGATGTGTCTCACTACAATGGCGAGTACGAGCGAACCTTAGAAACTGAAGTCGCAGGAGTTAGACTGTGTGCGCCGATGATGTCGATTCACACGGTCGCAGCCGGAGGGGGATCAATCCTGCGGTTTGATGGGTCGCGCTATCGAGTTGGACCTGAATCGGCGGGTGCTAATCCGGGTCCTGCGTGCTATCGCAAGGGTGGACCGCTAACCGTGACCGATTGCAATGTTCGTCTAGGAAAAGTTCAGCCTGAGTTCTTTCCGCAGGTGTTTGGAGTGGAAGGAAATCTGCCGCTCGATCGCACGATCGTTGAACAAAAATTTGCAGCGCTCAGTGCAGAAATTCGGACGGCTACCGGGGACAATCGCACCGATGAACAGGTCGCGGCTGGCTTTCTGGCAATTGCGATCGACAAAATGGCAAATGCGATTAAAAAAATCTCCGTTCAACGCGGCTATGACGTGACCCAGTACACGCTCTGTTGCTTTGGGGGAGCAGGTGGACAACATGCCTGCTTGATTGCAGAAGCATTGGGCATGACCAAGATTTTTATTCATCCGTTTGCAGGCGTTTTATCCGCTTACGGGATTGGGTTAGCTGATGTGCGAACGTTGAAAGATCGAGCGATCGAAGCGAATCTGGACGAAACGAAGATGCCTGAACTAGAACAAGCTTTAGCCGCACTCGACTTAGATAGTCGAGCAGAAATTATTGCTCAGGGCGTGAGTGCCGATCAGATTCAAACGGTCTTCAAAGCAAGGCTGCGCTATCAAGGGACGGATTCTGCATTGAGCGTTGATTTCGATCAAGTCGAAGCAATGCGATCGCAATTTGAGGCAATTTACGAGCAGCGCTATGGCTTTTCAATGCCCGAAAAAAGCTTGATTGTAGAGGCAGTTTCTGTCGAAGCCATCGCCCACGCAAACCCAATCGCAGAACCGTTGCTCTCCGATCAGAGAATCACGCCACTCATCGCAATTGCAACCGTTCCGATCTACACCAAAGAGGCTCGGCATCAAACTCCGGTCTATCGTCGTCAAGATCTCAGACCGGGCGATCGCATTACAGGAGCCGCCCTGATTCTCGAACCCACGGGAACAAATGTCGTTGAACCCGGATGGTGTGCGGAACTGACGCAGCAGAACTATCTGATTTTGAGCAAGGTAGAAGAGACTCAAGGTGCTGCTCTCTCATTGCCTGCTGCGATGCCTGATCCCGTGATGCTGGAGATTTTTAACAATCTGGTTCGTGCGATCGCAGAAGAAATGGGCATCACCCTGCAAAATACAAGCTATTCCGTCAACATCAAAGAGCGGCTCGACTTCTCTTGTGCCATCTTTGATCACTCTGGGCAACTGGTCGCCAATGCACCGCATATTCCCGTGCATTTAGGATCGATGAGTGAAAGTGTGAGTAGTTTAATTCAGGCAAGAGGCACAACTCTAAAGCCTGGAGATGCTTATGCTTCCAATAATCCCTACAATGGCGGGACTCATTTACCTGATATCACAGTCATCACTCCGGTATTTGTAGCAGATTGCTCTACGCCAATGTTTTATGTCGCTTCACGCGGACATCATGCGGATATTGGCGGTATCACACCCGGTTCGATGCCCCCGCATAGTCAATCGATCGACCAAGAAGGCATCCTCCTCGATAATCTACAAATCGTAGATCAGGGACACTTTCTAGAAGCAGAACTACTAGAAGTGTTCACGAATCATCCCTATCCGGTTCGTAATTCGGTTCAGAACTTAGCCGATCTACAAGCTCAAATTGCAGCGAATGAGCGAGGAGTACAAGAACTTCGTCGCATTGTTCACGCCTATGGGCTTGAAACGGTACAGAACTATATGCAGTACATTCAAGACAATGCAGAAGAATCGGTTCGGCGAGTGATTAAGGGTCTCAAGCCAGGTCGCTTTGAGTATCGAATGGATGATGACAGTCGGATTTGTGTTGATTTAACGATCAATTCTGCGACCCGCTCTGCTCGGATTGATTTCACCGGGACATCCGAGCAGCGATCGACCAATCTGAATGCTCCATTGGCGATTTGCAAGGCGGTGGTTCTCTATGTCTTCCGTAGCTTAGTCGAGGATGATATCCCGCTGAATGCAGGCTGCCTCAAGCCACTCGAAATGATTGTTCCTGAAGGGTGTTTCCTCAATCCACGTCCGCCTGCTGCTGTGGTTGCTGGCAATGTCGAGACCTCACAAGCGATCGCGAATGCTCTCTATGGTGCGTTGGGTATTCTGGCGGCTTCTCAAGGCACGATGAACAACTTCACCTTTGGCAATCAACAGCATCAGTACTATGAAACCATCTGTGGCGGTTCTGGCGCGGGGGCAACGTTCGATGGCACTGATGCGGTACAAACCCACATGACCAACTCTCGCCTGACTGATCCAGAAGTTCTAGAGTGGCGATTTCCTGTACTGGTTGAGGAATTTTCGATTCGATCGAACAGTGGCGGCAGGGGGCAACATCACGGTGGCAATGGGGTGGTTCGGCGCATTCAGTTTCGGGAACCCATGACGGCGGCAATTCTATCCGGGCATCGAATTGTTCCCCCGTTTGGACTGATGGGGGGGCAACCTGGCAAGACGGGATGCAATTCAGTGGTACGACAAGACGGCACGATCGAACCACTCTCTAGCAAAGCAGAAGTTTTAGTCAAGCCGGGTGATGTATTTGTGATTGAAACACCAGGTGGCGGTGGATTTGGAGATCCAGAACGGTGCTCACTTTGACATTTGCTTACCTCCGATCTGAGACAGCGCATCAGTTCTCTGTGCTGCGAAAGATAAGGTTATCACTGCTAAGAAGTTAGGAGTGATGTATGAGGAAAACGATAGTTCATTACCCACTCAGATACCATGATCATCTTCGCTATCATTGGTCGCCTCGTAATGTTTTGTATGTTTGGGAGTGCTGGTATTCTCTTCATCTGGTGCTCGTTGCAGATGCTCTGGCGGGGCGCTCGAAGCAAAAAATGGCCTGAAATTCAGGCAGAAGCAACAGATTTTCTTGTGCGCTCTCTTAGCGACGGGACTTGGGACTATTATTGCTACACTATTTTCTACGGATATACTGTTGGTGGTGATATATATCTAGCTAGAGGCGATGACTCTTGTCACTTTAGCAGCTATGCCGATGCTGAAGCAGCAGCGATGAAGGAGTCTTCGCTCATAAAGTCTCTCACAGTATTCTATTATCCAAAGAAGCCAAAGATCTATGTCCTGCAACGCGGGATAGATACATCTGTGTTTTGCTCCAGTGTGTACGGTGTGCTCTGCTTAGTGCTTGCTTCATCTGTGTTGCCATGGTTAATCGGGTTATTTGTGATTGGAATGCCACCAGCGATAAGTTGCCCGACACCAGATTTCTCAGAGCGTCGATGGATTCCCAGTGAATGTCCGAATATTTAGCGCTTTTGAATGGTCTCGCCCCTAAGTATCTAGCTAAGGAGTTTTTTGATGCTCAATCCTACGATTCCAACTGAATTTCGCCACCTTTGCCGGGTGGGTCAACTGGATCGCCCGACACCTGGACTTGCGCCTGGTTATGTACAAGCGAATCTAGTCGTATTGCCTTACGATTTGGCGTTTGAATTTCTTCTATTTTGCTTGAGAAATCCCAAACCTTGTCCGATTCTAGATGTGACTGACGTGGGTGATCCAGAGCCGAAACTGATTGCGCTTGGTGCAGATATTAGAACTGATTTACCGCGTTATTGCATCTTTCGCCACGGTCAGTTAATTGAGGAAACCACAGACATTTGCGAGTTTTGGAGAGATGACCTGGTTGCGTTTTTGATTGGGTGTTCCTTCTCATTCGAGACTGCAATGCTGAATGCAGGACTATCCGTTCGGCACATTGAGGAAAGTAAGAATGTGCCGATGTACAAAACCTCGATCGATTGTTTAGCAAATCGTACGTTCTCCAGTCCTCTCGTTGTGTCCATGCGTCCGCTCACTCCACAGGATGCGATTCGAGCAGTAGAAGTCACGAGTCGCTTTGCCAAGGCTCATGGCTCACCGATTCACATTGGCAATCCAGAGCAACTTGGAATCACCGATTTATCTTGTCCTGACTATGGAGATGCAGTGACCATCCGAGAGGGTGAAGTTCCGGTATTTTGGGCTTGTGGAGTTACGACTCAGACTGCCATTGCAAGAGCTAAACCTGAATTTGCCATCACTCACGCACCGGGGCATATGTTTATCAGCGATTGGAGAGATGAAATGCTGGCAAGTTAGGCGATCGTACAGGACTGCGCTTCAACTAGATCTCGCACAATATTTTGTCATTCATTTCTCGTCCTGTAGAGTATGAGCGGTTCTCAAAACAAAGGCATAAGCTCTCTAGCTTCAGAACGATAGTTTTTTGTTCAATCTTGTAAAGACGAGAGGTTCAATCATGAAATTTGGAATCAAGGCTGCTTTAGCTCCGTTTGCGCTGCTTACATTAGCACTATTGACTTGTTTGCCTGTCATGAGTGCAAAATCAACTCAAACACCAACCTCAGAGCAGTTCACGACTCAAGTGAATGAACTCAAGTCTAGACGGAAGCGTCCTCTGAGAAAGCGCCGAGTTAGAAAGCAGCAGGTTCCAGCGAGGCAAGCTGATCGGTATGATACTGCTGCGATCGCTGGATCAGGTGCGGTTCATGGCTGCGGTTACTTCAACGACCCGACAGAGTGCGCCAAGCTGGAACAAAGTCGCTCGATTCTCTGGAGTGGATGCCAACAGGGTAATAAGAATGCCTGCTCCTACCTTGTGAAGCTTCAGGAGCTTGAAAACGCCGCGAGACTGACGCGTCAGATTAGATCCTTCTAAGTTCCCAAAGCTTTGCCCAGAGCTATGTTAGTGAAACCGCTCAAGAAATCTTTAGATAGGGTTGCAGATAATGAGACAACTGAATCAGAACCTTCGATCGCATCTCAGCGGTCAAGTTTTAGGCAGCATAAGTTTAGCGATCGCGATCAGTTTGGGTGCGTGTACTCAGGGGCAAACCCAAACATCGAATTCACCGACAATATCGCCTACTCCTCTGTCTTCCCCTACAGTGCAAGCACAGGTATCAAAGCCTTCAACGACGACAGATTCATCTTTTTCAGCAATGAGCGCCCAGGAGCTTTTTGATAGGGGACAAGAAAAAGCTAGGAGGCGAGATTATCAAGGCGCGATCGAGGATTGGACGGAAGCAATTAAGCTCAAACCGAATTTTCCTGAAGCTTACTACAATCGAGGACTTGCCCGCTCTATGGTAGGGGATAAACAGGGCGAAATCCAAGACTATGACCAAGCGATTAAACTCAAGCCAGATTATGCCAAGGCTTACTACAATCGAGGACTTGCCCGCTACGAATCGGGAGACAAACAGAGTGCCATCCAGGACTATAATCAAGCGATTCGCGTCAAGCCAGATTATGCCCTTGCCTACAACAATCGAGGATTTGTTCGCTCTGAGTTAGGAGATAAACAAGGCGCAATCCAGGACTATGACCAAGCAATTAGACTTCAGCCGAATTTTGCTCGCGCCTACAACAATCGAGGCTCTGTCCGCTATGAGTTAGGGGATAAACAAGGCGCAATCCAGGACTATGACCAAGCCTCTAAGATCTTGCTCGATGATGCTGGTATGTACTTCGATCGAGGCAGTACACGCGCTAGATTGGGCGACAAACAAGGCGCGATCGCAGATCTGCAAAAAGCCGCAGATTTATTTCAAAGGCAAGGGAATACGGGAGATTACCAAAAAGTAATCAAATTACTTGAGAAACTGAAGTGATCCACGAGACGATATTGATGAAAACTCCTTATCAGACAGTTTGGACTCCGCCAGCACAGATGAGGGATCATAACGGCGTGCTGCTCCATCCTGATACGTTTTTCTTTGCATCGCCACCTCCAGAGATTGGAGCAGTGATTAGCGCATCAGGGGTAGGCATTACAGAGGAACTCAATCGATCGAGGAGAACACCAATTTTGCAAACTTTACTGGAGTTTGTACTGACTATGTTCTCTTCTTGGATATTATTGCTGAGCAGTATTTTCTATCTCTTCCTCTTTGCTATCCTCAGCCTAGTTGTTATCGCGTTTGGATTCTTAGTTGGGATACTACTCAACTCTTTTGGTATAGGGTCAATTTGGGCTTGGCTCGGAGGAGGGTTGGCAACAGTACTGTTTGCGTGGATGTATATCACCATGTTTCGCCCTCCTAGATCTGAATGCTCTTTTGTCGGTGCACTAGGAATTGCTCATTACTGGCAAACTCGTAAAGGGATCAAGGGCGAGGTCTTGCGCTTTTCAGAAACAACGGGACTGCGTAAGCGTATGACGCGCATCTATAGAAATGGACTCTATCACAGGACTTCATTTGAATATTCCTGGAACAATCAACCCTTCTTGTCGGATCAGCCCACAATGAAACAGCGTTTCTCTATTAGCGGAGCGGCTCCAGATATATTAGTCAATGATGCCTACCTTTTTGCTCAAGCTGCGGAACGAGTTTGGACAGCAATTCGGCTACAACGGGCACAAAGTGAGTTTGCTCAGGTGGGTGTTGCTCGGTTTTCAACCGCGAAGGACATTGATTTAGAAGTGGGTTCGGGATTTATCAATGTTGTTTTTCGGAATCGGGAGCCAGGACGGATTGAAGCACAGGAGCTTGAATTAACCACTGGAAACGGGGATCTTGCAATTCGGCGCAAGACAGATGGACAGTCGTCTGGACGATTTAACCCGCTTGCTTTTGTGAACGTTGTTTTTCGAGCAGATGAAATCGAGGATTTGGACGTATTTCTTCGGTTAGTCAATACGATCGTTCTCCAAAAATCTTAATTACGGGGGATTGAATGGCACGAGGCATCGTTCAAGAAGGACTCACAATCCAGAGTCAAATTTTAGGCAAACCGATTCACTATACGATCTATCTTCCTAACGACTACGAAACTTCCGTTCGGTCTTATCCAGTCGTTTACTTACTGCACGGTAGTCGATCTGATGATACGTCTTGGATTAGCTATGGGGAAACCCATTTAACCGCAGATGAACTGATTGCCAATAGAACCATTCCTCCAATGATTCTAGTGATGCCCGACGGAGGAAACAGCCGTTACATCAATAACTACGATCGCTCTTTGTGCTATGAAGATTTTTTCTTTCAAGAGTTTATGCCTGCGATCGAATCGAAATACCGGATCAAGTCTGAGAAATGGTTCCGAGGCATTCTAGGACTGTCGATGGGCGGATACGGTGCGCTCGTCTATGCGTTGAAATATCCAGAGATATTTTCAACCTGCGTTTCATTCAGCCCCTCGATTTACACGGATGAAATGATCGTCAGTATGACTGATGTAGAGTGGGCATCGAATCGAGCTTCAGCGCATGGACAGGGATTAACGGGTATCGATCGCTTGACGGATCACTACAGATCCTACGATCCGTTCCGGATTGCCGAAGCCGCTGACCCTGAGCGCTTTAAAGTGCTTAAGCTCTATTTAGACTGTGGGGATCAAGATTTTCGCAATCAAGGGGTTGCCCTGTTCCACATTCGGTTGCGACAATTAAACATTGCCCATCAATATCGCGTGCGATCGGGCAGCCATACCTGGTCATACTGGCGTGCTGGATTCGCGCCTGCATTACAATTCATCGCGATTACGTTTCGGCGATCGTGAATGGAATTTCAATTTATGCCTTTTCTCCCTCGTCTTCAGCATCAGGTTTGGTTACTTGCCTTTGGTCGCTTACTCTCTCAAGTTGGAACTGGATTCACCCTCTTCTACGCTCCGATTTTCTTTGTCAATCAGGTGGGACTCTCTGCTACAGCCGTTGGAGTCGGAATCGGCAGCGCCTCTATCTCAGGCGTTGTTGGACGGGTATTGGGGGGCACGTTTGCAGATTCTAAGTTTTGGGGACGCAGACGGACGTTGTTGATGTCGGCGATGATTTCAGCGATCGCGTCTTTCACCTTTGCGACGGCTTATGATTTCCCAGTCTTTGTGCTTGGCAATCTGTTGATGGGGTTGGGAACTGGACTTTACTGGCCTGCGACAGAAGCGACGGTTGCAGACCTGACCACACCCGAACAACGCAATGAAGCCTATTCGATTACTCGGCTCGCCGATACGTTAGGACTGGGAATTGGAGTAGTGTTAGGCGGATTGTTAATCAGTACGACAGGAGCCTATCGGGCACTATTTGTAGTAGATGGAATTTCGTTTCTCATTTTCTTAATTGTGATTTATTTCATGATTCAAGAAACGCAGCGATTGATTTATTCTCATTCTCAATGGAGCGGGTGGAAAGTTGCCTTGAGCGATCGCCGATTATTGACTTTCGCGATCGTCAATACGATGTTTACAACTTACATCGTGCAAATTGATAGTACGTTACCGTTGTATCTCACGAATTTCGTCAAAATCAATGGTGATAAAGGATTTGAACCCTCCACGATTAGCATTTTGTACACTGCATATCTCGCGTTATCAGTGCTGATTCAGTTGCCGATGACTCGATTTTTGAATTCGTTCCGGCGTACCAGAGTGCTGATAATGTCTGCGGGATGTTGGGCGATCGCATTTACTCTCGTGTGGGTCACAGGTGCTTTCCATTTTGCGTGGGCAGTTGCCGTATTTGGCGTATTGGCGGTTGCGTTGGTCACGTATTTGCCGTCAGCGTCAGCGTTTGTTGTGGATTTAGCACCCGAATCGTTGCGTGGGGTTTATTTAGGCATTAATTCGCAGTGCTGGGCATTGGGATATTTTATTGGACCGCCCTTAGGCGGTTGGGCATTGGATCAATCTAGGGCGATCGCGTCTGGATATTGGCTGTTTTTAGTTGCAACCGTTGCGATCGCGGTTCTGATTTTACGAGTCTTGGATAAAATGGTCAGTCAGACCCCTTCTCATCGCCTGTAATGTTCAAAAGCCGCTTGTTACTCAGTTTTGTTGCGCTCAGTGTGAGTTTCTGTCTTAGTTTATTGATCACGCGAGACTTTTCAAGATCCTTGATCACTGGGGCACTCACCCTGTTTGCTAGCTTAGTTGGTGCAGCCGTGGCAGAAGGACAACATCGGCAGGCGCTCAACCAGCGATCGCAAGAATTAACTGGGCACATTCGGGCACTACAACGCAAACGCTCTGAAGCTTACGAAGCGTTGGTGATGATGACCCAAGAGCGCGATCAGATTTCTAACAGTCTGAATGCGCTGCAAACTCAACTCCGTAATCTACAGATTCAAAGCTCGAATCTCTGGCAGCAGAAAGAAGAATTAAGCTGGAATATTACTTCTCCCCAAGCTTCTCCTGCGAATCAAATCTATGTGCTGCAAACGAAACTGCAAGAATTAGAGCAAAAAGAAGCCGAATTAAATAAATCATTGTCCGCAACGTTATCTGCAAAACAACGGGCTGAATTGGGATTGAAAACAACGCAAGCTCAGGTCAATCAATTCCAAGCTCAATTGGCTGAACAACAGAGCCAAAAAGCGGAATTAACCAAAGAAGTCAATGCTTTATTTGCACAACGACAACAGTTAGAGATACAAGTGGCAACGCTTCAGCCCAAAGTCAAAGAACTGGAAAAATATCGTTCAGACCTCACTCAATTTCTCGAATCGGCTGAACCCAAGCGCCAGCAAGTTGAGGGCAGTTCTAAGTCTCTACAAGGTGCGATCGAGAATCTGCAATCTCAAATTTCGTCACTGCAATCTGAACTCGGTCAGCTCGAGCATCAAATCCTCGATCGTCGTCAGCAAAAAGAACTGCTCGATCTCGAACTTTCCACTATGCGGCGCGAACTCGAACCGGATGCTGATTCTCAACCGACTTCTGAATGGGTTGATTTCATCAATCAGCTACCCCAATCTGAGCTTGAAGCCTTAAGCGCGATCGTCACTCAACCCAATCCCAACGCAATCTTGAAGCAGATTGCCGAAATGAATTTGACTATGCCAGAATTGCTGATTGATTCTCTAAATGAACGTGCGATCGAAACTGTTGGCGATCTGATTATCGAAACAACTGCGAATGCTCCAACCGTTGCCCCTGAATACTTAGACATCATCAAGAATTTACTTCAACAGGTTTAGGATGCAACACTGACGATCGCGCTAATCCGGTTCAAAGATTGACTTCAGATCCCGATAACCACTAATGACCCGCAAAATCTCAATGCCGTCGCCGAAACGAACATAAAACACAATGTAGTTGTCCACGACAAATCCCTTTAAACCAGGAATTAGGTCGTCATAAGATCTGCCTGATTCTGGAAAACGTGCGGTTAACTTTGCTCGTTGGCGAATTCGATCAAACAACTTCGCAGCAGCTTCAACGCTATAGTTTCCTAGATACTCGAAGATCTCTTCTAGATCAGCGATCGCATCTTCAGAAAATCGATAACTCATTCCTGCGACTCGCTCATCTGACGAAGCCTTGCCTGGAATCGTTCAAACACGACTTCTCCGTCTACAACTCGTCCCTGTTGTACTTGTTCCAATCCAGACAAGAGTTTCTGACGCAAAGCTTCACGCTTACTCTCTGCGTCAAATGTATCAAAACTTGGATCAGCTCCTAATGAGACTTCCAAAGGTTGATCCATCTCACGATCGCACAATGCTCGAATCAATTCTTGCTGCTCTGCGTGAGACAGTGCCTCGATCGACTTCAAAATTTCTATTACTGCTGAAGTCATATCTCACCCCACAGTTCTTCTCTGCCCAGTTTATCACGTGCATTTCAAGACGCAACTTCAACAGCCTTGAGCATTGCTACCATTTCTGCTCGTGATGAAACTTCTAACTTGCGAAACATTCGCTTAAGTGCTTGCTTTACTGAATTTTCAGTAATCCAAAGCTTTGCGCCAATCTCTGCATTGGTCAATCCTTGAGCGACGAGTGTTGCAATTTCGAGTTCTCGATCGGTTAAGCGATCGCTCTGTAAGCTCGTCGATCGCACCGTGGCAACCCAAGTCGAAAGATGCAAACAAATCGCACTCAAATCAATCAAATTCTGTGTATCAAAAGCTTCCATGTCTTGCGTGCGCGTAAATCCCACCCCTCCAATTAGCTTGCCTCGATTCACAAGCGGGCCTGCTAAGACATGCCAATGATCCGGGCGCGGGCAAATTAATTTCCAAGTTTTTGGTGAAATGGCTTCATCATGTACCGGAGAATGTCGATCGACTAAATACCGCACAACCGGATTGTAATCAGCCGAAAGCGCCGTTTCAAATACCTTTTGCAGCTTGGGATCAACCATCGGCAACTGATCAAAGAAAAAGAGACCCGATCGAGTTGCCGTGAAATATTTCCCTAAATTCGGAATCACCTGCGATCGCAGTTCTCGCTCGTTTTTAGCAGTGGAAATCGCTTCAAATAAAGGTTGCAAATTTGCCATAAGAGTACTCGATCGAGGTCTAGGCGTGAATGAGTTCTCCGTTTAATTTAGCAATAACACTGCTGAGCAACACTGAAATGATGACTCACATTCACGCCGAAACATCCAGTAATCGGCTCCAGATCGGATTTTATGCGCTTTCGATTCTCTTTAATCTCTGTCTGATTGCCCAAGTTCTCACAGTTGGTCTTGCCTACTTCTACAAAACCGACTGGTGGAACATTCACGTTTTACTAGTTCGAGGATACAGTGCTCTTTCTCTGATCCTCTTGGGCTATGTGTTTCTCTTCGCCTTTCCTCAACGAGTCCGAATTCTGACGATTAGCTTGCCGATCTTGCTCGGACTGCAATTTCTCACCATTCATCTCAAAACATCTTTGCCGATCGCAGTGTTTCATCCTTTAATCGGCTTCTCGCTGCTTTCTGTGTCTTCAACGCTTGTCCATCGGGTCGGGCGCGTTCTTTTCCCAAATCTTGATCAGGAGTCATAACAATGTACGCTCATCCTGAAGTTCTAGTCGATACGCAATGGCTTCAAGAACACTTAACTGATCCGAATCTCCGAATCTTAGAAGTCGATATGAGTCCTGATCTCTACAAAGATGCTCATATTCCGGGTGCAGTGTTTTGGAGTATTTTCGATGATTTACTGCTGCCGAATCTAGGACAAAATTTAGATGCTATCGCATTCCAATCTCTCCTTTCTCGCTCTGGTATTACTCCAGAAACAATGGTCATTGCTTATGGGAGCTATCCCGGTACTGGAGCCTGGATCTTCTGGCTTTTCAAACTCTTCGGACATGACAATATCCGCGTTCTCAATGGGGGATATCAGACATGGAAAGCAGAAAATCGCCCGCTTGCCGCAGAACTCTCGACCGTTTCTCCAGTTCCAGAAAAAGCAGTTGCACTGAATCCCGATTTGAGAGTCTTAAAAGAAGAAGTTCAAACTGCGATCGACAATCCCAATACAGCGTTACTTGATGTTCGGACGCTCGAAGAATTCCAAGGCAAAATCTTTCTGAATCGACCGCCAACTGGGAACGAACGAGGTGGACATATTCCCGGTGCAATTCACATTGAACACCTTGCAGCGTTGAATCCAGACGGTACATTCAAATCGTTTGAGGAACTTCAGAAGCTCTATGGTGAAAAGGGTATTACCCGCGATCGAGAAATCTTCCCTTACTGTGCGATCGGCGGTCGTTCTGCCTTCGTCTGGTTTGTCTTAAAGTACCTTCTCGGCTTTCCCAGAGTCCGAAACTACGACGGCTCTTGGAACGAGTGGAGTCGAATTCCAAGCCTTCCTATTGAGTCATAATGATTCAACGAAGAATCTCTGTTATGGTTCTTCGTTAAATCATTATGACCAACAAAGCGTTCTGGAACTTTAGACATTCAACTCTCCTAAAGTATTCGTAATACTTGTGGCTTCAAACCATTCATACTGCCTTTCAAAATGGAAACGTCATGATTTGATTAGTTCATTCTTCAGCTGTAGATGCTTCCCAAATTAAGATAATGGCATCGATCGCTTCACCAATTGGAAGATTCTGAGCAAGAATCAAAACCCTGGAGCTTGTCTGCACTGTAATAAATTGACCAAATTCAATTGGTATTGTCTTACGATCGTGCGTTACTAACACTCTGTTATCTCTTGACGCAAGTGCCAGAACTTCTAAGTCTTTTATTCCTTCTAACCCCGCTTCATTCGCTGAACGAAAATCCAGTCTTGGCTCTCTGCGAACTGTTCCAGTTACAATGGCTTGTCTCAAATCAGCATCAGCCTGAAATCGAATTTCTGTCATACTGCATTGTGCTTTTGAGCTTGAGCCGCTTTCAATTTCTCATACAGTAACGGATTCTTCTCTTTACAATCCTGTTGTAATTGCTGAAACTCTGCTTCACCTGCTTCCAGATAAGCATCAATTAACTTTCGGTTGGCGAGATAGAATGCGATCGCACCATAGACCTGTTCCAACGAAAGCAACGGAAAATTCTGAGCAATACTTTCAGGTGACTCTCCATCTAAAAATGCATAAACAATCGAATCGAGAGAAATACGAGTGCCTACGACCCAATACCCTGTCTCTCGCTGTTCAATATAGGACTTTGCCAAAATAGGAGCCAATGCCATAAGAGAACCTATCCTTTTGTTGCCTAAATTTTAGACGCAATGCTTTACTTCATCCTAGAAAATTGCCGCATCTTCCAACCAAAAAAAGGGGGCATCAAACTGATGTCCCCTCTGTGAGTTATAAAACCCTAAACTTAGCTAGCAATGTACTCGCGCACATTCGCCTTGCGACGACGTAAATGATCCAAAGCTTGCCGCTCTAGCTGACGAACCCGTTCCCGGCTCAAGTTTAAGCGATCGCCGACTTTTGCCAGCGATAACTCGTGCCCATCTTGCAAGCCATAGCGCAAGTTCAGCACTTCCTTCTGCTGCGGAGTCAAATCCGTCATTAACGTTTCAAGATCCTGACGGAGCAAGTCTTGAGTCAAATAAGCATCCGGTGAAGGACCATTATCCTCAAGTAACTCTTGCAGTTCAGTATCTTGATTATCTCCAACTCGTAAGTCTAGCGAGACAGGCTGACGAGACATCAATAAGAACTCCCGAATCTGTTCCGGCTCAAGCTCTAATTCAGCCGCGATCTCAGCCGCCGTGGCACTGCGCCCTAATTTCTGAGCTAACTCGCGCTGAACTCGCTTAATCTTATTCAGCTTCTCCGTAATATGAATCGGTAATCGAATCGTCCGGGCTTGCTGAGCGATCGCTCTTGTAATCGCCTGACGAATCCACCAGTACGCATACGTCGAGAACTTATACCCACGAGTCGGATCAAACTTCTCTACGCCACGCTCTAAGCCAAGTGAGCCTTCCTGAATCAAATCCAAGAACTCTAAATTACGCTTCTGGTACTTCTTCGCGATCGACACAACCAGGCGCAGATTCGCTTCGATCATCTTCTGCTTAGCGCGACGACCCCGTTGAAAAATACCATTCAACTCAGAATCACTGAGATGAACATGCTCAGAAAACTCCTGCTGCGTCGGCGCGTGACCCAGCTTCTTCTCAAGCTTTTCTTTCTTCTCTTGCAAGGTCATCATCTGCTGAACCTGCTTCCCGTAGAGAATCTCTTGCTCGTGTGTCAACATCGGCACACGACCAATCTCATGCAGATACGTCCGCACCATATCAGCCGTATAGGTGGGGCTAGGAGTGGATTTAGATTTGGTATTGGCAGTAGCCATGTGCAGTCAACTCCGTGAAATGAAAACTTTAGACAACAAACTCGAATCGATTCCAAGCCGATACAGGAATGAAATGCTGTTTAACTCCACCCTGGGAAGGGGGATAAATCTTTAGCACGCTTACAAAATAAGGGGTACAAGCACGAACAGCCGAAAGTGTAGCGGTGAGGTTCAGGACTCTAAATCGAAGTCGTTTCGACTTTACTTAATGATAAGACGAATTCTAAATAAAGTAAAGAGCCTTACAGGGAAATTACTCAGGAATTTCAGCAAATATTTAGCTTTCCAAAGTAAATTGCAAGACATGGGCATTACCCTAAAACTTCATTTAAAACTTGGTGAATTGATTCTTCTATAATGACGGTTTGATTTACAGTTGGATAGAGTCTCTAGAGAGGGATAACCGTACTTTTTTAAGTGCTGCTGTTATGATTTCTGACTTGCGCATTTAGAGAATGTTCCAGTGAGCCAAACCCCGTATCCATCAACTGGTCTATGGATTTCATTCTGACAGTTCAATCCACAATTTATTGTGAAAAAATGGGGACATTTTAGGCTACTTTTCAGATATGAAATTGAAGTGTCATTAAGGTGACGATTTCATTAAAAACTGGATCAAGTCTGCAACATTGGTCAGCTTAAAACAAAGAGCAATTATACTTATCGAGAACCGTCATCGGTTTTGCGACGCGGGTCGGTATCCCGATGAGGTTCGGAGCTTTTCGTTGTGGTTTCCTGGCTATTCCTTCAGGTAGGTATTGCTGCTGCGACTGACCAATTGGGTGCATCGAGTCGATTGACTGGGCTTGCGATTTTAGGCTCGATCGCTGCTCATTCTGCCCAAACTTAATCGCTGTTTTAGCGTGCTAATCTACGATCGCATTCAACAACACTTCTGCCAAACTCATATCTGCCATATCATCCATCGTCACCGTGTCGCAGATATCAAACTTTGCTCCTACACTTTGAAGCTGATCGTCGAGAACCTTCAAGAATTTTGTCGCACTGGCATCTGAGCCAACTTGAATGAAAGAAATGGCTAATTCTTCATCGCGTTCCATTTTCTGTGTCGCTTGCACGATCGCTTCAATCACGGCTCGGCGATCGTCCGGCTCACCATCGGTAATGACTAAAATGGTTTCTCCAGTTTTGCTCTGCCCTGTGGCTTTGCGGCGAAAATAATCTTCGGTGGCATCCCGCAACACTGCTGCCAGATTGGTCGAGCCAACCGGATCGTTTTCCATAAAAATCTGTGCGACTTTGCTCGCCGTCACATTTTCGTACCGTCTGAATCGGCTAGAAAACGTATAAACCGTAATACCATCGGGATCAAACTGCTCGCATTTGCGCGCCAGTGCCAGCGTTGATTCTTGGGCTGCTTCCCAACGACTGCCGCCCCCAATTTGATCATTGGTAGACATACTGCCACTTTTATCCAAAATCAAGGTGTAGTCTCGATTTTGCAAAGTTTCAAAATTGGGCACGGCACATCTCCTATCGTCTAATTGCTATCCAGCACTGGGCTTCGATCCCGTCATCCCCATAATTTCGTAGCCTGCATCGACGTAGATCACCTGACCCGTGATCCCGCTTGATAAGTCACTACAGAGAAATGCTGCGGTATTCCCGACTTCGATCTGCGTCACAGTTCGACGTAACGGCGCAACTTCTTCAACGTGGTGAATCATATCGAGAATGCCACCGACTGCCGAGGAAGCCAATGTCCGAATCGGACCTGCTGAAATCGCATTGACTCGAATATTGTTCTGCCCTAACTCATTTGCGAGGTAGCGCACGTTCATTTCCAATGCTGCCTTGGCAATTCCCATGACGTTATAGTTCGGGATGACTTTCACACCACCGAGGTAAGTCAGCGTCACGATACTACCGCCTTCGCTCATTAGAGGTTTTGCGGCTCCAGCTAGTTGCACCAGCGAGTAAGAACTGATATCCAACGCCAGCGAATAACCCGCGCGCGACGTTTTGGAGAAATCGCCGGATAAATCATCTTTGCTAGCAAATGCGAGACAGTGGATCAGAATATCCAACTTGCCCCATTTGTCTTTCACGGTATTGAATGCGCTCTCAATCTGTGCGTCATCTTGCACGTTCAACGGCAAGAACAAACTGGGATTGAGCGGCTCGGTCAAGTCGGCAACTTTCTTTTCCGCTTTGCCGGTTGCATCCGGTAGATAGGTGATGCCAATATTTGCGCCTGCTTTGTGTAGCTGCTGAGCGATGCCCCATGCGATCGAGCGGTTGTTCGCGATTCCCGTTACAAGTGCGTTCTTTCCAGTCAGGTCTAGCATGGTCTTCTACCGTGTAAAGCATTTATGAGGATAGCAGAAAGGGATCCCTCTCGAACTGCTCTTCGCTGACGCGATCGTCCCAAGCTTGGCGGATCGAGGATCGAATTGCGTCATTTCTCAGTTCGGTTTTTCTGCCAGCGAATCCTCTCTGATTCTGGTTCGGAATCCTTCATGATTCCTTAATGCCTCGTCCTAGAATATTCGTGCTTTCACGGTATGATCTGTGGAAATTATTGGGTCTGCCCAGAAGATTCCAGTAGATCGACTCGAAATTGCGCCTTCTTCTTAGAGAATTTACTGAGTTTTCTGAAGATCAAAGCGAAATTGTAGTTTACGACACTAAAACAGATCATAGACTCAGTTTTAGTGGTCTAAAGTCATCGATTGCTTACATAGACTGTTAGACTTCCCAGCTTCACTCGATACGACAAGGAAAGAAATGGTAGTGACCAAGGATAAACCGCTTGCAGCGATGTTTCGTCAGATTGGAGGGGGAGCATATCCTCCTGTTGTAGAGACGTTTGAACGCGGTAAGACCATCTTCTTTCCGGGCGATCCGGCGGAGCGGGTCTACTTTCTCGTCAAGGGTGCGGTTAAACTCTCACGGGTGTACGAGGCAGGAGAAGAAATTACCGTCGCGCTGCTGCGAGAAAACAGCGTGTTCGGGGTGCTTTCTCTGATCACAGGACAACGTGCCGATCGCTTTTATCACGCAGTTGCCTTCACCCCTGTCGAATTGCTGTCTGTTCCGATCGAACAAGTTGAAAAAGCGCTCAAAGACAATCCCGAACTCTCAATGCTGATGCTGAAAGGCTTGTCGTCGAGAATCTTACAAACTGAAATGATGATTGAAACGCTGGCGCACCGAGATATGGGATCGCGTCTTGTGAGTTTCCTCCTGATTCTGTGTCGTGACTTTGGTGTGCCCTCACAAGAGGGGATCATGATTGATCTCAAACTGTCTCACCAAGCGATCGCTGAAGCAATCGGCTCGACTCGCGTCACAGTCACCCGCTTACTGGGAGATTTGCGTCAGGACAAAATGATCTCAATTCACAAGAAAAAAATAACCGTTCATAATCCGGTAACGCTTAGTCAACAATTTACCTAATTCGATTAGAATTCAGTCCTGAGTGACTCACGCGAATCATAGAGCGAGCAGTCATAATGAAAGGCAAAGTCTGAAAGTGCCCTTAGAGTGCAGTATGTCTAGGGGTTTGTGGGAGCGTCATGTCCGATGTCGGGCTAATTCTAATTTTGGTGGTGTTGGTGTTAGGAGGGGTGATCGCGACAGTCGGCGATCGCTTAGGAACGCGCGTGGGAAAAGCCCGCCTCAGCTTGTTCAATCTCCGTCCCAAACAAACAGCAGTTGTCGTGACGATTTTGACGGGCACGCTGATTTCTGCCTCTACGTTAGGCGTTTTACTGCTTGCGAGCCGCACCTTTCGAGAGATGGTGTTGAACTTCGGGCGAATTCAAGCCGACTTGCGGGCGACAAATCGCGACCTCGATAAAGTCACGGCTGATCTCAAAACCACAGATCAGCGAAAAGCTGAGGTTGAGAAAGATCTAGAGCAAGCGCGATCGGAACGTGCCCAAATTGAGGAATATCTCAAGCGCCTCAATGCCAATCTTCAAGTTTCAGTCGCTCGACAACGAGAAACCGATGCCCAACTTCGCAGGACAGAAGCGCAGCGAGATCTCACCCGCAATCAGCTAGAAACAGTTTCTCAGCAAGCACTTTCGCTCCGCAACGAAATCAATCAGCTGGAATCTGAGCAGCAGGCGTTAATTGAACAACGGGATCAGGTGAAAGCCCAAATTGCGGAACGAGATGCGCAAATTGCGGAACGAACTGCCCTGATTGAAAAGCGCGATCGCGAAATTAATGAGCGCGATCAAGTCATTGCTCAACGCGAAGCAGAATTGAAAACCCTGGAACAGCAGAGAGCTTTTCTCGTGGCAGCCGTTCAGCAAATTCAGCAAGATGTGGAACAGATTCGCCGAGGTGATCTGGCAATTTTTCGGACACAAGTGCTGTCTTCAGGCGTTGTGCGCGTCGTCGAACAAGGTGGAGCCAAAGCAGCAGTCGATCAATTACTGCAATTGGCAAATCAGACCGCGATCGAGTCGCTTCGCCTGGGGCAGAACAATCAGCAAATTGTGCAAATCCCGATTGCGGAAGTGCAAAACCTCATTCAGCAAATTCAAGATGGTAAAGATTATCTGGTGCGGGTGCAAGCCGGGGCAAATTATGTTCTCGGTGACGACCGAGGTGTTGTCGTGAATATGAGTGCGGTGCCGAATCAGGTTGTCTTTTTAGCAGGAGATACGATCGCGACTCAAACGCTGGAACCGTCTAAACTGTCCCCCCAGGATTTTCAGAAAACCTTACAAGACCTAATTGCAGCTTCTAATGCCCGTGCCCGTGTCGCAGGGGTGATGAATGACAGACTAGAGGTTGAGAAACTGTTGAGTCTGGGATCTTTTATCGATCAGCTTCGCCGCTATCCGAATTCGATTGAATTGCGGGCAGTTGCATCGGATGTGACTTACACAGCGGGACCGCTCAAAATAGAATTAGTAGCGGTGCAGGATGGGCAGGTTGTGCTGCGGGCATCGAATTAGCAATCTGTAGACAGAACAACGGCAAGAGGTGAGTATGGCGGAACAGCCCGTTATTCTGGGATTTGATCCAGGGCGACAAAAATGCGGAGTCGCAGTGATGGGAGTCGATCGCCGAATTTATTATCATCAAGTGATCTCGTCTGAAGAGACGATTTCGACGATCTCATCTCTGAGGAGTCAGTTTCCGATTTCGCTGTTGGTCATGGGTGATCAGACTTCTTCTAAAACCTGGCGGCAGAAGTTAGAGACTGATCTCAGTGAGCCGATGCGAATTATCACCGTCGATGAGCGCAATAGTTCGCTAGAGGCGCGCGATCGCTATTGGCAAATGTATCCACCGAAAGGGCTAACGCGGCTGATTCCTGAAGGGATGAGAACGCCGCCGCGACCGATTGATGACATTGTGGCAATTTTGTTGATTGAACGGTATTTGGGACGGCTGGTGAGTGGAGGAGTAGGGGAGTAGGGAGTGGGGGAGTTCACAACTCCGCCCGAATCGTAAACGAATAATCCCCACCCGGTTCAAGCTGATAATCTTTCGCTTCCAAAAATCTCCCTAGCGGTTCCTTAATCAAGGCTCGTCCGAGCGAAGGCTGAATGTTCAGCAATCCGCGTCGAAAATGCCAATGAAACTGCCACTCATATTCGTTTGCTCTGACCTCGCCTTCGATACTGCCCTGTTGCCAGGACTGGCGCAAAATGCGGACATGGGCAGTGGTTTCAGGGAGACGTTTGCTCATGATGCAGACTTCGACTCTACAGATTGATTGTTGTAAAGGCTCATGGCTTTTTCAACCCCTTGCTTGAGACTGAGTTCGACGGCGCTGACTGTGAGGTTTAAAACCTCATCGATCGCACCTTTCTCATTCGGGGCAAAGGTTCCTAAGACATGAGATACCGCATCTTTCTCGTTCGATTTGGCGCTACCGATACCAATTCTTAGGCGAGGAAATTTCTGAGTTCCCAGATGAGCGATCGCGGATTTCATTCCATTTTGCCCACCGGCTGACCCGGATAACCGCAATCGTAATCTTCCGACTGGCAAATCCATGTCATCGTAAATGACCATCACCGCTTCGGGTGGAATTTTGTACCAATCGATCACGGCTCGAATCGCTTGACCGGAATTATTCATATAAGTCGTCGGTTTCAGCAAGCGAATCTTGCCGACCGGACTCATTCCTTCTCCAAACCAGCCTTGGAATTTTTTATGTTCGGACAGTCCAATCTGCCAGAGTTTTGCTAAGCGATCGATCGCCAGGAACCCGACATTATGACGAGTATTTTCGTATTTGCTGCCAGGGTTTCCTAGCCCAACGATCAATTGCGGGGACGTTGCTTCGGAGGACATTAGGACTCTTTCTCGATCGGGGTGACAGCGACAGTCTCCTCAACCGTTTGAGGGTCTTCTGCCGGGGCGATTTTTGGTTTTTCTTCTAAAGTTGCTTCCATGGTCTGTGGAGCCGAGGCAGTCAGATTTTCTGCTTCGCGTTTGAATTCATTCTCAAATTCTTTAGAAGCGTCCTGGAAACTCCGGATCGCTTTACCCATACTGCGTCCAATTTCTGGCAGTTTTTTGGGACCAAAGACTAAGAGTGCCACGACGAGGATCAGTACCATTTCGGGTAAGCCGATGCCGAAGAAGTTCATATCGATCTCCTGATGTCAGTCAAGTAAAGGTGGAGTAGGGAGTGGGGATTCGATCTATTGTAGGGGTTCCCCTCAATCCCGCTCCTAAAAAAAAACCCGGAAAACTCCGGGAATGATTTTGCTAATTGCGTTTTTGGGTTTAGTTGCCCCAATCAACGTTAAAGCCATCGAGAAGCAATTCTTGGTTATAGATTTGCAGAATGATCAGCAGAAATACCAAGAAGAGTGCCATAAAGACTCCCATCAAAGGGGTGGTTCCCCATCCAGGTACAACTTTACCGTATTCAGAATTTAAAGGTTTTAGAATGTCTCCCAACCGAGTCCGCTGTGCCATGGCTCACCTTTATCGCTAAGTCTTGGAAAATGTTTAAACTCAATATATCAGCTTTGGGCGACGGCTTTCACAAGGGCTTCAAACAGAAGAATTGCAACTTTGCGCCGGGTGTAAGCGCGAGCCAATTTAATCTTGATGCCGCGCGGTCGTTCGTCGCTGCTGAGACTATAGCGATCAAGCGCGGTCTGGTAGATCTGGCGAATTTCGAGAATTCGGGGGTTTTGAGTTTTGCGGCGAACTTCGATTTGAGTAAACATCCACTGCCACAAGGCTTTACGACAGAGCGATGAGCCGCCTGTACGACGTTTTTTCAAGCTTGTGCCCGACTCTTCTCGCACTGGGGCAACGCCGATCGCTTTTTGAAATCGCCTCAGCGATAAATGTCGCGTGGTCGGTTTGCCCGATTTTTTGCCTTTAGCAATGCGAGTCTCAGGTTTGCCGTCGAGCAGAAAATCTTCGAGTGGATAGATCGTCGAAAGAAATAGAGCTGAAACGCGATCGCCAAATCCAAACTCTCGAAATACGGTGAGGTAGGGAGTGAAGCGATCGTCACTCTGAATCAGATGAGCAAGTTTTTGAGCGAGTTCTCTTTCCTCTCGAAAGCAAGCAGTTAGCGCTCGCGCCTGCATCTGAATTTCATCGTTTAGCCCAAATCCAATCGATTCAGCCAGCAGTCGATCGTAGCGCTTGGATTGACGTTCACCCGCGAGCCATCCCCAGAATAAGGGCGAAGCATCGCAGTTGATATTCATCTTTTCTGGGAACGCCTGCGCGAGGTCTTGCCGCAGGCGATTGATGATGGGAGCTTTTCGGCGATCGAGATGCTGAAGTCGCAGGGTGAGAGCGCGGATGGCTTGAATTGTGGAATCGCGCCGTCTCACGTAGTCGTATTTGGTGCGCTTGAATGGGTCAAGCCCATAGCAGGCAAGGGCGAGGGAATCGGCAAAGTCATCTTTGTCAGGAAGTCCAAGCGATTTTCGATAGGCGCGCAGCTTGGCATGATCCACAGCGCGACATTCAATTCCGGCTTCTTCCAGGCGTGCAACCCACACCGCAGAGTAAGCGATACCCGTCGGCTCATAGATGGCAATTTCAGGGCTGAGTGCAAGCAGCTGGTTCAGTCCGGCGCGGTTGAGTTGAAATTCGTGAAAGTTGTATTGCTGGTAGAACGTCTGTGGATGCGGTGGGATTTCGGTGAGTAGACACGCGACAACTCGATCGCAGCAGACATCTAGCCCGATCACACGGTAGGTATTCATGACTGGTATGAGCGACGTAGTTTTTTTGAGTCAATCTCAGCCTAAGAGTCGCCATAGTTTCCTAGCTCAATATGCAGGCGTTGAGATTGATAAAAGACTTGAGCCGCGCTTAATCTTAGCGAGAGGCATTAGAGCCTACTTCACACTGAAAGCGCTTAGCTTTAAGTCACGGAGGACAACCGCGCTTACGAGTTCAAAAAGGCAATGCCTACCTCAACATTAAAGCGCGATTGACTCATGCCGCGACAGACGTAATCAGGCATTCAATCGAGGGATTTAAACATCCGAATTATGTCTGTTTCATTTGCTGAGTTTGGCAAAATCATCAGGCGGACTGAAATCGGACGGGTTTCGGATAATTTTCGGAAAAGTATCGGAAAGTCTGATCGGATGGAAATCCGCTAGGCTTTTCCGTCCGAGTCCGATTTGTCCGAAAATCCGAAGTTTGTCCGAACGGACAGATTAAAGCGTTAGGAGAAGTCGCCATTCTTTCTGATCAGAATTGCGCCATTCCCCTGCTTGAATTCCGGTCAATGCTGTTAGTAATTGCCTCACTTGCTCAGTGTTCAAGCCGTATTTTTTAGCCCAGTTTGAGCGCAATTTCTCAACCGTAATCCATCCTTCTGGATCGCTATATTGCGCGCCTTGACCGCTGAGATATTCAACGCATAGCCAACCAATATCACCACACGCTTGCATCACGTCCTGCTTGAGTTTCAGTAAGTAGGTGGCTTGTTCTGGCGGTGCAAGTTCAGCGTGTGGAGTTGCACCCCACGCTGGCGATTGCTCCGGATAGAGGTTGCCTAACTCCTGCATCTGCTGATTGTGGTCAAGATCCATCGTTGCCAGGTTGCGATGATGCTGGTTCATCATGCTGTGCGAGATTTCTCGCTCGATCAACGACTCGGTGAGTTCCTGTCTGCGTCCTTCTTTCTGCCACTTGGGGAGAATGTGCAGAGCGTGAATAAAGCAGAGAATCGGAATTAGAAAAGTGAGCAGCTGAATCGACGGCGGCAAGATTTTGGCAAAGCAGATAAGGATGAACCAGGTAAAACAACCTGCGGCAAACGTGACTGCCCATTGTTGCCCGTAGTCGGCTTGAGGCATCCAGGTCATGAAGCGAGCCATCCGATTAGACCTCCGATGGTGAATGTCAGGAAAAGTGCGATCGCTAAACCGAGTGAGGTGTCCTCCCCCCATCCAAAGTGCTGATCGAGCAGTGGACCCGCGAAGTAACTCATGAGGGTGAGAACGAGCAGGATGAGAAGAACAACCCATAATCCGATCGCGAGTGGGGGAAGGTGGCGCGCCATTAGCCCAATAAAAGAACTAAGAGCTAGACCTAACCCCAGTAGGGTTGCGAATCTAGCTATTTTGAACATGTTTGATTAGCTCCAGCGGTTGCTTACGTCGGAGTAGAGCGCCTGATATTCCGAGACTTTCAGCTGTGCATCATGGTGAGACGCGCCCAGGCTGTAGCCCATTTGAGCGTATGCCGGGGTGAGGTTGTAGAGCGTCTTTGCCTTGCTGACATCGGCTTTTTTCTTGGTGGCAGTTGTGCGAGCCACAGTGGTTTGATAGGCGCGGAAACTGGATTGATCCGCTGCGTCTGAGGATTCAATCGAGCGCAATGCCTGATAAGCTTGACGGTTGTTTTTCGCCTGACGCTTGCGAGTGGCGGCGGTGATTCTCAGTTTGTCTGCTTCTTCTTGGGTGAAGTTGCGATGTCTGCTGACAACTTTCTCGGTGCGAATTTCACTACTGTCGCCCGGATTCCAGGGAGTAGGCGCGCCGCTGGCGACATTCATCACGTCATTGGGGGTCATGATTTGATTAACCTTTGACATTTTGCCGTTTGAACTTCCGAGTCTCATTTGATGTGCTCCTTAATTTGCAGAATGAATTTAGCGATTGCAGAAGGCGAGACAGTTGGTGGGAACCACTTTCTCTTGAGTGACGATCACAGGCTTTTCGATAATTTGCGGCTGAGCCGTAGCAGCAGCTGGCGGCGCGATCAAGTTGACAGCGACGTGAGTAGCGGCGGCGATCGCGACGGCAGCCATACCGACTGCGAACCAGAACAAGCCATCTTTGTCAGAGAGCAGCTTGACCAACGCAGAGTCAGGAACCAGCCGATAGTCTGTGCCATTGTGTCGATAGACCGGGTAATCGGTCGGTTTGGTGCTGTGCCATTGAACTGGCTGATGTTTGGTTAGATTTGCCATGATAGGAATGAGTAGATTTGCACGAACAAATAGGCGATCGCGCTTCTGTGGAGAAAGCACGGTCGCCTATTTCATTGATTGAATTCTGAAGTTACTTGCATAATTGGATTGCTCCGTCTGGGTGATGCTTGTACGGGGCTAGGGGGAGGTAAACTCCCCCGAATTGAGAATTTAATTTTGGCTGCGATCTCACCTCCTATCGAGTTACTGTTTGCGCTGAAGTGTAGAGACGACTACGCTTCAGCGCTTTTATTTGTGAACCGATCGGGCAGATCGCCAAGTTCGCACTGCAACAGATCGCAGAGCGCTTTGACCTGCCAAATGAACAAGCGCGGCTCTTCCCTGCCTTTCTCCCAGTTCCTAACCGTGTGGTCAGTCACTCCGAGGGCATCTGCTACAGCCTTTTGGGTTACTCCAGCCTTTTTTCTAAGTTCCACAAGCGCCTTTCCTGAAGACTCTTTAGACATCTTACCGTAAGTGGGCTTACGCGAAAGCTTGCTTACGGTAAGATGTTAAGGTCTACCGTAAACTGACTTACGCTTTGACATCGACGCGGGGCGAGATTTGCCGTCCTTCCCCGTGTCGCTACCCAATGATCCAACGAATCAGGGAGTTACGCCTGTTTCTCTCTTCCACTGCTAGAAAACGCTGACGGAATTAAGTCCAAAAAAAGCGCGATCGCACTTTTCCCGAAGAAATGCGATCGCGCGCTTACCTGAATTGAGGCTATCTCACTCATGACTAACCAAGAAATCATCGATCGATTACGCCGTCTCACGACTTGGCTCGCAGAAGACCATCAGGAACAAGCAGCCGACCTACTTGACGAACTGAGCAGCCGACTCAGTGATCAGGTCATAACTATGAATCTTGGCATCACGGGCAGTCCAGCAATTCTGGCAGCCGCGATCGGCAAAATCATCACGGACAACACCAGCGAAGCCGACTTAGAGCAGCTGCGCAACGACCTAATGCTGAGCCTTGCCAATCGACCGGACTAAAAAAGCGATCGCACTGCCAGGCAGTGCGATCGCTCAAAAAACAATTCTTGACTTTGTAACCAAAGGATAGCTTATGCAACTCCAATCAAGACCAACGAATCGCGACGCTGATATTTTGGCGGCGATCGCGCTGGAATTTGGGGACTACCTTGAATTTCTCACCTCATCGCAGCGACTTGAAGCCTTACTCCTGATTTCGCTCGCAACCTATACAGGCTCGATCCATCTGGCAGCAAATCATTTTGCTCTGTCCATTTCCACGATGTCACTCCCCCGAAAATTCGGTTTACTGGCGGGGCGACTGTCGAGAGATGGACGGCTCACTTTGTCGATCGCGCTGGCTCAATCTTTGAAGGACTACCCATGAATGATTTAGAGCAAAACCGCATTCGTCGGCTAGAAAACCACGTCAGCATCTTGATCACCCAACTTGCCATCACAAACACCGATTTGTGGCACGTGGTTGGAGAACTTTACAACCTCTACGACCCGAGTCATCCCAGAGCCATCGAGCTGAGCAAAAAACAGCTTTCAATTGGCAATCGGATTGAAGCGATTCGCTCGCTCGCCCCTCAGCCCAAAACCTTCTAACACTAAACAAGCCAGCAGGAAGACTCGACCCCTTCCCTGCTGGCTTGTTCCATGAATTTAATCATCTACCGACCCAACAAATACTCGCTTGCTGGCAATTTCGCACGCGAGAAACCACGTAACCGCATACCCCTATGAGGCTAGTCAAATGGTAGCAAGCCATAACACCCCCGTCCAATCTGAACCCAAAGTTCTGCCGATCAATCCTCAGCAAGACGGGATGATGATGATGGAATTGCAGAACAAACAGCGCTTTGAGGATGAAATTCTCAAGAAATCACTTCAGAATCTTTGGGAACCTGCACACCGCAAACACTATCTGACTCAAATCGCTCGCTCGTATGACACGTCGATCGAGACGGTCGAAGAAATCGCCCAACTCCTGGTCAGCAACATGGGCGTAGACCTGGAAGAACAGGAATTCACCTCAATGGTGCAAACCGTGCGGCAAATCGAAGCGATCGTGGATGAGGGATTGAGAAACTTCAAACTCTCTCGGCTCGCGAAGCGCCTGAGAATGCCGAAGACCGACATGATGAACTCGTACTATAAGGCGCTGATTAATCAGGCTCCCTTTGTCGATTACACCCTTGACCAACTCGATCAGCTTTGCACCCAAGTTAAAGACTGGCTTGTGAGTGGCTGGATTCCTCAAGGCATCGTCATGCTGCTTCATGCCCTCGGCGGCGCTGGCAAATCACTCATGATCTACGAGTTGATCGAATGCGTGGTCAAAGGGCAGCCGTGGAACGGCTATCAGGTCAGGCAAGGTAGAGCATTGATTCTGCAATCCGATGAACCCGTCATCGTTACCCGCGAGCGAATGCAGATTCGTGAACTCAGTCGGGAGTATCCCGTTACCGTCGTACCCGGCTGGCAAGTGGAAAACATGGCGCGATTGGAAGCGCGGTTGAAAGAATATGCCGAAATAGGCGATCCAGTGCGGCTGTGCATGGTGGATTCTGTGACGGCTATCAATCGCAACACGCTGATTTCCGAGAATGACACCGAGTATGCTCGCTTCATGCTGCAGCTGAATGACCTGGGCGATCGCTACGGCTGCACCTTCATCGTGGTGCATCACTCCAATTCCGATGGCGAGTCACGCGGTACGAAAGCCCTCTACAACTCGGCTTCCGAAGTTTGGGGCTTGATGGTTGCTGACGAATCGACAGGAGATCGCATTTTGCGAGTGCAGAAAACGCGCATGGGACGACCGCCAGGGCGCTATAAATTCCAATTTGAAGAGGAGAATTTCACCTTCACTTACTTGGGGCGTGAGGGTGACGAATCTGGAGAAGAAACAGCCCACACCGAAAAGCGGATCGAGCTTTGGCTGAATGAAGATGAGCATCGCGGCATTGGCTATGAAGTTGAAGAAATTGCCCAATATCTCGGACTGAATAAAAATACTGTCCGCAAAGTTTTGAAGGAGATGTGGGCAAAGGGTTCTGTGATGAGATATCCAAAGCGACAAGGAAACACAATGGTCTACTACGTGGGCGAACGTCGATCGCCAGATGAGGCGCGATCGACTAGCGATCGACCCTGCGATCGACACAAAAATCCAGCAAATCCGGGAAAAACTGAGGCTAGTGATCGGTCGATCGCGAAAAGTGAGCAAATTTCACTGTTGCAAAACCCTCAAAATGGCGATCGACCGATCACTAGCCCGGTCAAACCCTTGAAAAATATAGAAGATGATGTCGATCGCGAGGTCGATCGCACGTCGATCGCAGGGTCGATCGACACCCCGCTTATTGAGAACGCGATCGACTTGATTGAGGTGGGCGATCTGGTCACTCCTAATGCAACTTCTACGTGGCACAGTAGCGGAAGTGACAAGCTACCCTGGCGAGATATCCCTAAGCCTTACACCAGCAGTAGCAAGACCATTCCGGTTAATGCAATCGAGGGCAAGCTTTTCTTTGAATTAACGGACGTGAGCCGTGTGATTGCCATCAATGGTGAACGAATCAAGGTTCGCAATCAAAAGACCGGGCGCAATAGCGTCTACCAACTGGCTGACGTTTCGTTGCTGAGGAAACGCAATGGTTAGCTGGACTCAAATTGAATCCGCTCGCGAGGCATTGCTAAAGATGGCGCGTGGTAAGCAATTGGCATTACCGATCGCTGTGGAAGTTGTGCCAAAAAAAAAGAATTCTCCCTCACGACGAGCGAGGGAGAAGCGGCGATATGAGCAGTTGAAGCTGTTCTAAGGGTTGAGTGCAATCGTCACTCAGATGTGAATGCGGGATACTCTGCGATCGCAGTTCTCGAAGCTGCGATCGCTCGATACTCTTGAGCCAGCTGCTCTAATCCCAACGCAAGCTCTAAATGTGAAATGCCGCCTATTTCTGGCAAGTGAATCACTAAAAATCCAACGTGAGTCTTAACGGCTCTCACGTTCTCCAGGTCCATATTTTCCATTGGCTGTCTCAGGTGTGGTGAGGCGATCAAGTTTTTCGTTGAATAAACTCATCTCTTGCTGAATCTGCTGAAGGGCGTGGAAAATCTCGGTTTCCGTCCGCTTGCTCATCTGCAAAGCGAGATTAATATCTGTCGTAGCTGCACCCATTCGCTCGATCGCGAGCGCAATTTTATCGTGACTGCCTTTCAGCTGGATCAGCATTTCGGCTTGCTGTTTGAAGTGGATATTGCGATCGTTGCGAACATCCTCAATCAAAATTGCCATCAGCTTTTCTTCGCTGGCATCCTTCTGCTTGAAAAACCCTACGCCTTCTTTGATCAGGTAAACCACGATCGCCACCATCAGCCCACCTTCCATTAGAGGAGGGGTAGCAGTTGGGAGGGGTGAGGGTTGAAGCGGTTGAGCGGTCATCGCTGAAATATTGCTCATGTTGCTTGCCCCCAGATCAGCATTTCACCGACCGAAACGTTTACCCCGCCTGTGCTGTTAGAAAAGACAAACGTGTAAATCGTGTGAGCGGTGTTGAAATCTGTATCACTAGCGAGGTTGATCGTTTGGACTGTGGCTACAGTTGCCAGAGTGCCAGAGTATAACGGTGTACCAGCTGTGCTGGTCACTGCTCCAGCAAAGATGCTCAAATCTCTAGGATGATTGAAATTTCCGTTGAACTGCCCTAACCAAAGCTGCACTTGATTAAGGTAGACAGCGGTTGAAAACTGCACTTGTACGAATACCGTTGAGGCATTCGTCACCATCATTCCAACGGTGTTACTACCATCACGCAAAGCGCTCATTGTGTAGGCTGTGCCGTGATAGGTGTAGCTTCCGTTATTGATCGGCGTGTAGGTCAGCGGGTCAAGCTGCGCTGTATTGCGGCTTGAGATTGTGTTAGACACTAAGCCCGCGTTCCTCAAGCAATCTAGAATCGCCACGCTCGTTGTCCTCAATTGCTCGTTCGTTGGGTTCGATGGAGGATTTGAAATTGTGGGCGGTGTAGTAGAAGCCCTAGCAGCGCGGGTTACTGGCATTAGACAAACTCTCGTACTAAAGCGTTTCCACCCGTAGCCGACCAAATCCCGGCGATGTTGCCTGTGTAGGCAATCGGAAGCTCATACAAATCGCCATTGTTGAGCGAGATAGTAAACGCAGAAGTCGAAGCGGTTGCACCTAGCTCGACATACAAAATACCCGTGCCGTTGTTCAAGATAGAAGCGCTCTTTCGGTTTGCGTTTGCAGCGAGCAGCTGGACAGAAGTTGTCGAAGCTGTGACAGCCGAAGCTACGACATTTGAGCTAGTCGGAGTATTTACAGTGACTTGAGTTGCGCCACCACGAGAAATGGGCATAGAAGAAACCTCAATCTGAACATCAAAGGGCGTTGCAAAATTCGGCACTCTGAGGGCAAGAGCGCGATCGCTGAAAAATGGGGGCGCTTCAAATTCGAGAATCCGGGCGTGAGGGGTCGCAGTAATGCGGCGCTCGTCATAGATATCAGTGGAGTCCGGATCAACTTGAGCAAGCCAAACCGGAACACCAGCCGTCTCAAACGTGAGCCGGACATAACCTAGGTCTGGGTCAATCACTGGAGTAGATTGCCAGTCTTGCCCTGCGGTAATCGTTGCGAGCGTTGTCCAGGTCATCAGAATAAAAGTTGAACTTGCGTTTGCAATTCTCGAATCAAGTCTTCAGTACTATCGCTTTCAGTGCCGATGTACTCGTAGAGAGTCAAGGCAATCTCACTAAACCACCACGGACAACTAAATTTCAGTTGATAAGTGGTTGAGAACTTCGGGAAAATCAGCAATCTTGCACCATTGCAGGGCAGTTGATAGCGACTCAGCGCCAGTTGCCCAATGTCAGAAACGCCAGAATCGACTAGAGGCGTGAGTGATCCGCCGCTTTTCCAGGTTGATTTGGCGTACTGACTGAACGTTTTAACCGCCAGAATGCGCGATTCTGCTTGCACGGGTAGCACCGTGTCAGGAATCAACGATCGCTCTCTCGCACTAATCTGCTGAGTTGTGAATTGGTGCTGATAAAGCAATTGCCAATTCGTACCGTTAGCGGGATTGATGATTAATCGGCTCATACATGAGGCAACCAGAGAATCGTGTCTGCATCTTCTAAAGCCGTTCCCTGTTCAATCACAGCGTCAATGTTCTCGTCAACGATGCCCCAATACTCACCAGGCTCTACGCCAAACTGAGCAAGGCAATCTTCTAACTCATCGATCGTCACGTCTCCTTTGAGAAATTTCTCAGTTAGGCGTTGAATCGTGAAATGAGCATCAATTTCAGCTGCAATATCGCTTTTGTTGTGATCTGGGGTGAGTCCCAGATCAAGCAGGAACGGCTCTAGAACGTGCATGAATTAGACCTTCTCTTCAACCAAAGTAAACTTCAGGTTAGTCGAAGACCCTTTCGCCTGAGTTGCGATTTCGTTGAATGCGTCAACCATCGTATCGGTTGCGCCTTTCTTGCCAAATGGAATCGAAGCGCTTTCAGTGTTGTACTTGAGATACTTCAATCCAGTGAGCTTGGAAGTAGCAGCTGTACCAGTCTGGCTAGACTGCTGACGACGAACCACGCGAGCAGGGCGGTAGGTGCTCATCTTGATCGGGGTGTTTGTGCCCAAGGTTGCCGTGACACGGGTATTTGCTTCGCTCAAGTTGCTGAACAAGTTCCAGGACGGAACCAGGGCAGAGGCTTGAATTTTTACCGCAGTGCCGAGAGGTAGAGCGAAGGGGTCGAGGTAGAGCTTAATCGAGTCGGGACGGTTGCCTTTCGTTCCAATTCCCTCGCCTTGTTCAGCCAGTCCTTGCAAGTAGTTAAGGTATCTTGTGCGAGCGGTTGCGCCACGCATTCCGCGTAGAACGCGGGAAAATCTCGGTGCTGTTGACATACGTTGTAAGAGTGCTTGAGAGTGAGTAGCTGTATGAGAAGCGTGCCTTCAATCTACCCACCCAAAAACACCTATACGAGTTTCTGGAAAGGTTGAACCTTTCCCAGTGATACCGAAAATTTTAGGTTCGATAGCTTGGCACCAAAGCGCTGTCATACCGTCCAGAACGGTCGAATAAGTACACGGGTTTGGCTAGACCTGCGAGCTTTACCGTGGCGTATTGAAATCGCACTTCAGCAATTGGACGACGGCGGGGAAGACGGCGGGATTTGCCCAGAATTGTCTCTCTGGGTGGAATGGTGGGAAAGGCTTCAGAAGGGCTACCGTTTTCGATACGGTTGAAGAACTCCCAATCAGGGGTATGCGATTGCAGATCTAGCACTTTGCCGATCAGCGTTCTAGCTTCAGCTTCGCTCCGGACCAATAGCTGAAGCTGATATCCCTTATCCCAATCGGTGTAAGAGCAAAGTTCCTTGCCCTTCCTCCACACAAACCCCTGACCTGTGCCGAATTCGGTCTTGATTTTGTTGGCAAGGGCGAGAGCTTCGGAGTTAGAAAAGGTTGTACTCGTTTGAGTCATCAGACGAAATGAGATTTCGCCTGAAACGGGGTCATAACCGGGTTCAACGTCTTCTAAATCTTCCAGGAAGTAGAGCGTCACTTGTGGACGGGTGCGACGTAACACGCGGTAATTCAAATCGCGATCTCCGCTCACTATGCCCTGATTCCATCGCTGTTTAATCAGCATGTCAAAGAGCAGCATTCTCGATAGGGTCATATCCATCGTGTCCATCTCTGCGTGAGTGCAGGCAGTTCTCAAACTAGCTCTAGGGGTGTTGATGTCAGGGTCATCGGTCGTAATGTCGCTGAACCATTCACGCACCTCTGGGTTATAGGTGCGGCGAATGGTGTCTTGCAGGTGTTCAGCGGGGCTGAAATTGTTTGGTAAAGGCATTACTCTGCATCTCCTTTTGTGCGGTCTGTTGGTTGCAGAGTGGGCGATTTACTTGCGGCATTCGACTGATCAGCCGTGGCTTTTGTCGAATCGTTATCGGGGCGACTGTTGGGGGTGGCTTCCTTGATTGCCTTGTCAAAGGCTTCTTTCTGCTCCCTAAATTCGTTCACTTCTTCAGTGATTGATCGAACCTCGCCCACAACACTAGCAATTGAGCTTGCGGCATCATCTAGGTTTTCTTGACCATCCCTAAATTTCTGCATTCTCTGCTGCCATTTGCTCTGGGCTGTAACCCGCTCTGGCATCCAGGGATAAGCATTCTCGCCCACGACTCGGAAGCGTTTCAGCGCGTTGCCAATTTTTCCGGTATTTTCTGCCGTCCATTCGGCAATTTCGCGGGATGAGTCAGCGATCGATCTGACTGTCCAAACAATTTGGCTCGCAGTGGTGACAATGCGATTGAGCTTAGTAAAGGTTGCTTTGGTCCCGTTCCAGGTTTCTGCCCCTAGCGCATTCTCCATCGTTTCATTGACTGCCTTACCTAGCACTTCGTTAAAGTCAAAAGCTTCGGCGGCGGTCTTATCTACGCCAAACATCGGGGCAAAGGTTTGAACGGACTGCGTAACGACATCGCCCAAGGTTTGACCCAGATTTGCAGACAGCATCGCGGCATTATGCAACGATGCAGCGGTGCTGAGTGTGTTCATCACTTGGGTGAGTCGCGCGCGCAGTTCAGCCAATCCAAAGCGCGATCTGATGTTGGCAGTGCGATCGCCCATCATTTTTGCGAAGGGTGCAAGATCAGACGGAACTTGCACCGGTTCCTTGATAAACACTGCGCCTGTCAAACTATTCCATGTCACAAAGCGATCGACCATCACCGCTGTCATTTGTCGCTGCTGATTTTGGGCTTGCTGTCCAAGCTGCAAATCCGCAATACAGTCGTTCTGACATCGCCCAGGCGTAGTTTGATCGGGTTCAACTCGCTTCTCAGCTTTGCCTTGAATTTCCTGAATTTTGTCAGATTTCAATCTGCCGTCTTTGAGAAAGTCAGTAGTAATCCTTCCATCTAGTTGCTGTCTTAGCCCAATTTCTGGAGCAAAGTTAGGGCGCTGATTCAAATTGACTTCTGGAGCAAAGTTAGGACGCTGATTCAAATTGACTTCTGGAGCAAAGTTAGGGCGCTGATCTACTCTGATTTCCTGGCGAACTTCAACGCGAGGCTTAGGATCAATACCGGGTTTAATTGGTGGGCGACCAGGGGGCGGCTCAAGTCTTCGATTAGGCGGCGGAATTTCAATAATTCGTACTGGGGGATCAATACCTCTGCGATCGGGTGGTGGGACAGGCTCGATTCTGCGATCGGGTGGTGGGACAGGCTCGATTCTGCGATCGGGTGGTGGAGCAATAACGGGCGGTGGAAAAACCGGGGGCGGTGGAAAAATAACTCCGATTGGCGGAGGTTCAGGACGGGGTGGTGGAAATGGATCGATTCCTGTGCCTGGATCAGGAACAATTGCAGGACTTCCAGCATTCAGAATCACCCGAAAGTTACCGAATTCTAGGACAGCGGTATTTACGGGCTGTCCAATCATTTCTCGCACTTGCTCGCCGCTTGCTCTTTTCCAAACTAGAAAAAACGTGTTGACAATTCTGCGCCCACTATCAGCAACCGTGTTTGGATCTGTACTGTCTGGGTTCGATTCATCCGTGGTGAATCGCTGGATTGCAAGGGGTGTTCCGATTCGCTCGTCATATGACGAAACTGGCAGACTATCTTCACCAGAGCGGGGCGTAAGTTCTTTTGTGCCTGGATTTCTCACAGATCCAGCATCGCGATTATATCGAGTAGCGATAATCCCGATTCTGAATGTATAGGGCACTTCGGTAGGTTGAAAGTTGACGGTTGATGTACTGTCTCTTCTTCCGCGCTCTAATCGCCAGTCAATATTTGTGTTTGGTGGTCTCCCTTGCCGTCGCCTTATCAACTCCTCCCATTGTCGATATTCGGTAACGGGATCAGGAATAACACTGCGTCTAAAACTTTGCCAGTCAAACCGCCCTTCTTTAAAGGCGTTGATCACTGCGTCCCCCAGGAACCCTACAGCAGCAACCGCCACACTTCCCCTGATAACAGTGCTGGTTCTAATTGTTCTGGAGCCATCACCGCTCCGATTTAAGACAACCTCAGATGCTCTAGGAAACGGCTGTGGTGAAGTAAATCCACCTTCGATTCTTCCTTGAGGGGTGCGATTATACCTTTCCTGGGCGCGCTGCCGTACCAAATCGCCATAGCCAGAGAATTTATCTCTAATCGCTTCTCCTGCGGTTCTTCCCCGTCGCTGCCCATTGTCTAGAATTTGCTGGACTCGATTCTCAGTTGGCTTTCCCCCAAACATCCCACCCCGATTAGAAGTAGATACAGAGGAAGGATTTGGATTGTAGTTGGTTTGGCGAGGATTGTAGCCCCAATTCATGTTCGGGATGAAGCCGGATGAGACTTTCCCGTTATTGATAGATATGTTCGGCATTCTTTTACCCCAAAAAAAACAAAATCGAGGGGTATTCCCCTCGATCGCCAGAAAACAGGATTGAAATTAATTGCTGGTGAATGACGCGGGAATGTTGCCACTTCCCAGTTCATCAACGCTCATCCAAAGCTTGCGCGTGTCGGTAATATAGGCAGGATCAAGCTTGAGAGACAGCCTTAAAAGTAATTGAGTCGTTTCTTCAGCAGAAGTAAAGATTCCAGTCTGAACTGAAAGTTCTCGGACGGTTTCACTCTCTAAAACCGACTTGTCGGGATACATCCTCGAAAGCGTGAGCGCTCCCCAGGCGACTAGCTGCTCTAAGGTGACGATCGAATTGGGGATTTGGGTTGCGATATTAAGTGCAGTCATTTTGGATTAAGCCTTGCTACGGGTTTATTAATCCCTGCAATGACGCAAATCACAGCGATCGACGAAAAAAGCCTGCAACTGAACCGTTACAGGCAGACGGGAATCATAAACGCGACGGGTTTAGATTCCATAAAATTATGAACAGAACGACCGAATGGCTGAACGGATTAACAACCAAGCTTGCAATCGCGCTCATGCTCGCAACTGGACTTCTCTTTGTCTTGAGAGTCTGCAAGTTTCATATTGAACGAGCGAATTTAAGTGAGGCGGCAGCGATTGCGGAGAAAGAAGGGGTGATACCAGAGCGAGCCTTCGCATACAGAGATGGTAAGGACTACACCCAACAAGAGTTAGTCAAGCCTTACGACATTGCACTAGACCAGTTGCAGCAAAAATGCCAGGAATCTCGAATGGAGATTGCGGGAATGGTAAGCGCGATCGTGAAACACGAGAAGCAGAAAGGAACTCAAACAAATCATATGGAAGAACTCAAAGGGTTTTTACACGTAGTTGAAAGTGGTTTTGATCGGCATCCAGCAAAATGCCTACAGGCTTACACCGCTATTGTTCAAGCAGAAAAGTAATAACCTTGCTTCTAAGCAAAAGTGAGACCGATTGAACTGGACTAAAAATGGCTTAAATCGCTAATCAGTTATGAATAGAAAAGCCCATTCTTTCATGAGTCTCAATTAGACTCAAGCACGAAAGAATGGGATTTTCAGTAGGGACTTCTGCGGCGTGCGCAGCTCACCAGAACTCAAAAATATAGCTTTAACGGTTCTGTTGAGCGGCTATCAATAACTTGCAGTCTCATACTCAGAGCTTTCGCTAGTCCGCTCCAACAGAATTGTTAGCTCGATGTTCCGCTATGTCAAATGTAAGACCGTATAGAAATTTACCTTTCTTTATATTGTCGCGATTAAAAGCAACTCTTTGAACTTTGTCGGTTCCACTTAGTGCATCTCTAGCAGACAGCGTAAAAAATATCCATTCATCATCAGCGAGTTGTCCTTCAAGATTAATTTCATCTAGAATCTGAAAATGAAAAACAGGGGAGATTGCATGAAGTGGATTTCCAAAATCTTGAACTGCACCCAGAGATGGTATTTGTCCATCAAAGCTTAACTTCAATTCTCTCAGTGTGATATATCTATTTTTTTCCTTAACTCGAACTACTGTTGCACTAGCGACCAAATCAACAACTTGCCTTCTGCCAGAATTGTAAATTTTGATTCGATAAACAATTTCGTTTGTCCTGATATGATGAGATCCCTTTAGAAGAATTCTCGAAATTTTAACTCTTGGTTGTAAAAACAATAAATACTTCCAAAACAGCCATGAACCAAAAACACCAAGGAAAAATCCAAGTAGCAGATTAGCGATTTCTTTTAGTTCCACGCAGTTAATCTCCTCAGAGCAGCCCTTGTAATTAATTCAATTCGTGTTGTCATAAGCTGATAAACTGCTTTATTCTCTCGCGGATGAACACTATTGTGCCTACCTTAGCAGTATCCCGGCGAGCTAACAATTGTTTAGACTGACTCTTTCCGCCTAATCATCCAACTTCGGACGTTAGACCGAAAATGGTCGGCATAACATCCCGTTAGGGCGAGTTAGGCTAATGAAAGTCGGCATAACATCCCAAACTAGAGGATTAGACCGACTTTTTCTGCCTAATACCGGGATTTAGAATGTTAGATCGACTCACGTTCCGCATATTACCCCTCGCCAGGGGAATTATCCCGAAAACTTCCGTATTTCTTCTCAAAGAAAGTTTGTACTATTCTGCCTAAGATCCCATTCGACTCCATTCACCCGATGACTGTTGAACGAGAGGACATAAAGATAAAGAAATGTAATCAATCGTCTTGTTTATTTGTTGATTGATAGAAAAATGGCGACTCAATATATCAGCTTTGGGCGACGGCTTTCACAAGGGCTTCAAACAGAAGAATTGCAACTTTGCGTCGGGTGTAGGCGCGAGCCAATTTAATCTTGATGCCGCGCGGTCGTTCGTCGCTGCTGAGACTATAGCGATCGAGTGCGGTCTGATAGAGCTGGCGAATTTCGAGAATTCGGGGGTTTTGAGTTTTGCGGCGAACTTCGATTTGAGTAAACATCCACTGCCACAAGGCTTTACGGCAGAGCGATGATCCGCCTGTGCGACGCTTTTTCAAGCTTGTGCCCGACTCTTCTTGCACTGGGGCAACGCCGATCGCTTTTTGAAATCGCCTCAATGATAAATGTCTTGTGGTCGATTTGCCTGAATTTCTACCCTTACGAATCCGAACTTCAGGCTTGCCGAAACTTAGACTCAATCGTGCAAAATTTGGGCTGCTACTGTCTGAAATCGTCTAGAGAGCCAGAAAACGGCAAATCATTGCCGCACTTCTTTCGTGACCGTTCCCTTCGGTATCAAACCGATCATAAGGATGGACTACGATCGTTTTGCCATCCTTCAGCGCGATCGCAATCCGTCCCATCGGACCAAATTTTCCACCCCGTTTTTTCTGCACCGTCACCTCTGCAATTTGGTCTAGCGGATACTCAGTCGTCCGGGTTCTAATCCAATTCCGTCGTTTCAACGTTAATCGCTGAGTGTATCGGCTGATTTCCAGCGTCACTCGTTCTGCCCAAATCCCAAAGACTGCTGCCCCTGCTAAACAAAGCGTGAAACAAAAAAAACCGTACGATCGCTGATCTCTTTGAAATTTTATGCGCGATCGCTGAGCTTTCAGAAACTGCTGGATCTCCTCTTGCTGTGAGGGTTTGGGATAAACTTCTGCCTGTTCAATGATTCCTGTTGTCGTGACCAGTTGAATCTGATAGCGCAGTGAACCCCTTCTTTCAGAACCGACCGTTTTTAGAGTCACATCTTTGATCTCTTCCAGTTGCCAACTCCGTTGACGTTTGCTAATCCAATTGTGCTGAGTGATCGTACAGTGCCCCTGAGTTGGAAGTGCTAGGTTGCGATTGCACTCAAACGTTTCCCAGGTTAATGCGAGAAGTGCAAACAGAACCACGATCGCACAGATGTTAAACACACTCACAAATGTCCACTTAAACCAGGGACAGAATTGCAGCGCTAGTTTATTTTCGCTTTTATAAATGACTTTCATGGGGGCAATGAAAAGCTTGCACAAGAGAAATCGCAAAGCTTCAAAGCTTAAAGTACCCAGGATTGCCTTTTCGGTGAAATGCCTAAATCTCACGGGATACTCGCAACTGTCGCTTAATCCCCAGACTGCGATCGTAGCGCTTGGATTGACGCTCACCTGCGAGCCATCCCCAAAATAAGGGCGAAGCATCACAGGTGATATTCATCTTTTCCGGGAACGCCTGTGCTATTGAGCAGAAGTCCAATGTAGAGCGTTTTAGGATGAAACCAACGCAGTGTTAGCTGGATCGGGCGGAACACAGACATTTGCTGCCTTAGAAGCATAAAATAGTAGGACTAGCAGGAAGGAGTATAGCCATGAGCATTATTGTCTCTGACGAAATTTTAGCCGCAACTCGCATGACTGAGACTGAAATGCGTCAGGAAATCGCTATTATGCTCTTTCAGCGGGAAAAGCTTACTCTTGCTCAAGCCAGTCGTTTTGCGGGAATGCACCGTGTAGCCTTTCAACACCTACTCGCTAGCCGTCATATCCCAGTACATTACGGAGTAGAAGATTTTGAGCAGGATATTCAGAACCTGCGGGAGATGGGCAGATTGTGATTATCGTCAGTGACACATCACCCATCAACAATTTTGCTGCAATCAATCACCTTCATCTTCTTAATCAACTGTATGGAACGGTTTTTATTCCCGAAGTCGTTTATCGAGAATTAACTGACCCCAATTTTCCTGTTGCAGGTGCGACTGAAGTATAAACCTTTGACTGGATCCAAACTCGTGCTGTTAGCGATCGCATCCTTGTCGAAGCACTGAGCAACGAACTTGATATTGGAGAAGCCGAGGCGATCGCTCTAGCAGTTGAGATTCAAGCCGATCAAGTTTTAATTGATGAACGCCGAGGTCGGTTAGTTGCAAACAGGCTGAATCTTCGCTATACAGGCATCTTGGGAATCTTAGTCGAAGCGAAAAGTAAAGGCTTGATCACTGAGGTGAGACCGCTATTGGATGCGTTGATGAATGAAGCTGGATTTTGGGTTGCAGAACCTTTGTATAACAGCGTTTTACGACTTGTTAACGAGATTGATTTAGCTTGAGCTTTTGAAGAACAGGAAAGTTTTGTGCATGTCCCACAGACGGGATAGAGCCAGCTAATGACCCCAATCACCGGACACAGATAACCTTTGCAACTTACCGATCACTTGACATTGTTCCGGTGCATTGGGATTGTTGGGCGGCGGATAACTTCAACACTTCAATACTTATTAAAAAGTAATGAACTCACGTAAATCGCTCAGGGTAGATTGAAGCTTCTCGCCATCTCTTAACTCCCAATTACTAACTCGAAAAACGTGCCAGTTTTCTTTACGAAGCTTTCTATCCTCTTTCAATCGTTTGGAATAAGCTTCTTGGTCAGCATACCAATCTGATTCCTTCTTAGTAGCATAATGGCTTATGTCATCTACCAAAATTACATATCTTCTATTGTTCCAAAATGCTACAAAATCAACTCTATATAAGTCATCCATATGTAGTGATGAGGCAGAACGAAGGTTTTTCTTGGCTTGAGAATGCCATTGTATCCAAGCTTGAGGTATTAAAACAGGCAAATCCTGATTCGCCATGTCAAATCTCTTGGCATACTCTATAAAAAATTTCTTCTCATACTCCGATTGATTCATATCAATCATTGCCTTCTTCAAAACCCTATTTTTTGAAGCATCAAGACCGTAGGAAGCCTCTAGCATCTTAAAACTAAAATCGGGATAAACTTTGCCTCTTACTAATCCCAATCCATCTTGAAGCTCATACTTCAATGTCTGTCCACCTTTTTCTGCGCTAATAGAGAAGTCTGGTTTAAGTACCCCAAAAGGTAGTCCGGCAGGAAATTGATATGCAAATAGATCCTCACCCAGAATAGAACCTTCGTAATTGATCTTATTATCTTCAACTCCAAACCCGTTGCTAGTACATATAGAGCGTAGGCGATCTTTCGCCTCATCAGAGATGTAGTGCAACTGAAGGATATATTCAATGACTTTAAAGAACTTATGGATATTCTCTATCTTTTGCCAATCAGTAGCAGCATAAAACTCATCAACAAGCCCACGCCTTGCTCCTCCAGAAGATGCTTCATTCTCTAAAGTGAAACCTGCATTCGAGAAAATACCTTTAATTTGACCTAAAGATAAAAAGTCAACACAGAACTCTCTGAACTCAATTTTAAGAACTTTTAGAAGAGCGGTTGCGTTATTCGTCATCTACATGAACAAGCAGTTTAGGATAATGGAGATATTCTAATCAATCAAAGGATGGTTCAATGTTCAATAGCTATTTAACTCCCCTTGAACCTTGAAATGCCGCCTCCACAGATAACATTAAGCTTCCCAACAATTGTTTAGACTGACTCTTTCCGCCTAACCATCCAGATTCGGACGTTAGACCGACTTTTTCTGCCTAATACCGGGATTTGGAATGTTAGATCGACTACGTTCCGCATATTACGCCTCGACAGGGGAATTAGAGCGAAAACTTCCGTATTTCTTCCCAAAGAAAGCTTGTACTTATTCTGCCTAAGATCCTGTTCAACCACATTCACCCGATGACTGTTGAACGAGATGACATAAAGATAAAGAAATGTAATCAATCATCTTGCTTATTTGTTGGTTAACAGAAAAATATGGCGACTCACACTATCACTTTCTTGTAACGCTGTTAATCGATCGATTCAAGAATCCTAATTTCTCTTGCGAATCCCACGGCGATCGCAATCTTGTAACCAGAGTTGGATTGCTTTCCCGATCGAGCTTTCTCGACTCTCGCGGGGTGGAGTGATCGGCTGTCCTGGTGTCGTCGTGCCAATGCGGGTAAACATAAGCGGAAGTTGCCATCCTCGCTGGCTACGAGTGAGAAAGAGCCAGTGAAATTCTTGCAGTTCGACTGGCGTGTTTCCCACATATTCTCGTCCTAATGTCGTGATAAAGACTTGTTTGAGGGTTAGATCGGGAGGACGATCGGAATTGAGCGGCAGCGGTTCAAATTCGGGTCGTCCTGCCAAGATGACGGAGCTTCTCCGATTTCGAGTTAAGCGTTCTCGCACTGTAATGCGATTGGCATATCCTGGCAATTCAGGCAGCATTGCCCTGACGAGCGGTTCGATTTCGGTGGGGCAAGCGACACGAGTTGCAGCTTGGACAGGAAATTGAGAAACCGCGATCGCCCAAACACTCATGAGCGCCCAATAAGGTAAAGATTTCATCTTGAGACATCCAAGTGAATCAAACGATTAAGAGACAGAAGCCGCTTCGATCTCCTCACAAATTCGCTCAAACGCTGCCCCCGGATCATCTGCTGCCGTAATCGGTCTGCCAATGACTAAATACGTCGCTCCCGCCTTCATTGCCTGCCCCGGAGTCATGACCCGTTGCTGATCGCCAACAGCCGCCCATGCAGGACGCACCCCCGGACAAACCAAGACAAAATCCTTGCCACACACCTCGCGCAACTGTGTCACCTCATGAGGCGAACATACGGCTCCCCCTAATCCGCTCTCCTTCGCCAACATCGCCATTTCCAGCGCATACTCTGGCAATTCCAGCGGAATTTTTAACTCAAATGCCAGCGATCGCGCCGATAAACTCGTCAAAACGGTAATCGCAATTAGCTTCGGATCTGACCCCGGTGCTTTATTTGCCTCAATCGCACTTTGTGCGGCTTGCAAGGCTGCCTTTCCTGCTGTCGCGTGAACCGTAATCAAATCCACGCCATACCGAGCCGCCGCCGCGCAAGCTCCTGCTACCGTATTGGGAATATCGTGAAACTTCAGGTCGAGGAAGATCCGCTTCTCCCGCTCTTGCAAGACTTTGAGAATGTTGGAACCCGAACTGACAAACAATTCCAGCCCCACTTTCCAAAACGTGACTTGAGGCAAGCGATCGATGAGCGCGATCGCACTTTCCTCAGACGGGACATCTAACGGCACGATAATTCGATCGTTCATGGTACAAACCGCACAAATTTATTCTTTCCAAGCTGAAGCACTTTTCCGGTCAAAGTGTCTGGCGTTTCAAACAGCAGATCCGGACTGCTCATTTTCTCGCCGTCTAACTTGACGGCTCCGCCTTGAATTTGTCTCCGCGCTTCGGAACTGCTCTTACACAGTCCGGCGGCACTCACGAGATAAAACAATTTCGATGGAAATTGCAGCCCAGACAGCGAGAACTCTGGGACAGCATCGCTTTGGCTTCCACCACCTTGAATCAAACTTAAAGCAGCAGTTTGAGCTTCTAAAGCCTTGTCTTTCCCGTGATACTGGGTAACGATATCGAGGGCAAGAAGTTTTTGACGCTCTCTTGGATTCTCAGGCAGTTGGTCGAGGGGTAAGTCAGTCAAAAGCTCGAAATATTGAGCGATCGTCGAATCCGGGACTTTTTCCAATTTCGAGTACATGCTGAGCGGATCTTCTGACAGTCCTACATAATTGCCCAACGATTTCGACATTTTCTGAACGCCGTCTAATCCTGGCAAAATCGGCATTAATAATCCAAATTGCGGAGTCTGTCCAAAATGCCGCTGTAAATCACGTCCAACCGCCAAATTAAACTTCTGATCGGTTCCTCCTAATTCGACATCGGCTTCTAATGCAACCGAATCGTAGCCTTGCATCAACGGGTACAAAAATTCATGCAAATAAATCGCGGTTCCTTGCTTATACCGCTCGGCAAAGCCTTCTTTTGCCAGCATTTGCCCGACCGTCATCGTCGCTAACAGTTCTAGAATCTTAGCCAAATCCAACTTAGACAGCCATTCAGAGTTATAACGAATCTCTAAACGTCCCGGCGTATCAAAATCCAGAATCGGGCGCAACTGCTGCAAATACGTCTTTGCATTCGCGGCGACATCTTCTTCGGTCAACTGCTTCCGCACCTCGGATTTCCCTGTCGGATCGCCAATTCTTGCCGTAAAGTCCCCGATTAACAACACCGCAGTATGTCCGGCATCCTGAAACTGACGCAACTTGCGGTAGATAGTACTATGCCCCAAATGGATATCCGTTCCAGTAGGGTCAATTCCGAACTTAATCCGCAACGGACGCTCGCTTTTCTCCAAGCGAACCCGTAAATTTTCAGTCGGAAGATGAGAATCCGGCTGGTCTGGGAAAATCTCTGTCGTTCCCCGAAACAGCCAGTCAAGCGAGTTAGACATACTTTATACTTTTGAGAAAATCAACGACTGCATCTGTTCCGTAATCTACAATACTGACTCTGTGCCATTTTCAATCACTTGTTCGACCAATTACTATAGTTTTCATTTGGCTGAGCTTTCTTGAAACTTTGATCCATTTCAGCAAGTCTCAATTATCCTACTAGAGTTACGGAATCCTTACCCGGAAACGCTTGACTCATCCAAGCATCGAACCCCACTTTTACGAAAGAGAGTTTGCCGTGTCGTCTAACACCTTAAGACAAAAGCAGCGCCAACCTGAAACCACCCGAGAATTTGTTCAATCCATCGGCAAAGTGACAGGAGGAACGCTACTTGCGATTACGATGCTGTCAAGTTCGGTGATTGCAGGTGGACTGGTCGGACTTGCGATCAGTTTTCGCAACTTGCCTGACGTGCGATCGCTGCGAGGCTACAAACCGAGCGAAACCACTCATATTTACGATATCAAGGGCAAAATGCTTGCCAGTATTCACGGTGAGGCAAATCGAGAAGTGGTTCCCCTCAATGGAATTTCTCCTCATCTCAAACGGGCTGTGATTGCCATTGAAGATAGTTATTTCTATTCACACCGTGGGGTGAATGGCGGCGCGATCGCCCGAGCCACGATGGCGAATTTCACGACAGGACGCACGGTTGAAGGCGGCTCGACGCTGACCATGCAGCTTGTGAAAAACCTATTTCTGTCCCCGAAGCGTGCGATCAGCCGCAAAGTGGCAGAAGCCGTTCTATCTTTGCGAGTTGAGCAGATTTTCAAGAAAGACCAAATCTTGGAAATGTATCTAAACCAGATTTATTGGGGACATAACAACTACGGCGCTCAAACCGCTGCAAGAAGTTATTTTGGCAAAGATGTATCGAAGCTGAATCTAGCTGAATCTGCGATGATGGCAGGCTTGATTCAATCGCCGGAAGATCTCAGCCCCTTTGTCGATCTGAAAGCGGCAAAAGCCCGTCAAGGCGATGTGCTCAATCGGATGCGAGAACTGGGCTGGATTACGGCTGAAGAGGAAACTGCCGCTCGCAAACAGCCGATTAAACTTGGCAAAATCACCTCGTTCCAGACCAGTCAGATGCCCTATGTTACGAATGAGGTCACGAAAGAACTCACACGTAGATTCGGGCGCGATGCAGTGCTCAAAGGTGGGATGCGCATTCAAACCACGATCGACTCTAAGATGCAGCGGGCTGCTGAAGATACTGCCCGTCGATGGATTAGTACCTTGAATAACCAAGGGGTGTATGCCGACCAGATGGCGATCGTTTCAGTCGATCCCCGGACGCAGTTTATCAAAGCGATGGTGGGTGGAGTCGATGCGAAGAAGAGCGAATATAACCGGGCAACTCAAGCCCTTCGCCAACCTGGATCAGCCTTTAAACCGTTTGTGTACTACGCGGCTTTTGCCTCCGGCAGATATTCTCCCGATGCAACGATCCTAGATGCGCCAGTGGGATATCCAGATGGATATGAAATGTATTATCCGCAAAACTACGATCGTAGTTTTGGTGGAGCGATGACGCTACGCCGCGCGCTAGAGCAGTCGCGAAATGTCCCTGCGGTCAAGCTGGGTCAAGAAATCGGCTTAAATAAAGTCGTTGAGATCTGCCGAAGTATTGGTATCAAAAGCCCCATCGATCCTGTGATCTCTTTGCCATTAGGAGCCGTTGACCTGACGCCGCTAGAAATGGCGAGTGCGTATGCAACCTTCGCAAACAATGGCTGGTATTCAGATACGACCTTGATCGCCCAAGTTGCAGATAGCAGTGGCAATGTGATTTTAGACAACACGCCGAAACCAAGACTAGTGCTTGATTCCTGGGCATCTGCTGCTCTGAATGACACTCTACAAGGTGTAATCACGCGCGGAACAGCAACTGCAGCCCAAATTGGTCGTCCTGCTGCCGGAAAGACGGGAACAACTTCTTCAGAGCGCGATATTTGGTTTGTGGGATATGTGCCTCAGCTTGCAACAGCAGTTTGGGTCGGAAACGATAACTACTCGCAGCTAGGACAGGGTGCAACGGGAGGAACGTTTGTCGCTCCAATTTGGCGAGATTTTATGTCTCAAGCGTTGCAGGATGTACCTGTTGAGAAGTTCCGCCCCATGTCGGACTTTGAAAAACCGTAACAAATTCTTGGGGTTGGGCAGTTTGCCCGACCCGCTTTATTTGTCAATTTGGGATTTCATCCGATTCAAGGTTTGCTGCATTTGATCGAACATTTGCTGTGGAGTCATGCCAAACTGACCTAACTGAGTTTTCAGTTGCTCAACTGTCATCTGAGCAGAGAAATCTTCGGATAGCTCAAAGCGTTTCATAAAAACTTTGTAGCGATCCATAATGGCTTCCATCTGTTCGATGTACATGATTTTGCCTTCACGATCGAACTTGCCATAGCTGCTGCCTAGTTGGATTAGAGATTGATAATCCTGAAAAAGATTCTTAGCTTCTTCTTGAACGATCTCGGAATCAAAAAATGACATTGTCTTAAAATCACGAGAATACTTGAGTTCATTTTATTCACAAGGGCTGACACTCGTTAAGTAGTGGAAACACTACTTGGAACATTCATATGCACGATACAGAGATTGTCGTAATCGGGAGTGGAATTGGTGGACTGGTCGCAGGGGCATTATTGGCTCGATATGGAAAGTCGGTGGTGGTCTGTGAAAGCCATACTATTCCAGGCGGCGCAATTCACAGCTTTTCGCGGCAAGGATTTCATTTTGATTCTGGGGCATCGTTTTACTGCGGGTTGAGCGATGCCCATTCAGTCAATCCGCTGCGCCAAGTTTTAGCGGTGTTAGAAGAACCCGTCGCAGCGATTCCTTATGATCCGTTTGGTCATTATCATTTTCCAGATGCGACTCTCCCGGTGTATGGAAATTTAGAAAAATATCGATCGGCGATCGCGAACATTTCTCCTCAAGGTGCGATCGAGCTTGTCGAACTTGAAAAACGGTTTCTCAAACTCTACGAAGGCTTACGCGGAATTCCAACGCTCGCTCTACGCAGCGATTGGAAATTAGCCCCGCTTTTGTTGAGTCGTTATCTTCCTTCGTTGCTGAAATTGCTCCCGAATTTGGGGATGATTCAAGCTTCTGTTGGCGATTTGATGGATCAAACGGTTCGTGATCCTTGGGTGCGAAGACTCATCGATTTGGAATGTTTCCTATTGTCTGGATTAAAGGCTCACGGCACGATCGCGCCTGAAGTTGCCTTTATGTTTGGAGAGCGGACGAACTCTGTAATTGACTATCCGATTGGGGGAAGTGGCGCGATCGTCGATGCGCTGGTGCGAGGCTTGAAAAAATGGGGCGGATCGCTGCGATTGGGTACGCATGTCGAGAAAATTCTCGTGGAATCCGGCAAAGTTCGAGGCGTGCGGTTGCGAAATGGCGAAGAATTAAAATCAGCGATCGTCATCTCTAACGCCACAATTTGGGATACCTATTCGCAACTTTTAGATCCCCTGCCGAATACTCAAGACGCACTCAAAACGCCAGCGATCGAGAGTTTTATGCACTTACATCTTGGAATTCGTTCAGATGGTTTAGAAGGTTTGACAGGTCATCATGTGGTCGTGCATGACGATCGAGACATCACGACTCCTGGAAATACCTGCATGATTTCGATTCCCTCGGTTTGGGATGCGACGCTTGCTCCAGATGGGCATCACGTTGTTCATGCTTACACGTTAGAACCTTTTGAAGGTTGGGCGCGAAATGCCGAGTATGAGCAGAAAAAACATCAGCGATCGCAGTCGCTATTTCGTGCCGTTGAGAAAGTCATTCCAGATTTGAAATCCCGCATCGTCTTGGAACTGATTGGAACTCCGCTGACTCATGCGCGATATTTGCGACGATATCAAGGCACATACGGAGCCGGAATTCCTGCTGGACAAGGATTATTTCCGAGTTGTTATACGCCAATTGAGAATCTCTACCGAGTTGGAGATAGCACCATGCCCGGAATTGGTGTGCCTGCTGTTGCGGCTTCGGGAATTCTCTGCGCGAATACACTCGTCGATCCGGCTCAAACACTTGAATTGGTTGATTTACTTTGACTTTTTTTCTTCAATTTCGAGGTGAAATTGCTGCGCTGATGGCTGCTTTGATCTGGGCAACTGCCTCGATCGTCTATACGGGCGTTGGACGGCAAATCAAGCCGCTGGCTTTGAATTTCACCAAGGGCTGGATTGCGATCGTTTTGCTCATCCTGACCTTACTCCTCACTCAGCGGAATATTCCCTCGATCGATCCTGCTCATTTTCTCCTGCTCTTTCTCAGCGGCACGATCGGCATTGGCTTCGGTGACACTGCCTATTTCAACGCGCTCAATTGCATCGGCGCAAGAAGAACCCTTTTATTTGAAACTCTTGCACCTCCTATGTCTGCTGTGTTTGCCCTGCTTTTTCTCAAAGAGCAGATTTCAACCACGGCTTGGCTTGGGATTGGATTGACGATTGTCGGAGTCGTTTGGGTGATCTTAGAACGGGCTTCTGATGTTCACGAAAATTTCCGTCCGCTTCGGGGCAGTCTATTCGGACTGCTAGCCGCGATCGGACAGGCAACAGGTGCCGTTATGTCAAGAGCCGCACTGGTCAGTTCTGAAATTGACTCACTCTGGAGTACATTAATTCGGCTTTTAGGCGGTACGATCGCACTGCTCATCTGGATCTTGCTGCAACGCCAATCGGTTGAACTGGTTAAACCCGTACAAAATCGTCGATTGTTTGTCGTGATTGCAACAACGGGATTCGTGAGTACTTATTTAGGAATTTTACTTCAGCAAACGTCTCTGAAATTCGCTGCAACCGGAATCGCACAAGCCTTGAGTAGTACCAGTCCCTTATTTGTCATACCCTTAACTCGGATTTTGGGCGATCGCGTTAGCATACGATCTGTCATGGGTGTCCTGATTGCGCTGTTGGGAGTGGGTTTATTGTTTCAGCGTCAATGATTTTAATCACTGGTAGGTAACAGGTGATGCTGGGTAACATTTACAACGTGATACGATGCCGTGTAACAATGTCTTTCATAAATCTATAGAACAACATTCAGTGATTTTGCTAACGCAGATATTCAGAACTGCATAGTATCTCTAGAGGAGGAAAGCTACGGGACTAACACGGGGTCGCTACGATTTCAATTCCTAGCAACGTCAATGTTTGAGGAAAGAGTTGTTTATGCAAGTTTTGTTAGTGGTTTCGGGATTATTTTACGTAGCCGTGATGCCAGTTCTCTTCATTAGCTGGCTCGAATTTTTCCGTCATGATCAAGATGATTTAACCAAGAAAGAGCAACGGATATCAGGCTTAGTGATTGCGATCGCGTGTCTATTTTGGGTCATCGTTCTCCCCTTCGCTTACTTAGAACTTCTGGATAAATTTAAGCGTTCTAGCCGTGCCGCAAGACTCTATCAAAAAATGTTAACGGCTCCGAAAATCCAATCCTTAACGCCACCCGAAGATTTTCCCTGTTCTAATTTCTCGAACAACTGAGTGACATTTGCAACCAATCTGTATCTCGTGAGAGAAGACAAAGCGGCTGCATTTAGAAAATACTAAAGGTGGAAATGGAAGAAATTTGCTGTCAAGAACAATACAATATGTGAGGAAAATGGTACGCTCCAGTACCAGTTGTTATAATGGCAATGATTCTGCTACCGAGGCTGACTCGCTTACGTCCCTCGTTTTGTCTTATAAGTAGCAGTTCTTTCTCGCATGTCCGTATTAAATTAGCCAACAGCAAGATCAAACCAGAGTACCTGGTTTTTTGTTGTGGGTGCTTTTGTCAACACTTTAGGGAAGTCAATCTGTGGGTCGCTTAATTTGAATCTAAGCCCTTTTTAGGGTGCTTGAATTCAAAACGGAGGAACCAATTTTTGGGGCGAATCTCAAACACCCGTTTGAGAAAGACACCTTCCAGTCTTAGCCCGTCAGCTAACTCCGTCAGCATTGGGAGGATTCTCCAGAACGCAGTTCTCTGCGATTATGGTGTCCTGAATTTCGATCGTCTATCTGCGATCGTCAAAAATCCCTCACCCACCTCTCAGCCCTGTGTAGTTAGGAGAGGTTTCAAACTCGTGAATATTCATTCGATGCTCGTACGGCTCCAAGGCACGCTTGGACGGACTGATTTGGTTCAGAAAATGCTGCTGATGGCAGGTACAAGTCATGCCGAGGAGCCAGAAATCAATCTGGTCGTTGGTTATTCTCATTCGCCGAGTAGTCAGACGGCGCTGGATCTGACATTATGGATTGCTCACCAAACACGCTTGGCAACGGGTAAACAGGTGACGGTTCAAGTCGTGTATGTGATTGATGATGGCGTGATGAACCGGATTCCGGTTTTTAATAGCACCTCGAAACGCTCGAAAAAAGAAGCGGGAAATGAGTGGCAGACCAGCCGAACTGCGATCGCGGAATTAGAAACGATGGCAAGTCCGCAGTTTGGGATGGCGGAACTGTTTGAGCAAGCCGATCGCATCTTATGGAATGCGCGCTGTATGGCGGAAGAATGGCGCGGTTCCCTGAAGACGCATTTGCGGTTTGGGCGTGTTGCAAAAGAGTTGAAGGAAGTTGTCGAGGCTGAGAAGGCTTCGCTGTTGATTTTGGGATGTGATACAGGCGACCATCCGCTGGTGAGGCAATTGGGGGTGCAGTTCCCCTGTCCAGTGTTGGGAATTCCGTCTGTGTTGGAAGATTAGGGTGAACCATCGGCGATCGCGGAGATTTAGACGATCGCCTGGTTCAAAAAGTAAGCTTAGTTCCCCAACGAAAGGTATGGTTTTTAGTGGCGTTGGGGTAGCAGCTCAGAACTTATGACAGGAAAAATATTAGCGATCGCGGTGGGTGATCAGGGTCAGTTCGCGCAGTTAGTGACGGTACTGATTATTTTGCTGTTGGTGGCGACGATTGTGGCATTGCTGTCGCGACGGTTAAGAGTGCCTTATGTGACGGGATTGGTGCTGGCAGGAGTCGCGATCGCGGAATTTCTGCCTCGAAAAGTTGGATTAGATTCAGCGCTGATTATTAATTTGTTTCTGCCCATTTTGCTGTTTGAGGCAGCGATTAATACTGATATTAGTCGGTTAAGAAGTACGCTGAAGCCGATTTTGCTGCTCGCAGGTCCGGGTGTGCTGATCGCAGTTGGAATTACGGCGATCGGACTAAAATTTGGCTTGGCATTGGAGTGGATTCCAGCGCTGTTGGTTGGAGTGATTTTGGCGATTACGGACACAGTGTCGGTGATTGCCGTGTTTAAAGAGGTGGAAGTTCCCTCCAAACTGATCACGATCGTCGAAGGAGAAAGCCTATTTAACGACGGCATTGCGCTGGTGCTGTTCAGTTTGGTTTTGAAATTTAATTCGACTGGTAGCCTTGCGCTGACTGATGGGATTCGCGAGTTGGTGGTCGTGATTGTTGGCGGACTCGCGGTTGGCTTGGTTCTGGGGTATTTGGGAGTGGAATTGTATTTGCAATCCGAAGATGATCCACTCAGCAGTATTTTGTTGACTGTGGCGATCGCGCTGAGTGCATTTCAATTAGGTCAATTTCTGCATGTTTCGGGTGTGGTAGCAGTCGTGATTGCGGGTTTGATGTTGGGAAACTTGGAGCGATCGCGCAAGGTTTCGGCATCGAGTCGGATCACGGTACTGAGCTTTTGGGAGTATGCGGGATTCGGAGTCAATACGTTTATTTTTCTGCTGATTGGATTAGAGCTGCGATTAGATACGTTGGGGCGAATTTTGCCTGCGGTCTTGCTGGCTGTGTTGGCATATCAGATTGGGCGGATGTTGGCAGTGTATCCCCTACTCGCATTGGTAGGAGTGTTTGATCGACCCATTCCGCTCAAGTGGCAACACGTGCTGTTTTTGGGCAATATTAAAGGCTCGTTGTCGATGGCTTTGGTGTTAAGTTTGCCATCGAGTATTCCGGGGCGAGAATCGCTGATTGCGATCGTGTTTGGGTCGGTGTTGTTATCGCTGGTTGTGCAAGGGGTGGGATTGCCGTTTATTGTTCAACGATTGAAGTTGGCTCATCGTTCCGAGGTGCAAGAGTGGGTCGAAGGATTGCAATCGCAGTTAATGACGGCAAAAGCAGCGCAGGATGAACTCGACACCTTGCTCAAAAGTGGGGTTTTGCCGAAGTCAGTATATGAGGAATTGCGATCGAGCTATCAAATTAAAGTGGCAGCGGCCGAGCGATCGCTGCGAGATTTTTACAATCGTCGCTCGGAGAAATCTACTGTCCTTACCTTTCAGGCATCTCGGTTTGATGCAGTGAAGCGACGGTTGTTATTAGCGGAAAAAAATGCCTTGAATGATGCGTTGCGTAAGCGAATTTTGTCTGAGGAAGTTGTGAAAGGCAGATTGAAAGCGATCGATGAGCAGTTGTTGAAGGTTGAGGATGATTGACGCTAAAGCTGCATTAACGGATGATAGCGAATGCTGTCTGTAATTTTATTGTGTTATGACTTCTGCGAACCCGTACAGTGAAGCGATCGCGCTTCATGTCACCGATGCTCACCACGATCTTGTGATTCAGCGCCCGAGTGCGGGACTGGCGTTGCAAGGTCGAATTCGGGTTCCAGGAGATAAATCGATTTCGCATCGGGCGTTAATGTTGGGCGCTTTGGCTCAAGGCGAAACCGTTATTCACGGATTGCTTTTAGGAGAAGATCCAAGAAGCACAGCTAGTTGTTTTCGGGCGATGGGAGCCGAAATCTCGGAGTTGAACACGGAAGAGGTGCGAGTCAAGGGAATTGGACTGGGCAATTTAGTCGAGCCTGTGGATGTTTTAGATGCGGGAAATTCTGGCACAACCTTACGATTAATGCTCGGAATTTTGGCATCGCATCCGGATCGATTTTTTACCGTAACCGGAGATGGATCATTGCGATCGCGTCCGATGTCTCGTGTCGTGAAACCCCTTCAGCAAATGGGCGCACAGATTTGGGGACGCAAGCAAAATTCGCTCGCGCCTTTAGCCATTCAGGGGCAGGTTTTGAAACCGATTCATTACCATTCGCCGATCGCGTCTGCTCAAGTGAAATCCTGCGTTTTACTTGCTGGATTAATGACGCAAGGAAAAACAACCGTCACCGAGCCAGCCTTGTCGCGCGATCATAGTGAACGGATGCTGCGGGCGTTTGGAGCAGATTTAACCGTTGACCCTGAAACCAATAGTGTGACCGTAACCGGACAGTCTCAATTGACCGGGCAGACGGTTGTTGTGCCGGGAGATATTAGCTCAGCCGCATTTTGGCTCGTTGCAGGGGCGATCGTACCTGGGTCAGATTTGACGATCGAGAATGTTGGGGTGAATCCAACCCGAACGGGTGTCTTAGAAATTCTCGAGCGCATGGGAGCTGATATTACCTTGGAAAATCAGCGGGAAGTTGCAGGCGAACCTGTAGCAGATTTGCGGGTGCGGCATAGTGCATTGAAAGCTTGTGAAATCTCAGGCGATGTGATTCCAAGATTGATTGATGAGATTCCAATTCTGGCAGTGGCAGCGGCATTTGCCGAGGGAACCACGATTGTTAAAGATGCGGAAGAGTTACGTGTGAAAGAGAGCGATCGCATTACTGTGATGGCGACGCAGCTAAATCAGATGGGAGCTTCGGTTCGAGAACTCCCGGATGGAATGGAAATTACAGGTGGAACGCCTCTGAAAGGGGCTGAAGTGGATAGCTATACGGATCATCGGATTGCGATGAGTTTAGCGATCGCGGCGTTGAATGCTGCGGGAACGACGACGATTCATCGGGCAGAGGCGGCAGCGATTTCGTATCCAGATTTCACGCCGACATTGCAGCGGGTTACGGGGTTAGGTTGATAAATTTTCGGAGAATCTCGGAAATTGCTTCCACCTGTAAATTTCGGGTTGATTTGTCGATCTCACTCTCCCGCACAGGGTTTTAAACCCCGTGCTAACTGTGCAAAGTCCCTGAACGGACTGAATCGCTATATTCTGGTAGTCTCTTTAGAGACTTCGCACGGTTAGACCGTGATTTTCAATCACGGGCGGGAAAGCGCAATCAATGATCAACCCAAAATTTACAGGTGGAATTGCTTTACGCAGCGGTGAGTGCTGCGATCGCTTCAACCTCGATTTTCAACCCTGGCACAAAAAGGCTCTCGACTTGTACAAGGGAACTTGCAGGCAAGTGCTGTTCAAAGTAGCGAAATAAAACAGTTCTAAGCTGACTCAGTTGTCCTAGCTCGGTAACGAATATCGTGACTTTGAGTAATCCTTGAAAGCTCGTCTTTTCTGCTTCGAGAATGCCTTGCATCTGTTCGAGAATCACTTCAGCCTGAGCGATTAGATCTTCGTCTTGTGCAGGCGTATTGAACGCGGTTAAGCCCGAAATAAACAGTAAGTCACCGTGGCGTACGGTATGCACATACGCACCTAGGGGTCTGTCGAGATGAGGATAATTTTTGCGTTCAATCTGCATTGGTTTGGAAGGGCATCTCCTTGTTCAACTGTTGAATCGCTTCATCCATTTGACGTTTACGATCGCATTCTTGCGCGATCGCTCTCAAAACTCGTTCTGTAATTTGATCAGGCGTTTCATCAGGCTGGATCAAGATATGAATGTCGGCTTGAGCATAGCGCGATCGACGTTCAGATAAAAGCTGGTTTAAACGTGATCCTAAGTCTTGCTGCTGAAGTAAAGGGCGAGTCGTGTCATCACTCAGACGCTTTTGGATCTGCTCAACGGGTAAATCTAACCAAACAATTACGCCATGCTTCAAATAGCTCCAATTATCTGGAGCCACAACAATTCCGCCTCCGGTTGCAACAACCTTTCTCAACCGTGAAGAAACCTGAGATAGCGTCGCCGTTTCGAGTTGCCGAAAAATGCTTTCTCCAGATTCAGCAAAAATGGTCGAAACACTTTGCCCAGTCGCTTGCTCGATAAACATATCCGTATCGAGAAATTCGTAGTTCAAGCGCTGTGCTAATAATTGCCCGATCGTCGTTTTTCCCACTCCCATCATGCCAATGAGAAAAACACTCACCCCGTTTAACATTTAGAACTCTTCCTCATCCAAATTTCGAGTCGGTGGTTTGATCACCTTATAGTCTGCATCCACAACGTCCGGCGGTGTAGTAGGTTCGCGATAGGTGTAGGAGTACGACGACCCAGATCGTGTTTCTGTAGTCGGTTCTTGACGCTTCTCGAACTCTTGCCGAGGACGATTGCGCGGTGTCTCTCCCCAATCATCACTCCCATCACTAAACCAATCGTCCGCATCCTCGCTTTTCGAGGGAGGGGATTGTTGACCGTAGGTGTAAACGCCTGCGGGTTTTGTCGATTGCCGAACCGTTTTACGTTCTGATCGACGCGCTGCAAATCGTGTTAATCCAAACAGGAAGTTGATGATGATTGTCGTTGCAATCCCAAGCGCGATCGCACCTAAAATCCACAACGACAGTGGCATCGTGGGAGATCGCACTCCTAGAAATACGATCGACATCGGCACTGTTGAATTTGACAGCGTGAAGATAACCAGAATGCCTGCTACCGCAAGGATAAAGACAAAGCGTAAAAGAGCCATGAGCAAAACCCACGATCTACGCTATCAGCTTAGCGTATTGAGCTTATGTCCAGTACAGAATTTTCCCATGTGGAAATCGCCGTGCTAATTCTCGCTCAAAGAACTGTCGCAATTCGCGCATCGTCTTCGCATCGTATACATATTTCATGCCACCGAATTTATTCCGCTTCACGACTCGCGCAGACTCATCGAGATCTAACTTCGTATTCGGATACCAACTTAGGAGGACTTGCTTCGAGCCAGGTGTAAAGCGATGAGAAATCAGTTCAAAGGTCAAGTCACAATCGAAGTCAATCAGCTCAGACATGCGATCGAGTAACTGTGTGTAATGCGCTTGCCAATCATCGATCGGCATAATCGGTGCGATCACAATGCCTAAAGGATAACCGCCTTCTAAACCTAATCGTCTCAGGGCTTGCAAGCGCTCCTCGACAGAAGCTGTGCCGCCTTCTAAGCGCTGACTCACGGGTGCAGCATTCACGCTGACTCGACAGCGCGTATGTCCATTGTGAGGCAGATCTAATAAGCCTTCCACATGACTGAACTTAGAAACCCATCTCAGATAGCCATCTTGGCGTGTACCGAAGTAACGAATACACTCGGCTAAGCTGCCCGTGAGATGCTCAATCCCCAGCGGATCAGTGTAGCAACTCACTTCATAGCTCGTCTCACGATTAGGATGCTCGTATCGAGCTAAGTTATCCAAAATCTGAGGGAGATTTGCATACACTCGAATCACAGGTGGCCCTGATAAACTGCCAGCGAGATAACAATACTGGCAATGCGCAGGGCAGCCTTCTGCAAGATGAAACTGCCAATCGGCAGAAGGTGGGATCGGACTGAGCTTGAGTTGACTTTGAGGAGCGGTGACGATCGCTAACGTTCGTTTCGCAATGCTGTAGGTCTCACGATCATCTTCTCCACGCAAGCCAGTCAAACGGTTTTTGGGAAGTTCTTCAATCGGTAAATCTAAGCTTTGAACTCGCTCTAAAATCTGTTGTCCCCACGGTTCATCTAATGCAGCGGGTGTAAAGAGAACTCGATCAGGCATCCAAAGCTTCGATTCGCGGGCTAAAACGGGACTCGCTACCATGCTGATTCATGCTTGCTACTTCTCTATTATGGCAAGGCTAAATTCAGCGAGGGTGGCGGGTTTTACGCCAGTTTGATCAGGTGGTTCCACACTTGTTTGAGGGCGCAATTGACGGCAATTTTTTCAGCGATCGAACAATCTGCTTTTTCAAACAAAGGTGCAAGCTGTTTGGCTTCGATCAAACTAAAGCCATAGCTGCTTAGTTGCTGAGTATAAATTTGCTCACACACCGGATTGCGTCCTTGAGTCAGTAACTCTAAGTACTCTGTGTCTGACATTTCTAAATCGACAACGATTGACATTTCCTTCTCCGTGAATCGCTGCGTATAGCATATCAGGGATCGCTTCATCTCTCTAAAGACTGAAGAAAGGGTTCGATGATCAAGATAATTTCTCGGGCTGTTCTTCTCTTAACGGCGATAGCTGCGTGACAGGTCAAAACTTACGGTTGCACAATTTCCGAGTCCGCCTCATGAATCCTGTATTAAATCGATGAGAATGATTAGGCTGATTGCAAAAATATTCTGCTAAAATCTAAACGCTCTCACCCGATTGGGGGATTGATAACAACCTTTTAGTAGAAATGTTAAAGCTGATGCTTCATGGAAATTGTTCTAAGAAATGTCTGGGTTGAGTAAAAGATCATTCTGATCATTGAGCAGGGGAATACTCCCGTTCGTCTGCTAGGATAAGTGCAGCTATTTTGTATCACATACTACAAAATTAGAGACGCTTTCCAGAGCGTTTTTGATCATCTGACCAACCTTACTGCACTTAATATTCTTCTAGCCGGAAAAAAGTCTGAGGCTGTAGGTTCGATTGCAGTCAGCGATCGAGATGTGTCAGGAATGAGGATGAGATCACAATCTATCTGCTTTGACCATCGATCAGATTGGCAATTGAACTCCAAACTCCAAGGCTATCACTCAGACAAATTGGGATTGTCTTGCTTTCTCCGAAATTTTCCGCAATTGGCAATGATAATGCCTAGCCCAGTGTAACTCTATTCGACGGTAGCTCTCCAAATCATGGACATTCAAACGATGGATGCTCAACGCCCCTTCACCCTGCAAGACATTTACCGATTCTTCCAAACGCCGCAGGTGATTTTCCTCAATCAGCAATTGACGGTTTGTTACCTGTTGTCGATCTTGGTTGAAAGCGACTCTTATGGGACTGAGTTTGTTCAGTCTTTAAAACAGAACTATCCGGGCTATCGACTCTCTGACACAATTTTGCAAAGTTCGCTGCGGTTTCTAGAGAAAGAAGGACTCGTCAGTAGTTATTGGAAAAAGCCAGAAAAGCGAGGTCGTCCACGCCGAATGTATCAGCTTTCCTCCTCAGCTCGACCCCAAGCCGAGGAACTTTCTACGCTGTGGCGGGAGTACGTGCTAAACCATCCGATCGAGACAGGAGATTCTTAGGGAGAAGGAGTCGGAGTTGGGTATGCGATGGGTTTAGGCGCTGCCAAAATTTGAGCGATGTCAGCCTGCTGTTGCAATTGCTGCGTTGAAGAAACTAGACCACTTAAACCATTGATCAGGCGCTTCAGATTGTCTCTTAACTGCGGATCACCGGTCAGTTCATCTAAGTCAGAGGTGATTTTCTGAGTGTTTTCAAAGGTTGCCCGTGCTGAATCTAATGTTTGTTGAAGCATGGTGATATTTGCGGGGTTGTTTAAGGTCACGGAGATATCCCGCAAGTTTGCAGAGGTTTGCACGGCATTCGCAGACAGGGTTTCTAAGTTGTTGATGAGCTGACTGCTTTCAACTCGGTTCAAAATCGGGCTGAGCCGAACGACGCTCGTGCGAAGCTCACTACTCGTTGCACTGAGATTGTCTAAGGTGGAAACGAGGGTCGATCGATTCGCGGCAATCAGATCATTAATTTGAGTAATGGTTAAAGTTGCTCGATCGGCTGTATTACTAATGGATCTGGCAGTTGCTGAAAATGTGCCAACTTCTTGACGTGCAGACTTAACTAAGCCCGTCACTTCGCGGCTCAGTTGAGCAATTTCCGCTGCTGCAACACTACTATTTTTGGTCAGAGCATTGATGTTGCCTGTAAATTGCGGATTGCTATACACATCTGCAAATTTGATCGTCGCTCGAATGAGTTCGTCAGTGCTAATTCCCATCACTCCTTGAATGCGAGAGTTTTCACACAGAATTAAATCTCGATTGCAATCTCGATCCAAGGGTTTACCTGGTTCAGCAGTCGCTACGAGATCTTTGAGTGGCGAAATGTCTAAAACAGTCTCCCCGAGTAGCCCGGTTTGATTCACACTCAACGTTGAGTCTCTGGGAATCACTAAATCCGCTGGTGCAATTTCTAGCTTCACTTCGACTCCATTTGCGCCAGCTGCAATGTTAGAGATTCTCCCGACATTGACTCCTCGGTAACGGACTGGACTCCCGACCTGAACGCCGTTGATTGTCTCGAATTCTGCTACTACGGTAAAACTTCGATTAGCAGGATTCAGTCCCTTCAGCCAGAGCACTAGACCGCCAAACAGTCCCACGCCTGCCAAAATCATTAAGCCTACTGATCCTTCTCGAACCGTTCGCGATCGCATAACCCCTCTACCCTAATACCTGAATTGGTCCTTCTACACTGCCACTAAAGAACTGCCGAATCAATGGCTCATCGGTTGTGTCGATTTCATGGACTTTGCCTTCCCATTGCACCTGCCCGCGATGGAGAAATAAAACTCGATCGGCGGTGCGCCGAATTGTACTCTCTTGGTGCGTCACCATCACATAACTTTGACATCCCCGCTTCGGACATTGTAGCGATCGTACTAAATCTTCAATCACTGTTGATGCGATCGGATCGAGTCCAGCGGTCGGCTCATCATACAGCAGTACGTCTGGTGTATCGTTAGGATTATCAGGATTTGCCATGATTGCCCGCGCAAAACTGACTCGTTTTCTCATCCCACCCGAAAGCTCAGCGGGAAATCGTTGACTGATGCCGGATAATCCAACCATTTCTAGGCGTTCTTCAACGAGTTGGCGAATTCTTTGGCGAGGCAGCCGGGAATGTTGATACAGCAAAAATCCAACATTTTCCTCAACATTCAGCGAGTCAAATAGCGCTGCTTGTTGAAACACCATACTGATGTGTAGTGGATCAGCCGCATCTTCGATCAGTCCTTTCCGCCGTTTACCGCCGATATAGACCTCTCCCGAATCAGGGGCAAGCAGTCCTGCCATAATTCGTAGAACTGTAGATTTTCCAGTGCCGGAGGGTCCGATGATTGCAAGGGCTTCTCCACGATAAACGGTTAAATCGACCTGATCGAGAACGGCATTGTCCCCGAATCGTTTGCTGACACCTTTTAATTCAATCAATGGATCAGCCATGCCTGTCCTAAAGTGCGATCGATTATCGCCATTGTGCAATACCAATACCAAAATAGCGATTCTTGTGTCCGATCCGTTAGGACAGATGCAGAAATTGGCTTAACAAGATTTGAACATTAGTTTCCAGGCGATTTTTTCGACGATCGTGTTCACGCCTTCGTGATGCAGTTCGATCGGTTGTTTTTTCAAGCGTCGCAGTTCGGTCATGGCTTTGCGGGTGACCGCGTGGCTGGTGTCATCGGTGAGTAAGAGCACTGCATCGGCGGTTTGAATCTGCTGCACGGCTTGATCGACAATCAGTAAGCCATCCTCAACCGTTGACCAGACAAAATAAACTTTCGGTAACTTTTCTTTTACATAAGTGCGTGTTGTCGTGTGTCCCCCAAAGACAACGACTTTGCCGCGTAAGTGCGTATAAGATTCTTTTTGTTCTTTTTCTTCGATGTCCGTTTCAGGTTTCGGCTTTTTTTCGAGGATTGCTTTGGGTTCGGATTGCGCTTGTGCCCAGAGTTTGCGGGCATGTGCATCCATGATTTTTAGCTTCTGGATGGCAGTGCCTTGCAGGGTAATTGGTTTGTCGCTTAACTCTTGAACGCGATTAAACAGAAACTCTACGACTTCATCTAAGCGATCGACTCCTTTCAAATCCTCTCGATAGTGATAAACGTCCATAGCTAAGTAAGAGGCATCATAATAGCTGGTCTGTTCTCTAATGCGATCGAGAAGTTGTTCGGCAGTTTCGTGTCGTTCTTGGGTGAGTTTTTCGGCTTGGTGTCGGCTCATTTGCGCTTCGTATTCGCGCTGTGCTTGTTCTTCCCGCCGTTCTTCGATCACTTGCTTGATGAAGTCGATATCGGTTGTGTTTTCGCCGTTTTCTTCGAGGGATTGTCGGGCTTCGATCAAGCGGCGAGAGAGTTCAGGGAGATCGTTTTGGATCTGGCTGCGGTAATGTCGAATGGCTATGACTAATTGTTCATAAGTGTTGCGTGCTTGAGTATCGCCTTCTAAAATGCCTTTTTCATCGAAGCCGCGTTTAAGATCTTCTAAGCGATTACAGTATTGCTCTAATCTTTGCTGTATTTCTCGCCGCGTATCCATAAGGACAAGTGTTTCTTGAGAGGCGGCTTCAAGATCATCGATCGAGAGGAAAGATTGCATCAGAGATTCCTTTTAGTAACTTGACTGGAGTGTTTTTTAAATATAGAGCCGTCCCGAACTCGTCTGAAATTCAGGATGGCTCAGGTGTGGGGTGATTCCACTCTATTTAGTCTGCCCATTGTACTGTCTGTTTGATTGTTTGCGGCGGACTAAATAATCCGCTTACGTAATAAATTTATTTTTATTCAGTTTAGATGCACAATGGAGATCTGAAATGTAAAGTACGAACGAATCGGTGTATTCAAATGCTATCGCGATCGAGAACCTGAGTTAAGGCAGTTTTTTAGCCAGAACCAGAATGCGGAGTGGGGGCTGTCGGAAGTCGGCTTTTTCAGTCTAAAACTTGCGCTTCAGCAGACTGTTTTCGATGGCGATCGCGCAGTTCAATATAGAGTGAATCAGTTTTAGCAAGCTGCCATTTTTCGTAGAAAATTTGAGCGGATTCGGCTTTCACTGGATCTTCGACGCGAGGCAGAACGACTTGAGCGTCTTTGTCATACTTTCTTCCTGATTTGTGATTTGCATAGCGTCGAGCGCGCGTATACCCCATCTGTAGAAATTTACGCGCCATGTCCATGCCCACAAAATCTTGTTGAGCTTTGTAGTTGAGAAAGAGTTGATAAATTGCGTCTGCAGATTGACGAGCAATCTCTGGCGTTTTGAATCTCCAGTGCGGCAATATCTCGCTTTTGTAGGGTTCAACGAGCAATACGCCTTGCTCACCTCGACCCATACGATACAGTTCGGGATGCTGGCGAAAGTCGATCGCTTTAAAGTCCAGTGAGTAATCAAACTCTTGCATGAATTGAATCTTAAGCTAACGATTTAGGTTTACACGATGTCTAAAGTTAGCGAATCGACCAACTGAGAGAGATTTATAGCAATCCGGTTTGAGTGTAAAGGCTCAAAAGAGTGGGGATTGGGGAGTTACTAAGGGAACAACTTCTTACTTCACAACTGAATCTAGGGCGGCTATAGAACAAGCTGGAAAACACCGATTTCAGGTAGGCTATGAATAAGTTTTAGACGTGTTCCTCTAAGTGTATGGCTACTTATTTGGTGACAGGCGCAAATCGAGGCATTGGATATGAATATTGCCGTCAATTACAGGCGCAAGGTCATGAGGTGATTGCAGTTTGTCGAACTGCTTCTGAAGAATTGCGGCAGCTAGGGATTCGAGTTGAAGAAGGGATTGAACTCACCTCAGAATCTGCGATCGCAGAGTTACGATCGCGCTTAGGTGAAATGACGATCGATGTTCTGATCAACAATGCGGCAATTGCCAAACGAATTGACCTCAGTCATCTAGATGTTGCGAGTATCCGAGAGCAGTTTGAAGTGAATGCGATCGCGCCGCTAAGATTGACTCATGCACTGCTGCCTTTGCTCAAGTCAGGCTCTAAAATTGCGCTGATGACAAGCCGAATGGGGTCGATCTCAGACAATACGTCTGGCGGTTCTTATGGTTATCGGATGTCAAAAGTTGCCTTGTCCATGGCAGGAAAATCACTGGCTCACGATCTCAAGCCTCAAGGCATTGCTGTCGCAATTTTGCATCCTGGTTTAGTGCAAACCCGAATGACAAACTTTACCGTAAACGGGATTACTCCAGAAACCTCTGTTAAAGGACTATTGCAGCGAATCGAACAGCTTTCATTAGACAATACAGGGACGTTTTGGCATTCTAACGGGGAAGTGCTGCCGTGGTAAGTAGAGGGTGATTCAACATCAATTCGGCAAGTTCTCTCGCTTCTGGGGAAGTTCTGCCGTGGCATGTAGATGGGTGTAATTCAACATCAATTCGGCAAGTTCTCTCGCTTCGTTGCTCACCCGCCCCGGAATGAATTCGGGACTAACCGTGCGAAGTCCGCTCTGGGACTAACAACCAGTTAAAACATTTTCTTCATTGAGTTTCAGTCCACTGATTTCAATCTTGTCTGCTTTGAAGATAGAAGTTAGTAGTTCACTCCATTCAATCGGATAGGGCGATAGAGTGAAGATCTAAAATCATGGTTGCTACTCTCCACTCTGCCACTATGAGCAGTTGACAACTAAACAATTACAGCCAGAATCTCCAATGAGAGCGAATTACGAACTGTAAACGAAGTCAAACTTTGTTTGGGAACTGTAAACCTTTTTCATCCATCCCGACTGTGACGCTCCTGACAGATTCGAGAATAGATCAGTAGGAGACTGGATACTTTCCCTGCACATTTCCCAGATTTTTCGATTGGAGTCAGTTAGGTTATGGTGAGTCAAGCTTTTGGAGATGCCTTGGGCACAGGTTCGCGAGAGCATTATGAATCTCAAACGCAAGCGATCGCGAGACAATTGCTGCGAGCAACTCGCGAATCGAGATCTTGGTTTGCTCAAGTCCGCGATCAGATGCAGTGGGATGATAAGTTGCTCGGCTGGGCAATGAGTAACCCAGGATTGCGAGTGCAGTTGTTTCGGTTAATTGATTGTTTGCCTGCGCTCCGCAGTAAGCCAGAAATCGCGCGGCATTTGCAGGAATATATGAGCGATCAGACGGTCGAATTACCTGCAGCGTTAAAAGGTCTGCTGAATTTTGCCAATGCTGATTCGATGCCGGGACAGCTTGCCGCAACGACGCTTTCTACTGCGGTTGAGACATTGGCGCATAAATATATTTCAGGCGAAAACCTGAAACAAGTGCTGAAAACGATCGAGCGACTACGCAAAGAAAAAATGGCGTTTACGGTCGATCTGTTAGGTGAAGCAGTGATTACGGAGGCGGAGGCACAGTCTTATCTCGATCGCTACTTAGAGTTGCTTGAGCAATTGACCGAAGCCTCAAAATCTTGGTCGAAAGTTGAGCAAATTGACTTCGCGGATGGGCAACCATTGCCGAAGGTGCAAGTGTCTGTGAAGTTGACCGCATTCTACTCGCAGTTTGACCCGTTGGATGAGGCAGGAAGTCAGGTGCGGGTTGCCGATCGTGCTAGAACTTTGCTGCGTCGGGCGAAGGAGCTAGGAGCAGCCGTTCACTTTGATATGGAGCAGTATGCTTACAAAGATTTGACGCTAGAGACTTTGAAGGCGTTGCTTTTAGAAGAAGAGTTTCGATCGCGCTCTGATGTGGGCATGACGATTCAAGGCTACTTGCGCGACAGTCAAGCCGACTTACAAGGGTTGATTGATTGGGCGAAGGAGCGAGGCACACCGATCACAGTGCGCTTAGTCAAAGGGGCTTACTGGGATCAAGAAACCATCAAAGCGGTTCAGAAAGATTGGCAACAGCCCGTTTTTAACGATAAAGCTGAGACTGATGCGAACTATGAACGCTTGACAGAATTGCTGCTCGAAAATCATGAGGTTTTGAATGCGGCAATTGGTAGCCATAATGTGCGATCGCAAGCTCATGCGTTAGCGATCGCGACTGCTTTAGAAATTCCGAAATCTCGGATCGAATTCCAAACCCTTTACGGCATGGGCGATAAACTTGCGAAAGCGATTGTAGAACAAGGCTATCGAGTTCGAGTTTACTGTCCTTACGGTGAACTGATTCCGGGAATGTCGTATTTGATTCGGCGATTGCTCGAAAATACTGCAAATAGTTCATTTTTGCGGCAGAACTTAGAAGAAAGACCGATCGAGGATTTGATTGCGGCTCCTCAAGTCGGTGAACCTTCTCAACTCAAAGCGCTCGACAAGTTTGAGAATGCAGCCGATACGGACTATGCCGATCGAGCAAAACGCGATCGCATTCAATCTGCTTTGAAATCAGTTCGTCAGCAGTTTGGACAAACTTACCTGCCTTTGATCAATGGCGAGTTTGTAGAAACGGCTGAGAAGCTGAAATCTGAGAATCCATCGCGTTTTAGTGAGACGGTTGGCACAATTGGGCTGATCAGCGTTGACCAAGCAGAAGACGCGATCGCATCTGCGAAAGCTGCTTTTCCAGCCTGGAAACGGACTTCTGCTCAAGAACGTGCTCATATTCTGCGCAAAGCTGCCAATCTTTTCGAGCAACGTCGAGAGGAATTGATTGCTTGGATGACTTACGAAGTCGGTAAGCCTGTGAAGGAAGGAGACGGCGAGGTTTCAGAAGCGATCGATTTCTGTAACTACTATGCTGATGAGATGGAACGCCTCGATCGGGGCGTGGACTACGATTTCCCCGGTGAAACAAACCACTATCGCTATCACGCTCGCGGCATTGTTCTAGTCATTTCTCCTTGGAACTTTCCATTAGCAATTCCGGTTGGTATGACTGTTGCTGCTTTGGTCACGGGTAACTGTGCATTGTTGAAACCTGCCGAGACTTCTTCTGTGATTGCTGCCAAGATTGCAGAGATTTTAGTAGAAGCAGGCATTCCAGCGGGAGTGTTCCAATTTATTCCAGGCAAAGGACATACCGTGGGCGCGCATCTTGTCAAACATCCTGATGTGCATATGATTGTGTTTACTGGATCGCAAGCGGTCGGATGCCAGATTTACAAGGATGCAGCCGTGTTACAGCCTGGACAAAAGCACCTCAAACGAGTGGTCGCTGAAATGGGCGGGAAGAATGCAGTAATCATTGATGAGAGCGCAGATTTAGATCAAGCGGTTCAGGGGGTTGTGCAGTCTGCGTTTGGATATAGTGGGCAGAAATGCTCGGCGTGTTCTAAAGCGATCGTGCTTGAACCTGTGTATGAGACATTCTTGTCAAGATTGGTCGAGGCAACTCGATCTCTGAACATTGGAGAAGCTGAATTACCGGGTACGAAAGTTGGTCCTGTGATTGATAAGGAAGCTCAGAATCGCATTCAAAAATTCATTGAATGGGGTGAAAGGGCAGGAACACTTGTATTAAAGATGCCTGTTCCAGAAGGAGGTTACTTTGTAGGCCCAACAATCATCACAGATGTTTCTGCAGACGCAAAAATAGTTCAAGAAGAAATCTTTGGGCCAGTACTTGCTGTGATGCGAGCAAGTTCGTTCCAAGAAGCTTTGGATTTAGCGAATGGTACGCCTTATGCGTTGACCGGGGGATTGTATTCGCGCACGCCATCGCATATTGAGCAGGCACAAGCTGATTTTGAGGTCGGAAATCTGTATATCAATCGCGGCATTACAGGCGCGATCGTGGCTCGGCAACCGTTTGGAGGCTTTAAGCTCTCAGGGGTTGGCTCGAAAGCAGGTGGAGTCGATTATTTGCTTCAGTTCCTAGAGCCGCGAGTGGTGACGGAAAACGTTCAGCGGCAAGGATTTGCGCCGATCGAAGGAGCGGAATAATGATGTGTGTAGGTTAGGGGCGTGGGCTAGTTGTCAAGCGCATGAATTTGGGGGAGTGGGGAGTAAGAACTTCTCTCCCCCTTCCCCCACTCCCCTATCGGTCTGTTATGGTGAACGACTAGCTCTCAACTCAATTCGCAGACACCAAAACTCCGCTGCATCGCCTTAAACCAGAGCAGTCGATTTCACCATGCCTTCTAAAGTTCGCAAGAGCACCTGTTCGTTATAAGGCTTGGAAAAATAGGCTGCTGCTCCCAAATTCTCCGCGACTTTTCGATGCTTCTCTCCACTCCGGGAAGTCAACATCATCACAGGAATCTGTGCCAACTGCTCGTCCGATCGCAGTTTTGCCAAAAAGCCATATCCGTCTAATCGGGGCATTTCAATGTCGCAAATCACCGCTTGCACAGACAGTCCTGCCTCTAGACGCTCGATCGCATCTTGACCATCTTTGGCTTGTTCAACTCGATAGCCCGATCGTTCTAAAGTCAAGGCTAAGAACCGACGCACATTGATCGAATCATCAACGACCAAAATTGTTGGCGTTGTCGATCGCGCCATACTCGGTTGGGATGCCACTAAACTTGCGCGCAGTTGCTTGCTAAAGGCTTGATCCGGTTGAATATCTGAGCGCTCACAGCTTGTAATCCAGCGCAATAGCTCCGTCACATTCACCAATGGCACAACTCGCCCATCACCCAAAATCGTACAGCCACTAAAACCAGTGGGCAGAGCTAAGTTTCCTTCTACTTTTCGCATCGTTGCTTCTTGTTCACCCCAACAGCGATCGATTTGAATCCCGAACCATTGCGGTGCTTGATCAATGATCACAACACTCGTCATCGCGATCGTGGGTGGCGTTTCAAATCCATGCGGGATTTGCGGACAGTTAAATCGCATCCATTTCTGCAATCGCACCAATTGCACCACTTTGTCTTGCCAGTTGAGAACCTCACTTCCCGCGGTTTCAATAATTTGATTAGGCTGGAGTAAAAAGAGTTCTGAAACAACATCGGTTGGCAAAGCAAGCAACATGCCATGACATTCAATCAGTAATACTTTGATCGTCGAAAGAGCAAACGGGATCGATAACGTAAACGTTGTTCCTTGTCCGGCTTGAGTGTTAACGCTAATTTCACCGCGAATTTGCTTGAGATTGTTTCGCACCACATCCATCCCAACTCCACGACCCGAAAGGGCAGTGACTTGAGTACTCGTACTAAATCCTGGCTCAAAAATCAGCGATAACAGTTCTTCATCGCGAGCCGCATCGAGTAAGACGGGATCGAGTCCCATTTGTTCAGCGCGATCGCGAATTTTGTCGATCGGAATTCCTTCGCCATCGTCTCTGACGGTAATGATGGTGCGGTTGCCTTGATTAGCCGCTTGAATCTCGATCGTGCCTTGCGGTGGTTTTCCTCGGAGTGCGCGCAATGTTGGCTCTTCAATCCCATGATCAAAGGCATTCCGAATCAGATGCATTAACGGATCATTCAATGCTTCGAGAAGATTGCGATCGATGAGGGTGCTACCCCCAACTACCGAAAGCTGCACCTCTTTCCCATATTGCAATGACCATTCTCGGATCGCGCGAGGGAAGCGATTGATCACATCGGAAATCGGGCGCATCCGCAACTGAGTTAAGCCACTTTGCAGTTGCTTCGCAGTTTTGGTTAAGTTCCGCGCCGATTGATCCGCATCATCCAAACTCAGATCAATGTCTTCGCTCACCTCTTGCAGTTGCACGATCGTTTCCATCACTTGCTGAGACAACAAATGCAAATCGCCATAGCGATCGAGTTCTAGCGCGTCAAAGCCCGATCGGCGATTGTCCTGGAGCGATCGACTGCCATCTAAGGTGACGCGATCGTAAGCAGTTCTTAACTTAGCATTGACTTGATCAAGGACTTGTACCCGGTCGTGTAAAGTCCGAGCTAGACCTCGTAAGCGTTTTAGATAGAGATCTAACCCGTTGCGATCGATAGTTAATTCACCAAACGAATCATTTAACTGATTGAGTTGACGAACGGGAACGCGCACAGTCGTATCTTGAGCTTCAGTTGCCGTACTGATATCAGGTTCGGGATCTAGAATTTTGAAATCTGTGCCTTTTGGTTCGCCGACTGGAATGCGAGTTGGCATCGGAATCGGCTGAAAATCATCGACGGCTAACGCTTCTGCTGCTAATGCTTCGGTAAACCAATCGGTTTCGCCGACATTGGGTTCGAGGACAGAAGGCACATCTGCAAAATCAGCCAAGTCTGGAGGCAGAGTCGATTCTGCGATCGCAGTGGGAATTTGATCGTACTGTCCAGCAATGGCTAGCTTTTGCGCGGTGCGCCACGCTGTTAAAGCTGATTCAGCAATGGCGCTAGTATTCTGTGAATCCTGTTCGATCGCGTAAGCAATCGATTGGCACAGTTGCACAAATTGCGAAAGTTGCAGCATTTCGCCTAACCCACCCAACTCTTGCGCCAGAATTGCTACCTCTTCTCGCAAGCAAGGCTGATCTGGAGTGTTGAGCACCGTTTCTAATCGCTCTAAACATCCTTCTACTTCTGTCTCAAACAACAGTGGAACGATGTCTTGCCCTTCTTCGGGTGAGAGAATCGAGGCTGCATTTTCTTCCTGGGGATCGCCGAGTTCAGCATGTAATGCGTCAAAGACGGGATACGCTTCAACCGAGAGCCAATTCGCATCGACAAAAGAATCCTGATGACGCTGCATCGATTCGCGATCGAACTCTACAACTTGTCGCAGACAGCCCACTGAGGCAAGCAGTAAATTCTCCAATCGCGGACTAACCACAATCGACTTGTCAATTTTCAGGACTTTCCAAGAATCTTCGAGCCGATGGGCAAGCTCACTGAGAACTTGAAATCCCATCATGCCTGCTCCGCCTTTAATCGAATGCGCTGCCCGCAAGGCGGCATTCGCTTTTGCCACATCGATCGGATGATTTGCTAAATCTAAAATCGTCGCATCAAGAACATCTAAGTACTCTTGCGCTTCATCGAGAAACTGACGGCGAATTTCCAGTTCTTTATCTTGTGCCATTAGCCCACCTTAAATGTGCCCACTGATTCTTGTAGCTCCTGCGCGACTTCTACGGTTTGTCTCAACGATCGAGAGACTTCCATTGAAGATGCCGATGTGCGTCCTGCTGCGGCTACGATCTCTTGCATCAAGTGCGAGACTGCATCTGAGGTTTGCACCTGCGTCACCGTCGCCTCTGAAATGGACTGCACCAAATCATCGATGCGGCGCGATACCTCTAGAATCTGCTCCAAACTCTGCTTCGCGTTATCGACTAATCGAGTTCCTTCCACGACCTGAGTTGTGCCTTGCTCCATCGCTTCGACCACTTCAGTCGTTTCGCGCTGAATCGTTGCGACAATTTGCTCAATTTCGCGCGTTGCTGTCGCCGATCGCGTTGCCAAATCTCCCACTTCTTCTGCAACGACAGCGAAACCTTGCGATCCTTCATCTGCCCGTGCTGCTTCGATTCCAGCATTAATCGCGAGTAAGTTCGTCTGCATCGCAATCTGGTTAATCAACGAAACGACTTTAGAAATCTGCTGCGTCGATTCACCCAGGCGTTTAACTTTCTTCGCCGTTTCTCCGATCGTATCTCGCAGACCCAGAATGTTCTGTACCGTTAGCTCCATCGCGATCCCGCCTGCTTCTGCGGTCGAAGAGGCTTCACGGGCAACCGATGCGGCTTGTTGGGCACTGTTCGAGACGGTTTGAATCGATCGCAGCATATTCTGAACCGAATCGAGCGTGCGGCTGGTTTCATCGGCTTGGCGAGTTGCTTCATCTGAAAGCTGCCGTACCGCTTGTTCATCCGAACTCAGCGAGGCATTCACTTGACTCGCAGCATCTTTTACCTGGGTAACAATCTGCCGCAAACTTTCCACGATCGAATTAAAGAAGTCGGCGACCGTGCCAATTTCTCCAGCCGTAACATCGGCTCGAACCGTCAAATCTCCTTCAACAGCTCCTTCTACATCTGCTAGCAGATTGATCAACTGCATCTGCAAGGCTTCTTTCTGCTGTTGCCGTTCTTCAGACAGTTGCTCTGCTGATTTTCTCGCGTCTTCTGTCTGTTCTAGCAAGCTTGCTTGATCGAGTGCGTAGCCAATCTGAACGGCTAACTGCCCGAAAAAGTCAATTTCTTCGGGTTTCCACGATCGCGGAGCCGAACACTGATGCGCACATAATAATCCAATCAACTCTTGGTTTTGCACGATCGGAGCAACCATATTCGCTTGGACTTCCAATCGTTCTAAAATCTCACAGTGACAATGACTCAGCTTTGCTTGCTTCAGATCTTCCATCGACCAAACGCGCCCTTCTCGATAGCGATCGACTAAAGACGCTTCCATCGGATCGCTGACGACTTTGCCCAATGCTTTGATCCAATTTGAGCCAACTGATTCTGCGGTGATAGTTCCGCTCAGGTAGTCCGGGGCAAATCGATAAACCACGACTCGGTCGGTTTTAAAAGCGGCTCGGATCTCTTCTACACTGGTGGCAAGAATATCATCTACAGATAGAGAGCGACGAATTTTGACGGTGATCTGGTTCAATAACTGCGATCGTTCAGCATTCTCTGTCTGTTGGCTAACCAAACTTTGTAACTGTCCCGCCATCAAGTTGATGTTGCGACCTAAGATGCTGATTTCATCAACTCCTTTAACCGCGAGACGAGTGTTTAATCTTCCATTCCCCAGTTCTAGAACTGCATTAGTTGCTGCCACAATTGGACGAGTTGCTCGACTTGCTAACCAAGCGGCGAGCAATCCAGTCAGGAAAACCGCTACAGCAGTTCCCAATAAAAAGGTGAGCAGTAACTGTCGCTGTGGCGCAAAAGCGATTTCGGTGGGGATACTCAACACCACATCCCACCCTAGATCAGGGAGTCGATCTCGTCCTGTCCAGGGTATGAAGCTGGCTAAGACAGGTTTAGATTCATTGTTGAGTTTCTGGGTAACAACACTGGAGTTGATCTCTCGACGAGATTGCAGTTGCGAAAAAGAGGAATAAATTGATGAAGCAGCTTGTCCGATCTTGGCATCTTGAGAAGACAAGAAGATTTGATTGCTCGCATCAAGAACACTGAAGGTTGCGCCGACTTTGTTGTAGTTTTGCAGTTCTGATGCCAAACTTTTAATCGGCACAACTGCCCGCAAAATTCCAATGCGCTTTCCACTGCCGCTTTCTTGAACTGGAGCAGTAATGTAAATCGTATAGGCAGTATTCGGACTCAGGCGCATCGGACGACTAATCGAAACCCGACTCGACTGAAGTGCGGCTCGGAAGTAATCTTGGTCGTCTTGCCGTGGGATCGGTTCGCGATCGGTCTGAATTAGCGCATTGCCATCGTTATCGAACAGCGTGATACTTTCGTAGTTTCCATTCTCAATAGCTCGCTCAAACAGGATGCGTTTCTCCTCGGTAGAAGTTCCGTCTTGGAGCCCTGGCGTCGTTAACATCGGCAAGCTTGCTAGAATCTGTAAGTCGGCAGTTCGTTCCGACATATAGCTAGCAATCCGTTGGCTGAGCGTAGTTGCCAGGGTCTCTTCCGTATCCACAATCTGGCGCGTAATTGATTGATTCGCAAACGAATACGCGATCGTGCCAATGACGAGAACGGGGAGAGTTCCGATGGTGATCGCGATCAAGGTCGCTTTGTTTTTCAGGCTCAATCGTCTAAATCGGGCAAGTCCTGGGATGGAGAGCGATCTGCGTTTCACAGGGGTTGGAGGCATATCGATCGAGCTTGGCTTTAGAGTGTTGGACTGAGCAAGCTGATCCCGTTGGGCGGCATTTAATTGGTCAACCATAGATTTAGAAGTTTCAAACGGGTAGTAGCGGTAGATGAGAACATGATGCGATCGCCTGATGAAGAGAGTATGTTAATGACTTTGCAAAAGTGGAGCTTGCAGAATTGCTTCTCCGTCTAAGAGAAAAATCACATCTTGAGACTGTAAGATGCAAGCTTTGGAGTAGGGGATCAAGCCTTTGGTCACGTGACTGGGGACGGGCTGTAAGTCGTCAGGCTTTGCCCAAGCAATTCCATCGACTCGGTTGACTGCTGCTGCTACGGCAGTCGAGCCAGTCCGAAGAATCACGAGATCATATTGTTGGGGACTGTAATCGAGTCTGCCGATATCAAGGAGCATTGCGAGATCGAATACCCACAACGCGCGACTGCGACGGTGCATCAGTCCCAAAATTCCGGGCATCAAGTTAGGGATCGGCGTCAAATAGCGCGGCTGAAGCACGAGTACTTCTTGAACATGCCGCATGGGTAAGCCGACCTGGGTTCCTTGCCCCACTTCAAATTTGAGATAGCTTTCGCCCAAATTTTTCGGAGCGATCGCATTTTTTTGCGTTGTTGCTAATGTCAACACTGAGTCATCCACGCGGTTTATCCTCCGACAGATTGAACAGCCCGGATTAACTCTTCACGAGTAAAAGGTTTCGTGATGTAGACATCTGCACCCTGACGCATTCCCCATAAGCGATCAATATCCTGCCCTTTTGAGGTGCAGATAATAATCGGGACTTTCTGCGTTTCTGGATTTTTTTTCAAACTCCGACATAGCTCGAATCCGCTCATTCCCGGCATCACGACATCGGTGACGATCACATTGGGTTTAAGCTCGATCGCTTTGGTGAGTGCGTCTTTTGCGGTGACTGCTCCGACCACACTGTAGCCACCTTCTCGTAAGTAGTGGCTCAAAAGTTCCATCTCCGAGGGGGTATCTTCAACAACTAGAACAGTTCGCATCAATGTTAAGCTCATAACGGTTCACACCAGGTAAAGTAGCGTTTCGTTCACTCAAGGTATCGAAAAACAGTTTTGACTAATTCGGATTGGGTAAAGGGTTTGGTGAGATAGCCAGATGCACCCGCGATTTTAGCTTTAGCGCGATCGATGAATCCGGTATGACCCGTGACCATGATGATCGGGGTGAGCTTAAAGCTTGGGTGGCGACGTAATAAAGAACAAAGTTCATATCCATCGAGATTGGGCATTCCGACATCCAGCAAGATGATGTCCGGTTTGCTCCGAACGATTTGCATTAATGCTTTGACCGGGTCGTTGATCATAATTACCGAGACGCTGGAATCATTTAAGAAAGTACTAATTGCTTGTAATACCGTTGGGCTGTCATCAATGCAGGCAATTTTGTACTGAACTTGAGCGGTTGCCGCGACTGAGCTAGTCGGTGCTGAGCCAGTGGGTACTGCTGTAACCGGAGTCTGAGTCGGTTGAGAGATTGCGGGTTGAGAGGTTGTAAATGAGAGCGGTCGTGCGCTGGGAGCACTTGAGACTGGGCTAGGGAGTGGGATCGATGCATCTGGGCTAGTCGCTTTTGGAATCGCAGGTGAGTGAGATTTCAATTCGGAATGACAGCGTTCGACGATCGGGCGTAAATCTAGCTGACAGAGATTCGGGTAATGTAGAAAGTTGGGTTTAGCAATGACTTCATAAATTCCTTCTGTCACACTGAGAAAAGGTTTGATGACATCGATGGCAAGCAGTTCAATCAGCGCTGCGGCCTGAGATCGATCGATTAATCTCTGTCCAAGCAGCCATTCGATTGCTTGATAGTCTGCGCTGATTGCCGGATAAGTTCCAGCCACCGTTTCAAATTGCCGGAGCTGTCCGCGATCAAATTGGATCAGCGAGGGTACCCGATCGCTGAGTTGATCGAGAACACGATCCAGCCGCTCAAAGGGCTGGATCGAATTGGTTGCAAAGGCGAGCGTTCCCTCATCTAGGTAGAGTAACCAAGAGACGGAACCACTGACAATTTGTAAGCAACCATCGACGCGACGGCTGATCAATTGTGCCAACAACGAGAGCGGTTGTAGGCGTTGAAACGGTCTGTGACTAACCATAACTAACCATAAACATTAAGCAAAGTTTTCAGGAGATGAAGTATTCCTTGAGACAGAGTCAGAAGAAAAAGATCATCCGTAAAATATCAATCAATCGGCGGAAAACCCAGACGCTATCAGTCTTATAGGAAGATATCAGTACTGAGAACAGTCGCGACATCTTAATAGAAACTTGATACTTGTAGAAGCATTTCCTCATATTTGAAGTTCAGTCCTAAATACGAAAAATTCGGAACTATCTAAGAACTAGACAGCCCGCCGCACCTATAGATGAATTTCAAATATGTCCTCAGCAAATACTGATGTTGAATTTGTCGAAGTTGCGATGAGCATTATTCGCTAATTCAAGTATAAATTTTGAGATCGAACCTCCTGAGCTTCGCGTTAAATTGCATTGAGAGAATGACAATTTCAGGGAATCAACGTTTAATGACCTCAGTATTTAAGATCATCATTAGATTACTCGCTACTTTCCCAAATAACAAGTCAGAATTGCGAACATTTTGACTCAGTTGTAGTTTGTAATACTACCTATCTTGGATTTTCTTATTTAGACATATATCGGAAAAAACCTGCGCTGAAAGGCTTTGGCAAATTCGCATAAAAATTCAATTTCCAAATTTGCTGATTTGTATGTGAATTAAAATACATGCTCAGCCAGATTGAATTCGTCAGTCTTGCCAGGGAAAAACCCACTTTTTCGAGATGATATGTGTAATTAATTACTAAATTTCGATGGGCTAAATGGCTCGCGCAAAGAAGTACAAGGAATCCGATGCTTAGTAATTTTTTATACTCAGCATACCGTTAGATTTTGTTGCAAACTGCATAGAATCATGAACTATTGCTGCGATTTGACTTGTTTCGTGAGGCTTTTTGGTAGAAAACCTCTAGATACAAGTTTTGGATCACGAAAGGAGAAACTCAATTGTTAATCTCTACCTTGCTAGCAGTTGCGCCGAGAGCTGTGGATTGGAGTCCGAGCGTTGGGGCTGTGATGATTATTTGCAATATTTTGGCGATCGCGTTTGCGAAATACACGATGAAGAATCCGAGTGCGCCCCCTGAAATGCCTTCATCCAATATGTTTGGTGGCTTTGGACTACCTGCGGTAATTGGTGCGACCTGCTTTGGTCATGTGCTAGGCGCAGGTGCGATCTTAGGATTGTCCAACATTGGCGTTTTGTAATCTCCAAGTGCCTGATTTGTTACTCAAAGATATTTGGCTAGGGAAGAAATTCTCTAGCTTTTTTGGTGTGGAAAGCGAGACTTTTGTACTTCACTGGCGGCTCCCTGCCTTCTATATAAAGTTTATTTACGTTTGTATGGATTCTCGAAAACCAGACTGCAGAAAGGAATAGGAAAGCTCGAACTTCACAGTAGCTAAAATTTATCGTCTCTTTTGCTAGAACGCTGGATCGCTCTCAACAATCCATCCGATTCTCCTAGCCCCCCTTATGAAGAAAAATTCAGAGATTGGACGCGACGCGCCTCCAGTCAACTTGGATAGTGCTTATGAGCTACTGTCCGAGATTCTTATGACCCGATTTTCGGTCGATCCTGCTTTCTCGCGATCGTTTAATTTTCGAGCCTTTCAACTCGGTGATGTGCTGAACGTCTCTCATGTCATGATTCTTTGCCAAGGACGAGTCCGTTTGATTCGGTCGGGTGTACCTGCGGCAGTGTTAGATGTGGGAGACAGTTGGGGATCAGATGGACAATTCTGTGATCCGGTTCTGTCTTATCAAGCGATCGCGGCAAGTGCTGGATTTGTTGCTGAGATCGACAGTATTCCGTCTGAGCTAGAGTCTGACCTTCAGAAGATGGCTCACGATCGACAACGCTTGTTGTTTTTGAAGAGTGAGACGGATCTGCGATCGCATTCTAGCCATGTTCTGAAAAAGCTCCTCCCGCATTTGTGTGAGATCCGCATTGCTGCTGGATCAAGTGTTGCGGATCAATCTGGTCGGTTTTGGTTACGACAGGGGCAAGTTCAAGGCACTCAGCCTCCAACGATTGGGCAAGGGTGGGGCTATCCTCAACCCGTCCCGTCAGATTGGGTGGCTGCAACTGAACTTCAGCTCTATCAAATGAGTGCAAACCATTGGGATACTGTTTTTCAGAGTGAAGCATCACCCGAGGTCAAACCGATCGTTCAGCCTTTGGCGCGAGTTCAACCTGTTGAAGCTCAGCCTGTTCGACCAATTCCGGCTCCTACAAAGCCTGCTGCGATCGAGTTTGCGAAACCTCGGCGATCGCGCATTAGAATTGGTCGCGCTCCGTTTATTCCTCAGCAAAGCAGTTCGGACTGTGGGGCTGCTTGTTTAGCGATGATTGCTCAGTACTGGGGCAAACGATTGAGCATCAATATGTTGCGCAACTTAGCAGGCGTGGGACGATCTGGAGCTTCGCTCAAGGGACTCGCACTCGCGGCAGAAAGTTTAGGATTTCAGGCGCGACCTGTGCGATCAAGCTTTAATCGCATGACCGAACAGTCATTGCCTTGGATTGCTCACTGGCAGGGTGAACATTATATTGTCGTTTACCGCATGAAGCGGAATCGAGTTCTAGTCGCTGATCCAGCACTCGGTCGGCGATCGATAAGTTATGAAGAATTTCAAGCCAGTTGGACGGGCTATGCCCTGCTCTTAAGTCCGACTCAACTGTTGAAAGCGTTACCAAAATCAAAACCTTCATTGGGAAGATTTTTGGGAGCTTTTACGCCTTATCGATCAATTGTCTGGTCGATTCTGCTCGCGTCGGTCTTGCTGCAAATCTTTGGTGTCGTCACACCTCTCTTTACTCAGATCATTCTGGATCAAGTCGTTGTTCACAAAAGCCTACCCACACTGCAAATTTTCATCTTTGGATTGTTGCTGTTTGGCAGTTGGAAAATTGGGTTAACTTGCACCCGCCAGTATTTACTGGATTTTTTCTCGAATCAAGTCGATCTCACCTTGATTAGTGGCTTTATTGCTCATGCGTTGAATTTACCGCTGCAATTCTTTGCGACTCGGCATGTCGGTGATATTGTGACGCGCGTGCAAGAAAATCATAAAATTCAGCTCTTTCTCACCCGGCAGGCAATCACAGCATGGCTGGATGCAGTCATGGCGATCGTGTATGTCGGATTGATGCTGCATTATAACTGGCAGTTGACCCTATTAGTCCTTGGGCTGATTCCACCGATCATCATTATGACCGTGATTGCGAGTCCCTTTCTCCGGCAAATGTCCCGACAGATCTTTCATGAATCTGCCAAGCAAAACTCGTCGCTTGTGGAAATGCTCACAGGCATCTCAACGGTGAAAGCAACCGCGTCAGAACGAGAATTGCGCTGGCAGTGGGAGGATGAACTGACGAGTATGTTTAATGCTCAGTTTCGGGGGCAGAAGCTGGCGAATGCCTTGCAGGGTGCAAGTACATTAATCAATTTATTTGGTAGTACGTTACTACTTTGGTATGGGGCAAGGCTGGTGATTGCAGATCAATTGACCATTGGGCAATTGGTTGCATTCAACATGATGATTGGTAGTGTGATTACTCCCATTTTGTCGTTAGTCGGTCTTTGGGATGAGTTCCAAGAGGTTTTAGTTTCGATCGAGCGATTAGACGATATCTTCAGTGCCCAGCCCGAAGAAAGTCCGGATCAACCTCTGCTCGTGCTTCCACGTATTCGCGGGGAAGTGACATTTGAGAATGTTACTTTTCGCTATCATGCGGATGATAGTCGCAATATTCTGCAAAACATTTCATTTACGGCTCGTGCAGGGGATACGATCGCTTTAGTCGGTCGCAGCGGGTCTGGAAAAACAACCTTGGCGAACTTGCTTCAAGGGTTATATCAACCTACCTCTGGCAGAATTCTCATCGACAACACCGATCTGCATCATGTTTCGCCGCAATCTCTGCGATCGCAGCTTGGAATTGTTCCACAAGAGTGCTTTCTCTTTTCGGGAACGATCCTGGATAACATTACGCTCTATCGCCCTCAATATCGCCTAGAAGATGTGTTAAAAGCTGCAAAACTCGCAGAAGCCCATGCTTTCATTCAGAGCTTACCTCTGGGTTATCAGACAAAAGTGGGAGAGCGAGGCACCATGCTATCGGGTGGACAACGGCAACGAATCGCGATCGCGCGTGCCCTGCTCAATCTGCCTCGAATTTTGATTTTGGATGAAGCCACAAGCTCACTCGATACGGAATCCGAGCGACGATTTCAGAAAAACTTGCAGCAAATTAGCCGCGATCGCACAACGTTCATCATTGCTCACCGACTCTCTACTGTTCGCAACGCAGATTGTATCTTAGTGCTCGATAAAGGCATCATCGCAGAGCAAGGAACTCATGAACAGTTAATCAAACAAGGAGGACTCTACACTCAGCTTGCTCAACAACAACTGGATCTATAACTGCTGTCGCAAATATTACAGGTACTAAGATCACCCGTGCTAGGGGTTGTCATACCGCGTAGAACGATTATGATAGGTATTAGATATAACAAAATGCTCATCAAGTCTTCTAGCAATACTGACGATATCTCTAGCTACACAGGGATTGCACTACCACGCCACTTAGTTCAGTCTTCAGACATCGCATTGATGGTTAAAATCGCTTCAAATCATCCCGGTAGAAACAACCTTTTTACTGAATGGCTTGCTTGTAGATCTAGATTTGGATCTTCCGCAGCCGAAAACAATTAAAGCCCTCATTGCACTGCACTTCATCTGACGACTGGAAATGTTTCATGCAATTTCTAGTGTTAGGTCATTATTATGTCGATACGGATTGATTCACTCTCTCTTGAAGATGCACCGCCGCCTACTCTGTCTTCTAACTTGGAGACCGATGAACTGTCAGAGTTTGCCTACCTCTATGGGGGTACGCTCGCATCCACTCCAGTCATGCCTTCTGCATTTCCCGACCCTCCCGCAAGTTCGGCGGACTCTTCCGACCCCACTCCGCCGGAGAGATGGTCTACTGCGCTGCAAAATGTTCTCGATCGTCCTCCTGCAACTTTTCCCAGTCGCTTAGTCGCGGGTGGTGTCATCTTTTGTGCGGCATGTGTCGGTTGGGCAACAACGAGCCAGATGGAAGAAATTGGACGCGCGCAAGGGCGTTTAGTGCCTCAAGGGGAAGCTTACAAAGTTCACCCTGTCGTTTCTGGCAAAATTGCTCAAGTGTATGTGCAAGAAGGTCAGACGGTGAAAGCTGGACAAACGATCGCTGAACTCGATCATGAGATTGCACTCAATCGAGTGGGAGCCTTACAGCAAGAAGAGCGCAACTATGAAAAAGAGCTGCTGCAAATTGATGCCTTAATTGATAAAACTCGATTAGAAGCACAAACGCGATCGACCATTGCGACGGCTGAGATTCGTGCTCAAGAAGCCACGATCGCTCAAGCTCAAGCAAAATTGCAAGGGCAAGACACCACGATTTTGCAAACTGAAGAACGAGCAACGACCAGTCAAGCTTTACTGGCCCAACTTCAAGCCGATGCTGACAGTCAAAAAGAACGACTCGAACGGCTGAAATTCCTTGTTGATCAAGGGGCACTGGCGCGGGAGCACCTCTATCAAGCAGAGCAACATTTCGGCGATCGCCAACGCAGCATTACTCAGCAAACCGGAGACATTCAGCAGGCTTTGGCGGAGTCGCAGAAAATGCGATCGGATTTGCAGCAAGTTGTGGCAGAGTCTCGACGCTTACGGGCGCAGCTGACTCAGAAATACGCAGAAGGACAAACAGCCCAGATTCAAGCTCAGCAAACGATTCAAAATTTGTTTGTGCAGCGAACGCAGTTAATGGCGAAGAAACAGCAAACTGAGAAGCTGATTCAGCAAGCGAATGCTGAGATGAAGCAACTTAAATTGCAAGCTCCCGTTGACGGAATTGTTTCCGCCTTGAATGTTAGTAAGCCTGGTGAAGTGGTGCAAGCAGGGCAAACGGTCAGTGAGATTGCACCTCAGACTGCGCCTTTAGTTTTAGTCGCAGCTTTACCGACGCGAGAAGCAGGGTTTGTCAAACCGGGAGACAAAGTACAAGTGAAGTTTGATGCTTATCCTTATCAAGACTATGGAATTGTTGGGGGTAAGGTTGTGAAACTGTCGCCTGATATTAAGCAAGATGAGCGATTGGGGGCTGTGTATCGGGTCGAAATTCAGCTCGATCGACACATGATTCAATCAACCCCGCTCAAAGCAGGTCAGACTGCGTCGGCAGAAATTATCGTGCGTAGGCGCACGATCGCGGAAATGCTGCTTGATCCGATTCGCCAATTACAAAAAGGCGGAATTAGTTTGTAGTGCCCGGATTTTTAAGAATTTCTGAGGAGAGATATTACTATGACGTTTCAGCGGGGAAGCGTAGCTCAGTCGCGCAATAAAGTCATGAGTCCTGAACAGTTTAAGCAAGTCGTCGATGCGATTACGGAAGGTCGGTATTCTTGGGCTTGTGTGCTGATTCTACGGTTTGCGGGCTACAATCCTGTTCACTTTATTCCACACCGTACCTACAGTCGATTGCTCAAAGAAAATCGCGTACAAACTCCGAGCCGATTAACTCAAATCAAGGACTTGGCTTATTCAGAAACGGTCGAGCAGCCCGAAGAAGTTCTACATGGCGGGAAGCTGCCAATTTGGTTTGTAAACTCACCACCATGTGAGCAACTCAAAGCTCAGCCCGTTTACTCGATTTGGTAGAACGCGCAGCGACGGTTCCAGAGGTTATGCTCACTTTGGAACCGTTACCCAAGTTCCAGTCTCATTCGATTCATGTGCTAAATCCATCAACAATTGCGAGTAAACTCCTTCTTTCAAAGAGGGTGGTAGAGATTCTTGTCGATCGATGCCTAACACCCACTGATCGACGACACGAATAAACGGTGCAATCCGCCCATCTGTGAATACTTGTTCAAATGCAAACTGCTTAGGAATCTCCAATTCCACTAATTCTTGTCCAAGCGGTGCGCCCCACAGCTTAAATCCATGCACATAATCTTTCTGATTATCGCTACCGAGTACTAGCGTTCCGCGATCGCCATAAACTTCAATCCAATGCCCGCGTCCTTGAGTCGTGACCGAACTAATACAAATCTGACAAGGCGTACCGTCTGTTAGCTCTAATGTGATGTTGCACGTATCATCCGAATCTACAGGCTTTAGGTCGCCTGTACTTGGATCAGGACGGTTTGGAATTGCAGTACTTAACCTTGCCGTTAAGCGATCGACATCGCCAAAGAGCCAAGCAATGTAATCAAAGGTATGAGACGCTAATGCCCCTAATGCCCCACCCCCTTGCTCTTTACGCGCGTACCAATTCCAAGGACGAGAAGCATCAGCGCGGCTTGAGACGAGCCAATCAATCTTAATTAACCGCTTTTGTCCGACATAATTTGAGGCAAGCAAATCTGCAAAATGTTGCCAAGCCGGAACAAAGCGAAACTCGAAATTCATGCTTGTCACCACTCGACGATCGAGCGATCGCTGATATAAATCGTTTGCTTCTTTGACATTTAAAGCAGTCGGCTTTTCAAGCAGTAAATGTTTTCCAGCGTCTAAAACGGACTTTGCTATCTCATAATGCAGGAAAGGTGGAGTGGAAACACTGACTGCATCGACTGTTGGCAGCGATAAAATCTCAGCGATCGACGAACTTGCCTGAGGAATATTGTGAGCTTGAGCGATCGCCTGTGCTTTTTGCAAGTCACGATGATAGACTGCCACGACTTCAGTGCGTGGATGTGCCTGTAATCCGGGAATATGGACTTTCTGCCCAAAGCCCGTTCCGACAACTGCTACACCAATCTTAGAACTCGTCATAGCTATCTCTTTCACTGCAAAAATCTTATTGTATAAGCAGAACAGTCCGATTGTTCCTGCCCCCAGAGTTGTGCAACTCCCGGCAATGGTGGATTTTTTCACAGCGAAATTGAGAGAGATATAATTAAGATATGTAAAGAAGATCTCCAAAAGGCTGTCTCATGCTGACTGATGCACGTACTTCGATCGCAGAAATTCCAGCAGGTGGAACTGACCCCACTCGATTCGACTGGAAAGAAGCATGGTATCCCGTTTATTACATTCAAGACTTGGACAAAACCAAGCCCGCTAAATTCACACTGCTAGGGCAAGATCTAGTGATTTGGTGGGATGCAAATGCTGAAAGCTGGCAAGCCTTTGAAGATCAATGTCCTCACCGTCTTGCCCCACTTTCAGAAGGCAGAATCGCAGAAGATGGCCTGCTCGAATGTCCCTATCATGGATGGGCATTTCAGGGCGATGGCACCTGCGATCGCATTCCCCAACAACCCGAAGGGTCGCTTGCGCATCAGTCTAAACGTGCCTGCGTCGCCTCCTACGCCACGGCTGAGCGTCAAGGCTTACTTTTTGTCTATCCTGGTCAAAACCCGCCCGAACAGGTCAAAATTCCCATCATCGAACCGATGGAAGAAACGCCGGACGGATGGGTCTGTCTGAACACATTTCGAGATTTACCCTACGATGCTTTGACCTTGCTCGAAAATGTTCTCGATTCGAGCCATCTGCCGTTTACGCATCACAAATCGGTTGGCAATCGATCGAATGCGGCTCCGGTTGAACTCGAAGTTTTAGAATCGAGTAAACAAGGCTTTAAGGGATTTTGGCAAGAAGGGCCGCGCAAAGGCACATTAGGCTCACAGCAGACGACTTTTATCGCACCTGCTCTGATGTGGCATGATCTCACCTCAAAGCAATTTGGTCGAACGCTCACCGTCGTTTATGCTACCCCGACCCGAAAAGGAGAATGTCGGGTCTTTGCTCGCTTCCCGTTCAAGTTTGCCTCTAAACTTCCGAGTACTTTCATTCGATTGACACCCCGCTGGTACTCGCATTTAGGTAACAACACTGTGCTAGAAGATGACCAAATCTTTTTGCACTACCAAGAGCGATACCTCGCTGAGAAAGGCGGAAGTGATAACTTTGCAAAAGCTTTTTACTTACCGACTCGTGCTGATACGTTTGTATCTACTTTGCGTCAGTGGGTGAATGCGTTTGAAGCTGATCCGTTTCCCGGCGAACCTTTACCGCCGTTGCAATCGATCGACGAATTGCTCGATCGCTATCATTCTCATACGATTCATTGTTCAAGCTGTCGCACTGCGCTTGCCCGAATTCAGACCATAAAAATTGGAACCACAATCATTGGAGGGTTAGCTTGGGCACTGCTGCAACTGCTCTCAATCGCACTTTCCCCCTCGTCGATCACGATCGCGACACTGGCTGCGATCGTGCCACTGATTGCTGGTTCCATTTGGCTTGTACTGAATCGCTTAGAGCAGAAGTTTTACAAAGGGCAACGCACTCCAGCAAGAAACTTGCCGGAGAAAAAGCGTAAGTCAGCCCTCTGATTTAGACTGCTTGGAAGCGAGAAGGATTGTCTTGAACTTTCTTTAATAGTCCACGACGCTCGGCATGTTTGGTTGTAATTGCAACACTCATCCGAGCTTTTGACATTTCTGCGGGATCGAACGGATCGTAGATTTGATCGATTAAGTCATCGATCGACAATGGTTCTTTCGCAGAACCCAACACTTCCACGATCGCTTGCATGGCCTTCAAGGATTTGAACTCAGATTTTAGAACTGAGGCATCGAAGGATTTGGAGGATTTCCGTCCTTTTGCTTTCTTCGGCTCAGCCGCAACGGGGGCTGCTGCTTTTGCCTTGGATTTTGCGGGAGCTTTCGTCGCTTTAGGACTTGCTGTACTAGCTGCTGGTGCGCTAGGTGCGCTATCACCACTTGCACCCAACAGTTGCTCAATGTATTGCAACGTTTTGTCGAGTTCTGCTTCTGCTTCGGATTGTGCTGCCTGAATGAGAGCCTGGCGTTCGCTTAGTAAACGAGAGCGAGTTTCTTCCAAATTGGATTTCAGGTCTTTAGTTAGAATGGATGACACGATATTTTCCTGAAATAAAGTGATGTAAGTAGATTGTAGTTCCCTCTGCCACTTTTAGATCAACTTAGCTCGAAAATGTTGAAAGAAGCTACTGGGGAGTTCTAGGGAATCTCATTAATTTGAGTGCTAGGAATAGCTAAATAGCTACTAAAACCCTTACAGTGAAAGCATTTATTGATAGAGCGATCGAATCCATTCCCATTCCTGAGTCAGCCCTTCTTGTAAAGAAACTTGCGGTTGATAATTCAAGATTTTTTTTGCTTTTGTCACATCTGCAGAAGTATGTCTGGCATCTCCGATCGCATTTTCGATAAACTCTTTCCGAATTGAGCGACCTAAAATCGTCTCCATTGTTGCAATGACATCCGTTAAAACGACGCGACTGCCTCCTCCAATGTTAAAGACTTCTCCAACTGCTTCTGGGGTTTCTGCCGCCGCTAAATTTGCCGCGATCGCATCATTCACGTTTGTGAAATCTCGGGTTTGCTGACCATCTCCATAAATGACGATCGCTTGATCTTGAAGTGCTGCTTTGAGAAACTTGTGAAATCCCATGTCCGGACGTTGTCTTGCTCCATACACAGTGAAGTAACGAAGCGAGCAAGTAGGAACTCCAAAGTTTCGATAATAAAGTCCACAAAGCTGCTCGGCTGCTAGTTTTGTGATGCCGTAAGGTGAAACAGGCTGGGGGCAAATTGTCTCAGAAGTTGGCAGTGCTTCTGCATTGCCATAGATGGATGAACTCGAAGCATAGATAAATCGCTGAAGGCGCTTTGCAGTTTTAGCTGCTTCAAGTAGAATCTGAGTCGCATTAATATTTTGCTCAGTGTAAGTGCGAAATCCTGATCCCCAGCTTGCTCGCACTCCGGCTTGTGCTGCTTGATGGTAAATCACTTCCACATCTTTCAAGAGGTGATGCCAATCTAGGGACTGAATATCTGCTTCAATCAGCTTAAAATTCGGATGCTGCAAGCTGATGGCGAGATTTTTCCACTTCAGTTCCGGATCGTAGTAGTCATTGAACTGATCGACACCAATGACGCGATCGCCTCGTTCGAGCAAGGCTTCGACAAGATGCGAACCAATAAATCCTGCTGCTCCGGTCACTAAACTTAGGGTCATATCTCCAACCGTTGCCTCACACTGTAAAGGGTTGATCTTACTCGATCGTGGGGATCAGTTGGAATTGACGCTTTAAAGTTGTGTTTTGTTCAACTGCTGCTTGAGTTTACGGAATCGGTAGCTTAGATTCCCCATTTTCTGCTGATAGAAGCGGGTGATATGCGATCGAGCCTGAGTGAATGGATCTGGAGATTTGAAGTGCTGTGGGCGGCTTTCAGGCGCGTTGAGGTAGCGATAATACAAGAAGAGGTCACGGTAAGGAATTTGCGCTTCTTCGCCCTGGCAGAGGCGATTGAAGTGAGCGGTGGCAACGCTCATATAGTGCAAGTACATTAGTCTCTGTCCTTTGTCATAGAGGACGTGATCTTGTTGTTCAAATGAGCTTGACCAGTGAGAACCGGGTGCAGTCCCCGTGGACGCAAAGTTGTAGTAGGAAATTTGACTACGGAGCACCATGTAGTTCATCAAAGATTGATCCGGTCCCCAAAGCGCCATCAAATCTGCTTCTCCAGATTTGAGAGAGTCTAGCAGCGATCGCAGGATTTCATCGGTAAATACGCCTTTCTTAGAGGCGAACCAACCCGCACAGAAAATATTCTTGAGTGTCTCAGGTGTAAATACGTTCAGTAGGTCTGCTTGGGAGCCGTCAAAGATGTATTTCAAATCAGAAGAATACTGATAGTCGTTCGTGACCCAATCATAGTCATCCAGCTTTTGAAAAATAGGAGCGACCGAACCAAGAGCAAGGGTATCCGCATCAAAATAAATAAATTGATCAAATTCACCATCAAAACAGCAGAGTTTGCGGTGCATGGCAAGGCGATAGACGGTCGGTAGTTCGCGTTCGCGCCAGGTTTTCTGTGCCCGATCGTGAGACTGCCAAGCTTCAGTTGCGAACTGTTCCCAACGTTGAATCGAGTCGTGATTTTCAAACAGAGAAACTTGCGGACGGGCTGCAATCAGCGATCGCACTTTGTCTAAGCGATCGTCATACGGCAGAATACAAACTGGCATCGTTGGACTGATATTCGTTTCAATGCTATTGAGCAGTGCAACGAGCTGATCGTAAACGTAGTCATTTGCCAGGATGTAGATTCCGTCCATAAGTCATGCCAGTTTGAGTTGAGATATTGACTCACAAATTGTCAGGAGAGGTATTTTGCCGATCTCGCATCCATGCCTAGCGATTTGCAAAGGGAATGAAACGCGAGAATTTGCGCCAGAGAGCTGTCTCCGGTTCATGTAAATAGCGGTAATGTTCCCACACGTCCCAGTAAGGCGCGCCGGGTCGAATCGAAATTCCTGCCCAATGCAAATACTTCAGCTTTTGAGCGCGATCGTACAAAACGTACTGCCGATTTTCAAAATGCTTTGATCCTGCCCAACTTCCAGGAGCATTCTCTGGTGGTTTAACCAAATTCATTCGTCGATCAAAACACTTCAGTATCAGATAGTTCAGAATCGGCTGATCCGTCACGCCTTGGGAAAAGTCAAAATACTCCCGATGTTGCGCGCAATCTTTCAGAACGTCGTAAAGTTGTTCTTCGCTGATCACTCCCCGGCGCGATCCCCAAAATCCGCTATTAAAGACATCTTGCAGTGCTTCCGGGGTAAAAATTGTGTCTTTGACGATTTCAGAGAAAATATTTCTCAACCCTTCGCTCGAATAGTGATAGTCACAGCAGAAGAAATCGCACTCAGACAAATGATTGAGCGTATCTGCAATCTTGTCGAACACAACAATATCAGTGTCAATATAGAGAAACTCATCTAAGACCCCAAACCAAGTCGCGAGCTTTCTCATTTTGTTGGGCAGTTTGAGAAAATCTCGATCGAAGATCTCACCCACTCGGTTGGTGATTCGTTCTAGCAATGCTAAATCGGGGAATAGCTCGACTTGATGCAATCGATGCAGCGTTTCGAGGACTTGATGATACTCGTCATTAAACGGAATCAAGTACACAGGTACTTCTTGATCAAACAATCGAATACTGTTGAGAAGCGCGATCGCATTCTCGATCACCTTGTCGTTGGCGACAATATAAATTCCTCGTTTCATGCGATCCTCAGCTTTTGTAGAACTTTCTGAACGAATGTTGGACTTTGAACCTGAGTCAAAACCGGACGCTTTTCTGGCTCATGCAAAAAGCGATAGTAGAGAAACAGATCTCGATACGGGAAAGTAACAGCTTCACCCTTCGCAACTTGCTCCATCCGTTGCGGCTTCACTCCGATATAGTGCAAATAGGTCAGTTGTCTACCTCGGTCATATAGAATGTGCTCTCTCTCCTCGAAATGGTTGGAAGTGACAGAACAGCCAGTCGATTCTCCATAAGGTAAAAGTTGAGCTAGATTGCAGGTTTTAATGCCCGATTTCATCACCATGTAATTGATCACAGGTTGCTCACCTGCTCCACCGTAGAGAATTTCTCGATCGCCTGATTGCAATGCCTGGATAAAATCTTCACGCTGTTCTAAGTTAAAAAGTCCTCGCTTACTGGCATAGAAGCCTGAACAGAAGATCTCTTTGTTAATTCGATCGGTTGAAAAGACTTCATGCAGCTTTGGTGACTCAGTGTTGTAAATCTTGCTCGGATCAAGAAATTGGAAGTCATACACCACCCAATCGTGATTCTCTAACAAGGCAAAGATGTGAGCCATTGAACTCATTGCCAAGGTATCTGCATCCATATAAATAAAGCGATCGAATGGAGCATCAAACGCACAAAATCGCCGATGTGCTCCATACAGACGCTCTTTCTGATTGAGCTTGGTGGGATCAATCTGCCGCATAAATTCATCCCACTGCCGAATCGATTTCTGATCGTCATACAGCATGACATTGGGACGATTCTGAATCTCTGTGCGAATGCGATCTAATTGATCATCAAAGGGATAGATACAAACCGGAATATCTCGACCCACATTTACTTCAATACTATTGAGCAAGGCGACTAATTGATCAAAAACGCGATCGTTTGCCAGCGTACAAATTCCATTCATGACTAAGACACCCGCTCCACATACTCAGATAGCCAATTCATCAGATTCAACTTGTGCAAGATGACTTGCCGTGCTTCTGCGATCGCGTCTCTTGCTTCAAACCAGGCATCCGGCGTTGCCGTTACTTCTTGAATGTATTTCATGCCTTTCTCGTCCATGCTGGGTAGACGCAGAAAACTACCTGGAGGCAGTAATTTATCGGCTGCTGAGCCGCCATAGTAAATCGGTAAACACCAAGATAGCAAAGCATCCCATAGCTTCTCAGTGACATACCAATCATTCTCGGCATAATTCTCGATCGACAAATTGTAGTAATACGGAGCCATGCCATACCACTTTCCGCCAATTCTCCCGGTTGTGGTTGCCCACTCGGGTAAATCGCGACCATAGAGATCAAAATCAACCTTGTTCTCTTGCAGCATTTTGAGAAATGCGAGCCGTTTGCGGTGATTCTCAGTTCGACTGATGCCTGAAGTAATCCAGCTACAAGTCCGAATTTTTTCAGGGGGTGGCATCTCATTGAGTTCGCGAAAAGTATTGCCTAAATACCAAATTGCGGGCATGTAATCGGGTATCGGTGCAAAATCGTCTGGGCCTGAAACATAAGCACAATACTGGCTTGCCTTTTCGTAGTTCTCTTTTGTGATGTGAACAATTTCTTCTAACGGCGGTTCACGCAAGAGATAAATCATGCGTTCTTTTGCAACGCCTTTGAATTGAGGGGTAACATCGGGTAAGGGCTGAGGCTTGCGGAACCGAGCGCGCCATGAGGTATCGACTTTACGCCGGGGAAAATCGAACTGATATAACAGTAAAAAATCTGGCGTTTCGGCAGAAGCATCAAGTTGAATGTTGCCCCAATGTCCGAATGGATAAGGAGACTGCTGCCACAACCAATCTGTCGGGCTAGGCTTCAACCCGACATAGCTACTTGCCATTCCTACAATTGTTTTTCCCATCGTCTTATGTCCTAAACGGTCTGAGGTTCTTCTGAAAATTGCATCGAATGAAGCTGAGCATAGAGTCCGCCTTGCTTCAATAGGTCTGCATGAGTGCCGATTTCGACCACATGCCCTTTGTCTAGCACGGCAATCTGATCTGCGGTCTGGATAGTAGACAAGCGATGAGCAATGACTAACGTCGTCCGATCGCGCCTCAATTCATCGATCGCGCCCTGAACTAATCGCTCAGAAACGGTATCCAAGGCAGAAGTCGCTTCATCGAGAATGAGGATTTCGGGATCGCGCAGTAAGGCTCGGGCGATCGCGAGTCTTTGTCGTTGCCCGCCAGATAGCATCACTCCGCGATCGCCGATCAACGTATCAAAGCCCTGGGGCAGTTTCACGATAAATTCGTAAGCATTCGCTCGCTTCGCTGCTGCAATAATTTGCTCATCGCTTGCATCTCGACGGGCATAAGCAAGGTTATTGCGAACTGAATCGTTGAATAAGAACGTATCTTGGCTGACGATGCCCATCGATTGCCGAAGCGTGCAAAGTTCAAAGTCTTTGAGATCGCGATCGTCGAGTAAAATTCTGCCTGCGGTCGGGTCATAAAACCTTGGCAGTAGATCTGCTAGCGTTGACTTACCTGCACCGGATGATCCGACTAATGCGAGGGTCGTGCCTTTTGGGAGCCAGAGATTGACCTGATTTAAAACTTGTCGATCGTGTCCTGGGTAGGTAAACGATAAATTCTCGAAGCGAATCCCTTCTGTCATTGCGGTGTAAGGAATATGACCTTTCGACATGAAGGGCTTGTTATCACGTCGGAGAAATTCATTCACGACCGAGACGCTCGGGGCTAGATTCGCAAAAGCGCCTCGCGCGTTGTTTAACTGCCCGACAAATGGCAACATTCGGAACAAAATTAAGAGATAGGTCAGCAGGATTGCAGAAAGTGCTTCAATCTGACCGCGAAAGAAGAGACGACCTAATAACAAAATCGCAACAATCACCAAGATTCCAATCATTTCATTGACGGGTGGAATCAGGGAAGCGTTCGCTTGAGATCGAAAATCAGCATCTTCGCGGGCGTGGATGAGTTGTTCTAGCTTTTGATACTCTCGGCTTTCGCTGGCGGTTGATTTGACGAGGCGAATTCCAGACAGCATTTCGAGGACTGCAACTGAATAGTCGCGTGATTGGTCAGATAACTGCTGTCCAAACTTCTCAGCACGTTTGACGAAGAAGCTGTTAGACAGTGACGCGATCGCGAGCAAAACGGTCGAAATGATCGTCAGTTGCCAAGAGATCGACAGCAGAATGATCAGAAAAACAAAGATAGTAATTACAGTGGACAGCATTTGTACTGCTGTCCGAATTGCGGTTGCGGTTGCGCCCACTTCGCCGCCTAAGCGATTAATCAAGTCGCCGACTTTCGTTTTGACATAGAATTCTAGATCAACATCTAACAGCAGTCTTAATCCTTCTTTGCGAATGTCGCTTACCAATGCCCTTGATAAATGCCCAGAAGTCAAAGTACTGGCATAACTTGTCACATTTTTGAGCAAGATTGCGACCAGGACACATGCCATCATAGTGAGAAATCTTGCATCTCCGACCAAATGCTCAAAGCTTGCAAAGGCTTGCTGTAACAGGGGAGGTGCGCCTTTGAGATTAATCTCTTGACCCAACAATCCCAAGACCACTGGGATCATCAGCATGGTGCTCACACCATTGAATAAGGCTCCCGAAAATCCCAAGACGATTGTTCCAATTAATGGAAGGGGATGACGCAGGGCAAACTTAAGCAGCAATTGGTTGGGCAACATGGATCGGATTGGGCAAACAACAAATTGAAAGCGTCGATCATCAAGCACGGATGAAGAACTGCTTTTAGTTATCCCGCCAGATCAAGACAGACAACAGCTAAACGAGGGCTTCTTGAGAAACGAGGCTTTGATACATCGTTTGCATTTCGTCGGCAACCTCTTCAAAGGTGCGAACAGGTGCGATTCCCTGGCAAAGTTTTGCAACGATTTCGGGGTGAGTTGCTAGCTCAGAGATCGCATCTCTCCAAGCATTGACATCATTTGCTTTCACAAGCCAGCCATCAACGCCATGTTTGATGAGTTCAGCGATTCCACCCAGATCCGATCCAATGACGGGTGTGCCGACGGCATGAGCTTCTCGAACGACTAAAGGTCCGGTTTCAAACCATTGCGATGGCACTGCCAGTAAATCGAAGTTTGCGATCGCAGGGATGACTTCTTCCCGCTGTAAGAGGGGTTTAATCTGAATGCGATCGTCTTGTTCGGCAATTTCTTTGACGCGATCTAAGATTTTGCTACCCGAGTGAAACTTGCCGTGAAGTGAGCCATGTAACGTCAGGGTCACTGGAATGTCTCGCGGTAGCTTTTGCATAGCTTCTACTAAAATGTGAATGCCTTTTGTTTCATGCCAGCGTCCCAGGAATCCAAGCTTTAAGGGCTGACTCAGAGATTTAGGGGCAAAGTGTTGGTGCGGAATCGGCGAACCTTGAGGACAAAGCACAATCTTCTCAGCCGGAATGCCATTTCTCAGAAGCACATCGTACATCCAGTGACAAACTGCAACGATGCGATCGCACAGGTCTGCCATTTCCAAAACTCTGCGGCGATTTTGAGCGACTAAAGTTGGGGTTGCAAACGTTGTCCCAAGTTGACGAACGCGTGGAGAGGGAAATTGATGCAGAGATTTTTTCATCTGCTGAGCGAGATGCGGGGGCAGATGTCCGAGGGTTTTCGCGATCGTCGCAGGAACTTTGTCAGACATGCCTAAGCAGACTCCGCATTGAGCTTCATCAATTCTGCCGTCGCAAGGTTCGGTTCCGTTTCGCATCATGGTCTGACGTAAGCAAATTGGCTCTGGAATGTGGAGCGTCATCACTGTTTTCATGCCGAGTTGCTTGGCTAAACGCAGATGATGCGAGCCACAGTCGAAACGGTAGGAATGTTGATGAAAAATCGGGGCGGATTGCTGTTTGAGCCAGGTTGCAAAGGCTTCAAAGTGGTCGTGGGGGACAAGTTCTTGCCATTGGTCGAGGGGCGGATTGGTGGGAACAGGATAGCGATGGACTTCAGTTGTATTGTGATGGTAGAAGTGTGATTCATTGCCTTCGCGGGGAGCAGCCACGATCGAGTCAACACCTCGGCTGTGTAAGCAATCGGTGAGCTTAGCAACATAGACTTCGGTTCCGCCATAAGCATCGGGAGGGAAACCACTAACTGCGTGAATAATGTTCATTGTTTGGATTGTGGACGGCGAGTAATCCCCGATGTTGGGGTAAAACGAAGTGATTAAACAATCTGTGACAGTAAATTTTCTACAATCGGAGCCATTGCTTCGACACTGTAATGGGCTAAACACCGCTCTCTGGCTTGATTGCCTCGAACCTGTGCCGCGTCCCAATCTTGGAAAATCTCATTTAACCGCTCAGCAATTTGATCCGGCGATTGGGGATCAACAAGAAAGCCAGTTCCCGCTAAAATTTCTGGGATATCTCCTACCCGAGTTGCCAAAATGGGTTTTGCCATTGACATTCCCTCAGTTAGCTTGATCGGAAATTGAGCTTGCGCGGTCACTGTGTCACGCTGCGGAACGACGACAACATGCGCTGCTGCAACAATCTCAGGCATTTGCCAGAACGGAGCGGGTGGAATTTTAATCACCCAGTTGCCCCAGGTGTCGAGCAGATGCCGATCGTAGTCATCATAAGGACTTCCTCCAACAATGACTAAGCGCAAATCTGGTTGGTTCAATTTTTCTAACGCAACGAGGACATCTTCTAATCCTTTATGCGGACGCGATGCTCCAGGAAACATCAAGACTCGGTACTCTGATAAGCCATATTTCTGCCGACTGGCTTCAGCATCGAAACGGCTTGGATCAAACATGTCAGTATCTTTGCCGTTTGGGAGGTAAGTTCCACCAAAGCGTTTTTGTAGAAAGGTTGTATCGACTGTAATGCTATCAGCCTGCTGAATCATCTGCTCCATCCATTGCAAGTAGAGGAAATGATCTGGCGATCGCAGTGCGCCATCTTTTTTCAGTAAGTCTCGTCCGAATTGTTTGAGTCCAGGTCGATACTGCTTTTCACCAATCCAGCTCAGTTCCCAATCATCGATATCGAGCATGACTGGAATCTGCGATCGCATTTTTTTCAGTAAGCCAACGCCAAAGCTCGTCGGCTTCGGTTTGACGGCATAGATCAGATCGCCATCAATGCGATTTATCAGTTGCGCCGCAGTCTTAAAAAATTGCGGATATTGACCGCCCGGTAAACAGACGATCGGTAAATCAGTCGGCGGTTCGGGATAGATTTTTTCACCAAACAGAAATCCGAGAATTTCAACCTGATGATTGAGCTTTTTGAGAACTTGGGCGAGCAGATACGCACGATCGACCCCCCCTTTTGCAAAATTAGGCGTAAGAATAGAAACTTTCATCGTTAAGACGGAGGCAGCCCAACGAAAGCTAGTGTTCCCGCATCAAGCTTTGATAAAGCTGCATCATCTCTTGGGCGACTGCTTGCCGTGTTTTTACGGGTGAAATGTTTTGTTTGAACTGAGTAATCTTCTCTGGTTGTTCGGCAAAATCCGCGATCGCGCTTGCCCAAGCTTGAGAATCTGTGGCAGGCACAAGCCAACCATCGACTCCATGTTTGACTAACTCTTGAATGCCTCCTAAATCTGATCCGATCACAGGCGTGCCAGCAGCAAATGATTCCAGTACAACCAAAGGTCCGGTTTCTAACCATTGCGAAGGGACAGCCAGCAAATCAAAATTCGCGATCGCTGAACTAATTTCGGTTCGAGCGAGTGGTGGTCTGATTTGAATCCGGGCATCGTGTTGAGCGATCGCCATCACTTTTTCACGATTTGCTGCACCATGCTGATCGGCGTGAGTTGCATGAATGATCAACTCGACGGGAACATTCGGGATCGATTGCAGGGCTTCGACGAGAATTTGCACGCCCTTCGTTTCTTGCCAGCGCCCGAGAAATCCAATCCGAATGGGACGTGTCACCCATGATTTTTGAGGGATCGCATCGACTGAAACTCCGTGGCGACTCAGCACCAATTGAGATGCAGGAACGCCATTGAGGACAAAGGCATCGTAGAGCCATTGGCAAACGACGACAATGCGATCGCTCAATTTCACGACTTGATCAAACTGCTGACGCTGCACTCGCACTTGCGCTGGAGTCGCGATCGTCGTTCCTAATTGGCGCAACCGTATATCCGAAGATTGGCGTAAGCGATCGCGCGCTTGAGTTGCGATCGCACTCGGTAAATAACTCAATCCCTGGGCTGCCCAAGTCGGAACTCGCTTGGAAACTCCTAAACAAGCACTACATTTCGCCGGATCAATTTTGCCATTGCAAGCAGAATTGCCACCTTGCATCATCGTTCCACGTAAGCAGGCTAAATCGGGCATGTGAATCGTAACGACTGTTTTCATTCCCAACTGTTTCGCACTGCGTAAATGGGGAATGCCACAGCCTGCGGTTAGCGTGTGTTGGTGGTAAATTTCACCTTTGTGCTGACTCAGCCAGGTTTGGAAGGCTTTGAGGTCTTGAGCCGGGTAGCGATAGACCTCAGTTTCGTGATATTGCTCGATCGTGGGATCTGAAATGGATCTTGCTGCTGCAACTGAAGAATTCAAACCGAGTGCTCTGAGATCTTGAACAAGACCATCGAGATAGACTTCAACCCCGCCAAACGAATCCGGCGGAAACCAAGCACTGGCTTGAATTACGTTCATGTGGGCGAGAATCCTTCGTCTACAAGTTTGATTTGACCCGTTTGGATGTAATCAAAAATTTGATTAATCTGTCGCCGTTCTTCGGGTGTGAGACGTTGATTGGCAAGGAGGGCAGATGCGAGGTGGAGATGCTCGTATCGGTTGATCGTTTGAAGTTGAAGAATGCGATCGAGGATGCGCTGAATTGGAAGATTAGATCGATTTTGAGTTGCTCTTACCATAGAATCGTCGCTTTGCTGTCTAACTGGGGCACGTCAAACACAAGTCAAAATAAGACAAAAGTACGATGACTTTTATCCTTTTCTACTGTTACGCGTTTTTGCGGGGGACACACAAAGGTCGGATGAGAATTCCATCAAGACTTTGTAAAATCTTGAGAGGCTCTCGTTAGTATTGACGATTTCAGGCTCGGAACAAACACTGTCATTTTCTTTAGCTATATGCAAATTTATCGGATTTCGGCACTTTCTACTAACTATATTTTTCTACTTTACGATGCGATTCAGCAAATCGCGGCGATCGTCGATCCGGGTGAGGCAAAACAGGTTTTGCAAAAGGTTGAAGAATTAGGCGCAGAAGTGGTTGCCATTTTCAATACGCATCATCACTGGGATCATGTGGATGGCAATTTAGAGGTGTTAGCGCGATTTCCAAATGCGGTCGTTTATGGGGGTCGGCACGATCGTGGTCGAATTCCAGGACAGCAGGTGGAATTAGATGCAGGGGATCGGGTGAAGTTTGGCGATCGTGAGGCGGAAGTGCTGTTTCTCCCTGGACATACGCATGGGCATATTGCCTATTATTTTGCGCCAGTTGCCGATGAAGGGGGAGAGCTATTTTGTGGGGATGTGCTCTTTTCGGCGGGCTGTGGACGGCTGAAAGAGGGCACGCCTGCTCAGATGCTAGCGTCGTTGAAGCAAATTCGAGTGTTGCCGGATCGGACGCGGGTTTGGTGCGCGCATGAGTATACGTTGAGTAATTTGGAATTTGCGATGACAGTCGATCGAGAAAATTCGGAGTTGCAAGCGCGATTTGCGGAAGTGCGATCGGCTCAAAATCAGGCAACGATTCCGGCAGATTTGGGTTTAGAGAAGCGGATTAATCCATTTTTGAGATGGGATACGCCTGAACTTCAAAAAGCGATGGGACGAAGCGGAGACGTTGAAACCTTCGCGGCACTGCGTCAGAAAAAAGATCATTTTTAATATGGAAGCCATTCAAAATTTCGTACAGATTCGAGAGGGTCTTGCAACGGCTGGACAACCGACGATCGCACAATTTCAAGTCATCAAAGAGGCAGGCTATACCGTTGTGATCAATCTCGCTGTTCCCACTTCAGAAGGTGCGATCGCGCAGGAATGCGAAATTGTTGAAGCTCTGGGAATGCAGTATTTTCACATTCCGGTGATTTGGGATCAGCCGACGATCGCAGATTTTGAGCAATTCTCGAACATAATGCAGCACTCTCAACATGAATCCGTCTTTGTGCATTGTGCAAAAAATATGCGAGTCTCAGCTTTTGTGTATCTATACCGAAAATTGCACGAACACCTGAGTGAAGAGCAGGCAAAAGCGGATTTGCTAAAGATCTGGCACCCGAATGAAACCTGGCAGAAATTTATAGAAGCTGTTCAGAAAGCAGCGGTAACTTAATCGTAAAAGTTGCACCTTTGCCCTCCCCTAAACTGTTCGCTTGAATCACTCCACCATGCAGTTCGATCAAATGTTTCGCGATCGCAAGTCCCAAGCCTAAGCCCCCAAAACTGCGAGTCGAACTGCCGTCTTCTTGTCGGAAATTATCAAATACATAGGGCAGAAAACTGGCAGAAATGCCCCGCCCAGTATCGCTGATGGTCAGTTTCGCCTCGGTTGGAGATGTAGAAAGATGAATTGTCACGTTTCCAGAAGCAGGCGTGAATTTCACTGCATTGGATAACACGTTCCATACGACTTGTTGCAGTCGATCGCTATCGCCACGCACCATCACTGGCTGGGGATCGTGCAAAAAATCTATCGAAATGGCTTTCGACTCTGCTGCTAGATAAACTGTGCTGATTGCTCCTTCCACGACTGCCGCTAAATCGACAGGTGCAGCGCGCAGATTGAGCTTACCTTGCAGAATTCGAGAGACATCGAGTAGCTCGTCAATTAACGTGAGTTGGAGCTTGGCATTGCGCTCGATCGTCTCTAGGGCTTGTGCTGCTTTTGTGGTATCCAATCGCTGTGTTTTGAGCATCTGCGCCCAGCCCAGAATGGGATTCAACGGAGTTCTCAATTCGTGAGAAAGTACGGCTAAGAATTCATCTTTGAGCCGATTGACTCGTTCTAACTCTTCTGTTCGTTGGCGCAGTGAATCTTCTAAGCGTCTGCGCTCTCTTAAGTCCACAATAAATGCGATCGAATCGCGGCGTTTCTCTCCGACCAACACATAGCCAATCAATACAGGAACTCGCTGCCCATCTCGCCGGATGTATTCCTTCTCATAAGGTGTACAAGCTCCTCGCGCCTGTGCCTCCGCGACATGCATTTCATCCAAGGGCAAAAATTCTGGGGGGGTAATGTCGATCCAGTTGATTTGTCCTGCTTCAAGCTCTTGCTGAGTGTAGCCAATAATCCGTAGCAGTTCATCGTTGGCGCGATGAATTCCACCTTCCACATCTCCAAATAAAATGCCAATAATATTGGCATCTGCGAGGCGACTAATGCGGTCTTCTCGATCTTGTAAAGTTTCTAATGCTGTTTTTAACTGTCCTTCTGCATCCCGCCGTTGTCGGTCTTCACGATTGAGAATCTTCGCGGTTTTCCAGATAAATACCGACGAAATCAGAATCAGAATCAACACTAAGCCAGAAATCGCAAACGCTACATCATACCAGCCAAGCTTCCAGCCTTGTAATACGAGCCAACCTAACAATAATGGGAAAATCAGAATGACCAGCAAAATTCTTCGTGCAACGATTCCTCCGACTAGAGGACTGCTAATCGATTTCATCAGTCCTTGATCTGGCGCAATACAAAGCAGCGCGATCGCGACTCCAATAAATGCGATCGCAGTTGGAAACGCCATCGAGGGGGCAGACAGATCAATTTGATATAACAGTCGTACTCCGTAGACATATCCGATTAAGGCTTGGAGTGCAATCGTGCCAATTGCGCAAGCTAACCCTTGAAACCATCTTGCTCGCGATCGTCGAAACTTTAGCGCCAATAACGCGAGTCCAGTTAAAACAAAATTCACTGCAGCATTGATGCCAATTCGCTCCTCTTCCTCGGATGGAGCAAAAAACTGTCCTAGAGCTAAACTTTCATCAAAGGTAGATTGAAGCAGCGCGATTGCACCAATCAGTAGAGGCACGACTGCGGCAATGAATTTGAAATGATCTAAGGCTTTCGATCGCCGCTCGACAGGGGAGATTGTGAGAAGTAAAAATAATCCAGCTGCAACGAAACTGGCAGCAGCACCCGTCCGCATGCTCGTGGTTCCAACTAGCAGAATGTTTCGCAACCAGGAAAGATTGAAAAACCACCCAGCTAGAACGAGACTCCCAATCAACGTGATGACTGTACTCGCATAAATAGATATCGCTCTCCATTTACTAAGCTGAGAATCTGGGACATAAGACAGCAGAGGCGGCATAGGTGAACGCTATAACATAAACGAGCCGACAACTCAGATAGTTTGGGCTGTCAGGTTGGTTAATGAATTGGTAGGACTAAGTTTAGGACTTTTTTGAACTAAATCATGCCTAAAAATTGGTGCGGGTACGGGTGCTTACCTAGAATATAGTAAGCGTGATAAATTGTTCGTCTACCGTAGGGCAGAGTTGCGGGGTCGCTGTCATCCTTCCTGTTGGTGAAGTTGTGTTTAGTTGGGGCTGAAATCTGATCGCTATAATAGCCCTGCTGTTATAGGTTGTGATTTTGCATCAGCCTGCTGAATCGTCAAAGACTGGAATTCTTTATGCAGTTTTAGCGTACTCTGCGTGGGGACTGTTTCCGGTGTATTGGAAGTTTTTGGCGCAAGTGCCTGCGGTGGAATTAGTCTGTCATCGGATTATCTGGTCAGCTTTACTGTTGCTCGGACTGCTTCGGATACAGAAACAACACGCGAATTTTTGGGAACTTTGGCGATCTCCAAAACTTGTGGGGGCATTGTTCGCCACGACTGCCATCATTGCCTGTAACTGGGGTGTCTATATTTATGGGGTCAATACAGGTCGGATTGTGGAAACCAGCTTAGGGTACTACATCAATCCTTTAGTCAGCGTGCTGTTAGGATCTGTGATTTTGAAAGAAAGACTAAATCGAGGGCAGAAACTCGCTGTGTTGATGGCAGCGATCGCGGTTGGAAATTTTGTTTGGCATTTTGGACAAGTACCTTGGATTGCTGTCTTTCTAGCATTGTCATTTGCCACCTATGGCTTGTTTCGCAAACTGATCACTGTATCGCCGATTGTTGGGCTGACGGTCGAAACCTTGCTGGCGATGCCGATCGCTTTAGGGTGGGTTGGATATAGAGCGGTGACGGGGACAGGGTTTTTCGGGATGGATGGGCAGGTGACACTCTTATTAATCGGATGTGGAGTTGTGACTGCATTGCCGTTACTGTGGTTCAACAATGCAGCCAAACGGCTGAGGCTTTCGACGATGGGATTTTTTCAATACCTAGCTCCGAGCCTTCAGCTTGCATTAGGCGTGTTGTTTTATCATGAGCCGTTTACTACGATTCATGGTCTAACTTTTACGCTGATCTGGAGCGCGATCGCGCTTTATTCAGTCTCGTCGGTGAGCAAGCTCGCCGAGTAGATAAGTTGAATGAATGGTGCGATCGTCGCCCATGATGATTAAACTGAACAGTAAATCTGCGAGTTCTTCTAAAGTAGTCGGCATGGTTTCGGGATTGCGAAGGCTCATGATCGGGGTCGATCGCGGATCCATCACGATGAAGTCGGCTTCTTTACCAAGGGCAAAGTTGCCGATTTTGTCATCTAAACTGAGCGCTTTTGCACCTCCCAAGGTTGCTGAGAATAGGGCTTGGAACGGCGAAAGTGTTTGATGGTTGAGTTGAGCAATTTTGTACGCCTCGCACGCCGTTTTCAGCATCGAAAAGCTGGTGCCGCCGCCAACATCAGTTGCTAATCCAAGTTTCACCTGTTGAACGATCGAGCGTTCAATGTCGAACAAGCCACTGCCTAAGAAAGTATTTGATGTCGGACAAAATGCGATCGCAGAGTTTGCCTCTGCTAATCGTTCAAGTTCTAGATCGCTGAGATGAATACAGTGCGCGAATATCGATCGTTCTCGGACTAAACCGAACTGATCATATACATCCAAATAGTTTTGACAGTCTGGAAACAGTTCTTTCACCCAGGCGATCTCAGCCAAGTTCTCAGAAAGATGGGTGTGCAAATAAACATCAGGAAACTCTGCTAAGAGTTTGCCCGCATAGGTCAGTTGCTCAGGGGTGGAAGTGGGAGCAAAGCGAGGTGTGACTGCATAGAGGACGCGATTGTGGTGATGCCAGCGCTCAATCAGTCTTTTACTGTCTTCGTACGAGGATTGGGCGGTATCTTTGAGAAAATCCGGCACATTGCGATCCATCATGACTTTGCCGATGATCATCCGCATATTTCGGCGATCGCATTCTTCAAACAATGCTTCAGCCGATTCTGGAAATACTGCGGCGAGTACTAAAGCCGTAGTTGTCCCATTGCGGAGCAGTTCATTCACAAACACGGGGGCAATGGAGTCGGCATGGGTTTTCTGCTTGAATCGCCGTTCTGTGGGGAAAGTATATTTCTCTAGCCATTCCAACAGTTGTTTTCCGTAAGCTGCAATCATTTCCGTCTGCGGGAAATGGATATGAATATCAATGAAGCCAGGTAGGATGAGATGATTGGGATGCGATTGGATAGCAATGTCTGCATATTGGGCTTTTAATTGAGCATAGTCTCCCAGGTCTTTGATTTTGCCGTTTTCTACAACCAACAAGGCATCTCGAATATAGCGAACAGATTCGGATTCAGACGTATAGAAAGGGTCGGCAACGAAATCTAAGCAGGCACTACGAAAAGCTTTGACAGTCATTTAGAAAGGACTCTTAACATGCACCCTCTATTCTAGTGACTGATCAATTTTAAAAAGCAAAAAGGGAGACATCATGTCTCCCTTTTTCTTTAGGCATGCGGATGGCGAGACTCGAACTCGCAAGGCAATGCCACACGCACCTCAAGCGTGCGCGTATACCAATTCCGCCACATCCGCCTAAGCCTTATTTAGAATAGCAGAGAAGTGGGAATTTCGTAACAAGAATTTCGGAAAAAATTTTGAGCGGAGTCGAAAATCAAACGCTCAATTCCGGCATTCATATCCCGAATACGGTAGTCCGATGCGATATTGCCAGTCCGAATTTAACGCGCAAGTTCGATTCTGAAGCGCTAATGTTGTCGGAAAATCCCGTTTTCTCAATCCAGGCACGATCGCCCAAATCTCTTTGACATCCGCCGACAAACTTGCCAATCTGCTCCAAACTGCGCTGTCTCCTTGAGTTTTCGATAAAAACGCAAATTGAGAAGGCTGACAATTTTTGGGAGATTGTTGCTCAGTTGATTGAACCGCCAGAGCAAATCCTAAGCCGACCGCAATATCCTGAAAATCGTTATAAGCCATGACGATCGCTCGACAGTCTGGATCCGTCACGATATTTTGCGCTACTCGATCGGGAGTATAGGGCTTGAGAAAAACTAAGTTCGAGATTACGAATATACAACTGAGTGCGCCAACTCCATAGAGCATCCATTGCGAGCCTGCGCGCTGTTTCCAAAAACTCGCCCCAATTAATGCACAGACTGCCGGATAGTAAATAAAGTTGTATCGCGGCACTTGTGTAATATCTTTGCCGAGCACATAGACGATCGCTAAAAATTCCAGCAGCACTCCCCCGACAAAACTGATCAAGACCAGCGTTTCCCCATGTGTATCCGGATCTTTCCAGAGACACTTCAATCCGCGAATCATCCACCAAATGAGCCATCCTGCGAACAGCAGCATCGATACACTCGACAGCACAATGATCCAAGTCGGTTGAAACTCGACCGGAAATGCGACTACCATCACCAACCAGCCTGCCGCAAACTGATACAAAGGTGCTAAAAAACTCCACCAAGCAGTCTGAGACGTGGCTAACCAATCTGTTTCAGGACGAGTCATATGACTGATAAAAGTAGGCAGCCACGGCAACCCAATGGCAAAAATGCCAAATCCGGCGGCAACAATCGCGCCCCAACTCCGCCACCAAAACTTGGTCGCAGGTCTTAAGCGCATTTGCAGCACGATTAAGGCAAAAAACTGAGCGGCGATCGCGAGCACTAAAAAATAATGCACATAGAATCCAATGCCATTTACGAGAATCCACCCGATCCAAATCTTCGGATCGTGTCGCTGCTGGACTAAATTTTGTTGAATCCGAATCAAGCCCATCAATCCCGCGATTACAAACAGCATCGGAACTGTATAGTGGCGAGCTTCCTGGGAGAGATAGACCGCAAAAGGCGAAACTGCCATTGTCATGGCGGCGGCAATGCCTGCTGAAGTCGAGAAGGCGAAGCGATTGAGCCAATACACCCCGAAGAGGGCTGCAACGCCTGCAACAGCGCTCAGCGATCGCAATTTCCAGATCCAATTGCCGGGAGCAAATTGCACCCACTGATGCATCCAGCAAAAAAATAGCGGCGGGTGTACTGATTGTGTCGAAACGGTTTGAGCAATATTCGCGCAAGTGGTTGGCTTCAGTTGAAACAACTGATCTAAAACAGATAGATTAAAAAACTGCTCTAAAGGAACTTCACCATAATTCCGTCCAAAGCTGAAAATTGCGGTAATGACTTCATCCATCCACAACGGTTTGAGGTCGAGGTTCCAAAATCGCAAAACCCCACCGATCAGCAGAACCGCAATCAAACTCATCCAGTGCTTCAAGAGAAAAAGATCGAAACTCCAGCCTGAAGATTACACTAAAACCGGGACTCTGGAGAAAGGCAGATGCGGGTGATTGGAATTACAGGCGGAATCGCCATGGGCAAGACAACCGTTTCAAACTATCTTGCAACGACCTATCATTTTCCGATCGTCGATGCTGATCTAGTTGCACGCGAGGCAGTTGCAGTCGGCTCGCCGATTTTGTCACAAATTGTCGATCGCTATGGATCAAAGCTGATTCGACTCGATGGCACGCTCGATCGATCTCGCTTAGGAGCAATTATTTTTGCAGATCCAATCGAACGAGCGTGGCTAGAGCAGCAAATTCATCCCTATGTTCGTAAAGTTTTTGAAACAGAACGTGACCGTGCGACTGTGCCAACTGTGTTTGTGATTCCGCTGTTATTTGAAGCGCAAATGACAGATTTAGTCACGGAGATTTGGGTGATTACTTGTTCTGAGCAGCAGCAAATTCAGCGATTAATGCAGCGAGAGAAATTAAGTTTAGAGCAAGCCAAGGCGCGAATTCAGAGCCAAATGCCGATTCAAGAAAAGTGCGATCGTGCCACGGTGGTTTTAGAGAATTCCACTAGCTTAGAGGCATTATTAAAACAAGTGGATCAAGCCGTCGATCGACTCAGTTGACAAGGGGCTATCGTTGCCAGATAGACTGATCAAGGCACAATCCTCAGACAAAATTTATTATGGCAGCTACATTAAAACAAATAGCAGGTTATCTCGATGCTAAAGGCTGGAAATACCGAATTGATGAAGAGGGCAGTCGAATTTTGACTGGGGTATTCGGCTCAAATTTAGAAGATTTTTTAATTGTGATTCAACTCGATGAAGATGGCGAATTCTTTGAAATGTTTGCGCCACGAGTTTTAGCAGGCGTTCAGAATCATCCGCATAAGACTGCGATTTTACAAACCATGTTAGCGATTTCTTGGGAAACGAAGATGTTGCAGTGGGAGTATGATCCATCCGATGGTGAAATCCGCGCGATCATTGAGTTTCCGTTAGAAGATGCTCTGCTGACAGAACGACAGTTCAACCGCTGTTTGCTGAGCTTAGTCGAATTGGTTGATGAGTTAGCACTGCCACGCTTGAAAACAGTCATGGAAACGGGTGAAGATCCAGGCGATCTCGAAGAAGGGGAACGCCTCTTGCTGGCATTGCAAGAAGAGTCGCCAGGATTGCTGACGGTGCTAGAACGAGCAATGGAAGCGAGAAAGCGTCGAGGACGGAGATTGCCTTCTGAGGAGAAGGATGATGATGAATCGTTGGCTTAATTGTTGAGGGGGCTGAGTTGTAGTGCTGCTAGTGAATTCCCACTCTGATTACTCAGTAGATCGGCGCAATTCGCTTGAAGATAGTTGCTTCGTTGCTCACCCGCCCTGAACTGGAAGTTCGGGCTAACCGTGCCAAGTGGGTTGAAACCCACTGAAGAAGCCGTTTTCATTGGCTGTTAGTCCCAGAGCGGACTTCGCACAGTTAGCCCCGAATTCATTCCGGGGCGGGTGAGCAACGAAGCGAACGGACTCATCTACTGATTCGCGGGGACGAGTGCGAATCGATATCACCATTCAGCACCTTCATTTAAGCGAGTCCAACGAGCTTCTCGCTCAACTCCCACATGCGTTTTGCTTTTGCGTCATCAGTTACTTTTTCAGACAACTCTTGCACGAAAGATTCGCGTCCTTCTTTCTGCCGATTTCCCCAACTCCAATGCACGCCTGACTGCTTGAACTCAGGATCAGCGACCACTTGAGCAGTTCGCTCCCCTGCTAGCTCTTGCGACACATAGCCTCCCGTAATGTTCTTTTGGAACCAGGGGAAGACTTTTTGGAAGACGGGTAAACTATTGCGGAACAAGGGTGTATCTGCGACGCAGCCTGGATAGAGTGTGTTGAAAACAATGCCAGTCGAATCGTGATAGCGACGATGTAGCTCTCGGCTAGTAATCATGTTGCACAGCTTACTATCCTTGTAAGCTTTTCCTGCCTTAAAGGGTTTGCCATCAATCATCGCGATCGGGGCTTTGAATCCAGCTTCTAATCCTGACAAATCGCCCAAATCTGCTGGAGCCGGAATTGGAATCTTGCCGCCTAATTCTTTCGAGTTCGCCGTCACTGTTCCTAAGATGATCAACCGGGGATCATTATGAGTTGAATGCTTCAGATCTTCGAGAAGCAAATTGCACAAGAGAAAATGCCCGAAGTGATTGGTCGCAACGCTCAGTTCATAACCTTCAGGGCTGCGCATCGGCTCTTTGAGTAACGGCATGTAGACGGCTGCGTTACACACGAGAGCATCCAGAGATTTGCCGCTTTCTCGAAACTGGGTGACAAATTTGCGAACGCTGTCTAATGACCCCAGATCAATATGCATCAGAGTATAGCTATCAGGCGACATGCCGAGAGACTTGGCAGCGCTGTCTGCCTTCTCTAAATTTCGACAAGCCATCACCACATGCCAACCTCTTTTCACCAAAGCTTTTGCTGCGTACAAGCCGACACCAGAGGACGCGCCAGTAATTACAACCGTGGGTTTTTGATCCTGTGCCATTTTCTTAAATCTTCGTGAATCGTTGACTGTCTTCATGTTCCCACATGAGCGATCGCAGATTTCCCTTTCAGCTATTACAGAATGTTGAGTAACAAAATATTGCGAATAATCACGGTCTTGGCTGCATTATTAAAGAGTGAAGCCTGTTATTCTGTCTTCTTGCCCCTTGTTCTGCGTTTATGGATGCCACGCTCGCAACAACCTTACAAATTGTCATCACAGTGATGGCAGGAATTGGAGCGCAGGTCGTTGCGGAATGGGTGCAGATTCCGGCGATCGTCTTTTTGCTCTTGTTTGGGGTGATTTTAGGATCGAGCGTGCTGAATTGGTTGCATCCGGATCAGTTGGGGACTGGGCTAGAAGTTCTGATTGCGCTTTTGGTGGCAGTGATCTTGTTTGAAGGCGGATTTAATCTGCAATTGAGAGAACTGGGTCGAGTGTCCGGCAGTTTGCGGAATTTGGTGACGATCGGGACGCTGATCACAATATTGGGCGGAGGATTAGCCGCGCATTGGTTGAGTGAATTTCCTTGGTCGATCGCGTTTCTATATGCTGCGTTAGTCGTGGTCACAGGCCCCGTTGTGATTAACTCGCTGCTGCGGCATGTAAAAGTCGATCGACAAGTTGCGACGATTTTAGAAGGGGAAGGGGTGCTGATTGACCCCATCGGTGCAATTTTGGCAGTGGTTGTGTTGAATGTGGTTTTGAATGGTCAGTCGAATCCGTTCAACATTGCCGGAGATTTGATCCTCCGCTTAGGCATTGGGGGTGGAATTGGAGCCATTGGAGCTTGGCTCATGGGCGTTTTGCTCCGGCGGGCGACGTTTCTCTCTGAAGACTTGAAAACCTTAGTGGTTCTGGCTGGATTGTGGGGCTTGTTTGGGCTAGCACAGACGATTCGCAGTGAAGCAGGATTGATGGCAACGGTGGTTGCGGGCATCGTGCTGAGAGCGTTTGCGCTGCCAGAGGAACGATTGTTGAAACGGTTTAAAGGACAGCTAACGACTTTAGCGGTTTCGGTACTGTTTATTTTATTGTCGGCAGATTTGTCGATCGCTGGAATTCTGGCTCTGGGTTGGGGTGGATTATTCACAGTGTTCGCTTTAATGTTCGTAGTTCGTCCGATTAGTGTTTTCGCTTGTACTTGGAAAAGTGATCTCAATTGGCGACAAAAAATCTTTCTCAGTTGGATTGCTCCCCGGGGAATTATTGCGGCTTCTGTTGCGTCGATTTTTGCGATTCTTCTGACGCAACGAGGTATTAACGGGGGTGATTCGATTAAGGCACTCGTCTTTTTGACGATTATATTAACAGTCGTATTGCAATCCGTGAGTGCTCAGATGCTTGCGAATCTGTTGAAGATTACCGCAGAAGATACGACTGGCGCGGTGATTGTGGGATGTAGTCCTTTGAGTTTGTTGATTGCAAGATTGTTTCGCGATCGCGGAGAATCGATCGCGCTGATCGACACTGATCCAGACTCTTATCCTACCGATGCGAATTTGACAGTTTTTATTCGCAGTGCTTTAGATACGGATGTTTTAGAAGAAGCGGGCTTAGCTTCAGTGGGAACTTTTCTGGCAATGACAAATAATAGTGAGGTGAATCTGGTCTTAGCTCAAAGAGCGATCGAGGAATTTGCACCGCCGCGTGTGTTGTCGGTATTTCCGGCGGATGCGACGGCTTCGATCAAGATTCAGGGAGCATTTACGGCACAGTTTAATTTGAAAACTTGGAATCAGTTTCTCGCGGATAATGCCGTGAAGTTAGGAGAGACGGAGTTTGGCGAGAATTTTGAAGCACAACAGGCATATCTGCGATCGCTGATCGACTCTGAAACGGTGCTGCCAGTTTTACTCGAACGGGACAATAGTTTACAAGTTTGTCCTGCCGAGATGACTTGGCAAGTGGGCGATCGATTAATTTATCTCTTGCATGATCCCAAACCGAAGTTACTCAAAGTTCTCGGTGGTTCAAATCAAACGAAATTGACGTTAGAAAAACTATCAGAGATCGAGGAGATTCCGGTGCTTGAAGCCAGCGTTGACGAATCTTCGGTATGATTGATGGGTTGCATTCGTCTTGTTGAACTATGACTGCCTCGACTGGAATTTCGCTTACAACTTTGGCGCAGCAAACTCAAGCCGCAGCCCGTCAGCTTGCGGTGCAACCGACCGAACGGCGCAATGATGCGATCGCCAAAATTGCTGATGCGTTAGAAAGTCATGCTGCTGAAATTCTCGCAGCGAATGCAGCAGATTGCGAAGCGGCAAAATCAGATGGAATTGCATCAGCTTTGTATGCCCGATTGAAGTTAGACGAAGCGAAACTGAAAGCTGCGATCGTAGGCGTTCGAGATGTCGGAAAGCTTGCCGATCCGATTGGAGCGGTTCAGATTCATCGCGAATTAGATGAAGGCTTGATTCTGAAGCGAATTAGTTGCCCCTTGGGTGTTTTAGGCGTGATTTTTGAAGCCCGACCCGATGCGGTGATGCAGATTTCTAGCCTTGCGATTAAGTCGGGCAATGGTGTGATTCTTAAAGGTGGGAAAGAGGCAATTCGATCGTGTGAAGCATTAGTCAAAGCAATTCAAGAAGGACTATCACAAGCAGGAATCGATCCATCTGTGGTACAACTTTTGACTACACGAGAAGAAACGCTGGAGCTATTAAAGCTTGATCAGTATGTGGATTTGATCATTCCTCGCGGCTCGAATTCGTTTGTGAAGTTTGTTCAAGACAATACGCGAATTCCAGTGCTCGGTCATGCTGATGGAATTTGCCATTTGTACGTCGATCGAGCAGCGGATATTCCCAAAGCGATTCAAATTGCAGTTGATTCTAAAACGCAATATCCGGCAGCTTGTAATGCGATCGAGACGTTACTGGTGGATCAAGCGATTGCTTCAGAATTTCTCCTTGAAGCGGCTCCGGCATTTCAAGCTAAGAATGTTGAACTGCGGGGAGATGAACGCACGCGCGACATTCTCAACATTGCAGCAGCAACCGAAGCAGATTGGTCAACCGAGTACAGTGATTTGATTCTGGCGATCAAAATTGTGGATTCGACAGAAGATGCGATCGCTCATATCAACACTTACGGCTCGAAACATACCGAAGCGATCGCAACCGAAGATGCAAAAACGGCGCAGTATTTTCTCGATCGGGTCGATGCAGCAGGTGTATATCACAACTGTTCGACTCGATTTGCCGATGGGTTCCGCTATGGATTTGGTGCAGAGGTTGGGATTAGTACCCAGAAGATGCCGCCGCGAGGTCCAGTTGGGTTAGAAGGGCTAGTGACTTACAAGTATCAGCTAGTTGGAAATGGTCAAATCGCAGCAACTTACTCAGGCGCAAACGCGAAACCCTTTACACATCGAGACTTGTAGGAAGTACCCAGACGGGCACTGTCGATCGCTTGGCTCCTGGAAGACGATAGATTCGTTCCCTAAACAACAGGAGTTCCAAAGATGGCGATTGACGAAACCAAAATGGTGCAGTCGATTTATGACACGCTGTTTAATGCCTATACTAAAACCCCTCCAGGTGGACTACCCGCTGGCAGTCAGGCGGATAAAGTTTTTATCACGATGGTTCCGGGTGGAGAGCCGATCAATGTTGCTCAGTATGCAAATCCGGTTAGTCCGCTGAATCCACAAGGCATTCCTGCCGCTGCTGAAAACTTTTCTCGATTGGTCGATCGTGTGCCGCTAGTCAATGGCACGTTTGTAGACACAGGCAAGAAAGTTTCTGAAGTCTACAAACAAGTGGTTGAAGGTGCAAGTGTGACTCCGCAACCTGTCGATCCAGCACTCAAAGCAGCTTACGATGCAGCATTTGATCTGCTCAATGACAAAGGACAAGACTTCAACGATTTGGGACAACCGATCGAAGTCGATGTTGATTCGATGCTTTATGTAAACTACAAGCGCAAGCAAAATGCTTACATTGATGCAGTCGCTTCTTTTGTCGCAGAGTCTTCTAAGTATGACATGACGAAACCTGCGGATCAGCGAGCTTGGGCAATGTTGGGACCGTCGTTGCAACGTCGCTTGGTCACAGCTTGGAATGATTTCCAAACGGCTCAGGCGAAACGCGTAGAAGACGCGCTTGCAACAATGGCACAGTCTGCCACAAATCAGGTCGGTCGTGTGTTCAAAGATGCTCAAGAAAAACTGGTACTGCTCGAAAAAGGCAGCGCTCGTGATCAAGCTGAAAAGTACTTTGCAAGCTATGCTTTCCCGGCAAATTGGTACTCGTCGAGTGCTGCTCAAGGCTGGTCTTCTCTGAGTTTTACCTCTTCGCGCTATCAGTTAAATGAAAGCTCTAGCTTCAAGAAATTTGGCGGTGGAGCGAAGTTCAATTTGGGCTTGTGGAGTGTGGGCGGCGGAGCTTCGCATAGTGAAACTCGTCGGCATATGGATAGTCAAACTGATGATCTGTCGGTGAGCTTCCGGTATGCGCGGATTAATATCGATCGTCCTTGGATGAATCCGATGATCTTCGATCTGCCCGGTTGGAAGTATGGGGTCATGGGTAAAGGAAGCATTGCTTCGGGTAATCCGGCGACCGCAGATGGCAGAATTATGCCGTTGTTGCCGACGGGTTTTATTGTCGTGCGCGATTTGAAGATTAGCGCGACTTGGAGTAGTGCTGAGAAAGACTACATTAGTAAATCGACCAAAGGTGGCGGTAGCTTTGGTTGGGGTCCATTCTCGGTGGGTGGATCATATGAATCGAATTCGACGAATTTCCGCTTCCAGTCTGAATTTGATGGACGGACTTTATCGGCTCCCGGACTGCAATTGATGGCATTCATTAACGCAGTACTCCCGATGTCTCCGAAGGAATAGGTTACGCATCGAGTCGGGCAGTACTTGGAAAACCTCCTCTTTGATCAGAGGAATCGTTGAAAGTGCTGCCTGATGATCTGTTGATTCATCGACTGTGGAGAGATTGTGATGCCGATCGATCAAATTGCCCTCATTCAAACTGTTTACGATACGATTTTTTCAACTTTAGTTCAGCCTCCGCGACCCGGCGCACCCAATGCGCGATCGCAAGAAATGCTCTTAACTTTGGAATGGCCCGGTCAACAACTCGATGCCAGCCAGTACCAAAATCCCTGGACTCCTCAAAATCCCAATGGTTCGACTTTAGCGACTGAGATGTTCTCAGCGTTGATTGATGCGATTCCGCTGGTCGATGCAACTTATGTCGATTCGGGCGTAACCGTTGAGGAAATGTACGAGTTTGCTTTAGCCGCGAATGCGATTCCATTGCCGCCGGATGCCAGTGGTCAAGTGCCCCCCAATCCGGTGAATGTTACGTTGCAAAATGCTCGACAATTGTTTGAGCATACCAAGATGGCAAGTGTAATTCAGCCTGTTTTGTCATATCGTCCGTCCTATGCGACTCCTGGGAATTGGTGTGATGAAGCAGCCATGCAAACTTGGACGCAGATCAATGTCAACTCAAATCAGACGAAAAAGATCGCAGATTCGCCTTTTGTGCGCGTCGGAGGCGCAAAACGGATCAAAGACGGGATTTGGAAATTACCTAAAGGTGGCATAAAGCCAGGTGGAACGATTGAAACTCCGCCGATTAAAACATTACCAATCGATCCGGAAATTCTCCGTCGTACTCGAATCAATCCTCGTCTCGATCGTGTAGTTGCTCGTCCATTGAATACGGCGACGCTTGCAACGCCAGCAGTGACGGCAAAACAAGCGCTGCAAATGCAACATATCTCACCGAATCCAATGTTAGTCAGTCGGATTCGACCTGATATTTTAGAGAAAATCAAGCTGCGTCCGTTAGAAGATCGAGCGATCGATACCGAAACGAAAGACTTGAATATCTCATTCCGATGCTGTCGCGTCAATTTCTCGCGTCCCTGGTTGCTGAAATCGTTACTCGAAATCACAGGCTGGACGTTGCCAGGACAAGCGCCCGGAAGCTTATCTTCTGGAAAGTTAGAAGAAAATTTTGGCTCGTTTCCGCTGTTGCCGATCGGGTTTATTGCAGTGCGTGATCTAAAGATCAGTGCGAATTGGAGCAAAGTCGATCGAGAATTTGCAACGCAGGTCGCTTCTGGAAAACAAGCGATCGGGTTTGGCCCATTCTCGCTGAGTGGTAACTATGCCGAATCTGGCAGAACTTACACTTCAAGCTTTGATGGCGTCACGATTTCTTCGCCGGGTCTACAAATTCTGGGCTGGATCAATCTGGTGATTCCGTTCGCGCCGCCAGCATAGGGAAATTGGTTGACTGTGCTGTTTTTATAGCGAATCAAGAGTGGGGAGTAGGGAACTACAAAAGGCATCACACCCTACTCCCCACTCCCCACTTTACAAATGATTTAGGACTGTTACATCTAAATTAGACGTAATTCACAATCCGTGCAAACCCTTTCGGATCAAGACTTGCACCACCGACTAAAGCCCCATCAATCTCAGGCTGTGCCATGATTTCATCAACATTCTCAGGCTTCACTGAACCGCCGTATTGAATCGTGACATTTGGATTGGTCAACTTACTGCGGATTAATCCAATGACGCGATTGGCTTCGATCGCGTCACAAGTATCTCCAGTCCCAATCGCCCAAATTGGCTCATAGGCAATCACCAGATTCTCCTGGTCAACGCCGACTAAGCCGAGTTCTAATTGTTTGAAAATGACGGCTTCGGTTTCGCCTGCATCCCGTTGCTGCTTACTTTCGCCCACGCAGAGAATCGGTTTTAATCCGGCTTTCTGTGCGGCTTTCAGTCGTAGGTTCACGGTTTCATCGGTTTCGCCAAAAAATTGCCGTCTTTCGCTGTGCCCGATCACGACATAGCGCACACTCAATTCTTGCAACATCGCAGCCGAAATCTCGCCTGTAAAAGCCCCAGACTCTGCCCAATGAACGTTTTGCGCCCCAACTTGAATCCGACCGCCGTGCAAGTTTTTCGACAACACTGCTAAATCAGTAAACGGCACACACAGTAAAACTTCTCGATCGTCTGGTGTCTCGTCTAGCTGAGGCTTAAACTCCTGCAAAAACTCCAAGGTTTCTGCTTGAGTCTTAAACATTTTCCAGTTGCCAGCAATGATAACTTTTCGCACGGTTTTTCAGAAATAAACAGATTAAATTGCACTCTCCAGTCTACGGCTTTGGGGGGACAGTTCGATTTCGGATTTTAGATTTTGGGGAGAGAGTGGGGAATGGGGAGAGAGTGGGGAGTAAGAATTATCGCTGGTTTTCCTCTATCTCTCTATTCCCCTACTTCCTACTCCCCACTCCCCACCTCTTATTTAGAGCGCGATCGCATTCGGACGAATCTGCGCCCGCCAGTCTAGAGGCTCCGTAGTGAAGAGGAACTGCTGGCTCGTCGGAGTCTTGCCATCCATCAGCCAGATTGCCGTTTCACCTGTGATATTGTTGCGCCAGATCAGATCCGCTTTTCCGTCGCCGCTGGTATCTCTGGCTCCATTCACTGCCCAGGCCTGATTCGCGATTTGAGTGATAAAGCCTGCATCAGCGAGGGATGTTCCATTGAGGAGCCAGATCGCATTCTCGCCTGTTTGGATATTGCGCCAGACTAAATCTGCTTTGCCATCGCCGCTGGTGTCACAGACATCTGCAATTCGCCAGCCTGGAGTCGTGGTTTGCAGAATGAATTGCTGGCTGGTTGGGGTAATGCCATTCATCAGCCAAATCGCATTTTCTCCGGTGACATCATTGCGCCAGATCAAATCTGCTTTGCCATCGCCGCTGGTATCTCGGGCTGCGACAATTCGCCAGTCTTGGTTCGGGATTAGCGTAATAAAGCCTGCAGACGCGATCGCATTACCATTCATCAGCCAGATGGCATTCTCTCCGGTGCGGGTATTTCGCCAGACGAGATCGGCTTTGCCGTCATAGTTAAAGTCTGCGACATCGGCGACTTGCCACCCTGCTTCAACGGTTATCAGTGAAGTCGCGCTTATCCGATTGAAGCCATCCATCAGCCAGACTTCGGTTTCTCCGGTTGCCGAATTCACCCAGAAAATGTCTGCTGTGCCGTCATTGTTGAAATCGCGCGAAGCGGCGACTTGCCAGTTTTGACTCGCTAGGGTCGGGATCAAGCTGGTTGACTCGATACTTGTTCCATCCATCAGCCAGATCGCATTTTCTCCGGTTGAGGTGTTGCGCCAGAGAAGATCTGTTTTCCCGTCTGCGTCAAAGTCACGCGTTGAGACAATGCGCCAGTTTGCTCCGGTGATCGCTGTAAAGGCTGCCTCGGTGACTTGTGTACCGTTCAGGAGCCAGATTGCGGTTTGATTAGTATTAGAATTTTGCCATGCTAAATCGACGCTGTTATCGCCGTTGAAGTCGGGCAAGGCACAGTCGTTGTCGCTCATGCGGGTCAGTTTCACATTCAGCGGCAAATTCTGTGGGCTGAGCGCTGCATTTACGGGTGGATTCAAATTGATCTGGAGATTCTTATCCAAAACTGTTGGAGAATTGCTCAGTCCGGTGAGAGTGACGCTCCCGGTCGTTTGCCCCGCCGCGATCGTAATGAAGTTATTTGACAGTTGATAGTCAATTCCTTGGATGGCATCGCCTGAGATGAGTAAGGGAATCGTCACAGTTTGAGTCGAAGCAACATCTAAGGTCGCCGTAATATTAAAGCTGCCACTTGGCTTGATCACCCGCGTCCCGCCATCAAAATCGACGAGTGGAATGTACGGCCCATCAAATGTATTAATTGCCAGATTGTTGACTTCGTGGAAATTGAATTGATTGCCTGTGGACGCTGCAAAACCAAATTTAAACGTGCTAGGTAAAGCCCCATTGCGATCGCTTTGGGTAATGTTGAAGTCACTGATTAGTTTTTCATCGACTTCTAAGGTGCCATTGCCATTGACATCGAAGGAGACAGAGAGGTTGCCGTTGGGGTTGAGATCGATGCCGACTCGGCGACGGGCGGTACTGCGAACAGACGTGTTGACATCGATTCTGTTTCCTCCCGGCAGTTTTGCGTTGGTGAGGAATTGATAGTTGAGGGATTCTTTGCCGCGAACAGCGATCGTTTGTGAAGAGAATCCTGTACCGCCTGCTCCATAGCCAGTGTTGGAGAAGTTACCGAATTCATCAAAGCCAATCCCCAAATAGCCGCCTTCGAGTCCTGCTACGGTTGGAGATTGGGTTGAATCAGAGGAGTATCCTAAGCTACCTCCGACTGCTCCACCCCTCGTTGGGTTCGCCGCTCCATCAATGAGAAAAAAGCTAATGCCGTCTGCACCATTTCCGCCATAGGCGTAGAGATCAAATTGTACAGACAGTCCGCTGGCTGAGTTAATCGGTTGGTCGTAGATGACGAATGAGCCTTGATTTTGTGTGTTATTGGTCAGCCGCAGTACGCCATTTCCAGGGGTGTCTGTTCCTCCTCCGGGTAAGCCGCCTGCTGAGGCAGAAGCGTTACTACGAGCGGTCAAGATAGGCGGAAGTGCCCCGTCTCGACTGGTTCCAAAGAGCCAGTTCAATTGGCTGACATCTGCGTTTGCGAAAGATTCGGTTAAGATGCTTTGTCCCGGCATGATTCACCCAACAATTTTTGTGTCCATTGATTTGATTACTTAACCATTCTTGGGCACTGTTCTCTAGCGGGTTCGTGAGCTTATGAGTAATTTTTTATACCGAAATGCTCAGTACAGAGTTTCCTGTACCGCTTCTCTACGCTCGTGAACACAGTCTAAAACTGATTTTGATTTCTAAAAGAATTTACGGAGAACCTGCGGTCATCGCAGTCTGCACGGCTGCAATGCTGACGGTTTGATAGATCGATTTCAGGGTTTCCATTGCGGCTTGATTTGCGGGTGGCTCGATGGGGAGAAGTCCGAGTACATCCAGCACAGTTTCGCTGCTAGGAGGCGGGGTAATGACGATGAGAGATGATTCCAGTTGTTCGTCGTAGTTCCAAAGTCGATCGCGATCGAGCGGGGTTGTAGGACGGACTGCCGCAATTTCAGTCTGAGGTTCGTCACTGCCAGAACTGCGAATTTTTCGCAAGGCACTGATGATTTCTTCTTTGCTGCGTCCGCGCAGTTGGAAGAGAACGAATGGATCTTCGCTAAAGCGATCGCCAAGTAAATAGTAAACGGCTCCGATATGTTTACAAGGATTTGCAGGATCGGGGCACGAACAACGGCTGTGAATATCGAATTTATTGAATGGAAAAAGGCTTAAGCCATTCGCAGTAAAGACATCTTGAATGTTTTGGGGCATTTCGCCAGCAAGCAGTTTTGCCGAGAAGATGGCGCGTTCTGCCATCGATTCGATGATGTAGCTCCATTGTTCGTCGGTAAAGCGATCGAGCGAAAACGAGACTTCATACGGTTCGGGTGCAGTTCCTTGAACCATCGCTTTTACTTTCGCGCCAACGAAGTCAAGGCTTAACACATTGCCTTGTCGGGCATAGTTGCGGGCGCGAGCTAATCGCTGAGTGAATCCGATACGCTCTAGAACTTCGATCCACTGTTCTGTCCACCATTCTCGATTGGGAGGTGAATAACTATCTGTCATGGTTTATTCCTCAATTACCGCAGTTCGATCGAGTAAGAGTAAGTCTCTGAGTTGATCGGTGTTTAACTCAGTCAGCCAGTTTTCACCTGTGCCGACAACTTGTTCGGCTAAGGCTTTTTTGGATTCGATCATGTCGTGAATTCGTTCTTCTAAGGTTCCGGTACAAACGAATTTGTGAACCTGAACATTGCGAGTCTGACCAATGCGGAAGACACGATCGGTCGCTTGATTTTCAACGGCGGGATTCCACCAGCGATCGTAGTGAAACACATGATTCGCTCGCGTCAAATTCAAGCCAACGCCGCCTGCTTTGAGCGACAGAATGAAGATTCTTGGTGCTTGGGGATCGTTTTGAAAGCGATCAATCATCGCTTCGCGCTGTTTCTTGGGTGTACTGCCGTATAGGAAGAGTGTTTCTCGTCCCAATTGTTTTTCGAGATGCGGTTTGAGCAGTTTGCCCCATTCGGCGAATTGCGTGAAAATTAATGCGCGATCGCCTTCTGAAACTGCTTCTTCGAGCATTTCTTCGAGACGTTGTAGCTTTGCGGATCGATTAGATTCAGCTTGCTCTTCTTTGTTGAACAAAGCGGGATGATTGCAAATTTGTTTGAGCTTCGTGAGCAGTGCAAGAATAATTCCTTTGCGTTGAATTCCGTCTGCCGCTTCAATTTCCGCGAGTGATTGATCAACGGTTGCTTGGTATAAGGCAGCTTGTTCGGCAGAAAGTCCGCAGTAGACAGCCATTTCCTGCTTTTCAGGGAGGTCTTGAATGATAGTTTTATCGGTTTTGAGGCGGCGCAAAATGAAAGGTTGAGTCAGAGATCGCAAAGTTTGCATCGAAGTTGTGTCGCCATACCGCTCGATCGGAATCGCAAACCGTCTTTGGAAGAAGTTTTTTTGTCCCAAATAGCCAGGATTGAGAAAGTCAAGAATTGACCAGAGTTCAGTTAAGCGATTCTCAACAGGGGTTCCAGTAAGCGCAATGCGGAATTCTGCTTCGAGTTCTCGAACGGCTTGAGATTGTTTAGCTTCTGCGTTTTTAATGTTCTGTGCTTCGTCGAGAACAATTCCTTGCCACTCAACAAGCTGAAGGGTTTTGAGATCGCGTTGAACAAGTGTGTAGCTTGTAATGATTAAATTCGCACTTTTAGTAGCTTTGGCAAAAGCTTGATTCTGCGATCGCTTGTCCCCGTGATGCACGATTACTTTTAAGGTCGGGGCAAATTTTTTCACTTCTCGTTCCCAGTTTCCGAGAACAGACGTAGGACAAATCAGCAGGATCGGTTGCTCTAATAGTCTGTTCTGTTTGAGCGTCAGAATGAAGGCAATGAGCTGAATCGTTTTTCCAAGACCCATATCATCTGCCAAACACGCGCCCAGTCCCCATTTTTCTAGAAATTGCAACCAAGCGACACCGCGAGCTTGATAAGGTCGCAACTCGCCTCGGAATTCTTTGGGGGTTTCGATTTCTTCTAGCGTTCCGGTTCCCGTTAAGGTTGTGACTAGCTCTTGCAATGCACCCGATGCTTCAAAACTGACGACTGGCAGTTTCTCGATCGTTTGAGTATCGCCTGTACTAATTCGCAAAGCATCTTCGAGCGAGAGCGTGGTTTGATCTTTTCGAGCCGCAAAGAAAGACTGAGCAGATTTGATATCTGACGATCGCAGTTCGACCCACTCGCCGTTAATCTCGACTAAAGGTGAATTCTGAGCGACTAAGCGATCGAATTCTTTTTTGCTTAGGCTCTGCCCCCCGATCGACAATTCCCACTGAAAATTCAGCAAGCCTTGTAAGCCGAGTTTTCCTTTTTTCTGCTTGGTTGGTGTTGACGCTTTGATGCGTAGACCCAAGCGATTTGCCAGTCCGCCGCGATTCGCCAAGCTCTCCGGGAGAATCACTCCAATCCCACTATCCTGCAAGCGCCAGACCGTATTCATGATGAATTCGTACGCCTGTTTTGGGTCGAGTTGCAGGGCTTGGGGTCGAGCGTCTTGCAGGCTTGGTTCAATCAGCGGATACAGCCGAGAAGCGAGTCCTAACCCCATGAGTAAAGTCTCTTGCGGTCGCTCGATGATGCGTCCTTCATGCTGCAACCGTTCGACAGGATTTCGCCAAATGATCGGAGCACTGACTGTGAACTCCGGATCATCGATCGCTTGGAGCAAGTATTCAATTACCCAACTCTGATACGCTTCAACAGGTGGAATCAGCTTGAGACAAACGCGAAACTGTTCTTGATCTTTTTGTAATGGCGCTTTCCAAATCTCTAGTGCATTCGATAGCGTTGTTGCATCTGTTTCACTGAGCGTTGCAGCTTTTGTTCCTAATCCTTGTATCCAAGTTTGTAAAAGCGATGAGGGTTTGGCGATGCTCACCGATTGACGCACTTGAGCATCGACCATGTGATTCAGAAAATCTCGCAGCAGATCTTGAGGTTCGATCGGCAAATCAATCGCGAGTTCTTCCCCAGACTGATAGAGGCGACACACGGAAGGCATCTGTCGGATAAAATGCCGCGATCGCATCTGATCGGTGGAGCTATCAAGCAGAACTTCCCAATGATGCAAGCCGGGGAGAAACTTCGATCGAGCTAGCAAATCTAAAGCCCATCTCGCGACATGCGACCAAAATCGTAAATCTCCGCCGACAAAAGATTCTTCGCCGAGCGTTCCGAGCGGCACAGAATTGAGCAATTCAAATGCTTGAGCAGGTTCAAGCCACAGTCCTGCGACCTGCCACGGATACAGCACCCACTCAGACACCGGAGCTGCTGAAAGTTGAGGAGCATCTCCTTCAGTCGGCAGTGCTAAACCGCGAACTTGCCAATTTTTTAGGGTCGTTGCTGACTTTCGCCCCCGTTTTGTATCCTCTTCTAAGCTCGGCACTTTTAACGGCAAAGCTTCTAAAAACGTCAGCAACTCAGACTGATTCATCGCATAGGGATGGAGCGGAACGCCTGGAGCATCTTGTTTTGCTTCTAAGCGCCGCCAAGTCTCACCCCATAGAAAAAAACCGCCCTGAGAAACCCAACTACCGTGTAAAACTGCCATGCTGATCTATATGGATAAAAGCAAATAATCCTGAATTGGTGATTTAATCTTCCAAGACATCTCACGTTTGACTTAGAATCCGCTGCAAAATTTAATTTTAGCGATCGCGATTTCTCAATACAGAAAATCAATAAGCTTGATATTTTATTAAGTAGTTTAACAAGCCGTTAACATTGTTGAACTGTTGCGTTTACGCGATTATTCTAGCGCGATCGCACAAGGCAGGTTGCCCTTGATTTCGCTTGACCCTTCTGGCTTTAGATCCGGAGTAAAAGAACAAGAACGCTCATTTTCTCCAAGCTCTAACTTAAAAAAACCTTCACTATAGATCAAATAGCAAATCCTGCCACATTTCTTATTGAGTCGAGCAGAAACCTCCCGAAAATCTCCCGGTATTTGCAAATAAAAAAAGCAGCAAAAGTATATCAGTGTTACGATTGCAAGAACACTAAAAAAGAGAAGAAAGGACAATACACTTCATGCAAGAGTTCGAGAAGTCAATATCCTTTGATGGTAGGGATATTCGACTCAAAGTAGGCTTGTTAGCACCCCAAGCTGGAGGTTCAGTTTTAATCGAATCTGGAGACACGGCAGTCCTCGTTACCGCGACCCGTGCGAATGCCAGAGAAGGAATCGATTTTCTACCTCTGTTGGTTGATTACGAGGAGCGCTTATATGCAGCCGGACGAATTCCCGGTGGCTTCCTCCGACGTGAAGGACGACCCGCTGAAAAAGCAGTTTTGACGAGTCGTTTAATCGATCGCCCCTTGCGCCCCCTATTTCCCTCCTGGTTACGAGACGATATTCAGGTCGTCGCTACCACAATGTCGATGGATGAGCGAGTTCCTCCGGATGTTTTAGCGGTCACAGGTGCGTCGATCGCTGTACTCCTCGCGAAAATTCCATTTAATGGTCCGATGGCTGCGGTGCGAGTTGGATTAGTCGGCGATGATTTCGTGATCAACCCCACTTATAAAGAAGTGGAAACGGGTGATTTGGATCTCGTCGTGGCTGGTTCTCCCGATGGCGTGATCATGGTTGAAGCTGGCGCGAATCAACTGCCAGAAGCCGACATGATCGAAGCGATCGATTTCGGTTACGAAGCGGTGCGCGATCTGATTCAGGCACAGCGCGATTTGCTTAAAGAATTGGGAATTGAACTGGTGCAAGAAGATGCGCCTGTGATTGACCAAACTCTAGAGAATTTTATTCGAGAGCGAGTGACCGCTCCTGTGAAAGAAATTCTCGGGCGGTTCGAGAAAGATAAACCGACTCGCGATGCAGCATTAGATGAAGTGAAGGCTTCGGTGGTGACGGCGATCGCAGAATTAGCCGAAGACGATCCGGTGAAAGTTGCCGCAGCCGCAGATTCTAAAGCGCTGAGCAATACTTTCAAAGATGTGACGAAAACGCTGATGCGTCGTCAAGTCGTCGAAGATAATGTGCGCGTAGACGGTCGGAAATTAGATGAAATTCGTCCGATCTCTTGCCGAGTTGGGGTGTTGCCTCAGCGGGTGCATGGCAGCGGCGTGTTTAATCGTGGATTGACTCAAGTTTTGTCGATCGCGACGTTAGGTAGCCCAGGCGACGAGCAAGAAATGGATGATTTGCATCCAGACAGCGAAAAACGCTACTTGCATCACTATAATTTCCCGCCTTTCTCAGTCGGCGAAACCCGACCGATGCGATCTCCCGGTCGGCGTGAAATTGGTCACGGGGCATTAGCCGAGCGTGCTCTGGTTCCCGTCTTACCTCCGAAAGAGCAATTCCCGTATGTGATTCGGGTCGTCTCAGAAGTGCTGTCTTCTAACGGTTCGACCTCAATGGGTTCGGTTTCGGGTTCAACATTGGCGTTGATGCATGCAGGCGTTCCGATTTCTAAGCCTGTGAGTGGTGCAGCGATGGGCTTGATCAAAGAAGGTGAAGAAATTCGCATTCTGACCGACATCCAGGGAATTGAAGATTTCTTGGGCGATATGGACTTCAAAGTGGCGGGAACCGATACCGGAATCACGGCATTGCAGCTCGACATGAAGATCTCAGGTCTACCGATGGATGTGATTGCTTCAGCCATTCATCAAGCGAAACCCGCTCGATTGCACATTCTCGGCAAAATGCTAGAAGCGATCGACCAACCGCGTCCGGAGTTGTCTCCTTATGCACCTCGCTTGCTGACGATCAAGATTGATTCTGATCAAATCGGCATGATCATTGGACCAGGAGGCAAGACGATTAAAGGCATCACCGAAGAAACGGGAGCCAAAATCGATATTGCTGAAGATGGAACTGTGACGATTAGCGCGATCGAAGGCGAGAAGGCGAAACGGGCGAAAGCGATCATTCAAGGCATGACTCGCAAGCTGAGTGCTGGAGATGTTTACGCTGGAAAAGTCACACGAATTATTCCGATTGGGGCTTTTGTGGAATTCCTGCCGGGTAAGGAAGGAATGATTCACATTTCGCAACTGGCTGATCATCGAGTTGGCAAGGTTGAGGATGAAGTCACGATCGGAGATGAAGTGGTTGTGAAAATTCGGGAGATTGATAACCGAGGACGAGTGAATTTGACTCGCCTAGGAATTCATCCGGATGAAGCAACTGCGGCTCGAGAAGCTGCAGCGAAGTAGAACGCTTTAGTTTAAGCTTCAATCTTTCCTGAAAAGGGAAGCTAGACCTCACATCTAGCTTCCCTTTTGTCATATTGAGGCATCGCATAACTCGATGGGCAGACAACCTGGCGAATTTGGAATTGGTATGATGAGTGCGATTTCATGGATAGGAGGCTCATCAGTGATAGAGTGGTCGATCGCTCAACAAACTTCTTTGGACAGCAATTCAGCTGTTGATACACAGACAGCCGCTACTATCCCCGAAGTAGTCATCATTTTAATTATTCTGCTGCTGATTGCGACCATTGTTGCTTTAGTCACTCAAAGTCTGAGAATCCCTTATGTAACTGGATTAGTTTTAGCAGGGTTGCCAATTACGGAGCTTTGGTCGCGACGGATTGGATTAGATCCTGTCTTGGTTTTAAATCTTTTCCTTCCGATTCTGATTTTTGAAGCGGCAATTAATACCGATATTCGTCGTCTCCGCAGCACTTTTAAACCGATCGCGCTATTAGCAGGACCAGGTTCGATCTTTTCCTCAGCAGTTATTGCAACTCTACTAAAGTTTGGACTGGGACTCGATTGGATTTCTGCCTGTCTGGTTGGCGTGATTTTGGCAAACACGGATACCGTCTCCATGATTGCTGTATTCAAGGAGATCCGCGTTCCTTCTCGATTAACAACAATTGTGGAGGGAGAAACACTCTTCAATGATGCGGCTGCGCTAGTCTCGTTTAATTTACTTCTAGTTGTCTACGCCACAGGCTCGCTTACCGCTGTTCAAGGAATACGAGAAGTGCTCTTAGTTGCAATCGGCGGGGCAATGGTTGGAGCCGTTTTAGGGTATTTATGCCTTCCCATCTTTGTGCGATTGCAAGATCCGTTAAGTAGCCTTTTATTAACAGTTGCGCTGGCATTAGGAACGTTTCAGATTGGGCAATCTCTGGGTGTTTCGGGTGCAGTATCAGTTGTGGTTGCGGGGCTAATTTTTGGCAATTTGGGGCTGTCTCGAAGTTCTTCTGCGTCAGAACGAATTGCGCTCTTGAGCTTTTGGAACTATGCCAGCTTTGGTGTGAATACTTTTATCTTTTTGCTGATTGGGATTGAAATTAATATCGAAACGCTGTGGAAAATTGCGCCTGCGATTCTGTTTGTGATTTTGGCATATCAATTAGGTCGGATTCTCTCTGTCTACTTACTCCTTGCAGGACTGCGTTGGTTCGATCGACCGATTCCACTCGTCTGGCAGCATGTTTTATTTCTGGGCAACATTAAAGGCTCACTCTCGATGGCATTAGCCTTGAGCATTCCGCTGACCGTGACGTATCGAAGTGACATTATTGCTCTGGTATTTGGTGCGGTCTTATTCTCTCTCGTTGGGCAAGGATTAAGCTTGCCCTGGATGGTCAAACGGCTCAAAATTGCCCGTATTTCAGATACATTGCAGCAGGCAAAGCAATTGCAGATGCAGTTAATTGCGTCGAAAGCGGCTCAGGAAGAACTCAGTAGTTTGCTGAGATCGGGGGTACTCCCGAAGGCGATTTATGAAGAGTTATGGGCATCCTACCAAGTCCGGGTCGTGCAATCTGAGCACGTGCTCCGCGACCTGTACAATCAACGTCAATCAACTCGTCGCGAGCCTGAGCACAGTGAGCTAGATGCAATTCGACGACGATTGCTGCTGGCAGAAAAAGGGGCCGTGGCGAATGCACTCCGCAAACAGATTTTGCCTGAAGATCTGGTGCAGACATACATCAAAGAGTTAGATGAGAAACTTCTAACGTTAGAAGATGACTAGCATGGGCGATCGTTGAAGAATTAGCACTTGTATCCAATTTGGCGTAAGAATGCTTGTCGAGTTTGAATGTCTTCATTTGTTTCCACACCTTTCGGTGAGAATCCATCAATGACACCTAAAATTCCGCGACCTTGTTCACTTTCTGCCACAATGACTTCAACAGGATTCGCAGTCGCGCAGTAGATGCTGCACACTTCAGGACATTGTTTGATTGCGTTGAGAAAGTTAATTGGATAAGCATTTTTCATCAGTATGACAAAGCTGTGTCCTGCTGCGATCGCTTGAGCATTTTTCACAGCGACTGCTTCTAAGGTTGGATCATTGCTGGCTTTCCGAATCAAACAGGGTCCTGATGCTTCACAGAAAGCAAGTCCAAACTTGACTTGAGATGAAATCCCGACCAATATTTCATACAAATCTTCAACGGTTTTAATGAAATGAGTTTGACCCAAAATTAAATTGCTGTCTTCAGGAATGTCTAATTGCACTGTTTTCAGTTCCATGTTGAGTTCTCCTGAGCACACTTCTAGCCGATAGATCTAGAACATAACCTTGAGAATCTTGTGAAGAGGCGCTTTAATCGATCGCGATTTGGTGTCATGCCGACTCATTTGAAGTTTTTGTACTCGAGCTAACGCTGCTCGGTAATTTGCTTGATCTCCTCGTGCGTTAAAGAGTTCGGCTGCTTTTTGGAAATCTGCGATCGCATGTTCAGTATCACCTTGGTCAAGGTAAGCTAAGCCTCGATTATCATAAGCCTCGCCAGAAGTTGGATCGATCTGAATTGCCGTTGTATTGTCTGCGATTGAACCTGTCAAATCCCGAATCATTCGACGTGCTTCACCTCGACTAAAGTAAAGTACAGCAAGAGTGTCTCCAGGAACTCCGAGATTCAGGGCTTGAGTGTAGTCTTCGATGGCTGGTTGGTACTTTTTGAGATAATGACGAGCCGCTGCTCGATTAAAGAAGGCTAAAGCTTGATATGGAGATAATGCGATCGCTCGAGTTGCATCTGCTTCTGCACGCTCGAACTCATCGACCATCAAATACAATCCTGCCCGATTGGCATAAAGTCTTGCATTGTTGGGATGAAGCTCGATCGCACGGTCTAAGTCTGAAATCGCGCCTCTAAAATCGCCTCGATTTGCCTTTTCAACCGCTTGCCAGAGCCAATCTTCAACCGTAATTTGAGCAATAGAGATGGCTTGATTTTGCAAGTTTGAAGAGGATGAGTATTGCACTGCTTGAACATCATTTCTGATCGAAAATCCCTCGATCAGAAGTGCGATTGCAACACTAAAGCTCAGCATAACTTTTGAGATGCTGCTCATAACAAAACTTCCTTCAGCATTCGATTGCTGAGTTTTGATGACGTTTGGAAAAAATGTCGTCGATTGCTTTCGACCGCTTACAGGCTCATTTGTCACAGATTAAATCTGCCCAATACAACTGAGCTAAGAGATCTTGAATTTTACTAAACAATGGCAGATTCCCTTGGCGATTGAGTTTGAGTTCATCTTGTACCAGCACGGTTGCAGCATTGACTTTAGGAGCGGCAGGCAATCGAGGTAGATGGGTTTCGGCAATTAAGGCTGTCGATTGTGGTACGACGATCGCTGGATTTTCTTGCGGCTCAGTTGGTTCATCCCACGGATCAGGGATGGAATAGCGATCGATATCTAACAAGCCGAGAGAGGGTCTGTCTGAAGCAATGTTTAATAACATAATTGCCTCCTCTAAATTGTGATTTCTCCTCATTGCAATCGTAAGCAACAAAGTTGAGGAACTTGTGAGATTTGATCAAATTGGCAATCCTCACAAGTTTCTCAAACTCTTCTCTTACTGTGAACGCAGAGGAAATATCCTGCAATTCCTCAGAGGAGGTATGCTATGACATCGCTGAAATCCTCAAGATTGATTGGCGCGAGTCTACTCGGTCTGGTCTCGTTGGGTGGAATAGGTTATGTGATTTGGCATCTTGTCCAACCTCGTCTCTATCCAACCGATGCCAGCCAACTTTTTCCTACAGCTCAATCGACTGTGGAAGCCACGAGAGAGGTTCTAAGCTGTACCATCACAATGGCAGAAATTGATACACCTCACCCGCCGCTTCCCGTCTATTTTGCTGCCAATAATCCGACAAGTCGGATCGTGGGTCACTTAGACAATCATGCGTTTGTCACGGTGGCAACAGAGCAAAATGGATGGTTCTTGATTCAGAATCCTATGCAAGGCTGGATTCCAAAAACACAGACCCAAAATAGCTGTAATGAAAAAGTCGAATTGGTCAAGTTTAGTCCGAAAGGAGGTCGAAGTGCGATCGCCGATCGATTTGTGGGATCAGGAAGCCACCTTTATCGTGTCCCGCTTACTCAAGGATCAACGCTAACGGTCTCGAATACGCGCGGTGTGTTGCCTTTTGTCCTTGATCCAGACGGAGAAATGTTTGGAAATCCGAAAGAGAGTCAGATCAACTGGACAGGTCAAATTCCACGCACTGGAGTTTACACCTTAGAAATGCTCTCGCAGCATAAAGGCTATCGATATGCTTTTACCGTTTCTGTAAACTAAGGCGAAGTTGCTATGCAGTGGAGAGAGTTGGAAACAGTAGATTCTAGGATGAGTTTCGACAATATTGCTGATCTGTACTGGCGATGTACTAGCGTGAACGTTGCCGTAACTGTTCGTCAACTTGCAGTGAGGGGATAACGTATCATGAATGAAATCAATCTTGGCGATCGCGTTGTTATCCAACGACAGAATTTACAAAGCCTCTTTGCTGCGCTTCAGCAATTGGGATATGAGCTAATTGCGCCTACCATTCGGGAAGCAGCAATTGTTTACGATGCAGTGTCTTCTGTTGAGGATTTGCCGATTGGATGGACTGATGAACAATCCGGAGGAACCTATCGCCTCAAGCGACGCGAGGATCAGGCGTTGTTTGGCTATGCCGTGGGCGCGCATTCGTGGAAAAAATATTTGTTTGCACCCCAGGTTCGACTTTGGCAAGCAGAGCGTAAAGGGCAAGAGATAACGATCCGTGCAGACCCGCCAGACACAACAAAGCGCGCTTTTATTGGTGTGCGATCGTGTGATCTTCATGCGATCGCGATTCAGGATCAAGTCTTTCTGCATGGAGAAGCAGTTGATCCGCACTATCAATCCCGTCGCCACGATAATTTTGTGATTGCGGTGAACTGTGGACAGGCAGGGAGAACCTGTTTCTGTGTGTCCATGCAAACGGGACCCGAAGCTACGAGCGGATTTGATTTGGCATTAACGGAGGTACTCAATCCGACGCATTACTTTGTTGTCGAGATTGGTAGTGAAGCGGGGCGAGACATGCTTCAAGCTGTGCCTCATACGATCGCAACGCCAAATGATCAGGAGATTGCTCAACAGATTGTTGCAGAAACGGCGCAACACATGGGACGCACGATGCCAACTGAGGGCATTAAAGAATTGCTCTACGACAATCTAGAACATCCCCGATGGAATGACGTTGCTTCGCGATGTCTCACCTGTGCGAACTGTACGATGGTCTGTCCGACTTGCTTTTGCTCGACAGTCGAAGATACGACTGATTTAACAGGCGATCATGCTGAGCGCTGGCGACAGTGGGATTCCTGTTTCACAATGGATTTTTCTTACCTGCATGGTGGCAGTGTGCGCGTCAGTACAAAATCTCGCTATCGCCAATGGATGACCCACAAATTAGCTTCGTGGATTGATCAATTTGGCACGTCGGGTTGTGTGGGGTGTGGACGATGTATTACTTGGTGCCCCGTTGGGATTGACATTACGGAAGAAGTCAAAGCGATTCGAGACAGTCAGGAGGTCAAACACGAATGATGACGAACTTGGCACCGTTGTTAAAAGAACATGCTTTTTTTGAGGGGTTGAAGCCTGAGTATATTGAACTCTTGGTTGAGTGTGCGTCTAATGTTCGGTTTGAGGCAAATCAACTGATTTTCCGACAAGGGGAAAATGCCGATCGCTTTTATCTGATTCGACAAGGCAAGGTCGCAGTCGAGATTAGCACCCCTGGACAATCTGCGATCGTGATTAAAACCTTGATGGAACATGATGTTATGGGTTGGTCTTGGCTATTTCCGCCTTACCGCTGGCAATTTGATGCTCGGGCGATGGAGCTAACTCGGGCGATCGCACTTGATGGTCGATGCCTGCGAGGGAAATGTGAGTCTGATCCGGTACTCGGTTACGAACTGATGAAACGCTTCTCAGCGATTATGCTCGAAACATTACAAGCGACTCGCCTCCAATTGCTCGATCTCTACAATGTGCCGAGTCGGAGGGCGTAATGATCCTAGAACCGATGCAGCCTCACATCTACCGAGTACGGCAAACGCGGAAAGAAACCCATGACACCTTCACAATGGAGCTAGAACCTGCGCAAGGGAATCAACCGTTTTACTTTGCGCCAGGTCAATTCAACATGCTCTATGCTTTTGGGACTGGAGAATGTGCAATCTCTATTAGTGGGAATCCTACTGAGCCAAACAAACTCTTACACACGACTCGGATCGTGGGTAATGTGACGACTGCATTGAGTAAATTGCGGCCGGGTGATTCGATGGGCATTCGAGGTCCATTTGGCAAGGGATGGGATTTGCAAGCCGCAGAAGGCAATGATGTGGTGTTTGTTGCTGGAGGGATTGGATTAGCTCCCTTACGTCCTGCGATCGCTTACGTGTTGGCGAATCGAGCTAAGTATGGCAAAGTCGTGATTTTGATTGGAACACGCACGCCCCAAGATATTCTATTTCGGCATGATTTGAAGCAGTGGCGATCGCGTCTTGATTTAGAAGTTTTTGTCACGGTCGATCGGGCTGAACCGGGTTGGCAAGGCAATGTAGGAGTCGTAACTGCTTTGATTCGACGTGCGCCTTTTGATCGACTGAACACAGTTGCAATGATTTGCGGCCCCGAAATTATGATGCAGTTTACCGTGATGGAATTGCTCAAACGAGGGGTGAGTCCAGAGAGCATCTACATCACGATGGAACGCAATATGAAATGCGCGATCGGGTTCTGCGGACATTGCCAGCTAGGGCCGACCTTCATCTGTAAAAATGGCCCCGTATTTCGCTATGACCACATCAAATTCTGGTTTGACCAGCGGGAGTTTTAGAGTAATGAAACAGCTACATAAGCCGAAACTTGCTGTTTGGAAATTTGCGTCCTGTGATGGGTGTCAATTGAGCTTGCTCGATTGCGAAGATGAATTGCTAACTGTGGCAGGAGAGATTGAGATTGCCAATTTTATGGAAGCTTCTAGTGCAGTTGTCAAAGGTCCTTATGATTTGTCGCTAGTTGAAGGTTCGATCACCACTCCTCACGATGCAGAGCGAATTCATCAAGTCAGGCGGGCTTCAAAACGACTTGTGACAATTGGTGCTTGTGCAACTTCTGGGGGCATTCAAGCGCTCCGAAATTTCAAAGATGTCAAAGCCTTTACTTCGATTGTTTACGCTAAGCCAGAGTACATTGAAACTCTGAATAAATCGACTGCGATCGCAGATCATGTGTTCGTTGATTTTGAACTTCGAGGCTGTCCGATTAACAAGCATCAATTGCTAGAAGTGATAAGTGCTTTTTTGAGCGATCGTAAACCTGTCATTCCTACTTACAGCGTGTGTATCGAATGCAAGCGTCGCGGAAATGTCTGTGTGATGGTTGCCCACGGAACGCCTTGTATGGGGCCTGTGACGCAGGCGGGATGTAATGCGCTTTGTCCGGCGTACAATCGAGGGTGCTATGGCTGTTACGGTCCGATGGAAAGCCCGAATACGGCTGCATTGAGCCAATGGTGGAAGCAGTTAGGAGTGGACGAAACAGATCTGGTTCGGGCATATCGCACGTTTAATGCCTATGCAGAAGCCTTTCGCAAAGAGAGTGAGCGTCATGAGCAGTAAAACGATCAAAGTCGATTATCTCGCTCGCGTAGAAGGTGAGGGTGCGATGTATGTGAAGATCCGCGATCGTAAAGTGCAAGATGTGCAGCTTAAAATCTTTGAACCTCCTCGATTTTTTGAAGCATTTTTACGCGGACGGCAATACAGCGAAGCTCCTGATATCACGGCTCGAATTTGTGGCATTTGTCCGATCGCGTACATGATGAGTTCGATTCATGCAATGGAAAATATCTTGGGCATTGACGTCGAAGGTGGATTGCGCGCACTCCGGCGATTGATTTACTGCGGCGAATGGATCGAAAGTCATAGTTTGCATATTTTCATGCTGCACGCGCCGGATTTTCTGGGTTACGAGAGTGCCATTCACATGGCAAAGGACTATCCGGAGCTTGTGCAGCGGGGCTTAAGACTGAAGAAAATTGGCAATCGAATTCTAGCTTTGATTGGTGGGCGAGAAATTCATCCGATTAACATTCGAGTAGGTGGATTTTATAAGCTACCGACTCGGCAGGAACTACGATCGCTGATTGATGATTTGCAATGGGCGTGTGATACAGCAGAAGAAACTGCACGATGGGCAGCAACCTTATCCTTTCCTGAGTTTGAGCAAGACTATGAATTCGTTGCGCTTCATCATCCGAATGAATATCCAATGAATCAAGGACGAATCATTTCTAACAAAGGATTAGATATTTCAAATGATCAGTTTTATGAATACATTGAAGAACAGCATAAGCCTCATTCCACTGCTTTACATGCCATCATCAAAGAGCGTGGAGATTATCTCGTAGGTCCGATCGCACGATTTAATCTCAATTGTGACCAACTCACCCCCCGCGCTCAAGCGATCGCGCGTGAAGTCGGGCTGCTTCCTATCTGTCGCAATCCATTTCAAAGTATTGTGGTTCGCAGTATTGAAGTACTATTTGCTGTGGAAGAAGCCTTGCGGTTAATTGAAACGTATGAAATGCCCGATCGAGCAGTAGTTGATTACAAGATTCAAGCAGGAGTTGGGCATGGCTGTACAGAAGCGCCCCGCGGAATTCTCTATCATCGCTACAAGATTGATGAAAAAGGCGATATTCTTGATGCCAAGATTGCACCACCGACTTCGCAAAATCAAGGCAGGATTGAACATGATCTGTGGCAATTTGTAGAGCAACAGATCGATTTAGCAGATGATCAATTACGATCGCAGTGTGAACAGCTGATCCGAAACTACGATCCTTGTATTTCCTGTTCAACGCATTTCTTGAAGTTAGATGTCGATCGAGCCTAACCCAATGCAAAATACGATGCTGATTGGTGTGGGAAATGAATTTCGACACGATGATGCGGTCGGATTAATGATTCTAAGAAAACTTCGCAATCAGCTTCCAGAAACGATTTCAACGATTGAAGCATCGGGCGAGGGAACAACATTAATCGAGTTGTGGCAAACCAGCGATACCGTTTATCTATTTGATGCTGTGTCTTCGGGTTCTGAAATTGCTACGATTCATCGCATTGATGTTCATACTCAATCGATTCCATCGCAATTTTTCCACTATTCCTCTCATGCGTTTGGAGTAGCAGAAGCGGTTGAACTTGCTCGATCGTTGAATCAACTTCCAAACAAACTCATTCTCTATGGGGTAGAAGGAAGTAACTTTGCAATTGGGATCGGACTGTCAGAAGCAGTCGAGCAAGCTATAGAAACTGCGATTCAACAAGTGTTATCAGAATTGGAGATCAACCATGCATGAGGCAAGTTTGATGAGCCATTTAATTCAAACGATTGAAGCGATCGCTCAAGAACAAAACGCGACGAAAATACTTGCTGTTAAAGTTCGATTGGGTGCTTTGTCTCATTTCTCACCTGAACATTTCACCTATCATTTTGTGATTGCCTCGCGACATACACTGATGGAAGGCGCACGATTGGAAATCGAAACCTCAGATGATTTGACTGATCCGATCGCACAAGACGTTGTTTTAGAAAGCTTAGATATGGAAATCAACGAAGCATTGCAAAGCTAATTCCTCATAGTTTTCTCAAAAATGAACGATAAAAATGATTTAGAACGATTGCGAATTCAGATTCGAGGTGCAGTTCAAGGGGTTGGATTTCGCCCATTTGTCTATCGTCTTGCTACAAATTTAGGCATGGTTGGATGGATTAAAAACTCAGCAGAGGGAGTCTGGATCGAAATAGAAGGAACGCGATCGCAGCTTGACCTTTTTCTGCTCAAACTAGAACAAGAAAAGCCTGTCCATAGCCTGATTCAACAATTACAAGCCTCTTCGCTCGTTCCACTGGATGAATCTGATTTTGAAATCTATCCGAGTGTGAGTGGAGAAAAAACGACGATTGTTCTTCCTGACCTTGCTACTTGCTCAGACTGTATCCGAGAACTCTTTGATCCGAACAATCCTCGCTATCGCTACCCATTCATTAACTGCACTCATTGTGGTCCGCGCTTTAGTATTATCAATGCTTTGCCCTACGATCGACCCAACACCAGCATGAATGCGTTTCAGATGTGCGATCGCTGTCGAACCGAATACGAAAATCCGCTCGATCGTCGATTTCATGCTCAACCCATTGCTTGTCCAGAATGTGGTCCTCGGTTGGAATGGTGGGATCATCACGGCAAACGACTAGCATCCGATGAAGCGGCGCTACAAGCAGCAATCCAAGCGATTCAGAACGGACAAATCATTGCAGTCAAAGGGTTAGGTGGATTTCATTTCATGGTGGATGCTCGGAATTCAGATGCGATCTCGACTCTACGACAGCGAAAACATCGACCTGATAAACCCTGTGCAGTCATGTATCCTTCGCTAGCAGCAGTTCAAAAAGACTGTGAGCTTTCTGACTTAGAAGCTCAACTACTCACTGCTTCAGAAGCCCCAATCGTTCTACTTCGTCGTAAAGCAAATATTAGCGTTCTTGAAAGGGTTGCACCGAATAATGCTTACCTTGGTGTTTTACTTCCATACACGCCGCTGCATCATTTGTTACTATCCGCGTTAAATTTTCCAATTGTTGCAACGAGTGGCAACTTATCGAATGAGCCGATTTGTATAGATGAGCGGGAAGCGATTCAGCGTTTATCAGGAATTGCAGATGCGTTTCTAGTTCACAATCGTCCCATTGTTCGTGCTGTTGATGATTCGATTGTGCGAGTGATTGCCGATCGCGAAATGATTCTGCGTCGATCGCGGGGGTATGCTCCGTTACCTATTGCGCTCTCCAAGCCTGTGCCAACCTGTTTAGCGGTTGGAGGACATCTTAAAAATACGATCGCACTGACAATTGATTCCAATCTCTTTGTCAGTCAACATATCGGAGATTTGGAAAATCAAGCTACCCTAAAAGCCTTCAAGCAAGCGATCGACACCTTTGAGCAACTTTATGAGGTTCATCCTGATCTCATTGCTTGTGATGACCATCCTGACTATCTTTCAACTCAGTACGCTCAGCACCGAAGCTCGAAATTTCCATCCAGTCAAATCTTTCCGGTTCAACATCATCATGCTCACATTGCTGCCTGTATGGCTGAGAACGGACTAGAGGAAACGGTGTTGGGCGTGGCGTGGGATGGCACAGGCTATGGACTCGATGGGACAATCTGGGGTGGAGAATTTTTCTTAGCGAATCTGACCGATTTTCAACGGGTAGGACACTTCAAACCTTTTAGACTACCGGGAGGTGAGAAAGCAATTCGAGAACCTCGCAGAGCCGCGATCGCAGTACTTTACGAACTGTGGGGAGAAGCCGCATTCGATCGAACAGATTTAACCCCTGTTCAAGCATTCAATGCCCAGGAGCGCGACATTCTACAAGCCATGCTCCAGAAGGAACTCAACACACCTTGGACTTCGAGCGCAGGACGGCTCTTTGATGCAATCTCAGCTTTACTTAACTTAGTGCAAATTTCAACGTTTGAAGGACAAGCAGCAATGGCGTTGGAATTCGCGTTAGAGCATATCTCAACGGATGAATTTTATCCGTCTGTCATTCATCAGGGCATTTTCGATTGGTCTACGATGGTTGAGGAAATCATTGCAGACATCGAACAAAAAACATCAGGTGCAATGGTTTCTGCAAAGTTTCATAACACAATGGTCGAAGTCATTCTTCAGTTTGCGCGACAATGGAAGCAAAAGCGCGTTGTCTTGTCTGGAGGATGTTTTCAAAATCGGTACTTCAGCGATCGCACGATTGCCCGTCTCCAAGCAGAAGGCTTCCAACCTTACTGGCATCGGCATATTCCACCCAACGATGGCGGCATTGCTGTTGGACAAGCAATCATTGCTGCATCCCAACTATTAAAGCGTGGCGGTTAAGTATGTGTTTAGCGATTCCAGGAAAAATTCTCAGCATTGAGGGTGATGATCCATTGTTGCGAACGGGTCGAGTTAGCTTTGGTGGAATTGTGAAAGAAGTAAACTTAGCCTTTGTGCCAGATGTCCAGATTGGAGACTATGTGATTGTTCATGCGGGTATTGCGATTAATCAACTCGATACTGCGGTTGCAACCCAATTTTTTGAACACTTAAATCAACTGCGTGACACTCCAGCAGAATTGCCATGAAATATATTGACGAATATCGAACCGCTGAGCTTGCTCAACGCTACACTCAAGCTATAGATCGCATCACGACGCGACCGTGGACAATCATGGAAATCTGCGGCGGACAAACTCACACCATTGTTAAATTTGGCATTGATCAACTGCTACCTCGATCGATCACGCTGATTCATGGTCCAGGATGTCCCGTTTGTGTCACATCTGCTGAATTAATTGATCAAGCTTGTGCGATCGCGGCACTTTCTGATGTCATTTTCTGCTCGTTTGGTGACATGCTCCGAGTTCCAGGGAGTCAATACGATTTACTCACGGTGAAAGCTTTGGGAGGAGATGTGCGAATGGTTTATTCGCCGCTGGATGCACTCAACCTTGCTCAAGCGAATCCCGATCGACAAGTTGTATTTTTTGCGGTTGGCTTTGAAACGACGGCTCCAGCAACCGCGATCGCAGTTCATCAAGCTAAGCAACAAAACATTCAGAATTTTTCACTGCTAGTCGCTCATGTCTTAGTTCCTCCCGCGCTCGAATTACTGCTCTCCTCGCCAGAACACAATATTGATGGACTGTTAGCCGCAGGGCATGTTTGTACAGTGATGGGGTACAAAGACTATGAGCCGATCGCTCAAAAGTATCATATTCCGATTGTCGTGACTGGATTCGAGCCTGCTGACATTTTGCAGGGTGTTTATCTCTGTGTTCAGCAATTAGAGGCAGGACAAACAAGGGTCGAAAATCAGTATGCTCGTGCAGTTCAGCGATCAGGTAATCAAATTGCACAACAACTGATGCGAGACGTGTTTACTGTCGTTCCTCGTGACTGGAGAGGAATTGGTACGATCGCTCAAAGCGGCTTAGGACTCCGAAATCAATATGCCGAATTTGATGCAAGTCTTCGATTTCAAGTCTCAGCACAGACATCTCAGTCAGAACAATCTGACTGTATCAGTGGTCTGATTTTGCAAGGAATTCGGAAACCGCAGGAATGTGCTGCCTTTGGAACACGCTGTACACCTGAACATCCTTTGGGCGCACCTATGGTTTCTTCCGAAGGAGCGTGTGCAGCTTACTATTACGCAAGGAGAATGCTATGAAAAATCACACTGAACTGAAGCAAATTGCCAGTCAAATTCTGTCTGGAATGCTGGCAAATCCGCATATTTATGCCACGGTTAGCGATGAAGAAGGGCGCGGACAACAAGAGCAAATTTTGATTCTTACTGCGATCGAGATGGCAGAAAAATTAATCGAAAAGGTAGAAGATCGTGAGTAGTCCTAATTCTCGATCGTGTCCTATGCCGATGCAAAAGTTTTCTCAAATTCTGCTCGCGCATGGCGGAGGAGGACAACTTACGCATCAATTAATTGAGCAATTGTTTATTCCGACCTTTGAAAATACTGCACTGTCTTGTCGCCATGATGGTGCAGTCTTAGATGTCCATCATGCTCAAATCGCATTTACAACAGATTCTTATGTCGTTCAGCCGCTCTGTTTTCCGGGTGGCAATATCGGGACATTAGCAGTCAATGGAACCGTCAATGACGTAGCAATGTGTGGCGCACGTCCGCTTTATCTGAGTGCTGGATTTATCTTAGAAGAAGGCTTCTCCATGCCTCTATTGCAAGACATCGTAGACTCAATGCAGCAAGCTGCTCAGACTGCCAAGGTTCAAATCGTGACCGGAGACACAAAAGTTGTCGATCGAGGTCGCGGGGATGGATTATTCATCAATACAGCCGGAATTGGAATCATTGAACATGCTTGCAAGATTGCGCCACAACAAATTCAAGTAGGGGATGTGGTCATCATCAATGGCGATATCGGTCGGCATGGCATAGCGATTATGGCAATGCGAGAAGGATTGAGATTCGAGAGTGCGATCGAGAGTGACTGTGCCGCTTTAATCGATCCAGTGTTCGCTTTACTTGATGCAGAAATTTCTGTGCATTGTTTGCGAGATTTAACCCGAGGAGGATTAGCTAGTGCCTTAATTGAGCTTTCTGAAGGAGCAGCCATGCAGATTCAACTCGATGAAGCTGCAATTCCTATCCGCGACGAAGTGCAAGGCGCATGTGAAATTTTAGGCTTAGATCCGCTATATGTGGCAAACGAAGGACGCTTTGTCGCTTTTGTTGCGCCCCAAGATGCTGAGCGCGCGATCGCGCTGCTAGAACAACATTCTCCTCATAATCCTCGGATTGTGGGGCATGTTATTCAATCAAATTCTTCCGCTGTGATTTTGAAAAACAAACTCGGAGTAGAACGCATGATCACACGACTGAGTGGAGAGCAGTTACCTAGAATTTGCTAAGTAGGGAGGTGAAATGAATTGGAAGATTGTCGCTCTAGTTGGCGTCCCGCCCTGAACTGGAAGTTCGGGCTAACTGTGCGAAGTGGGTTGAAACCCACTGAAGAGGGCGTTTTCATAGGCTGTTAGTCCCAGAGCGGACTTCGCACTGTTAGCCCCGAATTCATTCCGGGGCGGGTGAGTAACGTAGCGAGAGAACTTGCTGAGCTGATATTGAATTACGCCCATTTACTTAATGGATTTCAAAGAGAGAATTCAGCAGTCTGTCTTTGTCCCTTCACAACTTTCTCAAACTTATCCTCTACTCTCAAATCAGAACGGTCTTCTCTCTTTAGAACATTGTGAAGCCATTTATAAACTGTAGGAACAATATCATGACCCTTGGTGAATCTTCTTACATGATTTCACGCTCGATCACAGTTCAGGAACTCCTCGATCGCTATGCGGCAGGAGAACGTAATTTCAGTGATGTTGTTCTAGAACAGGCTGATCTCAGTGGTTTGTCTTTGGGTGGCATCAATTTGGGACGATCGCACCTGAAAGGCGCAAAATTAACTGATACCTCTTTGAGTGGAGCTAATTTGAATGAAGTCGATTTGAGTGGAGCCAATCTCGATCGTGCTAATTTATTTGGCGCATTTCTGAGTGGTGCTAATTTGAATAACGCAACGCTCAAAGCGACCAACTTGACCGATGCGGATTTAAGTGGAGCATCCTTAGTGGAAGCTGATTTGAGTGATGCGCTGTTACATGGAATTTGCCTTGCTGAGGCAAATTTACAGAGTGCCAAATTGACGGGAAGTAAAATGTGTGGGGCAAGGCTCTGGAAAGCAGATTTGCGAGGTGCAAATTTGTATGGTGCAGATTTGTGTGATGCGAATTTGTGTGAAGCAAATCTACAGGACGCAAACTTGAATGCAACTGATACGAGTGAAGCTTCACTGACCAGAACAGTCATGCCCCAGGGCGAAATTCATGAATAGCTATGTTGAAGAGTCCATCTGAAGCGGAGATTTTTAGGGAGCGTTCCACGACAAATTTGATGGGGAGATAGGGGGATAGAGTGAAGGGCTGAAATCGTAAATCATAGTTACCGCTCCCTGTCTCCCCACTCCGTGAAATTAATGGGTTTGACTACTAGGCTCTTTTTGTAATTCTTCAACAGCTTCCATCACATGAGTTGCATACATCAATGAGGGACCTCCACCCATAAAGACTGCAACTCCTAACATTTCCAGAATTTCTTCTTTTGTCGCTCCTGCTTGAAGCGTCGAATGAGTATGAAAAGCAATACAGTCATCGCAGTGAATTGCTACGGAAATGGCTAAGGCAATCAATTCTTTGGTTTTAGAATCCAGAGCACCAGCAGTGGAGGAAGCTTTACTGAGCGCATAGAAATTCTTCATCACATCCGGGATAGCTGTGGATAGTTTGCCTGTATAGCTCCGGATGTGTTTCATCTGGTCGGTGCAAGAATGCTTGGCGTTCGGGTTGTTTGTGTTCATGACAATTTTCCTAACGATCCAGTCTTTCTCCTTTCATCGTAAGAAGGAACCGAAGATAAAATCTAATCTCCTCAAAGAATTTAACGATCTCATCCTCACAAGTTCCTCATCATTGCCCAGTAACCTGACACTATCGTTCCTCATCATGCACGTGAGGTGAAACAATGGGCTGGAGTCCAATCGAGAAATCATTCAAAAATTGGCGAGTCAAACCTAATTTACAAAACTATGAAGAAACGCGCCGTATATTTTCTTGGGCAGAAATCGACGCTGAACTCAAAGCAACCATTGAGGGATTGAATATTGCCGATATTGCAGTCGATCGTCATGCCAAAAGCGATCGAGCCGATCACATTGCCCTGCGCTTTCTAAGAAAGAACTGGGATGTTCAAGATTTTACTTATCGCGATCTCGCTCTACAAACCAATCAATTCGCGAATGTTCTCAAAACTCTAGGAGTTGGGAAAGGCGATCGCGTCTTTGCTCTCACAGGACGGATTCCATCTCTCTATATTGCTGCTCTTGGTACATTGAAAAATGGCAGTGTGATTTGTCCACTTTTCTCTGCTTTTGGTCCAGAACCGATTTATCAACGCATGAACCGAGGAGATGCCAAAGTCTTAGTGACAACTACCGCACTCTACCAACAGAAAGTCGTGGCATTGCGCGATCGATTGCCGAAATTACAGCACATTCTTTTAGCAGATAGTGCAGATCATTTAGAAGACGGAATTTGGTCGCTGCCCAAACTGATGCAAGCGGCTACTTCTGAGTTTGAGATCGTAAGCACTCAACCAGAAGATATGGCATTGCTGCACTTCACGAGTGGCACAACTGGAATGCCCAAGGGGGCGATTCATGTTCACAAAGCCGTTTATGCTCATTACATGACGGCAAAATATGTGCTCGATTTGCATCCTGATGATATTTTTTGGTGTACGGCTGATCCAGGTTGGGTGACTGGAACGTCCTACGGGATCATTGCACCGCTGACTCATGGCGTGACGAGTATCATTGATGAAGCAGAGTTTGATGCCGATCGCTGGTATCGCATTCTCGAAACTCAAAAAGTAACCGTCTGGTACACCGCTCCGACGGCGATTCGGCGATTGATGCGCCTCGATATTGACCCGAAAGCCGAATATGATTTGAGCCATCTGCGACTCGTGCATAGTGTGGGAGAACCGCTGAATCCCGAAGCAGTCGTTTGGGGTCAGGAGAAGCTAGGCTTACCGATTCACGATAACTGGTGGCAAACCGAAACAGGTGGCATCATGATTGCTAACTATGCCACGATGCAGATTCGTCCAGGTTCGATGGGTCGTCCTATTCCTGGGGTAGAAGCCGCGATCGTTCGACGGCATGAAGACGGCACGATCGAACAAATTGACCAACCGGGCATTGATGGAGACTTAGCTCTAAAACCCGATTTTCCTTCGATCTTTCGCGGCTATCTGCATGATGAAGAACGCTACCGCAAATGTTTTGTTGGAGATTGGTACATCACAGGCGACTTAGCCATGCGCGATCGCGATGGCTACTTCTGGTTTATGGGACGCGAAGACGACATCATCAAAACTTCGGGACACATGGTTAGTCCCTTTGAGGTCGAAAGTGCATTGATGGAGCATCCAGCGGTAGCGGAAGCGGGCGTGATTGGTAAACCTAATCCGATGATTGGTGAGCTAGTCAAAGCCTTTGTTGCCCTCAAACCAGGGCGAGAACCTAGTGAAGCGCTCAAACTAGAACTTTTGGGATTTGCTCGACAAAAACTAGGAGCCGCTGTAGCTCCAAAAGAATTGGAATTTCAAGAATCATTGCCCAAAACTCGAAGCGGTAAGATTATGCGGCGATTGCTGAAAGCGCGTGAATTAGGGTTACCCGAAGGCGATCTATCGACATTGGAGACGAACTGATGAAGAAGAAACATGCAACGATACAATCTCCTACTGCTGTTGATTCCAATCAAGCACATTTGCACGATCTTCTTTATCAAATGCTGCGGATTCGTCGCTTTGAAGATAAGTGTGCAGAACTCTACAGCGCCATGAAAATTCGCGGTTTTTTGCATCTGTACAACGGCGAAGAAGCCGTTGCGGTGGGAGTTATGCAAGTCTTAAAACCTGATGATGCGATCGTGGCAACCTATCGCGAACATGGTCAAGCCCTAGCACGCGGAATTCCCATGAATACAGTGATGGCAGAGATGTTTGGTAAGCAAGAGGGCTGTTGTCGGGGGCGTGGAGGATCGATGCATTTATTTGATAAAGAGCATGGCTTCTATGGAGGTAACGCGATCGTAGGTGGTGGTTTACCCTTAGCGGTTGGGCTGGCTTTAGCCGATAAGAAATTGGGCAGAAAACGGCTCACCTGCTGTTTTTTTGGCGACGGTGCTGTTGCTGAAGGAGAGTTTCACGAATCTATGAATTTAGCGTCTCTCTGGCAAGTCCCGATATTGTTCGTTTGTGAGAATAATCAGTATGCAATGGGAACGGCTCTGAAGTATTCTCACTCAGTCACAAATCTGGTTCAGAAAGCAGAAAGCTATGGCATCGGTCATGCAGTTGTGGATGGCATGGATGTTCTAGCAGTAGAGCAAGCTGCTCAAAAAGCAGTGGTTGAAGTCCGGGAAAACGGAAAGCCCTTCTTTCTAGAATGTGTCACCTATCGTTTCCGAGCGCACTCGATGTTTGACCCAGAACTCTACCGAGATAAAGCCGAAGTCGAAGAATGGAAACAACGCTGTCCCATCTCAACACTCACGCAACAGTTAAAAGCACAAGGACAGATCACAGATGCTGATGTGGAAAGGATAGAACAATCGATCCGTCAAGAGATCAAAGATGCGATCGCATTTGCGGAAGCGGGAACTTGGGAACCTGTGGAAGAATTAAATCGCTTTGTCTACTCAGAGCCAAACGCCTAGGGGGACACTATGAACTATGGAATTGACACCCATACAGACAATCCACCGCTGATGATTCAGACAACCTATCGAGAAGCACTGCGAGACGCAATCCGAGAGGCAATTCTGAAAGACGATCGCGTGTTCCTGATGGGCGAAGATGTCGGACAGTATGGCGGTGCTTTTGGGGTGACGAAAGGACTGTTGAAAGAATTGGGTGCCGACAAGATCATGGACACGCCGCTGTGTGAGTCTGGGTTTACCGGAGCCGGAATTGGCGCAGCACTGAACGGAATGCGCCCGATCGTAGAAGTGATGACGGTTAACTTTAGCTTGTTGGCTGCCGATCAAATTCTCAATACAGCAGCAACCTATCTGCATATGTCCGGCGGTTTGTTCAATGTTCCGCTCGTGATTCGCATGGGAACCGGAGGAGGCAAACAACTAGCAGCACAACACTCTCATAGTTTAGAAGGATGGTATGCTCACATTCCTGGAATTAAAGTTCTGACTCCAGCAGTGCTTGAAGATGCCCGTGGAATGCTTTGGACAGCACTGGAAGATCCCGATCCCGTCCTGATTTTTGAGAATACGTTGCTCTACAACATGGAAGGGGAACTTCCAGCAAATGCGGGAGCAGTAGATATCGATCGTGCCTGTATTCGTCGAATTGGGCATGACGTAACGCTCATTAGCTACAGTGCCAGTTTATTCAAAGCACTCGAAGCCGCAGAAACCCTAGCTCAAGAAGGAATCGAAGCAGAAGTGATTGATTTACGGGTTCTGCGTCTACTTGATGAGGCTACGTTTCTCACCTCGATCGCGAAAACGCATCGAGCCGTGATTATTGATGAAGGTTGGCGCAGTGGCAGCATTTCTGCGGAGATTAGCGCTCGCATTATGGAAAAAGCATTCTATGACTTAGATGCCCCTGTAGAACGGATTTGCTCAGCCGAAGTTCCCGTGCCCTATGCCAATCATTTAGAACAAGCTGCTTTGCCTCAATCTGCCACGATCGTCAATACAGTCCGGAGGATGGTGACTCGACATGGCTGAATTTCGTATGCCCAGTTTAGGGGCGGATATGAGAACCGGAACCTTAGTCGCCTGGAGAGCCAAACCCGGCGATCATCTCAAGTACGGTGACATTATTGCAGATGTGGAAACCGATAAAGGCATCATGGAAATTGAGGTCTTTGAAAACTGTACTGTTGAGGAACTACTGCTGGAACCGGATACTAAAGTGCCCGTGGGAACGCCAATGGCGAGATTGAAATTAGAAAACGGTGCGGAAAAAGAAGCGATCGCGGTCACCGATCGTGAACAACCTAGCCCACCTCCTACAATCGAAGCTCCGACGATTCCAGTACCCACTCTTGCTAAAGAGGAACGATTGCGCGTTTCGCCGCTAGCTCGCAAGGTAGCGACTGAACTGGGTGTGGACTTAACTCAGGTGAAAGGAACTGGAGCCGATGGTGCGATTCATCAAATTGATGTAGAAGAAGCTGCAAAAGCTCTGAAACCAACACCGAAGCCAGAAGAAAAAGTTATCCCTCCATCGCCTGAAGCGAAACCGACTACAACTGATTTTCAGGCAGGAATGCGACGTGCGATCGCGGCTGCCATGTCCCGCTCTAATCGCGAGATTCCTCACTACTATCTCGAAACTCGGATCGATATGAGCCATGCACTGAAATGGCTTGAAGCAGAGAATCAGAAGCGATCGATAAAAGAGCGTATCTTACCTGTCGTTCTGCTGATCAAAGCAGTCGCTAAAGCATTAACTGACGTTCCAGAATTGAATGGATATTGGATTGAAGATCAGCTTAAAGTCCAAGAAGCAATTCATATCGGCTTTGCGATTTCCCTACGGCAAGGAGGGCTAGTTACGCCTGCGATTCATCATGCGGATCTGAAAAGCCTCGATGAATTGATGGCGACCATGCGCGACTTGATTGAGCGTACGCGAGGAGGACATCTCCGTAGCTCAGAACTGTCTGATGCAACGATGACACTAACAAGCTTGGGAGATATCGGTGTCGAAAAAGTCTACGGGGTGATCTATCCACCCCAAGTTGCTTTGGTCGGTTTCGGCAAAATCTCTGAACAGCCTTGGGCAGAACAAGGAATGCTCGATGTTCGTCCGGTACTAGTTGCAACGCTAGCAGGGGATCATCGCGCAACGGATGGCATGATTGGTGCAAGATTCTTGCAAGCGGTCAACACACATCTTCAATCAGTAGAGAAATGGTAAAGAATACAGATTCATCAATGATTTTATAAAGGGTGAAACAATGGCAATCACTGAAACTCAAATTCAAGAAACAATGTTCAAACTCTTGCAAAAGATTGCTCCTGGGTCTTCTCCAGAAACTCTAGGCAAGGATGATGATGTTCGAGAAACGCTCGGAATTGATTCTTATGATTTTCTCAATTTCATGATTGGGCTAAATGAGGAATTTGGTGTGGAGACTCCAGAAACCGACTATGGAAAACTCATCACGCTTAACGATATCGTTCAGTATATTTCTACTCACGCTCAACAGTAAATCGTCTTCATTAGATGAGTCCTGACTTAAAGAGTTGAAATGATTCAAACCAAGAAAAATGAAGATGACCGATACTGAGAAAATCAACCACAATGTGCATGGCAATAATGGAAATTACTGCACGATAGCGCCATAGCAACCATACCCAAATTGCTGACATCAACGCCGAAATAAAAACTGGTGCAATGAAAAGATCATGCTTGGGTAGTACCTGAATCCAAAATAGAGAATGAATCAAGCCAGAATATAAAACATTGCTGGCATAGCCACACATAAAGATGCAAATCGGTGCATTTTGAAACTTCTGGCGTCCAATGTAGCAGCCAACCAAGAACCAAAAGATAAACATGAATTGCTCAAGAATACCGTTCAACACGGAAAATACAGCGAGGTCTACGAAATGATAATGACCTGTGTCCCGCTTTACGGTGAATAAAACATAAGTTCCCGATGCTAAGAGCGTCACAATCCACCCCAAAAGCAAGGTGAGGTGATACCCTTTTTTCTCCTGCCCAGAAGCTGAATGCGGACTCAGTAACCCATTTGCACGATCTCGTCTAGCAATCACTAAAGCGGTCGCGATCGCACAAAATAGCCAGTAAATCCAGATACCAGTTTTAATTGCCAAAAAGGTTTCCTCTCACTGTTTTACGCTCTTTTCAAAGTACTGTCTGAAGCATAAAGGCGAACGTTTCCCATTAGCTCTGTTAATGGAAACCGCGTCCCAAATGCGGGAAGTGGGCGAGGTGCTTTGGATGACGAGTGGGAGCAATTTCTGGCGGCTTTGCTACAGTGGGTTGAGATGGAAAAGCACCCGGTTGCCTGAGATCTGTAATCAGTTGGTCAATGAGCTGAGTCGTGACATGCGCCATGATGAAAATGTGATTGTAGGCTCGCTTTTGCCCATTCACAAATAGCGTTTCACTAGATAGCGAGTACTTGAAAATAATATTGGGATTCGCTTGCTTAAACCGAATCGTCAGCGAGAGTGGTGTCCGTTCCACCCACAAAGATTCACCCAAGTGCTGCTCTAGCTCCTTGAGCTTTTGAACAGCATATTCCGCCATCTTTTCGGTATACAGGGCTTTTTCTATCTCGCCTTCATAGGAGGTTTTCGCCAAGTAGTCCCATAAAATCATCGCCGATAAACCATTGCGTGACCCGGCAAAGGTGGTATCAGGAGAACCGATATACTCTGGATTATCCGGTGGACGCAACTGATATTTTGTTTTCGTCATATAGATGCCGCAGGGACAAGGTGCCCCGATCCACTTATGTCCACTCATTGCGATCGAATGCACAAATGGTAATCGGAAATCAAAATTCGGTCCGCGTTGAGCAATTTTTTCAGCATTGTATGCCATCTCCACAAAGGGCATATATGCTGCTCCTAAAGCACCATCTACATGAAACCAGTATCCAGTGCGAAGATCAAATTGATTCGGATCGCTCGGGTCGTAGTAAACTTTGCGTTCATGCAGTCCATAGCGCTGAAAGATCGGCATCAGTGCTTTTCCTGCTGCTTCTACATCGTCATAAGCGCCTTTGAAAGTGGTGCCATAGTTGAAACAGATTAAGATGGGATACCCCTTGGCTGCAAAAAACTCGACGAGCTTTACTAGCGAGGGAATATCGATCGAGCCTGGTCCTGTACTGCCTTGCGTGGATGGTACTTCTTTCGACCACGGCTGACCCGGTGCTAGAGGGTTCTCGTTGGGATAGTAGTGCTGCCCTATTTGATAAAATGTATGAAGTCCGAGGACAATGCCCGCTTTGATAATCGAGTAGTGAGTATCTTCGGAGTAAAACACAACAGGGGTATAAGCATGAGGCTGTCCATCTAGCGGCAATGCCTGTTTGTAAATGAGGCGGCGAAGTAGAGATCGAGGATGTCCCCCAAAACTGGCGACCCTCGCTTCTTCTTCAGCCGTGTGTTCTTCTAGGAGGAGCTTGCCTGCTAAATAATCGCGTGCATTCCATAACCCATAGAGATTGCCTTCAGTGCATCCCATGCTGACTACATATCCCCAGTAAGACTCTCCATCGGCGGGATTATGAGGTAAGCGAGCATTCCACACCCGAGCATAGTAATCGAGTACAGCCCGCTCCATCCATTTACTATGAATCGTAAGATTCCCATCGATAAAGGGATCGCCCACGTTATTGACGTGATAGTTTAGATAGGGCTTGAGATCATCTTCGTAATCCAACTGCTGATTGACTTGGTATCCGAGGAAATTCGCCTTCTGGATAGATAAGTATTCGTGTAATTGAGCGAGTGCTTGAGCACGTTGTTCCTCGGTTAAACCTGTTGAGGATAGTTGAAAATCTTCGATCGTAATATTCCTAAGCGATGGATAGGCTGAAGATGAGTGATGGATAGGCATCGACGCGTTTGAGTGACTATCCTGATTCCTAAAATGATTCGCATCACGATTCATAACGCTTCCTCCTGACCATCACTCTTTCAATTATCGATCTATAGGCGTTGTGATGGTATTGAATTTATCTTTATTTACTTTTTGATCTATTTTGGTGCAACTGGTACAGAGTTTTTTGAGCCTTTTCGGACAATAAAAGAATGCGTGTCTACTCTCCTTGTGCTTCTTCAAGATTGAATAGACTAACAATCACACCCGCGATCGGGACTGCTAAAAAGAGACCTAGTAGTCCTGAAATCTTCGTTCCAACCAAGAGCGCAAAAAATACAACCACTGGACTGAGATGAATGGTGCTTTGCATGACACGCGGAGAAAGAAGATTATCTTGTAACTGTTGTAAAACCAAACAAATGAGTAGTACCTTGAACGCGATGAGCCAGTTACTTTGTACAAAAATAATTAAACAGACAAGAGACACGCCGAGCGTTGCACCAATGCCAGGAATTAAGTCAAACACCCCGATCGTGACCGCAAGCAAAAACGGAAATGGAATTTGAAACAGCGCAAAAACGAGAAACGTAGCAATGCTCAGCAAAAATGAGATGAGCAACTGCCCGCGAAGAAATCCGAAAAAGTTTGTTTGGACTGCGATCGACACACGGTTGCGGTGTTGGGCAGGGACTAACTTGAGTACGAGTCGCCATAGCTTTGCACCATCGATCAGCATGAAAAATGCAACAACTAAGATAATGATAAACGTGACATAATTCTGGAAGAGAACGGGCAGAGAACTAACGATCCAGTTCAAGCTCACGACAAACACATCGCGAATTTGGGCTTCGATCACGTCAAGGTTGAACGGAATGTTGCGCGCTGCCAATGTACTTTGCAACTGGTCAAATGGATTGTTTGAAGTATTTAAAGTCTGAAGAAGTAGCGTTGCTAATTGCTGGACTTGATTGGTCAAGGTTAGCCCGATCGTAACGACTGCAGCAATAATCGTGATCAGGCTTAGTGCAATGACTAACCCTAATGCAAGTCTGCGTCCGACAAAGCGCTGTAAAAATTGCAGTGGATAGTTGAGCAAGAGCGCTAGAATCCCTGAAAGCGCGAACACAAAGATCACGTACTCAAAATATTGAAAGATAGCAACTAATGCCCAACCGGAGGCAAAGAAGAGCAGAAAACGCACTAATGTATTCGTACTGATCTGGCTCCAACGCGATCGATGTTTTTTGGGATCTGGCGCTTGATTCATGATGACTACTCTCTAAGCTAAATGTGCTATTGCATAGCAGCATGTGCGACTGTCAGTAGACTGGCAATCCACCTCATCATCCTGATTACAATTTCCCAGTTCCTCGTTAGAATTTGCATTGCTGTTTCAGAGCTTCTAACTGGCATATTCGTCTTTTTTCCTGCGAAATGAAACTCCGTTTTTTGAGTGAATCTGTCTAAAGAGACATTCGCATTTTGCAAGCAAAATCGCTTCCGCCAAAAGGTAAGTCTTTCTGCCGCAGATTAGGATAGAAGAGTCCAAAGATTGCAAGCGTTTCTCACGCTTGAGTCAACGATTTTAGAGCGGTCTGATTTGATCTTTCTGAAAAAACCAATTTTTTATACAGTGTCAAAAGATTAGACATTAACTCATTCGCGAGTCACCTGTTTGCGGCATTCATCTGCAAGCAGAACAATCGGAGGACAGACCAGTAGTGCTAGCCATTGCATCGGTTGTAACGAGATCGTGGAAAAGATTGATTGCAGTGGGGCGAGATAGATAATCGACAGAATTAACATCCATTCAGTTGCAATTCCCAACCAGATCAAGCGATTGCTAAAAAAGCCTAAGCGAAAAATTGAAACTCGTTCGGATCGACAAGCAAACACGTTTCCGACTTGAGCAGCAACGATCGCAGCTAAAGTCATCGTCATCGCTTGGTTATAGACGGTCATGGTTCTTGCATCCGCAGAATGAGACAAGATACTCGGAGTCAAGGCTTGTAAGTCGCTAAAGTTATAACCCTGGCTAAACCAAACGAAAAAGAACCCTGCCATACCGAGAATTCCCTCAATTGGACCCAAAAAGCAATATGCTCGCATCAGCAATTTTTTATCAAGCAGGCGCTTTGATTTGCGACGGGGGCGTTGCTGCATTGTGCCGACTTCTGGTGCTTCTGCTCCTAACGCCAGCGCCGGAACCATATCAGTTCCTAGATCAATTGCAAGAATTTGCAGAATCACTAGCGCGGGCGGAATCTTAAACAACACCATGAACAGAAATGGGAAAAACTCAGGCACGTTGGAGACCAAGATATACGTCATGAACTTGCGAATATTCTGATAAACCGCGCGACCTTGTTCGATCGCGCTGACGATCGTGGCAAAGTTATCATCGATCAGCACAATATCTGCGGCTTCGCGTGCTACATCTGTTCCACTCATTCCCATTGCGATGCCAATATTGGCAGCCCGTAAAGCAGGCGCGTCATTCACACCATCTCCTGTGACTGCCACAATATGACCCAGAGCTTTATACGCTTCTACTAAGCGCAATTTCTGTTCCGGCATGACTCTTGCAAAGATTAAGCCGTTTTGACGTGCCAGAATTTGCCGCAGTTGCGTATTGGATAAATGACTGAGTTGCTCTCCTGTAACCACTCGTGCCTGCTGCTTGACGAGTCCGATATGTTTCGCGATCGCTTCTGCGGTCAATCCATAATCCCCGGTAATCATCGTGACGTGAATGCCTGCCTCATGACATTGTGCAATTGCTTTTGCCACTTCAGGACGTGGTGGATCTATCATTGCAACTAATCCGAGAAACGTTAAATTCTGCTCCAACACTTCATCAGATTGCTGAATGAGATCCGAATCAACCGATTTTGTGGCAATTCCTAAAACGCGGTAGCCTTGTTTTGCGAACTCATCATTTGCTTTTGTAATCTCAAGACGATCTGCTTCAGTCATCGATTTTGTCTGTCCCTGCTGAAGGATCAATCGACTATGAGCTAAAACATCGAGGGGTGCACCTTTTGTAAATACCAGGAATGTAGTTTGAGAGAATGTAGTTTGAGAGTGTGCATCCGGCATGAATAATGAATGCGCGGATGAGTTGCCTGAAACGACAACACTCATCATACGTCGATGTGAATCAAAGGGGACTTCTCGAACTCGGGGAGCGAGGTGCTGGAGTTCATCGATCGACAATTTATTTTTAAGTGCGGCAACCAGTAAAGCAACTTCTGTGGGATCACCGATTGCTTGCCATAGACTTGACCCTGCTTGATGATTAAGTCGTGCGTTGCAACATAGAGCACTTGCGGTGAGCAGTCGATTCACGTGTGGAATTTGAGTATCATCGGTGATTTGAACTTGACCCGTCGGATCATATCCGGTTCCCGTGACTTCTAATGCGACTCCCGGAATCCAGAGTTGGCGTACCGTCATTTCATTTTTTGTCAGAGTGCCTGTTTTATCGGTGCAAATGGTTGTCGTGGCACTTAAGGTTTCTACTGCCGAGAGTCGTCGCACGAGAGCATTCTGTCTTGCCATGCGTCGAACCCCGATCGCGAGTGCTAAACTCACGGTTGGCAACAATCCTTCTGGGATAAATGCAACAATAATCCCGATCGCAAAGATGAAACTCTCTTTCACATCCATACCCACAAGCAAGGTTGTCAAAGCAAAGAGTAAAACTCCCATGCCAACTGCAATTGCAGTAATCACATGCACGACTCGGGTAATTTCAACTTCGAGCGTACTGGCATCACGTTGGATATTTGCAGTTAAGTGTGCGACTTGTCCAAATTCTGTATGTGTGGCAGTTGCATAGACGACAGCTTTAGCACGTCCAGAGGCAACGGTCGATCCTGCAAAGACGAGATTCGGCGCATCTGAGGGATGTAGTTTCTCATTCATGACTGCATCGCTCGATCGCGGAACAGGCATCGATTCTCCAGTCAGGACTGAAACATCCACAGAAAGAGACTGGCTCGAAACCAGTCTTGCATCCGCAGAAATGCGATCGCCTTCTTCGAGTTCGATCACATCGCCTGGAACTAATTCTTGAGCGGGAAGGGTTTGTAAGCGGCCGTTACGATAGGCTTTGACCTGCATGGGCAGCACATTCTTGAGCGCAGATAAAGCTTGCTCCGCTTGAAACTCCTGCCAGAAGCTAAAGATCGCATTAATCCAAATGACTGCCCAGATTGCCCAACCGAGTTGGGGTGTGCCTGAAACAAAAGCGAGAGTGCCTGCCGCCCACAACAGTAACGCCATGAAGTGAGTCAGTTGGTCGGCAAAGCGTAACCACAGCGATCGTTGAGCAGGCTCAGGTAATTCGTTGTAACCATAGTGCACTAATCGCTCGGCAGCTTCTTGATCGGAAAGCCCTTCTGCGGTTGTGTTGGCATGTTCATAAACTGTCTCAGGAGCTAATGTCCAAATTGGTAGGTGTAAGTTCATGGCTCACAATTCTTCAGAAGCACTACAAAAGAAAACGCTGAAATGATAGAGAGAGACAACCATTTCAGCGCGATTATAATGTGAGAAAACAGCTTCCTACAGTTTTGCAATCAAACGAGTCAAACTGTTTCAAATGACTACGGTTTGGTTTCATGCTTGTTGGGTCAAATCTACTTTCATCACTTTAGGTTTTGCTGCTTCTGCTTTCGGAAGCGTTAAGGTTAGAACACCATCTTTGAAGTTTGATTTGACTTGATCATGCTTCACCGTTGATGGAAGAGGCACGGTGCGAGCAAATTGCCCATAGTTGAATTCAGAACGGTAGTAACCTTTTTCTTCAGTTTTCGTTTCTTGTTGATGCTCGCCTTTGAGCATGACTGCTTCTGGACTAACTTGCACATCGAGATCTTTCGCTTCAATTCCAGGAATTGCGGCTTTGAGAACAATCTCGGTATCCGTTTCTTGAAGTTCGATCGCGGGCATCCACTTCATTTCACCATTCACCGCCGGGATCGGAAAATCGCGGTCTGCTAACCCTTCAAACAACCGATCCATTTGCCGATGAAGAAGATCCAATTCTCGCATTGGTTGCCAACGAATAAGCGGCATAATCTTCCCTCCTTTGTAGATTTAGATTGGAGAGAGCCTTTTGTTAGCTCTAGACTGAAAGTAGAACAAGAATTTGAGGATCTTGTGAAGATCAAAATTGAACTTCGTGACTACTGCGACGTGGGGTTGGCTGAGTGCTGGTACAATAGCCTAGCCATAGTAGAACTTGAGGGTATCCCTCACGGTTCAGGCTACTTTGAAGTTGAGACCGCACTTCTGGCATCTGAATCGGGGCATTGAAAAATGAGGCAACAATGCCCAAACTTTGGGCACGCAGTAGAATTTTCTGAAGGGCTTGTCCTACATTTAGCCAATCGATTGGTGTGTCGCCATGGGTTCCTAAGACTGCGATCGCAGAGGCACTCTGTAAAAGTTGCTCATTCTGTTTAGCAATCTGATTGCCTAAATTAAAATAGCGAGTCAGCCAAGAAAGCACAACTGTTAAGAAATCAAATCTTGGCGGCACACCTAAAGCATAAGCAGGAAGACCATCATGTCGTGGATTAGATCCAGAGTGCATCCAAGCTGAGAGTTCTTTGCGAATTTCTGGATCTGCCATCTGTAAGCGATCAGCAAGATTGACTAAATTCAGAAGATGGGATTTTGCTTTCTGCCCTTGAACAAGATGCAACCATGCGCCTTCTTCAACTGCGATCACTTGCAACCATTGCAAAACGGTTGTAGGAATGTCCCAGGCCTCAAAGGGTCGTCGGGTCGTATGGCGTTGGGAAATTGCTTCAAACAAAGACTTCTCTTCAGCCGTTTCCTGGTTCCAACTTCCTAAACGAATCTGCGCGAGTAGATTGGGTTGATCTGAATTGGGTAACATCTGAATGTCGCCTTGATAACCAAAATGATGTAATGCTAGTCGCAAATTTAACAATGCTGCACCACAACTAATGATCAGTTCTCGATGCTCCGGATCAACATAAGACAGAGCACGATCGAGATCTGCCCATAACTCGATTGTCTCCTGCTGAATCGTGAATTTCCAAGGTTGAGTATTGTGCCCAGAGGGTGCTAGCACAGCATAATTGAGTATGAATTGAAGTTGCTGGGTTGGACTGCCTTGCAGTGGAAAGTCTTGGTCTGAAACCTGCCACGGTTGGAGAGAGAGATGAGACATAGAATTTCACTCCAATAAATCCTGCATTCAACAAGAAGAACAGTTCAAAGTTTCTAAGGCTGTCCTTATATGAATGGTTATAGAGAAAAATCGTGAGGAAGTTGTGAGGATGATTCAGACTAATCAGATTCAGATGATGTTCCTCACAACTTCCTCATCATTGTTCCGTATTCTGAAAGGTGCGAAAAGCTAAAGGTGCGATCCTGTTAACCTGATCGCACCAGGCGTGTTTGCATCATTTCGCAAAAACATCGCAAAAACATCCTGACTCTAGGCGAGGGATTTCCTATGTCGAAAACTATCCTCAACGTCGCGCAATACCCGATTCTGCAAGAAATCGAAAGGATCTTAGAATCGTATCCTCATCATCCTTATCAGCAGGCATTCGCTCATCCCGATCTGCAACAGCAATTAGTAGCTTGGGTTTTGAATCGAGTTCCTAATGTGTTTATTGTAACAGAGGAAACTGAAGAAGCGATCGTTCATCCAACTTATGCACCGCACTGTAGCGATCAGAAATCTTGTCTAGAATTTGTGATTCGAGAAGGGATTCAAGAGGTTCTAGCTCAGAATCAGAAAGAAATTGAGCATGATATTCCACAAGAAGAAATGCCTGGACAAGCTGCTTCGCATTGGTTTGGTTAAGTTCAAGTGTGTCTGATGTTGGCAGATTTAGAAGCCATTCAAATCTGCCAATTCTAGGGCTTCTACTGTTCTTGTACCTTGAGAGAAAATTACGATGAATTGGAAGCAGTGGATTCTGGTGTTTATCTCTACGATTGTGTTGCTCTTTGCGGGTCAAGCACTCGCACAAACAGACATCAATGTGAACAACACAAATCTGATTCGATTCGGTGGAGATGTCACGGTTCAAGAAAAGCAAGTCGTCGAAAATGCTCATGCGATCGGAGGTTCTGTGATCGTGCAACCGAATGGGCGCGTCACACAAACCGCGATCTCAATTGGTGGCAATGTCACACTCAAGAAAGGGGCACGAGTCGATGGAGATGCTTATGCGATCGGCGGTAAAGTTGTGCAAGAAGAAGGGGCAACGATTGGAGGCGCAAAAGGCACATTGGGTGACGATGGCAGCATGGGAATGCATCGCGATCGTAATTCTTTCTGGGTAAGGTATGCAGCACAAAGTGCTTTTCGGATCATGAGTGCGATAATTGCTGCGATTGTTGGCGTGATTTTACTTCGCGCTGCCCCTGCATTTATGCCAAACTTAGCAGCAACGATACGGCAATATCCAAGTCAAAGTACTTTATGGGGGATTGGGTCGATTGTTGCTGTGATTGCGCTGAATATTTTCCTTGCCATTACGCTCATCGGCATTCCTTTAATTCCGTTAGTAATTTTAATCGCGAGTCTTGCCTCTTTTGTTGGCTCATTAGGACTCTCGCTCTTGGTCGGGCAAATCGTCGTAAAGAGTGGTCAGCCCCCTCAAGTGCAACAATTTTTGATTGGATTATTGATTGTTACAGTTCTTGCCCTGATTCCCGGTCTAGGCGGGCTTGTTCTGTTTGTTGTGAGTGTATTTGGGCTAGGAGCATTGCTAGCTTGGAAAATAGGGAAGATACAACCCCACGCGATGGGATAGTTTATATCGAGATTGCACTGATTCGACCTGAATCAGTGCAATCTCATCAGTTTTCACTACTGAAATCGTCAGCTTTTAATCGTTGCACATCATAATTGCGCCTTAATTCTAAAGGTTTGCGTTCGAGATTTTCATCGATCGCAATTGCACCTTGAAGCACTGCTCCGCTAAAGTTTGCATCAAGATCAGTTCCCGTCAAATCTACATCCGTTAAAATTGCATCACTGAAGTTTGCATGACTCAATTTTACATGAGCTAAATTTGCCCCGGTCAGATTTGCGTGTTGCAAATTTGCTCGACTTAAATCTGCATGAATCAGATAAGCTCGACTGAGATTTGCTCCGCTCAGATTTGCCCCGATTAGATTCGTGTGGCTTAGATCTGCACCTGTTAAGTCCGTTCTCCGTAAATCGCTCCCTGACAAATTTGCTTCGCCTAGATTTGCCCCTTGTAAGTTTGTCTCTGCTAAATTTACATGCTTCATGTTCGCTTGGCTGAGGTTCCCTCCGGCAAGTGATGCACCCTTAAACGTTGTGCCTTGCAACTCGGCTTGACTCAAATTTGCTTCTGCTAAGTTTGCTTGGCTGAAATCTGCGCCACTTAGATCTGCGTGACTGAGATTCGCCCCTGCAAGGTTCGCACTGTTAAAATTGGTCGCACTGAGGTCTGCATTGAGCAGATTCGCGCCTTGTAATTCGCTGTCGGCAAAGTCTGCTCCATAAAGATGAGCATCGCTAAGATTTGCATTTGTGAGTGTTGCCTGACGAAGATCAGCGTTGATTAAGTCAGCTTCGCAGAGTTGAGCCTGATCGAGGTGAACGCCCTGTAGATTTCCACCTCTCAAGATCAAAGAATGCAGTGAAGCTTGAGAAAGATCGGGCACATAATCAGGATAAGCTTGTCTCCAAGCGTTCCAAGACTTAGCGCCTTGTTTGATCAGAATGAGTAATTGTTCGGCTACCATGATGATGCGTCCTGATTGGGGTTGAGCTAGAGAATCGCAATGAGCTATCCTCCGCACAAGTTGGTGTAGAAATCTGATGTTGGGCTTTTTGGAAACTCCTCACAATACTCTTCAAAGGTGTGTTTGAGCAGTTGATCAATGCGCTGTTCGCTCAATTCAGATTGCAAAGCGTCGACAGTCTTCCAAGCAGCGATACAGGCAGGCGATCGCGCTCCTTGCTCTGTACAAAGCTGATTTGCCTGCTGACGAGCTTGCTGCAATTCTGCTTCTAGATGCGGCTGTGAGATTGCAGGATGATGTCTCAAAAGCTCAGACACAGAAATCATGCCTACTTGCTGATCTTGGATCACAGGCGCTCTCAGCAATCGATGTTTCGCAAAGAGTTGGGCAACTTCTTCAACTGTTGCGGCTGGATCAATGACAATACAAGGTTTGGTCATGAGTTCAGCAACGAAGGTCGTCTCTAAATTTTTGCCGAGCGCGACTCCCTTATACAAGATGTCTGTTTCTGTGAGGATACCGTAACTGTCTTGCTCATTTTGTCGATCGACAATCAGCGATCGACAAGCTTGCTCTTTCATCAGTTGAACTGCTTCTGCTACAGTTGCAGTTGCTTGAATTTTGGCAGCATTCAAACTCATCAGATCAATTGCATGTAACATAGAGTTCTCCTTACCGCTTTTTCAAGTCACAAGCTAGGCTGCGAGGTCTTGAAAATGGTCGGTTGAATTCATTTTTAACTGCTTGTTTAAAGTCGAGTGAGATGTACCTGTCAATTGACCCTCTTCAAAGTTTGGCATTTCTGCCCAGCAGGAACGACAGAGCCAGTACAGCGTACCTTGACGAATGTGACGGAGTAACAGATTAGAGCAGCAGGGACAAATAGACATCACTCTGGATTCCTAAAATTTAATGCTATCGATCTCATTTTTTTTCAGGATCTCGATGAGATAGAAGCCTGAGGGAGAACATGATAGAGATTAGTTCTAAAATTTGAGGAAGTTGTGAGGATCTCTATCTCTCAAGAGATTTTGTAATATTTCGACATGTCACACAGCGATGCTCGAGAGCGATGAAGTCGTCTAAATTGCACCATAGAGCATGGATAGTTTCGCAAGCAAGATTATCTCTTCGGAGTTGCACAAGTCGGTGTATCTAGAATCCTGCGCAGCTCCTTTAACAATGCTTCAGCCGTATAAGGTTTGGGTAGAAGCACATCAACACCCACACTGGAAACATCAGCTAATGTATTGTCCAGCACTAAACCGCTTGTCGCAATGACTTTGACCTCAGCATTCATTTTTTTTAAGGTGCGGATTGCCGTAAGTCCATCCATTTCCGGCATCATCAAATCCATCAAAACGACCGCAATCTCTTGATTGTGCTTGACGTAAAGTGAGATTGCTTCAAAGCCATCACTCGCCGTAAGCACTCGATAATTCTGGTCTTCTAGCATTGTTTTGGTGATATCTTGAATCGATGTTTCGTCATCGACCACTAAAATGAGTTCACCGTGTCCAGGCAGTAACTCTAGCGTCGCTGTTGAAGATGTACTCTGGTTCTTAGACGTGGGCAAATAGACCTTGAAGCAGGTTCCTTGACCGATTCGGCTATCGACCTCAATAAAGCCCGCATGGCTTTTAATGATGCCTAGCACGGTCGAAAGCCCTAAACCTGTGCCTTTACCGACTTCTTTCGTGGTGAAGAATGGATCAAAAATGCGATCGACGACTTCAGGCGGAATGCCCGTGCCCGTATCAGAGATAGCAATCATGACATAGTCTCCTGCTTTCGCATCAAGCTGCGTCCGGGCATAGGATTCATCAATGACAACATTGCTGGCAGAAAGGGTCAAAATTCCGCCGTCAGGCATAGCATCGCGAGCATTCACGCAGAGATTCATCAGAATCTGATGCAGTTGAGTGGGGTCGGCATAGACCAGATTGAGGCTAGAAGGGGGGAGTTCTGTGCGAATGGAGATCGATTTCGGGAAGGTGCGATTTGTAATTTCTTTAATTTCTCCAAGTAAATGAGAAATCTGGACTGCTGTGCGTCTGCCTTCAGTCCCACGCGCAAACGATAGCACTTGCTTGACTAATTCGGCTCCACGCTTCGCGTTGGATTCAGCAATTTTCAGGAGTTGCTGAGTGCGATCGTCTTCCTGGGGAAACTTCAACAACAACAGTTGAGAGGTCGCTAAAATAGGGGTCAGAATATTGTTGAGATCATGGGCAACACCGCTTGCTAGAGTTCCAATACTCTCTAATCGTTGGGCGCGGAGGAATTGAGCTTCAAGCTGTTTTTTCTCGGTGATATCGGTATCCACGGTCAGAATCGATTTTGGCATCCCCACTTTGTCTCGCACCAGCGTCATGCGGCTCATCACCGTGATCGCCTTGCCTGACTTGGTGAATTTTTGCAGTTCTCCTTGCCATGCGCCTTGATCAAACACAACTTTCAGCGCTGTTTCAAACTCTTGAGGCTGAAGATTGTGGAGCAGTTCAGTTGCATCCTTTTCCTGGATTTCGGCTTGTGACCAGCCATAGAGCTGTTCTGCTGCATGATTCCAAAACAGAATGTGATTGGCAAAGTCACGAGCGTAGATAGCGTCTGATGCTTCGTTTAATAACGCAGCCTGCTCTCGAACCATTTGCTCTGCTCGCTGACGCTCGATCAGTTCATTTTGTGTTCGCTCATAGAGTTCCGACTGTTGGATTGCAATTCCCAGTTGGGTTGCTAATTGCTGGAGGAGCGTTGTTTCGATCATTTGCCATTCATGTGTTCCTGAGCAATGATGCGCGATCAGCAGTCCCCAGATATGATTGTTTTGGAGAATTGGGACGACTAAGTTGGCTCGAACTTGGGCTTGCTCTAATAGCTCAATATGACAAGGACTTAAGCCTGCATTGTAGATATCAGACTTAGCACTGGTTTGACCTTGCTGATAGCGCTGAAGATAGTGCTCTTTAAAGCACGGATCATAAAACTCAACTGCAAGTACCGATTTCCAGGCAGGATCAACGGATTCATTGACAATTTTTCCACTGAAATCTGAATTAAAGCGAAAAATCACAACGCGATCGGTGTGCAAAAATCGCCGTACTTGATCGACCGTGGATTGTAAAATCTCATCGAGCTTGAGCGATCGCCGAATGCCTTGAGCGATTTCTCCGATTAAATGTTCTTGTTCGATTTGGTGCTGAAGTTGTTTCGTTAAGTTTTGTAGCCGCAGTTGCAGTTTGACGCGAGCAATCACTTCCTCACACTGCAAAGGTTTGGTGATGAAATCAACCGCGCCCAGGTCAAACCCGTGCACCTTGTCTACGACATCCGTGAGAGCTGTGAGAAAAATAATCGGAATCTCGCGTGTTGCTTCGTTAGCTTTGAGACGGCGGCAGGTTTCAAAGCCATCGATTCCCGGCATGAGCACATCCAGCAAAATCAAATCCGGATGGGCATAGTTAGCTTTGTCGATCGCGCTTTCGCCGTCTTCTGCGACTAAAACCCGAAAGCCGGAATTTCCCAGCAAATCAAACAGCACTTCCAGGTTCGTGGGCGTGTCATCCACCACTAATATGATTCCTTGCTCAGATGTTTTAGGCTCCATAGCTACCCCTGATAGCGTTTGATTAATTCCAAAATTTGCCGTTCCTTAAATCCCTGCGCCAAGCGTCGAAGCTGAACGACGAACGGTTCCCATTCAGGGTTTTGTTGCTCTAGATGAGTAGCTTGCTCAAGAATTCCTTTGAGATCGCCCATGCGGGCAAGATCGAAGAGTGTATTGAGTTCGGCATGAGGTGGAGCAACAATTGGGTCTAAAGCATTTTCAGAGACAGTATGCTCTCTAGAAGTCTCAATTTCAGCTTCATAGTGCCACTCTAAATCGAGATGGGTTTGGAGTTGTGCGAGCAGTTCGGTTTCTCGAATTGGCTTGGCAATAAAGCCATTGCACCCTGAATCATGACTGGCTTGCTGATCGTATCCAAAAACACTAGCAGATGTCGCAATGACGATCGTATCTCGTAAATCTGGAGATTGCCGAATTTGGCGCACTGCCTCGAATCCGTCCATCACGGGCATCACCAGATCGAGCAAGATCGCATCGGGTTTGTTCTGATGGGCTTCACGAAGTGCGACTTGACCGTTTTCGGCTTCGATGACGTTAAATCCTAGCGGTTCTAGCAGATGAACGAGAACTGATCGGTTCGCCGCTTGATCATCGACGACAAGAACGCTGCGAGGTCTGCCTGCATAGCCAACTACGGCACATGGAGAAGCAGTGCTCGGATCGGCACTCCGCGATCGTGCTTCTACTTCTGGCAAAACTAAGTCAAACCAGAATGTGCTACCTTTTCCGAGCGTACTGTTCACATGAATCTCCGAACCCATGATTTTCAGGAGTTGACTGCTAATCGAAAGCCCTAATCCGGTGCCTTCCGTTTTACGATCGGATTCTCCCACCTGTTGAAATGGCGAAAAAATCGCTTCTAACTGCTCTGGCGCAATGCCAATCCCGGTATCTTGTATCTCAAAGCGAACTTTTGTATTTTCAATGCACCCTACTTGAAATAAAACGCTGCCAACTTCGGTGAATTTGACCGCATTTCCTAAAATATTAAGTAAAATTTGCCGCAAGCGTTTTTCATCTGCATAAACATATTGAGGCAAGGGCAATCGCGGTTGATAAATCAAGGTGATCTGTCTTTGTTCGGCGCGAATTTGGCAGATATCCGCGATCGCTTCGAGAAAGGATGGAAAATGAAACTTCTGAGGGACAAGCTCCATTTTCTCAGCTTCAATTTTAGATAAATCGAGTAAATCGTTGATCAGCGTCAGCAGATGCTCTCCACATTGATGAATGATGCCGACTCCTTTTTTCTGAAATTCGTTGAGACTTCGATCTTTTTCTAAAATCTGCGCGTAGCCGAGAATGCCATTGAGCGGGGTGCGGATCTCATGGCTCATATTCGCTAAAAATTCGCTTTTCGCACGGGTTGCTGATTCTGCAAGTTCGCGCGCGGTTTGCATCGCGAGTTCTGCCTGCTTGCGCTCGGTAATGTTGTCGAGTACCCAGAGGCGACCAGGCACATCTCGCCCATCGGTTGGTGTACTTGAAAGGCTTAATACGATTGGCTGCGGATCACTCAAAAACCAGTGCCAGTCTCGAATTTTTGCGCCAGGTTGTGTGAATAGCTCGGCTGCTTGGGCGGCAATTTCAGCTTGATTGTCTGCTTTCAGGCGCAGAGCAACCATTGCTTGCGCGATCGCGCTCGGCTCAACTGCACCATGCGCTAGATTCAGATACTTCGCTGCGGTGTGATTGATCCACCCTTGTTCGCCGCTTTCATCGATAAAGACAATGCCTTGAGGAATTGTTTCTAACATGGCTTCAAATCGCGCTTGGAGTTGATCAAAGCGCAGTGTTAGATCTTGAAACCTAAGCAGATTGCCTAGTCCGCCCCGCAAAGAGTCGAGAAATTGTTGCAGCGATCGAGAGGGATTTATCCGCTGATGCCACAGGAGCACAATTGCTCCCTGTACGTTCTCAACCTGCTGTAACGGTAAGACAGCGATTGATCGAACGCCTTGCGCTAGGAGAGCAGGTGAGGCTTGCGGGGTCGAAGCATAGTCTGAGTAGTGCAGACATTGATTTTGGCTGAGTGCTTCTGCAAACAACATTGGCGTTGTCAGTCGATCCGGTAGGATATTATGCGGTAATGCAGCTAGTGCTTCAGCGGTGACTTCATCTAACTGGCGGAGCGCGATCGCGCCTGTTGCACCCGTAATTTTTTTGAGCGCAGTTAATGCCTGCTGAATCGCGTGTTCTGGTGTGAGGGCAGTTTCATCTTGAATGAGCGATGCCAGCATGGCTTGAGATGCCTGCTGCCATTCTTGTCGTAACAGATAGACTCTCACTCCAGATCCCAAGAGACCTACAATTCCTAATGCGATCGCAGATCGGATGGGAATGTCGCGGTTTAACAAAGCGACAAAACCGAGTCCGCTCATCCACTGCGATCGCGGACATACAACGCAAAGTGCAAACAAAACCGGAGCGACCAGCCACACTAGAGGCGCTTGTATCAGCGCTCCTAACCCTAACTCTGCCAACATCAGCATGAAAATCAACGGCGCAAACGTGGGTAGCCAATCAGGATGTTGATTAGCGCAAAACGCAACTGGATCAGAATCGAAGCGATTTAAACGATAAAACATTCTGCAAGTGTTCGAGTTACCACGGCAGGTGCACTCAGATGAGGAAGATGCCCCTCAGCATCAATATTGATTAGCGTAGCCTGAGAAATTTTATCTGCCATGTATCGCCCAACTTGTGGCGGTACCGCGATATCATTGTTTGACTGAAGAATAGTTGTGGGGACTGTGAGCTTAGGAAGATCGGCGCGGTGATCCGATTGAAAAATCACTCGCGCAACCGCTTGTGCTACATCAGGACGAATCGCAGAGAGGGTTTTTGCAAACTCGCCTGCTAACTCCGGGCGCTCTGGGTTTCTCATGGCTAAGGGTGCAAAACCTCCAGCCCAGGCATAGTAGTTGGCTGACATCGACGCATACAAGGCATCGAGATCTGACTGCTCAAATCCGCCAATGTAATTCGTTGCCGGATCGTTAAGATACCGAGGAGAGGCACTGATAAACAATAACTGCCGAAACCGAGCCGGATCAAGCAGCGCAGCCAGCAATCCCACCATGCCACTCACAGAATGTCCGACAAAAATGACATCTGTTAACTGAAGTTCTGCTAACAGTTCAAGCACATCTTCGGCATAACTGTACAAAGACCGATAGCGACGCGGACTATACGCATTCATATCGGATTGACCTGCACCAATGTGATCAAACAACAGAATGCGGTAAAACGGTGTAAACGCTTCAACTTGGTGCCGCCATGCGGTTTGATCGCTGCCAAACCCATGTGCAAGCACTAGGATTTGCTCGCCCTGACCGACCACTTGAGCATGATGGCGATTGAGAACTCGACTCAGCATCTGCAAGCCCCTCTACCGGGATCTTTCTATACCCATCATGACATTGCTCATCAACTCTGTTTACCAAGCTTAGTATTACTCAATATTCGGGAGGAAAGACGGAGCCACAGCCCGTCCGCTGCTAATTCTTCTGATTGGGCTAAAATTATTAGTAATCAGTCCGTAGAATAAACCTCGACATATCTTTAGCGATCGTCATTTTGAACCAGCAATTGCCCTGGGTGAATGCCGAACTCGTTATCGCGTTTACAGGTCTAGGGTTGAATCCCAAAGGTATAGAGTGTAAATCTGCTTTGTTGCTGTAGATAGAGATATCGCTTTCAGATCGTTATTATGCTAATTGGTGTTCAATGAAACTGAACAAATTCAGTTTCATTGAACTAGGCGCTTTACTAAGGGGTGAGTGAGCTTGCTAGCTCAGTCGTTCTCATAGCGGGCATTAGGGCTAGGGGGAAGTATGACGATCGTGAAACCTGTGATCATCGTGCATGGGGGAGCCAAAACGATTTCAGAGAATGATGTGGCAGCGAATCAAGCGGGATGTCGAGCAGCAATTGAAGCGGGTTGGGCAGTCCTCATTCAAGGGGGAAGTGCAGCAGGAGCAGTTGAGGCAGCAATCCGGGTCTTAGAATCTGACCAAACGTTTAATGCAGGGTTTGGCGCAACTTTAAACAGTGAAGGCGAGGTTGAAGTTGATGCGGCGATGATGGAAGGAGCAACGTTAGGTTGGGGAGCAGTTGCCGCAGTGCAAGGAGTTCGTCATCCCATTGTAGTAGCTCGCAAAATTATGGAGGAGAAACCGCGATTGCTAGTTGCCCGCAGTGGAGAACGTTTTGCCCGCAATCATGCTGTTGAGATTTGTGCGAAAGAAGCCCTGGTGAGTGAGGAACAGTACCAGGAGTGGAAAGAAGAGATCGAAGTTTTGGATCGTCCGAATACGGTCGGTTGTGTTGCACTCGATGCAGATGGAAATCTAGTGGCGGGGACTTCCACGGGTGGAACAACAGGGCAACCTCAAGGGCGTGTTGGGGATACTGCATTGGTTGGCTGTGGCTTGTATGCAGACAATCAACTGGGAGCCTGCTCGACAACGGGTGATGGTGAGTCGATTATTCCAGTAGTACTCGCCAAAACAGCGATCGATGCGTTAAAAGACAAACATCCTGATGCAGCTGCACAATGGGCGATCGACACGCTAATCAGTCGAGTCGAGGGAGAAGCTGGATGTATTTTAATCGATCGCCAAGGGCGCATCGGTTGGGCACACAATTCTCCTGACATGGCAGTTGCTTATATGAGCGAGGATTTAGTACAACCTGCCATTTTTACCCGTAAGGATCAAACTCTCGTTCAATCGTTGTAAAACCTGTCTAATGTTTTGTGATGTCTTCTCCAAGTCCCTTTCCATTTTTTCAAGGCAATTCGCTGTCTGACTTATTTGCTCAGGATATTCAAGTCGATCGCGATGCCCTCATTTTGAACTATCCTGCTACGGCAAGTTGGGCAGCTTATCCAAATACGCAGCAATACTTTTTGCAAGATGGGAGTAGTGAAGCAACCAAAACTTCGTTTGATAAAATCTGTCAGAAGGAACCTTGGAAAAATCTAGCAGTTCTAGGGGATACGCTACCTGGGATTGTGATTGTTCCGCCTCCATCTCTGCTTGTTCAGTACTGGCGCGATCAGTTTGATTTTCAGGATCAGCAGTTAAAGATGATGGATTGTTCGACGTACTTGGATGATCTCAATGAGAGTGATCGGTACGATCGCATAATCACTTTATTTCCGTTTGACCGATTACGACCCGAAAAGCACGCGATTCACCCAGACACCCATTACTACTTGCTGAGTAAAGTAACCCTTGCCGAGTTGGGAGTGCCTTGCCCGAACTATCAAACCTATCATTTAGCTCAAACGAGCCTTGATCAAATTAGCCTGCCAGCCCAATTTCCTTATTTGATTAAAACCTCACATGGTCTTTCAGGTGAGGGAACTTATATCATTCGTAATGATAGTGATCTGAACTATTGCTTACACGAACTGAAGAAGTATCTCAAGATCAATCTACTCCAAACGATTGTGGTCTCAGAGTTCATTCAGCATGAGGTGCATAATTACTGCGTTCAATTTTATGTCAATCAACAAGGCAACATTTCCCTGATTGGTGTAACTCAGCAATTGGTTAGCTCTACAGGGGACTATCTGGGTGGTTTGATTAACTATCACAATGATTTGAGCCAGTTCTTTGAAATCATTGAGGCAGTAGGGAACTATGCTCACAAACAAGGATATTTTGGGGTGATTGGTGTAGATATCTTGGAAGATAGAGACGGACAACTCTATGCGATCGATGCTAATTTTCGGATTAACGGGTCTACTCCTTTGTGTCTTCAGCGCCATGAACTCTTGAAGTTAGATAAAGCGATCGCGAAATACGCTAGCAGTTACCGCATGGAAGGAACGCTCGATTCTATCTTGACGGAGTTGAAACGAGAGCTAGAGCGGAAAGATTTTTTGATCCTCTCAGCACTAGAAAAAGTGAAGTACGGCAAAATTTATACTGAGATTTATGGCATTGTGACAGGAGCAACGCGAGAAGAGATGCAGCAAATTGAACAACACCTGCATGATAAAGGATTGACATTAGCAGGTTAAGGTATAGATTCTGCATGAATTTGTTCAGTGAAGTAGGTCGCTCTTTGAATTCCAGAGACAATGCGTATTACATGCGCGCTTTTTCTTTAATTTACAGGCTAAACTGAGAGAGACTACTCTAATCGTCATTTTGAGAAAAATTGATGGCTAAAGCGACCGAGGTTTCATCAAATTTAGTGATTGTGGGCTTTCATGCACTCTCTGAGCCATTGCGTGTTCAAGTGCTAGATTTGCTGCGCGATCGCGAACTTTGCGTTTGTGATCTGTGTGAAGCTTTAAGCGTCACCCAATCAAAGCTTTCTTTTCATCTTAAAACATTGAAAGAAGCTCAGTTGGTCAAGTCTCGGCAAGAAGGACGCTGGATTTATTACAGTTTGAATTTGCCACAGTTCGTTGTCCTCGAACAGTACCTCGCTGAATTTCGCCGTTTCAGCCCAATCTTACCCGCTCGAAGCTGTCGCGACTCGGAATAATCCATCAAGTTTTTTACAATTCTTAAGCAGAATGTTTTGTAGCACACTTGAGCAAATCAAATTTATTTGAAATGATTGAGCTGTTAATTATTGAAGCATCAATAAGCTTCATTATGAAAATGCAGACCTCAACTCTCTTCAAGTTTTTGCTAGGGACTGGATTTGTCATGACGGTTGGATTAGTTGGGTGTACCTCCTCGAATCAGGCAACTGACTCTAATCCATCCCAGTCTTCTACTCCTGTAAGAGCAGATGTGCCAAACCCAGTTGTGCCGACTTACTCTGGGATTAAAATCGATGGATCGAGCACAGTTTACCCAGTTTCGGAGGTCGCTGCGAAAGAGTATCGCAAAGAAAAAGGGGACAAAGCGGGTGCGATCGACGTTAAGTTCTCTGGCACAAGCAGCGGCTTCAAAAAATTCTGTGCTGGTGAAATCGATATCAACAATGCTTCTCGCCCGATTCTTAAAGAAGAAATCGAGGCTTGTGGAAAAACAGGAGTGCGTTTCTATGAGCTACCGATCGCGTTTGATGCCCTTACTCTGGTGGTTAATCCGCAAAATACTTGGGCAAAAGATATTACGGTTGCTGAACTGAAGAAGATTTGGGAACCTGCTGCTCAAGGCAAAATTACGAACTGGAACCAGGTTCGCGCCTCTTATCCAAACCAACCACTCAAACTATATGGTGCAGGCAAAGAGTCTGGAACATTCAACTATTTCAATGAAGTCACGACTGGAAAGCCAAATGAGAGCCGGACAGATTACACCGCCAGCGAGAATGACAATGAGTTAGTCGCGGGAGTCCTAAAAGATCCCAATGCTCTAGGCTACTTTGGGCTTTCGTACTATGAAGCCAAGCAAAATGAACTTAAAGCCCTTGCTGTTGATTATGAAGGTCGTGGTGCAGTTTTACCCTCACGCGAAACGGTTGAGAAAGCGCAGTATCGCCCGTTCTCTCGTCCCTTATTTATCTACGTCAACATTACTGCTGCACAGCGTAAACCGGAACTGCAAGCGTTTGTAACCTACTACCTCGACAATGCTAAACGGTTTGTCACCCAGGTCGGATACATTCCACTACCGGATGAAGGCTACCGATTGACGAACCTGCACTTCTATCAAGGCAAGGTAGGAACAGTATTTGATGGGGTTCCTCAGCCTGATTTGACGATTAGTGAACTCCTTCGTAAACAAGCTGTATTTTAGGAATCGCGTTGAGCAAGATTGCGATCGATACGTCGCGAAGTCGTCACAACTCTGGAAAGTCAAAACAAGTTTTTTAGATTTGATTTATCTAAAACAGCTCTGAATTGAAGTATTGCATTAGAATAACTCTAACGTTATTCTAATTTAAGTTGAAATGAAGCAGTAGCTTTAAGGTGAGGCACATGGTTGTACGAGTTGGAATCAATGGTTTTGGTCGGATTGGACGGCTCGATTTCCGTGCTGCTTGGGGTTGGTCGGAATTTGAATTTGTTCACATCAACGAAGTCAAAGGCGGAGCGGAAACTGCCGCTCATTTACTCAAATTTGATTCAGTGCATGGGCGATGGGCACCCGATGTCGAAGCTGGAAGCGATCGCATTCTCATTGATGGACAACCTGTGACCTTCAGCGAATATGCGAAACCCGGTGAAGTCCCTTGGGAAGATTACGGCGTTGATATCGTGCTGGAATGTTCAGGTAAGTTTCGCACTCCTGAAACACTTGATCCCTACTTCAAGCGCGGAGTGAAAAAGGTGATTGTCGCGGCTCCCGTCAAACAAGGAGCGCTCAATATTGTCATGGGAATCAATGACCATCTTTATCAGTCGGATGAGCATCACCTCCTAACTGCCGCATCTTGTACGACCAATTGCCTTGCGCCTGTAGTGAAAGTGATTCATGAGGGGCTAGGCATCAAGCATGGAATCATTACAACGATTCACGACAATACCAACACTCAAACGATCGTTGATGCTCCCCATAAAGATTTGCGTCGTGCGAGAGCCACAAGCTTATCGCTCATTCCAACAACTACAGGATCAGCAACCGCGATCGGGCTAATCTATCCGGAACTCAATGGTAAGTTGAATGGTTTAGCAGTGCGAGTTCCCTTGCTCAATGCCTCGCTGACAGATTGCGTGTTTGAAGTCGCGCGATCGACCAGTGTTGAAGAAGTCAACCAATTGCTCAAAACAGCCTCGGAAACTTCGTTAAACGGCATTTTGGGATACGAAGAACGTCCGTTGGTGTCGATCGACTATAAAGATGATCCGCGATCGTCGATTATTGATGCCCTCTCCACAATGGTTGTCGATGAAACCCAGGTAAAAATTTTGGCTTGGTATGACAACGAATGGGGCTACTCGAATCGTATGGTCGAACTGGCTCGAAAAGTTGCATTGAGTTTGAATTAACCCTTTTATCATTGCCCTATGTCATCTACAACGGCTCATAATGCCAACCTAAAAAACTACATCCTCGTGACGCTTGCTTATTGGGGATTTACAATCACTGATGGCGCATTGAGATTGTTAGTTCTGCTCTATTTTTACGAGATTGGTTACTCGCCGTTGCAAGTTGCATTTCTCTTTCTGTTTTATGAAGTGTTTGGAGTTGTGACTAATTTCTTCGGAGGTTGGATCGGCTCTCAACTTGGGTTAAAAGTGACGCTCTATGCAGGAATCGGGTTGCAGATCTTTGCATTGGTGATGTTGTCATTTCTCGATCGTAACTGGGCGCAATGGTTTGCAGTTGGATATGTGATGGTCTCTCAAGCCTTTTCTGGCATTGCAAAAGATCTGACGAAAATGAGTTCTAAGAGTGCGATCCGATTGGTTGTGCCTCAAGATGCACAGTCTTCATTGTTCAAATGGGTTGCAATTCTCACTGGATCAAAGAATGCGCTCAAAGGATTCGGATTCTTTCTAGGCGCTGCGTTACTTGCATCGATCGGCTTTGTCAATTCGCTGTGGTGGATGGCAGGTGGATTGTTTGTCTTGATGTTCACTGGATTGATGTTGCCGAAAGGTATGGGCAAAATCAAAGCCAAGGTGAAATTTACACAACTGTTTTCTAAGAGTCGCGAAATCAATATCTTGTCAGCCGCAAGATTTTTTCTCTTTGGTTCTCGGGATGTTTGGTTTGTTGTTGGCTTACCTGTGTTCTTACGTGGAGTACTCGGCTGGTCATTCTACCAAGTCGGTAGCTTCATGGCGCTCTGGGTCATTGGCTACGGAATTGTTCAATCCTCTGCCCCTGCGTTAATTCAGCGATTTGGGTCGGGTCGTCCGCCCTCGACGAGTACGATTCGATTTTGGACGGTTACTTTGACGATCGTACCTGCCTTAATCGCGATCGCGCTTGCTGTTGGGGTCGATCCAAACTCTGCGATCGTCGGTGGCTTAATGATCTTTGGTGTCGTCTTTGCTTTCAATTCAGCCGTACATTCTTACTTGGTTCTAGCGTATACGGATGATGATAAAGTCGCCCTGAATGTCGGGTTTTACTATATGGCAAACTCTGGAGGACGATTGGCAGGAACCGTTTTATCAGGGCTGATCTATCAAAGCTTTGGCTTGATCGGCTGCTTGTGGACTTCAGCCGCGTTTGTTGTTGCTGCTGCACTGATTTCTCTCAAATTGCCAACCCCAAAGCCGAGTAAAGCGATCGCTTGGAAGGCGAAAGACGGAGATTAATGCGATGAGCTTGATGCTTGATCGACTGAAAAATGCCGTTCTGCATAAGCGAGCTACAGTCGAACCAGAAGTGCTAGCGCATTCCGACTAATGACACAATCACAGATATCCCCTGAGTCAAAAGAATCGAAGCACTAGCAACTTACTAGCTCACTGGACAGAACTCGAACAGAACGGATTCAGTTCTGAATTTACCGATGACCTAACCATTTTGCTGCGATCGCACCAAAGGCAGCACCGACAACCGGATTACTCAGGAATTTCACCAATGCAGGTTGATCGGCTAACACGTCATGAAAAATATCCGGGTAATTGTGATACACAAAGGCAGCCAGTTTACTGACATCATCTGCACTCATGCGACTTGGGTGATGGGTCGATAGTCCAAGTTGCTTTTCTAAATCGCGATCGTGAATGCCGCGTTTCTTAAGATGGCTGAAAAATTCTCGCGCCACATCATCTCGCTCATTGGGTTTGATTTGCGCGATCGCTTTTTGCAGTTCGGGTTCCATCTGGCTTGAGGGCACCTGATTTGGATTGAAAGAACGGCTAAAGATCTGATGACGTTCATCTCTTGTCGATCGTTGAGCAAAATCATCAAAATTTTGATAGTTCTGTGAAGTGCTTTCTTCGTCAATGCTCTCGGTATTTCCACCCGCCAAATCTTGCATGACTTGGCGCTTATAAGCGTCACTACTCGACATGATCATTTCTCCTGGTCAAATCACTAAATACTGTAGATACGTTACTAACTTGCAGACTGATATTGAATCTTGTTGGACTGTTGATCATACTGAGCCGTCAGAATCAACTGCTTGTCCGGGGCATAAACTAAGACCGTGAGATCTTGATTGGGAAAGTTTTTATGAAATCCTTGCGTCAGCGATCGAGTCAGATCTTTGACTTCGGTCGGACGCACCTGTGAAGAAATCACAACCCCTAATTTATTGTTGTCGCGCACGTAGGCATCTTTGATCAAGCCTTTGCTGGTCGTCACAACCCAGTTGCCAAAATCTTGTCCTACTCCTGAATTGCCGCGTTCAAGCTGGCTATAACTGCGGGTAATGGGTGCAGAAACATTGGTTGGAGGTGCTTTAGCAGTTGCAGCACTACATGCAGTGGTAAATAGCACAACGAAAACGAGCGCAATGGTTGCGAGAACCTTGCGACTGTGTTGAAAAACGTTCACGGTATCCTCCTGAGTAATAAGTGGATATCGAAGTCATGCGGACAAAACTCTGGGTGAAGAATCTGTCTGCAAAATCTTTCCGAATGGTGGAGATCTGGACAACTTTCCTAATGAAGTGCCATAGGGCATGTCCTAACTTCTAAAGTAAATGCTCTACTTTTGCTTAAGAGTAAAGATGTTGCTCAGCTGATTTCACCCGTCTGAGGTTGCAAGTCAGTCTACCTCTTGGGGTTTTTCTACGAGGCAATTAATGATTCAGTTTATGTCTAACAATCGATAGATGAGTATGAAAAATCTTCGACCTACTGTATGAAGTAAATCCCCTGCGCTTAAAGCGATATGGTTTAGTCATGAACCCATTAAAGCTTCGTTTGGAAGAATGTTCAGCATTCGGAATTTTAGTTTTAAATTATCTCGAAAAAAATCCGCAGACTAACATGAGCCAACTTGCGAGAGATGTGAACATTTCAAGAGCAGGACTTGGCTGGATTTGTCGCAAAGAAAGCAATCCTGATGAACGCACAGCAAATCGCATTGCTCGGATTATTGGAGTGGATCTGACTGAAGTTGCACGGCTGGTTCACGAAAATAAAATCGAGAAACTTGCGAGGCGCAGTGCTCTTGAGTATGCCACGAAATTTAGTAAAGATTCAGTTCACATCGTGATTCCTCAAGAAGATGCGATCGCTGGATTGAATGCGATCGTCCAAGCATTTCATACCGTGACTCGAAGTGTGCCAGAGATCGAAAAACCGACAGACTTCCAGATTTACAAACAAGCTTATGAAATTGTGAAGCGGCAGTTTTTAGCTCGAAATATTCCTAGAAAGCAGAAGACAACGATTTAATTTACTATTAAGTTTGCGCAATCCTGCCCTGACATTGACCCATCCCAATCTTGACGTACCCCTTTTCTTCACAATAGCCCTGAAGCGTAACTTCATCTCCTTCGACTAGAAACGATCGCACTTCTCCCGTTGGAAGCGTGATCGGCTGTGTTCCTCGTTGCGTGAGTTCTAACAAGCAGCCTTGAGTCCCTGTTTCATTGCCTGAAATTGTTCCGCTAGAAAATAAATCTCCAGGGCGAAGATTGCAGCCATTACTCGCATGATGGGTGAGCATTTGTGCCACTGTCCAATACATATGTTGGAAGTTGCTCTGACTTAGACGCAAGGGGGCGATGTTCTCTTGACGCATTTTTGCAGAAGACAACATGACTTCTAGTTTTATGGAAATCCCACCTGTACTTTGATTAGAAGATGACATGAGATAAGGCAGAATTGGCGGATCATCGACTGACCTTGTAAATGCAGTGCCTCGAAATGGAGCAAGAGCTTCCATCGTCACAACCCAGGGAGAGAGTGTAGTGGCAAAGCTTTTAGACAGAAAAGGACCAAGGGGCTGGTATTCCCAAGCTTGAATGTCTCGCGCCGACCAATCATTTACGAGGCATAAGCCGAATAAGTGGTCTTCTGCTTGATCGATCGAGATGGTGTCTCCTAAGTCATTTCCTTTTCCCACAAAGCAACCGACTTCAAGCTCGTAGTCCAACATTTGAGTCGGGGCAAATGTCGGAGTTGAGCGATTTGCTGGTTTCTGCTGACCGTGGGGACGTTTGATTGAAGTGCCAGTTGGAACAATGGATGATGCTCGTCCGTGATACGCGATCGGGACATATTTATAGTTCGGCAGTAGGGGATTGTCGGGGCGAAATAGCTTACCCACATTGGTTGCGTGAAAAATAGAAGCGTAGAAATCTGTGTAATCGCCGATCGTGGCAGGCAAAAGCAATTGTGCGTCTGACATCGAAACAAGGATTCTGCTATCGGGAGCTTGTCCGACACGAAGTAATTGGCTGAGATGATGGCGCAGGCGTAACGAGGCTGGCTTCCCCATCGCCATCAATGAGTTTAAGGTCGAAGCACAGCAGGCAGCTTGCAGAGCTTCTGGTAGTTCCTCAAGTCGCCCAAGTTTCTGGCAAGCCATGAGATCGAGAATTTGATCGCCGATCGCAACACCAATATGCGGTGTTTCAGAACGATTTTGGGCTTGAAATATTCCAAAAGGAAGATTCTGAATTGGGAAATCAGTGTCGGCTTGATTTGCAGAGTGAACCCAACTCCGCAAATTTGGATCGTGAGTAAAATCAATCGCGCAGGTCATAAAAGTTTCAAGTTATAAAGGTCATGAATTGGTTCTTCAAAAGAACAAGAACCGACCGATCGAAAGAATTGCTGTCGAGAATACTCGATCGCTGATCTTGGAAGCGAGAACTCATGCCAGCCAATTTCGATATCGCTCAGTTGGAATGCATCGATCGACGACTCCTCAAGGATTGCCACAACTTCATTCAGTGGGATAGCTTGTTGATAGGCAAAAGCTGAAGCGATCGCAACATTCAAAAAGCCGTGCATTGTTGTAGAAGTTCTGTTCAAAGCATCAGTGAAGCAATGACCTCGTATGGCATGATGTAATCCAGCCGTTACCTTGAAGGGAATTCTAGCATTTGCTAAGGATAAGATGCGTTGTCCCAGTTGCGTACTATTAGGAAATGCATCGCTCGTGATACCGCCTGTTCGCAACTTTGCGCCTGCTCCGATTTGGTGCAGAATATCCAGATAGGGTTCTAAATCAACATTAAACGGAATTTCAAAAAAAGTATCTACTTCAGTCGGTATTTCTAGCCTGATCGACTGCATCTCAATAGGTGAGAGTGGGGCAAATTCTAAGGCACTAATACGAATAGAAGGCTCTGTTTTAGTGAGTTGATATGTCTGCTCCAAGTCTGATCGCCAGTTTCTAGACACAATCACGCTTAATGAGTAGGGCTGAGATGAAGCGGCATTCTCAGAAGGTAAAAGCTTGATGAACTCTAGAAGGCGAGCAGCAGGCAAGACGAAGCGATCGAGCATCCAGCAATGTGGAGAAGCGTGAGCACGATCGTAAATATTTATTGCTTCAGGTAAGCTTAGCTGTGCAGGGGGAAAGAGTCCGGCATAGTCTACAATCCGTGTGAGAAGTTGTTTGAGCGACGTTAACACTCGGTGATACCTCCTTTAATCAGCAACTTGAAGATTTGATGTATGTCTTCAGCATTCTCTTAAATCTATCCTTGTGATTAGCAATTCTGAAAAGTTAAATCTATAATCTAATTATGGCTTCTCAGATTGGTTCTAGTAACTGATTTTGAGAAGCCTCAGGAACTCTATCCTAAACAGCGCTTCAAACCCGTTGGGTAGCTATCTATCAGATTCACAAATTTTCACAACTTCTTCTTGATTCTTTCTAGCTACTTTAGGCGTCACTGGTTCTTGACCTCATTGACTGTTAAAGTTCTTTGCATTGTTCCGCCTGTCACTTCCAATCACAGGCAAGTGAAGCGAAGGGGCTTTCAGGCGTTTTGTCTGCTTCTCTACAGGGCTTGTATGTAAGAGTAAGGCTCTTGATGCATTCTTCTCGGCTGAGAGGGGCTAATTTTATTTACCTTTCCTCTACTAAGGAGGAACCTAATGGCTGAGTTATTTTCTATTTTATGTTTTGATCACCTTGAGTTTTATGTTGGCAACGCAAGGCAGGCAGCAAGTTTTTATGAAACGTTCTTTCAATTCACAAACATAGCGTATCGGGGCTTAGAAACAGGGAGTCGCAAAGTTGCTTCGTATGTCATGCAGCAAGGCGCAATTCGATTAGTTCTCAGTACAGCGCTGAATTCTGATCATCCGATTGCTCAGAGTGTGTTGAAGCACGGCGATCATGTCGCTGTGATTGCTGTGCAAGTGCCGAATGTTGTGGATGCTTATCAACATGTAACTACGCGAGGAGCGATCGCTGCAATACCGCCAACTCTTGCAGAAGACGAAACAGGAATTCTGCACTATGCAGCGATTCACATCTATGGAGATGTACTTCTCAAGTTTGTCGATCGACAGAACTATCGAGGCATTTTTGCACCCCAGTTTCAAGCTCGACATTCAGCGCTACCAAATCATGACGCAGGGCTTCAAACCATTGATCATATTGTTGGCAATGTTGAACAAGGTGAAATGGAACATTGGGTGAAGTTTTTTGCTGACACAATGGGCTTTCAGTTGTTGGTTGGCTTTGATGATGCGGCGATTTCGACTGAGTATTCAGCATTGATGTCGAAAGTGGTGCAAGATGGCTCTGGTAAGATTAAACTCCCGATTAATGAACCTGCTTTAAGAAAAGGAAAATCGCAGATTCAGGAGTATTTGGAATTTCATCAAGGGGCGGGAGTGCAGCATATTGCTTACTCAACTCACAACATTGTAGAGACGGTTACAAAACTCAAACAGTCAGGCGTTGAGTTTCTGAATGTCCCACGCTCCTACTACGAAGATTTAGAAACACGAGTTGGCAAGATTAATGAATCGATTGATCGGCTAGCAGAACTCGGAATTTTAGTCGATCGCGATCAGGAGGGTTATTTACTCCAAATATTTACACAGCCTGTTGAAGACCGTCCGACTTTGTTCTTTGAAATCATTGAGCGTCATGGTGCTCAAAGCTTTGGTGAAGGCAATTTCAAAGCTTTATTTGAGGCGATCGAACGTGAACAAGCCCTGCGAGGAAATCTCTAGGCAGAAGTTAGAACTCACGGTATCCAGCAATGACGTACTATTATCGGCTCGGTACAATTCCCCACAAGCGACATACCCAATTTCGTGCGTCAAATGGTTCACTCTATCACGAAGAATTGATGGGGATTCGCGGCTTTACGGGTATTCAATCGCTGCTCTATCATTTGTACCCGCCAACGCAAGTTTATAAGGTGTTTCTGGAGCAAACGATCGCGCTTGAGTTTGAAGAGGTTGGGGCACTGCGTCATCGTCATTTTCGGACTCAGAAAGCATTGAGTGAAGGAGATGCGATCTCATCTCGCATTCCTCTGATGGCAAATGGAGAGGTCTGTATTTCAGTCGCACAACCGACAGAGCCAATGTCGTATTGGTATCGATTTGCTCATGGGGATGAAGTCATCTTTATTCATGAAGGGAGTGGTTTACTAGAAAGCCAGTACGGTGAACTGCACTATCATCCGGGCGATTATTTGGTGATTCCAACTGGAGTGATGTGGCGAATTCTGCCGGATAGTAGTACGGCTCAGCGCATGTTAGTCATCGAAGCTCAAGGACATATTGAGCCGCCTGCTCGGTATCTGAATCGATATGGGCAATTCCTAGAACATGCACCTTACAGTGAACGAGATTTGCGCCCACCCGAAACTTTAGCTCCTCACGATGAGATGGGTGAGTTTGAAGTGCGAGTTAAGGCGCGCGATCGCATTACGACCTATCTTTATCATCATCATCCGCTCGATGTGACAGGTTGGGATGGCTATCTTTATCCTTATGCTTTTAACATTGCTGATTTTGAACCCGTGACTGGGCGAATTCATCAACCACCGCCTGTACATCAGACCTTTGAAGCGCCGGGGTTTGTCATTTGTTCGTTTGTTCCTCGGTTGTTTGACTACCATCCGCTCGCCATTCCTGCGCCCTACAATCATTCCAATGTCGATTCGGATGAAGTGCTCTACTACGTTGAGGGCAATTTTATGTCTCGTAAGGGGATTGAGCGATCGTCGATGACAGTACATCCGAACGGCATTCCGCATGGGCCACATCCCGGCATGTACGAAGGCTCGATCGGTAAAGAGCGCACGGATGAACTTGCTGTCATGATCGATACGTTTCGTCCGCTAAAACTGACTCGACAAGCAGTGGAGCTAGAAGATATGCAATATCCCTACAGTTGGGCTGCTTGAGGGCAATCTCAGGTTCGTTTCATAGCCAGGTTTGTTTCACAAGAAGGACACTCTCTCTATGTCTCCGGTTCTCACTACTCTCTCGACACATTTATCGATCTCCGATCGAATTCAGGAGCGCTTGCATCAGGGGAAATTAACTCAACAACAAGTTGATGACTTTCAGGACTTTCTTCAACAAGTTGAGTGCGACTTTTTGCGGCATCCGATTATCACAGATAACGCTTATACACGCTGGTTTCAAGCAGGCAAAGCTACAGATGAGCAATTACGGTATTTTATTCGTCAGTTCTCTGTGTTCTCGAATCAATTTCTGATTGCAGCATTGTTGAAAGTCATTAACTCTCCAACGCTTCAACAATCACGAGCAAGCCGCGAGGTTTTACTAAATGAGCTAGGTGTGATTTATCGCAAGTTGCAAGGGACAGACAATGCTCAAACCGTTAAAACAGAGGAGGAAAAAGATCGAGAAGGTGATCCTGAAGTGGTCAGCACAGAAGGAACGGTTGATGGTGGAATCTGTCGCTTTCGGGCTGCTCATTTTGAATGGTTAGCAACGGTTGCAGAAGGAATTGGCTTGCACTATGAGGAGATTGGGCAACGTAAGCACGGTAGTCCTGCCACACTACATTTCTGTGATGAATTGCAACGGCTCTATGGCAGTGATGATCCGAATGTAGCGGAAGGTGCTAGCTTTGCAGTTGAAAATTGGGCAGCAGCAGGGTTCTGGCAAGAGCTAGAAGATGGGTTGACGCGCATCAAGCAAACTCGGCATCCCTCTCTGCATTTAGCATTCTTTACTTGGCATAATCGTGTGGAAGCTCAACATGCAGAACATACGTTAGAGGAACTCGAAGCCGTGTACTTCAAGCCAGAGTTCGATCGCACTAAATTCATTCAGGGAGGACAACAAATTCTAGATGCGATCGCTGTTTTTTGGAATGGGTTAGAGCACGATCGCACTCATTGAGAGGAAGCAACCATGCACCAAGAACTCTCTCCTGTCTGGGTTCCATCAATCGAACAAATTCAGGCAACGAATATTGCAGCACTGATGCAGGATTTGAAGATTCACACCTATGCAGATCTGCATTCTTGGTCAATTCGCGATCGTGCAGCTTTCTGGGATGTGATGATTCAACGGCTTGGAATTCGTTTTCAGGAGCCGTATACGCAGATTGTTGATTTATCACAGGGTGTAGAGTTTTCGCAATGGCTTGTGAATGCTCGATTAAATATTGTTGAAAGCTGTTTTCAAGCTAGTGAAGATAAAACCGCGATCGTGTTTCAATCAGAAGGCGGTTCGCTGCACACTTGGACTTACAAGCAATTACAGTCACTTACGAATCGGGTTGCAAATAGCTTAGTCGAATTAGGATTTCAGCCTGGTGATGCAATTGCGATCGCGATGCCGATGACGGCTGAATCTGTCGCAATTTACTTAGGAATTATCAAAGCGGGTTGTGTTGTTGTGTCGATCGCGGATAGTTTTGCAGCAGTTGAAATTGCGACTCGATTACATATCGCGAACACTAAAGCAATTTTTACTCAGGACTTCATTTGTCGGGGTGGAAAGCAGTTACCGCTTTATAGCAAGGTTATTGAAGCGAATGCTCCAAAAGCGATCGTACTTTCTCAACACTCAGCTTCAACGGTTGAATTGCGATCTTGCGACTTAACTTGGAGTGATTTTCTCAGTCCGAATGAGATCTTTGATGCGGTTCCTATGTCTCCCACAGCCCATATTAATATCCTGTTTTCTTCTGGCACAACCGGAGAGCCTAAAGCCATTCCCTGGACACAAACAACACCGATCAAATGTACAGTTGATGGGCATTTGCACCAAGATATCCATCCGAGCGATGTCGTTGCTTGGTCAACCAATGTAGGCTGGATGATGGGACCTTGGCTGATCTTTGCAAGCTTGATGAACCGAGCTACGATCGCGCTTTATGATGGCGCACCGACGACGCGAGAATATGGTCAATTTATCCAAGCTGCTCAGGTTACTATCTTGGGTGTTGTACCGAGTTTAGTCCGAGTTTGGAAAACGACGAATTGTATGCAGGAATTGAATTGGAGCGCGATTAAAGCTTTTAGTTCGACAGGCGAATGCTCGAATTCTCAAGATATGCAGTATTTAATGTCTCTTGCGAGCAACAAGCCAGTGATTGAATACTGTGGTGGGACAGAAATTGGCGGAGCTTACATCACGGGCACTCTTGTTCAGCCTTGTATTCCAGCAACTTTTACAACACCTGCGCTAGGCTTAGATTTTACAATTCTAGATGCTGATGGTCATTCCGCAGATGAAGGAGAAGCTTTTATCATTCCACCTTCGATCGGGCTGTCTACAGAGTTGTTGAATAAAGACCATCATCAGATCTATTTTGCTGACGGACTTGATCAATCGTCTTTGCGTCGGCATGGGGATTATCTGAAGCGATTGCCGAATGGTTACTATCAGATGGGCGGTCGGGCGGACGACACCATGAATTTGGGTGGAATTAAAATCAGTTCAGCAGAGATTGAACAAGTGCTAAACACGGTTGTAGGCATTCGTGAAACCGCAGCGATTAGCACTCCGTACCATAGCCAAGGCATCGTCTCTTCTGAAGGTGGACCGAGCCAGCTTGTTGTGTATGCCGTTGTTGAGCCGAACCTACAGAAAACACAAGCAGAACTCAAAGCAGTGTTACAAATCGCGATCGCTCAACGCCTCAATCCGTTATTCAAAATTTGTGACTTGGTGATTGTAGAAGCTTTGCCTCGCACTTCATCGAATAAAGTCATGCGGCGAGTTCTGCGCGATCAATTCAACACAATTCATTCAAAGAGGTGTACCGCATGGAACTTGCAGAACGCATGAGTCGATTAGGAACAGAATCTGCTTTTGATGTTTTTGCCAAAGCACAACGGCTAGAAGCTCAAGGACGATCGATTATTCATCTAGAAATTGGGCAACCCGACTTCCCTACGCCATTTCCGATTTGTGAAGCAGCATTCCGGGCGATGAAAGATGGCTATACGGGCTATACTCCGGCAGCGGGATTGCTCGCATTGCGAGAAGCGATCGCTGAACATATTTCAACCACCAGAAATGTTGAAATTCATCCAGACGAAGTTGTGGTTACGCCTGGAGCTAAGCCGATTATCTTCTTTACGCTCATGGCGTTAGTCAATGAAGGCGATGAGGTAATTTACCCAGATCCAGGCTTTCCGATTTACCAATCGGTGATCAATTTTGTGGGTGCTCAAGGCATTCCTTTACCACTTCGCGAAGAAGTCGGATTTCGCTTTCATTTAGATGATTTGATCAATGCAATCTCTGCTCGAACTCGCTTACTCATTCTCAATTCTCCTCAAAATCCTACAGGAGGATTATTGCAAGCTGAAGATTTAGCAGCGATCGCAGAACTTGCCGATCGACATAATTTTTATGTTCTCTCTGATGAAATCTATTCTCGAATTCTTTATGAAGGTAAACATATTAGCCTGATTCAATTTCCTGGGATGAAAGCTCGTACTATTCTACTCGATGGTTATTCTAAAACTTATGCAATGACAGGATGGCGGCTTGGCTATGGTGTGATTCCTAAACATCTTGTTGAGGGAATCGTTCGTCTGATGATTAATTGCAACTCTTGTACTTGCGCCTTTACTCAGATGGCTGGCATCGAAGCGCTGCGAGGCTCACAAGATTTTGTCAATCAAATGGTCGCTGAGTTCAAGCACCGACGAGATACGATCGTTGATGGTTTAAACGCGATCGAAGGAATTCATTGCCTCAAGCCTGCGGGTGCATTCTATGTCTTTCCAAATGTGAAAGATTTACCTTTGTCGTGCAATGAACTAGCAGATTACTTTCTCAATGAAGCAGGCGTTTCACTCCTAGCAGGCACAGCCTTTGGCAAATTTGGCGATGGCTATCTCAGAATTTCTTATGCGAATTCGTTAGAAAATCTTCAAGTCGCGATCGACCGAATGCGCGCAGCAGTCATGAAATTGTAACTCTCTGCATTCAAGGCTTTTAGCGTCTCTAGTCATCCTAAATGTTCGTAAAAGGGGGAGTAAAGGATATGTCCCCTATTCCCCCAACTTGCAAGACCTTACAAATCAAGCTGTATCTGCTCACGCTACGACACTCGGCTGAGCGACATCATGCAGCGTATGCAGCAAGCGCTGAATTTCTTCTATCGTGTTGTAGTGAGTGCAGCCAATTCGCACCAGTCCTCCGCTTTTCTCAATTCCGAGCCGTTGAGTGAGATTCAGAGCATAGAAGTTTCCATTCCAGGCAAAAATACCGCGATCGCCTAATATTTTTGCAATTTCAGCAGGAGAATAGCCAGCAATACGAAGTCCGAATGTCGGCGTACGCCAGTTCAATTGCGATCGCTCCGTGATGCCGTAGAGCGTCACTCCAGGAATTTCGAGCAAATGAGGAATCAAATATTCAGACAGCGATCGCTCATGGTTCTGAATTGCTTGCATTGCAGCAGCAAGGGCACTCCGCCGATTGGTAACGATCGGTGAAACGTGTCTCCCTAACTCAGCTAAATACTCGATCGTGGCTACAACTCCTGCCAGTCCCTCAAAGTTTTGTGTTCCGGTTTCCCATCGAAATGGAACTTCTTCAGGAGCAGGGCGAGGCTTGTAAGGCTGTAGACGAGCTAAATGCTCTCGTTTGCCGTAGAAAATGCCAACATGCGGTCCAAAAAATTTGTAGGCAGAGCAAACGAGGAAATCACAGTCTAGCGATCGAACATCAATCAACCCATGAGGTGCATAGTGAACTGCATCAACAAATACCCATGCTCCTACAGCATGAGCGAGTTGAACTGCTCTTTTAACATCGTTGATCGTACCAACTGCGTTTGAGGCATAGCTGATCGCGACTAGCTTTGTGCGTTCCGTGATCTGATGTTCTAAATCCAGCATATCCAGAGTGCAGTCGCTCTCATGAATATCAACTATGCGAACAATGACACCTCGTTCTTGAAGTGCTAACCAAGGCGCGACATTGGCATCGTGATCAAGCGTTGTCACAACAATCTCATCCCCAGGCTGCAATTCTCGACCAATTGATCGACTAATTGCAAACGTCAGCGTCGTCATGTTGGCTCCAAACACAACTTCATCACGATCGCAGCCTAGAAAATCCGAAACTGCTAGTCGTGCTTGTTCGACTAGAGCCTCAGTTCGTACGCTGGTCGCAAAAGCTCCGTGCAAATTAGAATTCGACGTAGTGAAGTAGTTCGCGATCGCATCAATTACTCCCTGCGAAACTTGAGTCCCGCCGGGTCCATCCAAAAATGCGACTGGATGCCCATTCATTTCTTGACGCAGAGCGGGGAATTGGGCGCGAATCCAGTCTAGATCAAAAATAGTCATAGGACGCTCCAAACTCAATTCTCATTAGGCGGGAATAGCCCTGGGCAGGTTAAAACAAACACATCTCTAGTTCCTTGTTCATTTGTAAGCACATTGACTGGTGATGTGTAGTGAAAGTATTGAGCATCCCTAAAGACGAGAAGTTCTCCTGGATTTAAGACTTTGGTAAATGCTGGAAGCTTGTCGTCTTTTGATTGATAAAGATGAGTTTCACCCCCCTCGATTTTGTTGCGATCGACTGAGAAAATGCCAACCACATCGACCCCATCTCGATGGATTCCCTCTGGTGCAGGATTACCAGATTGGTGAGGAGATGCAGTGGTGCGAATCTGATGCACTCCAATCTCTTGGGAAGTCGAACACAGTTGGCAAAACTGGAAAAACTCCCAAACCAATCGTTGAAACTCTTCTAGCTGAATTAACTCATCATCTAGCTCAGAATACTCTCGAACTACGTCGCCTAATAATGGATTGTATTGCCTGCTCTGGAATAACCGACGGTGAGGTAACTTGATTAATCGATCTCCTACAATCTTGAAGTGAGAGAGCCGCCTAAATCGATAGTTACCTTCTAAGTAGGGATCTTTTGGAAGATGAGCGAACGATGGTCGGAACTTATCAACCTCGATCGCGGTTAACATCTCTAAAACATAACTAGCCAGACAATCCGCCTCTGGCTTAATGAATTCTTGTAGTTTAGATAGATTTAGCATTTGATTTTCTCATTTCAGTCAAACGAGTAGCTCCATCAATTGACTGGTTGTCAGCAAATCGCTGAATTAGAAATACTATGAGAGCACCATACTCCAGTTACTTCTCATCTAAAAACATGAGGGTGTTTGATAGCGATCGCTGACAACAGCTAAGTTGACAGATTAAACAATGCAGCGTTAGTTACAAAACATCATACAGAAACCATGTTGAGTTAGAGGTTTGATGATGTCTGTCTACGTACTATTGTAATGATGTTTTGATAGGATTGTCGATCCCTAGCGAATATCTCTCATTGGTCAGAGTAATTTGGGATAGTTCCTCTTCAACCGTCTATGATTTGGAACTCAGGTGACATTTTTCTGAGCAAGGATTGTTGAGAACTGCGGCACCTGTAACCCATTGCCTTGATACTCCTGGAGCGTGAAGGCATCGACCTGAATTGCATCGAATCGTGCAGATTCTGCTGCTCGAAGTAAGTCTGCTTCTGCTTTCGTGATCACTTCAGTCTTCAATGCTGCCTCAATCGATGTTTCTACCTTTCCTTGAGGTAACTGTCCGGCTCGGATTGCTTGCTTAACCTTGCTCATGACCGCTTCAGCCTGTTCACAGAGCTTGAGCGCTTGCTCTAAGCGTCCCAAGGCTTCATCGGGATGCTTCGGAAGGTAGATGCCAGACGTTAAGTGCTCTCGTTCTTCTCCTGTCGTCTGTAAGGCTTGTGCTACGCGACTTCCCTGTGTATCAGTTGGGAGCGTGCCGAGTGGATTGATTCTCACAAGGCTTAGGAGAATGGATTTAGCAATGCTAGGAATCGGCAGATTGACGAGAATTCCTTCTAACGCTTGTTGCATTTGAGCAAAGCTATAGTTCATCGCCCATTGGACAAAGATTAAATCCTCTGCCTTGTATCCTTCTGCCCCAAATCGTCTTAATGTTGCAATACTTAGATACATCCATGACAACCAATCTGCAAGTCTTCCTGTTAGTTTTTCCTGTCGTTTCAGCGCTCCGCCAAACCGAATCAATAGGAAATCGGTGAGGAATGCGAACATTGCAGAAGACCAAGCGAGCTTTTGATAGTAGCGCTTCGTGGACTTGTTCCCTGGGACAGATGCAAGATAGCCGCGTGATAGGCTCAGTAATAGTGTTCTAAACGTATTTCGGAATATTGATCCAATGTGCTTCCACAAAGCCTGATCGAATGCGATCGCATCTCCAGTTTCAATCGCCATTACTTCTGCATAGAGATAAGGATGGCAGCGCATCACACCTTGCCCAAAGATCATCAGCGTGCGGGTGAGAATGTTCGAGCCTTCAACTGTAATCGGAATCGGCATTGCAGTGTAGAAGTTTGCGAGTAGATTTCTCGGTCCGCGACAAATACCTGAACCGCCCAAAATGTCCATGCCATCATTCACAAGTTTTCGAGTCGTTTCTGTGAATTGATATTTTGCGATCGCAGAAACGACCGCAGGTTTTTCACCCGCATCGACTGCACCAACAGTATAGATTCGAGCCGCATCGAGCACATAAGTGAGTCCGCCAATTCGAGCCAGGGGTTCTTCAATACCTTCAAATCGACCGATCGAACTGCCAAATTGCTGTCTGACTTTGGCATAAGCTCCTGTAACGCGAGCAACTAACTTCGCAACACCTGTACAACTTGCCGGAAAACTAATGCCTCGTCCAGCCGCTAACGCTTGCATCAGCATCTTCCAGCCTTGTCCTGCTTGCTCTACTCCTCCAATGATTTGATCGACGGAAACAACTACGTCTTGCCCTTCCACAGGAGAATTGTAGAAGGGAACTCCCATCGGATCATGCCGTTTTCCGAGAATCATGCCCTCTGTATTCGCGGGAATCAGAATACAGGTAATGCCAACATCTTCACCTTTGCCGAGTAAATTGTCGGGGTCGTATAGCTTAAAGGCAAGCCCGATTAAAGTTGCGATCGCGCCCAAAGTAATATAGCGTTTGCGGAAATTCAACCGCACCATGAGTTTGCCATCGTCGTCTCGAAATACGATTCCTTTAGCTGTGATACTTGCGGCATCTGATCCAGCAGTTGGCTCTGTTAAGGCAAAGCAAGGAATCTCCTCACCGCTTGCGAGTCGAGGTAGGTAGTATTCTTTTTGTTCTGAAGTTCCATAATTGAGCAAAAGCTTAGCGGGGCCAAGAGAGTTTGTAACTCCAACAGTTGCAGTATGAATAAACGATCGTGAAGCAAGCTTTGCCATAACAGTGCTATAGGCAAAGTTCGAGAAGCCCAAGCCGCCATACTCGACAGGAATCATCATGCCAAAGAATCGTTCTTGCTTGAGATATTGCCATACTTCGATCGGCAAATCTTTATGACGCTGAATTTCCCAGTCTGTTGCCATTCGACAGACCTGTTCGACCTGCTCATCTAGAAAGGTCTGCAATTCAGGTGTGACTTCTGGATAAGCTGCCTGATTCATTCGCTCAAAATCTGGAACACCCGAGAAGAATTCCCCTTCGACCCACACTGTTCCAGCATTAATGGCTGCTCGCTCAGTCTCCGAAATTTTTGGCACCCGAATGACCTTCATAATGGGCTTTGTAAGCACTTGTCGCCGGATTTGAGGGATTGCTAGAACTAGCCCGATCGCAGCGTATAGGCTCCAGAGCCAGATGGGTGATTGCAACGTGAAGAGTACGATCGCGCCGTAGATGAGCCAAATCCAGAGCGACACACCGATAAATCCTAACGTCAGCAGTACGAGACTCAAAATCGTCAATTGTAAGAGAAGCAACATCGCTCATTCTCCTAAAAACTCATTGAACACAGAACTCGAAGTCTGCTTTTAACGCATCAAATTCTCAAACACTGCCGCCGCTCCCATTCCTCCACCCACACACATCGTTGCCAATCCATACCGAATCCCGCGACGTTTCATCTCATGCAGCAGCGTTGCTGTCACCCTCGCTCCTGTACATCCCAAAGGATGTCCTAACGCGATCGCACCACCATTCACATTCACAATTTCCTCATTCAGCCCAAGCTTCCGAATGACAGCTAACGATTGCGCGGCGAATGCTTCATTCAGTTCAATTAAGCCAATCTCTTCTAAACGCAGTCCCACTTGCTGTAGAACTTTCGGAACTGCAACGACGGGTCCAATGCCCATAATTTCAGGAGGAACGCCTGCTACTGCGAATCCTAGCATTCGCGCCAAGGGCTGTAGATTGAACTCTTTTAGCTTTGTCTCACTGACTAAAATTGTTGCTGCTGCACCATCTGACATTTGAGAAGAGTTTCCTGCTGTGACTGATCCGCCGACTCGGAACACCGCAGGTAACTTCGAGAGCGCTTCTAAATTGGTATCTGATCTGGGGCCTTCATCGGTTTTGACAATACTTTCCACGACCTGAGGTTTACCATCAGCGTAGAGGGTTTCGCGAATGGGAACGGGAACTAGCTCATCGTTAAATCGCCCCGATTGGATGGCTTGAATCGCTCGTTGATGCGATCGCAAAGCGAAGGCATCTTGATCCGCACGGGAAATGTCATACTGTTGCGTCACTGTTTCCGCTGTTGCTCCCATCGTGCAATAGAGCTGCGGCATTTCCGCGACCAGCGTTGGGTTGGGTAACATATCATGTCCGCCCATCGGAATCAAACTCATCGATTCCGCACCCCCCGCAACCATCACATCCGCCTGTCCAGTAATGATGGCTTGATGCGCCATTGCGATCGCTTGTAATCCAGAAGCACAGAATCGATTCACAGTTGCACCTGCAACAGAGTCAGGCAATCCAGAACGTTCAGCAATCACCCGTCCTAAATTCATACCTTGCTCTGCTTCGGGAAACGCACAGCCGAAAATCACATCTTCAATTTGATTGACATCGAGATCGGGAACTTTTTCGAGTGCAGTTTTTAGCGCGATCGCACCTAAATCATCTGAGCGCATATTCCGCAGCTTTCCACGGGGTGCTTTACCGATCGCGGTTCTGACACTACTAACAATGTAAGCTTCTTGCATGGTCTTTTCCTCAATTCCGGAGCGGCTTTTTGGTTTTGAGCAAGTGCATCATTCGTGCTTGAGTTTTTTCCTGTCTTAACAACGGCACAAATGATTCTCGTTCGAGTTGCAGTAGATAATCCTCAGACACCAAGGCAGGAGCAGTGAGTTCTCCACCTGTTAATACAAATGCCAGCCGAGATGCTAGATAGCGATCGTACGCACTCGCAAATCCGCCTTGCTCATAGACATAAGCAATCTGTTCTAATGCTGCTCGTCCCGCTTGCCCTAATACGAAGATCGAATTGTTCTGAGGCGGGGGAACATAACCAATGCGATCGAGATGTAAGACTTCTGCTTTCGCAACTTCTAATCGGTGTTCCCCACTGATCAAAATTCGCGCGTCATAAGGCAAAAATCCTAAAGCTTGCGCCTCGACTGCACTGCTCGAAACCCTGGCAATTGCGATCGTTTCAAACGCAGTTCTCAAGAAAGGTAGAACATGGCTTGGCGTTTCGGTTGCGGCTCGTTCTGCGGCTCGACTTGCCATCCGCATCAACCCACCTGCACCCGGAATCAGCCCTACTCCAACTTCTACGAGTCCAATGTAGGTTTCAGCCGCTGCGACGATTTTCGGACAAGCCATCACTAACTCACATCCGCCACCCAAAACGCGCCCCTGAATGGCTGCGACAATTGGTTTCGGGAAATAGTGAATTCGTTGGAGGAGTTCTTGAAAATTTGAGATGAGTGTTGCGATCGCGTTCCAATCCCCAGACTGTGCAATCATTCCCATTTCTGCAAGGTTCGCACCGCCTGAGAAATGATCGCTCTTGTTTCCAATGACTAATCCTTTGTAATCGCTCGTCTCTAGAATCGAGAGTGCTGCTGCAAATCCTTCAAGTACTTTATTGCTTAAAGTATTGCCTTTCGAGCGAAATTCGTACAGCAATACACCATCGCCCATCTCTAGCAACGCAGCTTCAGCATTTTTCCAAACTGCTTTCTCTTCCTCAGCCGTGACACTTGGATAGAAAGATTGTTTCACCCAAGCAGGGACAGACATTTCTGCTGCTTGCATATCGGCTAACACCGTTTCAACCCCAAGGACATCCCAAAGTTCAAACGGCCCCATATCCCAACCAAATCCCCAACGCATTGCTAGATCAATATCCTGCGGATCATCTGCAATTTCGGGAACTCGGTGGGCGCTATAGTTCAGCATTTCGAGTGTCGTTTGCCGGAAGAAATCGCCTGCTCGTCCAGAACTTGCATAAAGAGCGCGGATACGATCGCGTAAAGGTAAAGCTGCTATCGCATCAAGTTCACCCAAGTTCAAAGGCTGTGCTGCTTCATAAGCAAACGTTTTCGGATTGATGGACAAAATCTGTCTCTGTTGCTTTTTATAAAATCCCTGTTTGGTTTTTGCACCCAACATCCCGTTTGCTACCATTTTTCGCAGCACATCTGGAATTTGAAAAATCTCGCGATGCTCATCGTTAGGTACAGCTTGATAGAGATGGTCGGCAACTGCTATCAAGGTATCTAACCCGACTAAATCGGCTGTCCGAAACGTTGCAGATTTTGGTCTTCCGATCAGCGTTCCGGTCAAGGTATCAATTTCCTCGATCGAATAGCCTTGTTCAGCCCAAGCTTTGACTCCCAGCAAAGTCACAAATATGCCAATCCGATTGGCAATGAAATTTGGCGTATCTTTAGCAATGACAATGCCCTTGCCTAAGTACCTCTCGCCAAACCATTTCACGCGATCGAGAACGGCTGCATCTGTATCTTGAGTTGGAATGAGTTCCAGCAGTTTGAGATAGCGAGGCGGATTAAAAAAGTGCGTTCCTAAAAATCGCTTGCGGAATGATTCTGATCGCCCTTTTGCAATCCAACGAATCGGGATGCCGCTTGTGTTGGTAGAAACAATCGTCTCAGGCTGAATGATCGATTCTAAACACTCCATCAACTGTTGCTTAATCTGTAAATCCTCAACGACTGCTTCGATAATCCAATCCGCTTGGCGAAGTCGATCGAGATGTTCATCAAAGTTACCAAGCGTGATCCGCCTTGCAACTTTCTCGGTAAATAGAATCGGTGGCGATAGTTTCAGGGCTTTCTTCCACGCACTTTCGACTAAATCATTCTTAGATCCGGTCGGAGATGCAATGTCTAAGAGGTGAACCGTTAGCCCCACATTTGCTAGATGTGCTGCAATTTGGCTTCCCATCACACCTGCGCCTAATACTGCTACGGTTTGAAATGGTTTAAACATAACTGTTAGAGTCCTCTCTGCTAGGAGGTTGTAAACCGAGGATGAAGAGATTGAGCAAAGGTTGGACAAGCTTCAACCGGAAGAACTGGACATTCTAGTTCTTGAAGATCGAAGTCTGAAGCGTCTTGTAGCGGAGTCTTACTTTCACTGTATAACAGATGAATTTCTTTCGTGAGATTAGTTCCGAATGCTGCTTCATCTGTCAAGCGAAATCGCTTCACAGCCGCCCAGTAAGGCTGATGGCAGTTTGCTTCATCGACGATCAATTGATAGAGCGACTGCACACAAGGATGTTTCAGCAACGTCACATCATCGTCTGCTAGCCTCAAATTCCGCAATGCCTCAAGATTTGGAACAATCAATGCTCCGCACCCCTTTTGCCCTGCACCCACAACGATCGCATCTTTCACCAACGGCGACGCTTTTAAGCGCGCCTGAATGGGACGCGGTGCGATATATTTTCCACTTGCTAGCTTAAACAGTGCTTTCTTCTGTCCTGTCACCTGCAAAAAACCATCTGCTGTAAGCGCACCCAAATCCCCAGTATGGAGCCAGCCTTGCTCATCGATCGCAGCTTCAGTTCCCTCAGCATTCTGATAATAGCCGCGCATCACATAAGCTCCCCGCACGAGAATTTCCTGATCCGGCGCGATCGCAACTTCTACACCTTCGATGAGTTTCCCAACAGTTCCGGCTCGATTGGCGCGATCGCGATTACAACTTACGATCGCACTTGCCTGCGTCAATCCATACCCTTGATAGATGTCAAGACCTGCTGCTGCAAACACTGCAACTAATTCCGGCTTCAAAGCAGCCCCACCACAAAGCACATACTTCAATCGATTGCCAAACAGCGATCGCCACTGCGACAATCCAAACCGAGTCACGAATTTTTGCAGCAGCGCATCTGTTCTGGAATGCCCTAATTTATGCCGTTTTGCAAACCACAGCGTCACTGCAAGTGCGATTCGTTCTCGCCTAGACGTTAATCGCTCTGCCTGATCCATTGTTTTGCTATAAAGTCTCTCCAATAGAAGCGGCACAGTTGCTAGAATCGTGGGTTGAACTTCTTTAAGATGCTTAAACACCCGGTTCGCACTTGAAAAATAAATCGTATGCCCGTAGTAGAAATGCCCATAGAGCAAACATCGAGCAAATACGTGAGTTAGAGGCAAAAACGAAAGAACAATGTCCTCTGCACCCCAATGCAGCCGAGATAAGCTTGCAAAGGCAGCTAAGGCATTTCCTGAGAGATTCTCATGCGTTAGCATGGCTCCGAGCCATTGCCCATCCTCTCCGGGTACATAAACTAGGGTTGCCAAATCTTGGGGAGAAAGTTTCTGGTAAAGCTCCTGTACTTGGCTGTCAGAATCGGCAATCTGGCTAACTTGCTCAATTGAGTAGATGAGTTGCGGATTGCTCGATCGCCAATCTTCGGGCACATCTGCGATCAGAATGTACTTCAGATCAGATGCGTGCTCTACATAAGGTAAAACTTGCTCTAGTAGATCGAGATTTGCAACAATCAATGCCTTTGAACCGCTCTGTTCTATCACTAAAACAATGGTCTCCAGCGTTTGGGTTAGATCAATCGGCACATCGACTAACCCTGCTACCAAACAACCCATATCAGAGATCGCAAAGTTGACATCGCTTGGCATCAACAATGCCACGCGATCGCCATGTACCAATCCCAAATTTAAGAATCCCAATGCTAAGATTTCCGCTTTTGTGCGAAATTCTTGATTTGAGAGCGATCGCCAGCCTGCTTCTGTCCATTGATTCAATGCAGTGGCATTCGGGCGTAGTGCGCAAGCTTCTTCTAACAACGAGGGCAAAGTCCGTCCGAGCAGAGATGCCGGGTGATCACGTTGAGTGAGTTCCTTAACTCCAAACATCGATCGCAAGAAGAATCCAATTCTTCTCCTCCATAGGTAAATTAAGCTTCAATAATCAACGGCTGACACGTTTTTGCGCCAATCAAGTGCCGTTTCAACCAGTCTTTGAGATCTGAGAATACTAGCTCACAATCGGCATCCATATACAGATCGTGATAGTTTCCTGGATATTCCCGATGCTCTTTATCTGGGAAGATAACTTGCTGGAAGAATAAACGGCTGCCTTCGGGTAGCGTCACGTGGTCGCTACTTCCGTGCATAATCAGCAGCGGAATGTTTAACTCGGCTGCATGACGATAAATCCAGCGAACCGTCGAAAAGTATTCCGTTGCGAGTCGTGCACTGGCATAGTCATGTCGCAGCGGATCGTTGAGATACGCTTCAACGATTGGATTGCTCGCTCCGAGGTGACGAAGACCCAAACGTAAGCTAAATCGTGGGACAGTCCGCGACATGATTCGACCGAGCGCTAACTTCACGAGCGAGATTTTTACTTTTCCCAATGCAGGTGCTGTGACAATCAAGCCCTGAATTTCATCGGGCGATCGTAGAACATAATCGAGCACGATCGTACCGCCCAAACTATGCCCCCATAGAATCATCGGGCAACTGGTTCGCTGCGATCGTACAAAGCGTAAAAAGAGGCGTAAGTCTTCTCGAAACTCCGCCCACGCATTGATATGTCCTCGTTGTCCTGCTGAACGTCCATGCCCTCGTAAATCGAAGGCATAGACTTCATAGCCTTGCGGTACTAAATACTCCACTGCATTCTGAAATACATTGCTATATCCACCTAAGCCATGCACTAATGTAACAACTGCCTGACTCGGCTCGTCAGGATGCCAACTTTGATAATGAAGATTCATCCCCTGCCATCCGGCAAGAGTTCCTTCTCGATGTTTCATAGATTTAATAATCCTTATCTAACCCGTCGCTTTGTAGATGAAGAGAAAAGCGATCCCATTAGAGATGAAGCAATTACCTAACATTGCTGCTAGAGCGCTCCCTCTCTAGAAAAACTAAGTAAATTTAGATGAATTAAATTGAATGTTACGATTCAACTTCAACGGCTGCAATATCGAGCGCAGTTTGCGTTCTGCACGTTTATATTCCTCCAACATTGCTTATGTCGCAATTCTAAACCATCTGTGAAATTAGAGAAAGTGAGGATTCATTTTGCTCCCCATCTTTCCGAATTTTACAAATGGAATAAGATTGCTGTAGGATGCTTAACTTCACTTTAGTAATTTTGAGAGTGACCATCAAGTTCCTGAGTTAATTTTTAACAATCATCTGCAATGCCTTTTCTGATCCAGAACTCAGATTGGAAGTAAGTAAATTGCTACCTAAGTATGGAATTCCCATTCTCAAGTATGAGAAATCTCAAAGGACTTGCAGTCTAATATTGCAGGATACAGCTAGGAGCAGAATGGCTATGAAATCTTGGATGATTATTGCAGGTGTTACCTTCTTCGTTTCATTAGGGAGTTTTTTGTTTCGACCGCGTCAAGATTTAGGGTGGGTAAGGCGACTAGAGCTTCCCCAGTGGTTAGCAGTCATCGAGCCAGCAATTCCTATCATTTGGACAATTGTGTTTGCTTGCGGCGCAGGATCTGCAATTTTAGTCTGGCAGCAATCACCAGGCACATTCAACACTTGGCTCTTGATGCTTGGGTACTTGCTGTTAGAAATTGTCACTGTGGCTTATATTCCTTTAACGTTGAGGCTTCAGAGCTTAGCGATCGGGACAGTTTTAGGCGGAGTCGGGGTTGGTTTGGGACTTCTGCTTATGGTGGTGGTTGCTTTGATCAATGTGCAGGCTGCTTTGCTGCTGGTGCCTTACCTGGTTTGGAGTCCGATCGGAACTTATGCAACGCGGGAATTAATTGAACTCAATCCAGACTCTATTTGAATGCGGCTTTTTCTGCTCTCGGTAAACCTGCCGCTAAACTTTAACCTAGTAATCAAGCGCATTCGTTTTTCGGAGCGGGGAGATGGGGAAAACCCAAGCTCAGATTGTTTCTTATCTCCCTATCTGATTTATTGTGGTGAACTACTGGTTTGTCAAAATTATTCAGATCCGCAAAACTTCGATCGCGCTTTGCAGTGGCAAGAATTCTTCTATAGCTCAAAATGAGCAAAGGATAGATGTGGCATTTGCAATCTGCGATCGCAAACTTTACTGACTCTGCAGTTTGATACTACGAGAAGTGCAAACCCGAAATCTAGTTGTTTGAATTGAGAGAGCAAAGTAAAAGCAGTCCAGTGATAAGAGTTGGGTTCTAATTCCTCTACGACAACCTCAGAGCAAGCGCTCAACCCCTAAATCCAGAATCACTAAGGGTTGAGCGGAGCCTTTTCAGAGTTGACTTGATTGCCTGGGCTACTATTTTCGACGAATTGCAATTGTGTAAGACGGTCTTTGTTTTGCTTCGCGCTGGGTTTTCACAATCCGCAAGTCATGATCGACATAGAGATGCTCGAACTTTGGCGTCGCCAGATAGGTCTTCTCAAACTTCTTCACTGTATTGCGATCGAGATTTTCTAGCTTCAGTTCTTTCGGCAATTCTGTTTTTGTGTTGAATTCTTCGATGCGTTTGTCTAAGACTTCATCAAACCAGGCTTCTGCTCGTTCGATCGTCAATGGGAAAATTCGCCGTCTGACTGCTTGATCGATCGCGACATTTTGAATAAACCATTGCCCGTCGCGAATCTCAAATTTCTGCATCACCATCAGATCATAGGCTGCGAGAAAACTAGAAAGCTTATTCAGCCAGCCCACGCGATGCCCAGGTGCGTAGCGTGCAATGTTGGCATAGTAGCCATTATCGTGAAAGATTTGATACGACTTATCATGCTCCCGACCGGGTAACGCATCATGAAATGGAATCGTTGACCAGATCGGTGTCCACACTCCGAGTACGATCGGAATTTGATCGGCAACGATAGGGTAGGGATTGCGTTGCTGAAGTTGTTCAAAATAGGGGGCGAGTACGTCCTTATGAAACAACACCTTTTCTTTCAAAGGAGCGCCATCTCTATCTTTCGTTAACGATAAAATTTCTTGCTTCAGTTCCTCAGTACTCAGGCGCTCTAATCGAACATCATTCGCTAGCATAGGTTGTGCTCCGATCACTCGATCAATGTGGGTTCATCACAACTCTAAGTTAAGAAAATTATCAGAGTTTCCTCTCTGTCTCCAGTTGTGATATAGAAGATCGAACACTAGCTAAAAGATAGATTTGATAGGGAAATAGGGAAATGGGGAGCAATCTGAATCGAGTTCTCCCTATTCCCCCATTCGCTTGTTTTATATCGGTTTCGACTCCGCTCAATCTGCACAACTCGGTGACCTAGCATCTTGAGTGAAGTCGAACCGAATCTTTCTCAATCAGGTATTTGCAAGCTTACTTGCGGTGCATTTGTGACCAGACGCGAGTTGGTAAGCCCCAAACGTAGATAAAGCCCTCAGCCGCTTTGTGATCGAATTGATCTTCTGCGCCATAGGTTGCTAGATCGGGGGTGTAAAGCGACAGTTCTGACTTGCGACCGACGATCGTCGAATTGCCCTTGAACAATTTCACGCGCACGGTGCCACTGACCACTTCCTGTGTCTTCTGCACAAAGGCATCTAACGCACTTTTCAATGGGCTGTACCACAAGCCGTTGTAAATCATTTGAGAGTAAGTCTCTTCAATTCCACGCTTGTAGTGAGTCACATCTGCGGTCAGCGTCAGACTTTCCAAATCCCGGTGCGCTTGAATCAAAACGAGCAATGCCGGAGTTTCATAAATCTCGCGAGATTTGATGCCCACCAGTCGATTTTCGACCATATCAATCCGACCGACTCCGTGATTGCCGACTCGCTCATTGAGTTCTGTCACAAGATCAATCGGATTCAAGACTCGACCGTCTAAGCTTACGGGAATTCCTTTGTCAAACCCGATTTCAACGTAGTCTGGCTCGTCGGGCGTGTCGGCGATCGCTTTCGTCATCGCATAGATTTCTTCCAAGGGTTCTGTCCAAGGATCTTCGAGCGGACCTGCTTCAATACTGCGACCGAGTAAATTACGATCAATACTGTACGGCGAGGATTTTTTCACAGGCGACGGAATGCCGAATTTTTCACCGTATGCGATCGTTTCTTCCCGGCTCATGCCCCATTCGCGCGCCGGAGCCAGCACTTTCAAGTCAGGGTTGAGCGCTGCGATCGCGACATCAAACCGCACCTGGTCATTGCCTTTTCCAGTGCAACCGTGTGCAACTGCATCAGCTCCATATTCTGCGGCAGCATCGACCAACAATTTTGCAATCAGAGGACGTGCCAAAGCCGTCGAAAGGGGATAGCGATTCTCGTACAAGGCATTCGCTTGAATTGCTGGAAAAGCGTAATCTTTGATAAAGCTGACTTTGGCATCTGCGACGAGAGAAACCGAAGCCCCCGAACTCAGGGCTTTCTCTCGAATTGGCTCTAACTCATCGCCCTGACCCAAATCTGCTGCTAGCGTGATCACCTCTTCCACGCCCCATTCTTGCTTGAGGTATGGAATACAAACGGATGTATCGACTCCTCCGGAATAAGCCAGCACAACTTTCTTTGCACGACCCATGGTTTGCATCTCTCTAATGTAAGACGATCAAGTTTACAATTATGCGGGCAAAATTCTGTATCGCATGACAGGAGTTGCGTAGAATTCTGGACTTAAGTCTTTTTTTCTCTGGGGTGGGGAGTGGGGAGTGGGGAGTTTCTATTTAAGAATTTCTCAGACCCGGCAACATTCCGGCTTGAACCACGATCGAGGATACTAAGAACGTGCCACCGAGGAGAGTGCTTTGTGTTTTTGAGTGTTGTCATTCCCACGTACAACCGTAAACCGATTCTAGAAAAGTGTCTGAGAGCAATGGAACGTCAGACCTTTGCGGATTACGAAATTGTCGTCGTCGATGATGGTTCAACCGACGGCACAGTTGAGTGGTTGCAGTCTCATGCGGCAGAATTTCCTCATGTCAGATTGTTCTGCCAAAATCACGGGGGTGCAGCGGGTGCTAGAAATTATGGAGTGGAGCAGGCGAAAGGAGACACGATCGTCTTTATTGACAGCGATTTAGTAGTCACAGATGTGTTTCTTCAATCCCATGTTGAAACACTGATTCAAGGGCAAAAAGAACTTGGACATGATCGCCTATTTACCTATGGTCGCGTGATCAATACGGCAAATTTTGATGATCCAACGTCTGAACCGTATAAATTGACGGACTTTTCTGCGGCTTACTTTGCGACGGGAAATGTGGCGATCGCGCGTCATTGGTTAATTGAAGCAGGACTTTTTGATACCGGATTTAAACAATACGGTTGGGAAGATTTAGAACTTGGAGTGCGCTTAAAAAATTTAAGGTTGAAGTTGATCAAATGTCCCGAAGCGGTTGGATATCACTGGCATCCTGCTTTTTCGCTGGATCAAATTCCGCGATTAATTGATGTGGAATTTCAACGCGGACGAATGGGAGTTGTGTTTTATCAAAAGCATCCGACCTTTGATGTGAAGATGATGATTCAGATGACTTGGATTCATCGCGTCTTATGGGGCGTTTTGTCGATCGGGGGATTGTTGAATGAGAAAACACTGACTCCTGTAATGCGATCTCTGATTCAACAAGGCAAACCCCAGCTAGCTGAACAAGTCGCTCGAATTTTCTTGAACTGGTATAACGTCAAAGCGGTTTATGCGGCTTATGCTCAATCACAGAAGTAGAGAAAGCCGAGCTAAAATGCCTGTAAATCGAATGAATAGGGCAAATGATTTTATCAACCCTTGATCTGAAACCGATTATCGACTTAACCGACGAGCAGTTCTATCAACTGTGTCGCGCAAATCCTGATCTCAAATTTGAACGCAACACAGACGGGAAAATCACAGTTATGTCTCCAACAGGTGGAGAAACTGGCAACCGAAATTTTGAAATTGGGACAGAATTCGGGATCTGGAATCGTCAAGCTAAGTTAGGAGTTTGCTTTGATTCTTCGACTTGCTTCAAGCTCCCAAATGGTGCAAATCGTTCTCCCGATGTTGCCTGGATTGCTCAAGATCGTTGGGATACTCTCACTCCGCAACAGAAGGAAATTTTTCCTCCCATTGCGCCAGATTTTGTTCTCGAATTGATGTCACCAACAGACGCACTCGAAGCAACTCAAGCTAAACTTCATGAGTACCTAGAAAACGGGGTAAAGCTTGGCTGGCTAATCAATCGCAAGACTCGAAGAGTTGAGATTTATCGTTTGGGTCAACCTGTTGAAGTGTTAGACAACCCTTCTCAACTTTTTGGTGAAGATGTCCTACCGGGATTTGTTCTCGACTTAGCGATCGTGTGGTAATTCCTATAGATTATGGCTTCTCCGAGTTTGTCCACATACTTTGTCTGTATTGGCGAAAACTTCACAGGGTTCTATCACTCTCGTTCCTAATCGCCTTCCTCAATCGGCATTGCCTTATGGTGTTTCTCCTTTTAACCAGTTAAACAATGTTCCAACGCTCAGTTGAAAGTCATGAGCAAACGCGGGAACAGGTAAGAAATCTTCTGGAGCGTCGAGATCGAAGTAATGAGGTTCTTGTTTAGGTTGATAAATAAAGACTGAGAAATCATCTGGATCGATTAACCAGCCCATCTGGCATCCATTTGCAAGACATCGCAAGACTTTCTTCGTCAGCGTGGTTGCGCTCTGCTCAGGTGAGAGAATTTCAATGATCCAGTCTGGAACAGAGACAAAATCATCGCTGATGTTTCCTGCTTCATCAAATGAAATGCGATTCCAGGTAAAGACTGCAATATCTGGCACAATAGAGCGTCCTGCAAAAGTACAGCGCAATTCTGGAAATGCCCAACCAAGCTTCTGAGGTTTGAGTTTGGCATTAATGGCTGGAACAAGCTCTCCTTGAAGAGTGCTGTGCTTAACTTTAGGCATGAATTTCTGAATGATTTCGCCATCAATGTATTCGCTGGCAGGCTTGGTTTCTGGAAGGAGCAGGAATTCCTCAAGTGAGATAGATTTTAGGGAAGCTTGAACCATTCTTTTCTTCCTAACGCTTGCCTTTAATTCTAGGCGATCGCAAAAGCCTGTCTATCGTGGCACCTGCAAAAGGGCTTTTGAGTTTCCATTCACAGGCGTAGCAATGTGAGTAGACAGACTTTATAAACTGCTTTCTCAAATGTTGACCGGAACTCACCTTACAGAAAATCCGATCGCGCGGCTTGCGTTTTCTCAAGTTCAGCCTGCAACTCTTCCCATTTCTCTTGCTCAATCAATTGAGTGATTTGATCTAATCGGTCTCGATAAACTGAGAGCGATCGCAATACCTCGCTTTTATTAAACCGAGCCATCATTACGCCTAATTCGGGATTTCCACCTCCGACGCGGCTCGTATCTCGAAATCCTGAACTCGCTAACATTTTGGCTAAATTCAACACTGCTTGATCCGATTCGCTCAAACAAGCTGAAATCAGACTTGCACTGGTCATGACTGGCAAATGTGAGATCCATGCCACTGCGCGATCATGCTCCTCCGGCTGGCAATGAAACAGCTTGACCTGTAGCGGACGTAACAGTGTTTCAATTCGTTCTACAGCCGATTTAGGTGTGACATCCGTGGGAGTTAGCACGTAAGGATTGCCTGCAAATAATCCGTGCAACGCGGCCTCAATTCCACTCTCAGCGGTTCCTGCCATAGGATGTCCGCCCACAAAATTTTTCCAGATTGGAGACAAATCTTTGACGATCGATGCTTTAACTGAGCCAACATCGGTTACAACGGTGTCTAGAGAAATATGCGGGATCAATTGTTGAACAGTTGTCAAAATATGCACAATCGGGGTACATACAAAAATCGCATCCACATCCGCCATCAGTGCCAAATCCGAATCGGCTTCGTCTACGGCTCCCCGAGCGATTGCCAATTCGCATGTGCGTGCTTTGCGACTCACCCCCAACACGGTATGCCCTTGCGATCGCAAATCCAAACCGAGCGATCCGCCAATCAACCCCAAACCGACAATCCCAACTTTCATCTCCAATTTCTCCAACCTGTTACAGGTAATTCTGCGCTACAAGTGGGCATGTTAGCGCTGAATTTACTCCGAAAATTTCAACTTTGCGATACGAGGATTGACAGACCTGTATGAACGTTGAGGAACTTCTAGAACAATATGCTGCCGATCAGCGGGAATTTTCGGGGCTGAACTTGAGCGGAGTCAATCTACCCGGAGTAAATTTAAGTCGATCGACGTTCGCTCAGGCAAATTTTAATGCAGCGAAGCTGACCAATTCAGATTTCAGCAATTCAAGCTGTGAGTACGCTAAATTTCACGGAGCCAAGCTTACCCTCTCCGATTTTAGTCATGCAAATCTTCAACACGCAGACTTAAGCCATGCAGAATTAACTCGTGCAGACTTTAGCGCGGGAGACTTACGATCGGCGAATTTGAGCTACGCCGATTTACGCGATGCGAAATTGCGAGGTAGTAACTTAAATGCGGCAAATCTGAGCCGTGCTGATCTTCGCTATGCCAATTTAATCTCCGCAACGCTACAAGGCGCAAATTTGACCAATAGCGAACTCAGTAGCACCGACTTATCGGGTGCGGATCTGCGTTGGGCAGAACTGCGGCAAGCTACGTTAAATCGTGCCAATCTTCAAGGCGCAAACCTGCGAGGTGCAAACTTACGTTGGGCAGATCTCAGCGGCGCAAATTTACGATGGGCAGATTTGACAGGCGCGAAATTAAGCGGCGCAAACTTAACGGGAGCGGATCTCAGTCATGCCATCCTGCTTGATGCAACTTTAGTGCATGTTGATTTATCGCGATCGAATCTCGCTCATGTAGATTGGGCAGGTGCTGATTTGAGTGGTTCCAATCTCACAGGCGCAAAACTCTATGCGGTGTCTCCGTTCGGCGTGAAAACCGCAGGTGCAACCTGTCGCTGGATTGATCTCAGCCAGAATGGCGATCAGAGTCAGATTTATCAATTTATCAGTGAGAATCTCAGCGAATATTTTCATGAGTCTCCGCCGATCGTTGAACTTGTGATTGACGATCGCTTAAGTTCAGATGCGCATTGTGCTTTGGCAGTGGCGTATCAACAACTCGCACGCCAGAAGAACGCGATTGTCCCTCCTCAAATCGAAGTACATAAACGGCGCACGATTCTACGATTTGCGCTTGATCGGGATGAGGATCTGTTTTCTACAGCATTTATTGCGATTCTGCCTTTTACGGATGCCAAAGTCGCGCAGAGTAATTTATTACACCTGCTCAAATCGGTTCCACTTCAAGAGATTGATGATTCGATTGGAATCCAGGCATTTCAGGTGCTGGTGACAGTTTTGAGCGATTCGATTCAAAAAATTGACCGCTCAAAGTTAGTGCAAGCAATTCCAACGGCGATTCAAAAAATTCGCTTTTTCCAAGCCCCAACGAGATTAATGCTCTCGAATTCTGCTCAGCGATCGCTTGCCATCTACGAGAATCCTCTATTCGGCAAGCGTCGGATTCAGTACAGTCCTGAAGCAGAACTTCCATTTCTCAATCAACCGATCTCATTTGTGCTGCCTAGCCAAAGTGAAGTGATCGAATTCCTGCAAGGGTTCCAAGCAAGACGATAAGATGCTCGGTGTACATCACGAGTCTTAGCAACTATGGAACGCCTCGGATTTATTGGGCTTGGCATCATGGGAAAGCCAATGGTGCGGAATCTGTTGAAAGCAGGGTATGCGGTCACAGTCTTTAATCGATCGCAAGCCGCGATCGACGAACTGGCTCAAGCGGGTGCAAATCCTGCGACTTCACTCCAACAAGTTGCAGAACAATCTGACATCGTGATCACCTGTCTGCCAGATTCGCCTGATGTGGAAGCCGTGGTGCAAGGACTGCTCAAAGGGTTGCGATCCGGGATGTTATTCATCGATATGTCTACGATCGCGGCTGCAACCTCAAAAAAGATTTATGCCGAACTGCAAGCGCGTGGAATTCAAGCCTTAGATGCGCCAGTTTCAGGAGGCGATATTGGGGCACAGCAAGGAACATTGTCGATCATGGTTGGTGGAGAGGCATCGGCATTCGATCGAGCTTTACCCGTCTTACAAGCGATGGGCAAAAATATCGTTCACGTGGGTGATTCAGGAGCCGGACAAATTACCAAAGCCTGTAATCAAATTGTCGTAGCGATGACGGTGCAAGCGGTTGCAGAAGCGCTGACGCTTGCGAAAAAATCAGGGGTTGATCCGGCGAAAGTTCGAGATGCTTTACTGGGCGGATTTGCCCAGAGTCGTGTGTTAGAAGTTCACGGCAAGCGGATCTTAGAGAATAGCTTTCAACCTGGATTCAAACTCGATTTGCATCGCAAGGACATGAATATTGTGCTGCAAACTGGGCGCGAACTAGGTGTTCCTTTACTAGGCAGTAGTCAGGTCACGATGCTGATGGATGCATTGATTGCTCAAGGAAAAGGCGGATTGGATAATGCAGCGATCTCGCTCCTGTACGATCTCTTGTCTACTCAAAATTGATTGATGCTTGTCTTTGCATGACATCGCACTGCTGATTGATGTGTCAGAGCGTGCAAGTTGGAGGAATAGAGGCGATTTCTTCTGCTCTGCTCTTCTGGGGAATCTGGTAGTTCTACGAGGATCAATTTAGGGGGCTTGTGTTCTGATGATTAGAAAAAAGCCCCAGTTATGAGTGATGTCTTTATTTCTTACTCCCGCAAAGATAAAGCGTTTGTGGAACATTTGTATCAAACGCTAAAAGAGCAAGGGTGCGAAACCTGGGTCGATTGGCACGCGATCGAGTGGACAGAAGATTGGTGGCAGGCGATTCAACGCGGAATTGAAGGCACGAACACGTTTGTTTTTGTGCTGAGTCCAAACTCTGTGGAATCTGCGGTTTGTCGGGATGAGATTAACCATGCGGTCAAGCACAACAAGCGATTGATTCCGATCGTGTATCAACCAGTCGAAGCGCAACAGGTGCATGAAGCTCTCGGAAAATTGAACTGGCTGTTCTTTTGCGATGCCGATCGATTTGTTGAAATGTTTGGAGAATTAGTGCGATCGATCGATATGGATCTGGAGTATGTGAAGGGACATACGCGACTATTGGAAAAAGCGATCGAGTGGAATCAGCAGACGCGAAATGAGAGCTTTTTGCTGCGTGGGGTTGATTTACAGACAGCAGAGGCTTGGCTAGTCAAAGGAGCAAGTAAGCAACCGCAACCAACCCAATTACAGGGAGAATACATTAGTGCATCGCGAGCAGCAGAAATCCAACGGCAACAAGCAGAGGCAAGACGGCAACAAGTCTTTATGGCAGGAGTGGGCATGTTCGCATTCTTGGCATTTGGAGCAGCGGCGGTTGCAGTTCAGCAGCGACAGGTCGCAGAACGACGAGGAATCAATGCTGAGCTAAACGCACAAAGCCTCACAGCGATCAATCTGTTGGAGTCTAATTTGGGCATTGAGGCATTGGTTGAAGGCTTAAAAGCAGGACAGAAACTTAAGAGTGCAACCCAAGAAGTCGAGCCAGAAACAGCGATGCGGGTTGTTTCTGCGTTGCGACAGATTGTTTACAGTGTTCATGAACAAAATCGGTTAGAAGGGCATGGCAATACGATCGAGAGTGTCAGTTTCAGTCCGGATGGCAAGACCATTGCAACCGGAAGTTGGGACAACACGGTGAAACTCTGGAATCTCAAGGGCGAAGAACTGAAAACTCTCAAAGGGCATCGCGATGTAGTTAGAAGCGTGAGTTTCAGTCCGGATGGTAAGACGATTGCGACTGGAAGTGAGGACGCGACTATCAAGCTCTGGAATCTAGAAGGTAAAGAACTGAAAACTCTCAAAGGACATGGCAGCCATATCTTATGTGTGAGTTTCAGTCCAGATGGCAAAACGATTGTGACCGGAAGTGGAGATAGGACAGCAAAGCTCTGGAATTTAGAGGGCAAAGAACTGAAAACGCTGAAAGGGCATGATGTTTTTGTTGCAAGTGTGAGTTTCAGTCCCGACGGCAAAACGATCGTGACTGGAAGCGGGGATACAACAGCAAAGCTGTGGAATTTAGAGGGTAAAGAACTGAAGACTCTCAAAGGGCATCGTAGTGCTGTGAAAAGTGTGAATTTTAGTCCCGATGGCAAGACGATCGCAACAGGGAGTGAAGACTACACAGCAAAGCTCTGGAACTTAGAAGGCAAAGAACTGAAAACCCTCAAAGGTCACAGCGGTTATATTACAAGTGTCAGTTTCAGTCCCGATGGCAAGACGATCGCAACGGGAAGCTGGGACGACACGGTGAAGCTCTGGAACCTCGAAGGGAAGGAATTGAAAACCCTCAACGGGCATCTTGAGTCTGTCGAAAGTGTGAGTTTTAGCCCGGATGGCAAGACCCTTGCCACAGGAAGCTGGGATAACACGGTCAAGCTTTGGAACTTAGAAGGCAAGGAACTGAAAAAACTCAAAGGCTACGGCAGTACTACTGCGAGTTTTAGTCCGGATGGCAAGACGATCGCGACAGCAGGTGAGCCGTACACCGCGAAGCTCTGGAACTTAGATGGCAAAGAACTCAAAAAACTCAACGGGCGTAGTCTGGTTGTTCAGAGTATCCACTTCAGCCCCGATGGCAAGACGATCGCGGCAGAAGATGGGGATTTCACAGTGAAGCTTTGGAACTCAGAAGGCAAAGAACTCAGAATCCTTAAAGGACATCGCGCTTTTGTTTCAAGTGTAAATTTCAGTCCCGATGGCAAGACGATCGCGACCGGAAGTGGCGACGAAACGGTAAAGCTCTGGAACTTAGAAGGCAAAGAACTGAAAACCCTCAAAGCGCATAGCATCTCTTTAGCTGTAAGTTTCAGTCCCGATGGTAGGTCAATCGCAACGGGTCTTTTAGACGGCACAGTGAAGCTGTGGAATCTAGAAGGACAAGAACTAAACACCTTCAAGGCGCATCTTGAGCGGGTTACCAGTCTGAGTTTTAGTCCGGATGGCAAAAAGATCGCGACGGGCAGTGAGGACAATACGATAAAACTCTGGAATCTAGAAGGACAAGAACTGAGAACCCTCAAAGGGCATCGTGAGCAAGTGAATAGCGTCAGTTTTAGCCCAGATGGCAAGACGATCGCGACCGGAAGTGCAGACAAGACGGTGAAGCTTTGGAATCTAGAAGGACAAGAACTGAGAACCCTCAAAGGGCATCGTGAGCAAGTGAATAGCGTCAGTTTTAGCCCAGATCACAATCAACTCTTACTTGCCTCAGTCACGTCTGATGGAGAAGGTATCCTCTGGAACTTGGATATCAACGACTTGCAACAGCATGGCTGTGAATGGCTCAATGACTATCTCAAGCACAATCTCAATGGCAAGCCGTATCAAAATCTTTGCACTGGTTCTGCTGCGGTTAGCCCTTGGGAACAAGCAATGGGATGGGTGAGAGAGCGGCTGTCGCGATCGTAAATGGAGCGAAATTGACAAAAATATTCGCGCGATCGCACTCACGATTTACGTTCTGAAACTTCCTGCGATGTGCTCACTTCCACTTTGGTAGACCAATCCAACTCAGCCTGACCCAGAACATAAGTCGCGATCGCGTCAATTTCCTCTTCATTCAGTCGCCCTCCGAATGCGGGCATGGCATTCTTGCCGTTGACGACCTGATATCGAATCGCCTCCAACGAATTCATTGCATACTTTTCCAGTGCCTCTTTTCGCAGCGTCTTGTGCGAAATGATCACGTTATTTCCGCCAATATGACAGGCTGAACAATTGGAATTAAACAACTGTTCTCCGCTCGGAACTTCAGCCAAGACTGGAGAAATCCCCACAAAAATTGCGATCGCACAACTGATGAGTGCGATCGCAATTTTTGACCAACATTTAAGCGGATTTGTGCTCATTCTTCTCAATCCTGTGCCGCGAACCTCACCCTATTCTAGAAGGGGATTAGGCTTCAAAACCGAGAAGAACCGAAACTATTGCACAACCACTTTACCGACCATGCCTGCGCCCCGGTGAGGCAAGCAGAAATAGCTGTATTCCCCTTTAGGAGCATCAGCCGGGATCGTGATGTCAAAAGTCTTCTTCGCACCTTCTAGGGCTTTGTGAGAAAGGCTAGCAGCTAAGGCAGCATCTGCACCCGGAACCTTGTCAAACACAACGTTATGAGGCGGCAACTGACCCACTTCAAACTGAATCGTGTCCCCTGCCTTCACATTGACAACTGCGGGTTCAAATACTAGACCCTTCTTGCCACCCATAATCACTTTTACGGTATCTGCTGAAGCAGGAGCAGCAGAAATGAAGAGACTACCTGCAATCAATAGGACTGCACAGAATACCAGGGACAGACCCCGAATAGCGGAAGCGATCGATTTCATAGTAAATTCTCGAACGACATTGTTCTCTAGACTATTTGCTTATTTTACAGCCTGTCGTACTCAGTTTGACATGCTGTAATAGATAAAAAAATTAGATTCTGAAAACCGCTAGAAATTCGTCGTTCCCCATCCTTTTGCTTTGTCCGCCGCTCTGAGAATAAATCCTGATAAGTTCTCAACTTCAGCCTCAGATAGCCATGAGTCTGGAACCTCTCGGCAGAGGAGGTTTTCTTCGCTACCGTCATAGCTCATGGGCTGACGCATAAATTTAACGAGTTGTTCAACGGTGTCACGTGGCGGAGTCGCGTGTCTCAACGTCTCTAGGGACAACGACACTTCTGGATTCGGCAGTGTCGAACCGCCCACATGGCAAGAGGCACAGTGCAATTCAAATAATTTTTTTCCTGCGATCATGTCCTCGGCTGAAAACAATCGTGTTTCGCCTCGATCGTTCATCAATACCGGAACCGGATCGCTAACCTGTAAATACTGTCTAACGTAGGGATCAACCGCTGCCTCAACAGGAAAACTGACCCCAACTAGCACCATACAAGCCGAGCAGAAGATCACCAAGCCACGGAGCCAGCGATTTTGAAGCAAAGCATGTATCAACATAGGCGAGGTCAGTCCCCAAAAAATTGCAATTCAACGTGGTTTAGTAATAGATCTTACCGCCGCCCCACTTGTCACCGACAACTTTCGGTTGCAGCAGGATATGACCTGCGATCGCAACTAAATCTTGTTCGGTCAAGTTACGCATTTCAGGGAAGGTATCCTTGCTCTTGAGGCTCGGATGCACTTCAGAAATGTCAGTTGCTCCGTCATAACTCGTCGGCACTTTCATGTAATCGACCAGCGCATCAATATTATTGCGCGCAGGCGTTGCCAAAGACAGCGCTTCGGGGTCAAGTCCAACGTTCGGATCCGTTTTGGTCACGCCACCGACATGGCACTGGGCGCAAGCATATTGAAACAAACGTTTGCCTTCTTTCACTTGCTTGAGCGAAAGCGTGACTGTCCCACCATTGGCATCTTTTGCCACTGTGCGGGTCGCCGCATCCAACTCAGATGCCTGGGCAGACTGGGTACATACCTGAAAGGCAAAAAAGACGGTGGCTACAGCAAGCCAAAGAAATCTTTTAAGCATGGTTCTCCTTAAAATGTGGCTCAGTAATCGGGCTTCACAACACAACACAACAAAACAGCAGACGATAATGGCAGCCTCACCCCAACGGATGAAGGCATCGGCAAATCGAGCGATCGGCTTTGCTGATGATGAGAATAGACCTCTCTAATACCAATATCATGCTGATGTACCCAAGGTTTCACCAATCTTGGATTCACGCTATTCTGCGGTGGGTGTGAAAGTTTTGATGCCAGGAATTTGTACCCCATGAGCGCTGGCAATGGTTGGCTGATGTAGCCGAATCAGTTGCGCTAAGGTTTTTTTCAGTTGGGTGCGCGGCACGATCGCATCGACAAAGCCGTGATTGAGCAAATATTCTGCCGTTTGGAAATCATCGGGTAGTTTTTGCCGCAGGTTTTGCTCAATCACACGCCGCCCTGCAAACGCAATCATCGCTTTCGGTTCGGCAAGAATGATATCACCGAGCATGGCAAAACTTGCAGTGACACCGCCTGTGGTTGGATGCGTCAAAACCGGGATGTAGAGTAACCGACTTTCGCGATGGCGTTGCAATGCGCCTGAAATTTTTGCCATTTGCATCAGACTCAGCAGCCCTTCCTGCATTCTTGCACCGCCTGATGCACAGACAATCACAACGGGAAGCCTTTGTTGAGTGGCACGCTCGATGAGCCGAGTAATTTTTTCACCGACGACCGAACCCATACTGCCGCCGATAAAGCGAAAGTCCATCACTCCTAAAGCAACCTGGCAGCCATCAAGCTGACCGATTCCGGTTTGTACGGCTTCGGTGAGTTTGGTTTTTTCTTGAGTATCGCGGAGATAGTCGCTGTAAGACTTACGAGCGCGGAATTTTAAGGGATCAGTGGGCAGGATATGCTCATCGATCGCGACCCAAGTATCGGGATCAATCAACTGCCGAATCCGCTCTGGACTGTAGACGCGCATATGATGACCGCACTCCAGGCACACCATTTGATTTGCTCTCAAATCTTTGGTGTAAGTCAAAACACTGCACATTTCGCACTTTTTCCAAAGTCCATCGGCGATTTCACGCTCTTGACCTTGAGGAATTTTCGAGTCGGACTTGCGCCGATTTGCAAACCAATCAAAGAGTGACATGGGCAATCCCTATCCTTCGCAGTGAGAACAATGAAATTTAGCAGGTTTTATAAATCGTAAGTACGATGAGCGCAACCTCTTTCAAATCCTATATAAAAACGTGGCTTTTCTCACAAATTGTGCTGCTTTAGAATTCGTAACCGTAAATACTGAGTTCCCGTAATTACACGTAAATATATTTATTAGTCGTAATGTTACTTAATCAGCATGTTATATTCCGAACATTGCTCTCAACAATCCGCGAGGAAATAAACTATCCTCGCAGTGCTAACTGCAGTACCATTTTCCAACGTGTTGCCTAATGGTAACCGCAGAAATTTAGCTCTATTTTTTGTCGTTCTGAGATGAATGCAGTGCCACAGCTTTACCGGATTAGCTGTGATCTCAAACACACATGCGTTCATCCTATCAAAATCTGGGAATTCTAATTTTGAGTGCCGTGGCAAGACTGAAATTCACCTGTTGATATGAACAAGTATGTTGCTGAGTTAGTGGGTTCGTCTCATTACCGCGCGATCGCGGATGATGCCCTGAAAGATGAGGACAATGCCGCCTGGGTGATGGAACTCGAACCGGAAGTCCGAGCGGTTTGGCTAGAGAGGATTCGCTGGATTCGGATCGCTGATCGACTGGCTGAAAGCGAAATGATTGAAGGGAATTCTGGTCATTTCCAAGACTTTTGCGCATCTTGGCGTTGGCTAAGTGCAACAGGCAGAGTGCAGCCTGCGGGGACGCATCGTGTGCTATTTGAATCGATGTGCAACCTGTGGTTCAACAACTGTGACCCAACTTCTCACCTATCTCTAAAAGCTTGGGAGCGCTATCTTTTAGCCCTCGATCGGTATACTCAAAAAGATATGGTTTTTGAGACAATGGAAGAGTTTGAAGTTATGATGCGTGCGCTAGCTGCTTCATTCTTTCAGGTTTTACCATTCTTGTCAACTACCACTTGGCAGATTGTTGGAGCATTCGGTACGGTTGACCAGTTTTACAACATTCTTCGCGATCTGCGCGAAGATGCCGAGCAAGGCATTTGCTATTTGCCAACCGAGCTGCTAGATCGATTTGGGATCAGTCGATCTGAGATTTTGGAATTACGGGCGCAGGAGAATCCAGGCTACCGAGCAATGATGGAATTCTTGATTTATGAGTATTTGCCCACGCTGCGCCGTCGAGCATATCCGTTTATTTTGTCGCCAGATTTACATCCGTCTTGGCAGATTCTACGGGAATGGTCAATGACTCGATATGCTCGGATTGAACGGGTTTTTCGTCGTTGCGGATATGATTATATGCGATTCCCGCATGTGTACTGGCGGGAGGTGCAGCGAGATTTGGTATTGATGATGCCTTCGCGGTGGAACGCGACCACCACTTATCCGCACGGAGGACGGTTGAGTGTATTGAACGATCGTCATCACAAGCTGCGTAAGTTTGCATCAATGAACACCGAACTGCTGAAGGTCGGAGCTTGAGTTGTGAAAAGAACGAGCGTTAGCTTTGAGATGAAGCCTAGCTTTCTAGCCTAAGTCAAAATGAGCCGCTTACAATTCCTGACCATTGAACTTTTTTCAGCTTCTCACGGCGATATGAAAAAAAGTTTTTTGAATCTTGATAAGTACAGTGGGGTGCGATCGCGATTTGCTCAGGCGCAATTCCCATCTGTTCAAGTTGAATTGCAATCACCCGGCGCACATCTAAACGAGCGCGTCCGGGAGTCGAATCTGGCAAAATTGGCGAACTGGGCAGGCTGAGTAATTTCTCCAACTCGGGTTCTGCTCGGATCGAAGCTGCCACTTCTAATGCAACTTGATGTGAGACTTGATAAACTTCACCCGAAATCGCTGGACCTAATGCAATTCGGACATCCTCAAGTTGCGTTCCTTGGGCTTGTAATTTCGCGATCGCCATCGGCACAATCTTTAACGATGTGCCTCGCCAACCCGAATGCACGGCAGCCACATTTCCTGTCTTCGCATCCGCAATTAAGGCAGGCGTACAATCGGCACTACACGCCCAAACCGCTTGCTGCGATCGCTCGGTAATCATGCCATCTGCATCAGATAACTGTTCTAAATTTCCTGGATACTCCAACTCTGACGGGGATAAGACCGTATTGCCGTGAACCTGTTTGACCCGATATACCTCGGAAGCCGGGTCTAACGCCTCAATCAATTCTTCTGGCATTCGTGGCGCACACTGTTGCGTAAAAAAGCCATGCTGCCAAGGCTGAAGTAGACTACAGGTTAAATAAGGCAATTCGTTCCAAGTTTGCCAGTGCCAATTATGCATAAGGGCATCCACGAAATTTCTCTTCGTTATCGTAACGGTTTATTGCGATGACAGGCAGTTCTTTGCCCACAAGAATGAAGATTTCGTAAATTATCTGGTGCAAACTCGCAGAGAAATACGACTGTTCATTCTCTTGAAACTTCCGCAGTTTTACTCAGGTCACACAGCGGTAAATCAATCGTTAACAAAGCAGTTCAAATCCTGAAAAAGCTGGCATCATGGCAAGCGAATTGTTCTACGAAAGACTGCGAGATCATTTGTGAGATTTCGATAAAACTAATTCCCTAAATCCGGATTTGTACTCAAAACCCAGTACTATATGACTGGAGATTATAGTTAACTAATGTAAAGAATTCCCAAGTAGTTATCGAGCGGAACTTAGTCAGAGTCATTACCGACGAGTGAACACGAGCAAAGCTGAAAGAGGACAGTACAGTATGACGCAACGACCCACCCCGACCCACCCCGACCGGAGCCAAAAGCGATTACTCAGACGGCTTGGATGTCTCGGTAGTTTGGGTGTCTTTAGTAGCAGCATGACCCTAGCACAAGCTGCTCCCATTATTTCTCCTTCCCCGATCGTCGTTGCACCATCATCTACATCTACAGCGACCGAGCCAACGCCTCCCGCTCCTGCAAGTGCAGCCGCTCTGACGACTACTTCAACTCCAAGTCCGGCTGTTCCGGAAGCTGCAGCCGAACCTACACCTCCGGCTGAGATTGAGATTCCCGAGTCTTCTCCCGTTTCAGAGTCTCCGTTGGTTCAGCCTCAACCTGCTGCGAGTCCCGCTCCTAGCTATCAAGCTCCCGATGAAATCGTCATTGAGCAGCGAAATCCGACCACAAATAAGGTCACAACCGCTCCTGCAAAACCTACAGGCATTGGTAACACTGTCTCAAAAGCGATTTCTGGAGTCATTCGCCCGACCTTTAATCAGGCAGATCCTGAAACCGCAGTCTCAGTAGAAGCAGCAAGTACCGCACCTAGCGCAACTTGGACACCGCCTTCAGTGGTGCCGCCTTCGTTTGTCCAAAATTATTTCAACCGTACGGTGCGTCCTCTGGGTATGCCTGGAAATGGCGATGTGCGTCTGCTCTTCCCGCTTTCCGTTCCGGCAGTGATTACCTCGGTATTCGGCTGGCGGGTTCACCCAATTACCGGCAATCAGCGTCTCCATACCGGAACTGATATTGGTGCGCCGATGGGAACGCCTGTTTTGGCAGCTTTGACAGGTCGAGTCATTTTCTCTGATTGGTTGGGTGGATATGGTGCATCCGTTGCACTGGAGCATACGAACGGCTCCCAACAAACCCTATATGCTCACTTATCAGAAGTGTTCGTGAAACCTGGGGATATCGTCAAGCAGGGAACGGTGATTGGACGAGTCGGCAGCACTGGAAATTCAACTGGTCCTCACTTGCACTTCGAGTTTCGTCAACAAATGCAGGACGGGACTTGGGTTGCTCAAGATGCAGGACTATCATTGGAACAAGCAATGGCTCAGTTGACGAGAGCGATGCAGGTAACTCAACAACCCGTCAAAGGTCCCATGCCTCGATCGTAAGAGACCCGTTACGTTTCTAAAGAAAACCGTTACGTTTCTGAACGTCTGATCTTCTGGGAAGATCAGACGTTTTTATCGTTTAAAGTTTCTTCCCAACTAACCAGAGTAGTCCTGCATCGACAAAGGTGAGTGGGTTATCTAATGTTCCGGCTAAGAGGCTGAGGAAGAGAAAATAGCCGAGTGTCGCGATCGCAATGAATTTAATCAAAACTAAACTTGCCATAGCTAGATGAAGAGGAATCTATGTTGTGTAGAAGTAATACACTCGATCAGATAGACATGTCAATTTTTTAGCCGTAGTTTATCAAGATAGAGTGACATTTATAAGCTTTATCAAGATACTACACATTTTGTGTCTTTTCCATCACTTGAATTTCATAAATTTTGTGCATTCTGGGTAGAGATACAACTCTAAAACGCCAAAAAACGGATGTTGCAAAAAAACGCAACATCCGTTTTTTGGTTAGATGAACGGTTTAGACGATCGTGAAGCTCGACTGGAGTAAGGTGTTCGATTGCACTCCAACTAGCGTTGTGAGAACTTCTTGGCTGCGTGTCAGTTGAATTAAGGTGTGATTGACCGACGCGCCAGACCCTTGAACGATCGAGAGGTCTTCAAATCGCAAGTTGCCTGATAAGCCAATGCGATCGACTCCGACTTCAAAATCCAGAATCAGATCGGCTCTATCCTGTCTGCGAATCACGAACGTATCGCGACCTGCGCCGCCGACTAAAACATCATTGCCTAATCCTCCAAATAGCACATCATCACCATCTCCACCTCGAAGCGTATCGTTACCGCTGAGTCCGTAGAGGATGTCATTGCCGTCTAGACCGTTGATAACATCGTCTGAGTTATTGAACCCGTCAATGACGTTATCGAGTTGATTTAAGAAGGTGACTGTATTTCGGTTGAAAACTCTGCCACGCACCACATCCGAATTGAGCACATCAAAATCGTCTGCGATCGTCTGCTGTGCATTGAACAGAATATTACCGATATTGAGTGCGGCTCCAGTTTCTCGGCGCAAATTGTCTAGGGTGTCTAGACGGAAGTCTTTGAGCGTCACAATCGGGCTATCGGGAGCCGTAAAAGAGATCTCAAGGTCGGTGCCTTTTTGCGTGAGTTGGAGATTTTTGGCGTTGAGTTCTGCACCTGTGAATTTGAGGGTATCGACTTCTGAGATTGTGTTTGCGCTCGGATTGGTGCCACGTCCGACTCCTCCAAAATTGACAATCACTGTGCGATCGCCAGATTGAATATCAAAAATCTTCTGTCCGCCTTTGCCATTGGGTTGAGCGAAGGTGAATTGTGAAACGAGCGGATCATGATCACTGACTTGATTGGCAAATTCGGAGTTGATATGAACTACATCGAATTTTGCATCGCCGTTCATGAACAGGTTGCGGCTGACCAAGATGTGATCGAGCGCCTGAGCATTCCCCTCAAAGTTGTAGTTGTACCGCTGATTTGGACGGAGCGTGTCATACAGATTCACTAAAGACTGATCACCGGTCAGAATGTCTAACGGTGCAGAAAACTGGAAGTCGTTCAGATCGCCTGTGACAATGACATTCGCATCCGGATTTTGCTGAAGAATGCGATCGACGAGATCTTTGACGATTTGTGCTTGCTCGATTCTTTGGGGTTCAGTCGTTAAAGTTGGCGGTTGGAACTGTCCAAATAGCGGTTGATCTCCCCCTTTCGAGTTGAAGTGATTGTTAATGACAAACACTTGATGACCACCATTGAATCGAAACTCACCGACTAGCGGCTTACGCGAATCGAGAAAAGCAGGATTGGTTGGACTCAGGCGACCTGGACTTGCGGAAAGTCCGTCTTTGTTAAACGTGGTGTCTACTAAGGAACCGCCCCCTGGACGATCGACAAAGTTGACGCGCTCTGGATTGAACAAGAAGCCGACCCGAATGTTTGCTCCCGGTTGTCCTCCATCTTGATTGTTCACCGGATCGATTTGGCGATATTCATACCGCGTCCCCCCTGCTGCAACGATCGCATCAATTAAGCGTTGATACGTCACGCTGGCATCAACGACACCATTGTTCTGTGCGCCGTTATTGTCTTGAATTTCTTGAACATTCAGAATGTCCGGTGACTTCAAGTTTTTGACAATCTGATCTGCCAAAGCAGCAAACTGGGCGACACCGCTGGTTGGACTGAGATTCTCAACGTTGAACGTTCCCACAGTGAGTTGATTCGTACTGCCTTGTAAGGATGTCGTTTCACGTTGTAACCCACCCGATGTGGCAATGAGAGGTTCAGTGTTCAACAGTTTGAAATTGTTGAAACTGTAATCGATCACGCCAGTAATGCTAGAGAAGCGATCTCCGACATTCACTTGGGGGGGGTTAGATACGATCGCATCATCTACAATGATCCGCTCTGGATTAAAGTCACTTGGCTGGATGATGATTCCGCCTCGATCGGTGCGAGGAGACGCATTTGCACCGTTGTTTGCGAGCACAGCAATCTCGCCGAAATTGTTCGTGGGACTGACTGCAACCGCGTCTTTCACTTGCACTCGCATTCCTTCTAAGCTTTCGTAGAAGTCAATGCCATTGGTATTCGGGTTAAAGACAGAACCCGGATTTTCGACATTGCCATTGACAGCACCATTACTAATCACTTGGTTTGGTGGGATGCGTCCACCTGTTCCAATGACAGTCACATCAGGCAGTGGATTGTTGCTCGACAACACTCTAAAGGTTGCCGCTGGATTACCTGCTCCACCAATTTGAGTTGTGGTTAAGTTTGTACTCGTTGTGCCACCCGGACGAAACTCACCGACAACACCATTCACTTGAACTGCATCGCCCACTTTCACAGTAGGAGCTGTATTGGTAAAGATGAAAATGCCTTCAGAGGTTGCAGAGTTAGTATCGGGAGTTGGATCTTGAATGTAGAAGCCATTGTTCCGAACAACCGTGACAATCCCTGCAACATTGTTCACAGTTTGACCGACGAGTAGCGATCGCTGTGCTGCTCCTTGAATATCACTAATTCGAGTAGGCGGATTGAATTCTAGGACAGCAGTCGTTTTACTAATCTCATTGGTGACAATGAGGAGAGGTTTACCGTTTGGACTCTCTTTGGCAGCAATAAAAGTCAGACCTTCAGGCCCCGAATCTGTTGTTCCGGAGGTAGGGCTGACTCTGAAATCACGCGGATTAAAGTACTCAACAAACACGGGTTTACGCGGATTTGTCACCTCGTACACCATCACACCGCCGATGCGTTCTAAACCGATGAAGGCATAGATACGATCGTTGATCGTTCCAACGACGACTGCTTCTGGTTCAGGTCCTTTGTTGTCGCTGCGATTGTCGAAATTGTTTGCTGCATTGTCAGAGTTAAAGAAGCTAGGAAAAGCAGAAGCTGTAATCTGCTCAAACTGATCGCCACTATCGAATACGAGATTGCCCTTCGTGTCGCGAATCGAGAACGAACGAGTTCCGAGGACTTCAATGCGATCGAAGAAGCCATCGCCATTCGTATCCCCTGTCGCAGTCGTAACAGTTAACCGTCCCAAATTTGCATCGCGCTTCAGATCAGTAGCATTAGGAAACACACTAGGATCAAGGCGATAGTTACTACTTCCTACTCGAATTTCTTCAGAAAAGCCTGTATAGTCACGGGCATCACCTTCATTGGCAGTAATGATGAAAGTTTCACCATTGACTGTAAATTGGGCGATCGCATCGGGCTGATACATGCCGAATACAGGTTGATTGCGAATGTTAATTGCATTATCGCGATCGCTGGCATCTAGCCCATTGCTTTGATTAAAGCTGACAATTCCTAATTTGATCGTATTAGGAACGGTTGTCCCAGAGAGAACCCCATCTTTTGCAGTACTACCGCCGACTCCAAAATCATTGTCGTTGATTAACGCGATCGTGTTCGCATCAATTCTTGCTAGCCCTTCTAGCTTTTCAATGCCTGTATACCCTAGAGCAGCAGCATTTGTGACCAGCCGCTTCGTGATAGGTCGAAGATTGGCGGCACTCAGTTCTGCGATCGTCAATTGCTCAATTGTTTTCCCGCCAACATTGGTGACTGTGCTAATGTTAGTCGCACCTTTGAGATCAATCTCATACAGCCACTTGTTCGCATTCGTTCCACTGCGATCGTCTCGCTCAACGACTAAGAATTTGCCATTTCCCAGTGCGACGGCATCCCCAATCTTGTCAGTTCTCGCATTTCCACTGCCGCTAATATCATCCAGAATGTAGAGATATTCACCTGTGACAGCTTTCGTTGTGATGTCAAACTCTAGGACTCTCAGGTTGCGAGAATTCCGGGAAGTACTATCGTTTGCCGTATCAGGATTGTCGATCGCGCTTTGAATGAAGGCATAAAGTTTGTTTCCTTCTAAAGCAACTGCTTCAAATCCGCGATTATTTCGGCGCTGTGCATAGACTTCCGGTAAAACAGGTGTGCCAAAGCTAGCATTTTCAGTGGGTGAACCTTTGGGAATAAAGCGATCAATCAACCGACCTTGTGGATTGAAATGATAAATCGCAGGTCGATATTCATCTACTAGCCAAAATGTGCCATCTGCTGCAATAGCTAGCCCTTCAAAATCGCCTCCCAGTGGGTCATTTTCCAAGCGATTCCCAAACAGATCTACTGGAATTTCATCTGTAAAAGCAGTGCCGACAGCCCCATTCTGAAGATTTGGTAAGCCTGTGAGTGGAGTACCATCGGGACGGCTTAATCCAATTCGATCAGTTAAGGTAATCTCACCAGAGGCTTGATTGAGTTCAAATCGAATCAGTTGAGGCTGAAAATCAGGCAAGGCGAAAGGACGACCGAGATCGCCAGCTTCACCATTGGGTCCGCGATCGGTGTGCGTTACAAATTTCAGATTGCCATTCGCGGCAATTCCTTCAAACACCAGCCCAGAGAAGCCACCTAGTAGAATCTCTTGCCCAGGTGTCGTTTGAGCCGGATTGTTGGGATTGGTCGTTGCAGTCTTGCCCAAAACAGGCAGATTCTTAAACTCGTAGGATTTCAGCGTGGGTAGCCCTTTGCTGTGATCCTTCAAACCTAGCGGTAACAGATCAGTCACTTTCGCAGTTGCAATATCCACAACTGCGATCGCATTATTTTCCTGAAGTGTCACCCATGCCGTCTTGCCATCATCTGAAACAGTGATATATTCCGGCTCTAAATCTTGTGCAACTGTTGCATTCGGTCCATAGATCCGGATGCCTTTTGCTTGTAGATCTGCTTTTTGATTATTGAAGCTCTCAAATCCAGCAGTACTTACAGTTACATTCGCAATGCCATTGGAGATGTCGATGATACTGATCGAGCCAACGGGATCAATCGAATCCGTCTGATTGTAGCTATTCGGCTCCCCTTCATTTGCTACCAGAATCTTTTTACCATCTGGGGTGAATGTCAACATGTCAGGAATTGCACCGACTGCGACACTTCTTTGAATGTTACCTTGAACATCTAAAAAGACAACTTGACCCGGATCAGTTTTGCGAATGCCATCAATTGCAACTGCAACGATGCCATCTTTTACTGCAACGCTATTTGTCCCACTCCCAAAAGGAGCAAGCTCGATTGAGTTAACCAACTTTGGAGCTTTCGGATCGCTCAAGTCTACAATTTCGAGCTTCGTGCTTCCTCCAATCACAAACAATTGCTTGGTCTCAGCATCATAAGCAGAAATTTCTGAGCCACCTGCTAGTGCTAATCCGCCAATTTTGGTGAGCGTGCTAGATTTCGGTACAATCGCATCAGGCACAAGAGCTAGATTCCGAATGCGAGTATCTTTGGTAGGGTCAACATCTGCTGCATCGAAGCTGCCAATCGCTTTGAGATATTCTGCAAACGCATCTTGTTCGGTTCCATTATCTGCAAAGGTGGCAACGCCAGTCCGGGATGGATCGAGCAGGTCTACTCGATTCGCCTGTGTTGGATTGGCAGCGATAATCTGCGGGAATGGATAGCCATCTCCTCCGGTTGTTGCTCCGGGTGCGCCGACTAGGAAGCTTAAAGTCACCATGCGGAAGGTGCGAGTTGGATCGCCAATAATTTGCCCACCTCGGACAACTTCCTCGATCGCGTTGCCATTGGCATCAGTAATTGAGAGCGATTGGACTCTTTCGCCTGGAGCCGTTGCCGTGCGAGCGGTGCGAGTCGGATCAAAGCTAAACTGAAATCCTCCAATCTGTGGAAAAGCTCCCGGAGTCGCTCCTGGGCGAACGCCAGCAACACCATGCTCTATCAAGTCTTTTAACTGAGCCGCAGTAACCGTTACAAGGGTCAAAGCATTGTTAAAGCGTAAGGAATTTTCAATATCGAGTTGAGAGATCTCTCCTGATTTTTTGTTTGCTAGGTCGTTTGCACTCGGCGGTAAGCGATCGACGGCCCCTGTGGCTCCCCCTGCTCCACTGACAACGCCAATGTTGTCACGAATTCCGCCACCATTTTTCAGGGAAAGGACAACATTTGCATCGGTCTGACGGGCTGCAAACAGATTTGCATCTGCGGTGAGATTGCCTAGGTTGGTCTCCTGCGTTCGGACATCTTCTCGCGTTCCATTGAGAAAGACACGGGTGCTGCCGAAAATGCTGCTGTCTTTTGGAATAATGACGCGATCGCGCAAGGTTTGAGCGATTTCGACAATCTCAGGATCAGGAGTTCCGGGATTTACCGCAACCAAAGCACTCACACTGGCTGCATCTGTGGCATAAGCTCCATTGATTAAAGGATTGAGCGTAGAGAGATCAATCTTACCTTGAGCATCAAACTCAGCTACTAAGCGCCCTACATAAGTGTAGTTTGCAGCTGTGTTCACCACTAGAACACTTCCGGTTGGAGATTGTTCAACTAATGGATAAATTCCAGCCGTAGTATCACCGGGACGTAAGCGATCGGTACTATCGGCTAGTAATGTGTGTGATCCACCTGCAATGATCACATCCACATTTGACAGGCGTTTAGCTAGCTCTCGTTCGATGAACAATTGCTGCATGTGCGCCGTGACGACAATTTTGTTGATTCCAGTATTCGCGAGATTGTTCACCTCAGCTTGAATGATTTGGGCGAGGGCATCTAACTGTTCTGGAGTCGGATTTCCAGCAAAAGGTTGAGGTGTAACCACGACACCCGCACCGGGAGAAGAAATTGCGGGCAAAGTTGGAGTGGTTGCGCCAATGATCCCGATTTTTTCACCTCCAACCGTGATGACGGTACTTTTGGCGATACTGTTGGGGCGCGGAGCTTGTCCATCTGGGACAACTAATCCTCTCAACGAAGCATCATTTGCGAAATTGAGGTTTGTACTGAGATAAGGGAATTGTGCGCCTGGATAGGCTCCACTTACATTGAGGACACTTGCGATCGTATTGGTTCCCAAATCGAATTCATGATTTCCAAGTGCCGATGCTTGAAATCCGAGTTCGTTCAAGATCGCAATGTCTGCGCGTCCAACTCCTTCTTGACCGAGTAATGCTCTTAATGCAGGATCACTGCCTGATGAGAAAAAAGGACCAGGAATAAAGTTGTCACCTGAAGACAAAATCAACGTGTTGGCGTAGTCATCTTTCAGGGCGTTAATTACAGTTGAGAAATTAACGGAATCGGTAATTGCGGGAATTCCAGCTTCAAAGTCAGAAGCATGGAGAATCTGGAGTTGAAATGCCATAAGTTGAAAATCAGTGTGAGACTTGATGCAAGAGCTATGAAATACACCCGCTCTATTCGTCCCACACCAACTTTAAGAACGCGCTAAGTCCGATTTAAGAGTATCAAACGCTACTGGTCAGTTCACGCGAACTTGAACTTCTTAAAGTTTGCATCAATTATTTTGTTTGCAGGAAATCATTCATACCAAAAGACGATCGTGCTTTTGAATTCTCGGTCAGGAGGCGTTAGAGAAAATGACCGGAAGCGCGATCGTCAGAAATAAATTGATTCAAGTTTGAAAACTAATCTCTTCTTTCTTGAGATTCAAGGTCTTGCATAAAACAGCGTTCGAGCAGTTCAACGCGATAGTGGAACCAGTAACGGCGTGGATTCAAAATCAACGGATATGCAAGATGGAAAAGTGGCTGATTGAGATATTGCCAGACCGGGAAACGAGGTTTTAGTGGAATCATGGGAGCCATTCATCTAAGTATCATGTGAGGGCGACACCGAATTGAATCAGGATTGTGACATTCTGATTCGATATGGTTTTTGCTACTACCAAGATGGCAAATTTCACCTAGGACTTCCCTGGTAAGGATCGCGGAACCTTTTTGATCAATTTTTTTGCAAAGTTCAGTAATTCTAGTGAAAGAAATCTTACTGAATTAGGGTCAGGAGAGAATTGCCCAAATATTCGTACTGTTCAGGGGTGTTATACAACTGAGCTGAGATTCGCACTAAGCGTTGGGGAACCTGGGGAAAAGGAACGATGGGCACTTCAATGTTAAATTTCTCTAACAATGCGTCTTGCAGTTCTACATAAGACCCATTGGGTAACGGGATAGTTGCTAATGCTCCAATCATTTCTTCTGGACAAGGAGGAGCAACATTCAGCATTTCACAGAGTTGCTTTCTGGCGGCGATCGCTTTATCTCGATTTTTTGCCCTAATTTCGTCCCAGCCTCCCGGCAACAGCGATCCCATATATGCGATCGCGCTTGGAACTGTTAAATATGCAGTCGGATCGTCTGTGCCCATCCAATCAAATTCGAGGTGGAACTTGGAGCGATCGCGACGAGGAGAATTTGCACCGTGGCTAATTGTTAGGGGGCGAATCTCAGCTTGCTTCTCTTTTTTCACGTAGAGAAAAGCGGCTCCTTTCGGCGCGCATAGCCATTTGTGACAGGTTGAAGCGTAATAGGTCGCACCCAAATTGGTGAGATTCAAATCCACCATTCCTGGGGCGTGAGCGCCATCGATTAGGGTATCAATTCCAAGATTTGATAAAGCTTGGACGATTTGAGCGATCGGAAATACAAGCCCGGTCTGACTGACGACATGATCAATTAATGCCAAGCGGGTTCGCTCAGTCACTTTTGCCAGAACTGCTTCAATGACTTGAGAAGGAGATGCGATCGGAAAAGGGATGTCAGCGACTACAACTTTTGCTCCGGAGCGATCGGCGACGAAATCTAGCGCATTGCGGCAGGCGTTGTATTCCTGACTGGTGGTGAGAAGTTCATCGGTTGGAGAGAAAGTAAGCGATCGTAACACTGCATTTACGCCAGTGGTCGCATTGGGGACAAACACCAATTCTTCCGAACTCGCACCAACGAATTCAGCTAAACCATCTCTGGCTCGATCGAGCAATTTTTCAAATTCTCGTCCTAGAAATCGCAAAGGTTGCTGTTCCAGTCGGTTTCTGAATTCTTCTTGAATTCGCAAAACCGCGATCGGACATGCCCCAAACGAGCCGTGATTGAGAAAGGCAACATCTGGATCAAGCATCCAGTGTTTGGAAATGTGATTCATCTAAAACTCCCCAGACAAGATTCGAACTTGTGACCAATCGATTAACAGTCGACCGCTCTACCGCTGAGCTACTGAGGATTGCGTATCTCGCGAGACTAATCATAACCCGACCTTCTAGAATTATGCAAGCCTTTTCTCAAAATTTCTTAGGTCATCTCGAATCAAGTTGGAATTATGCCGAGTTTTCAGGGGTTTTCGGGCAGCAACGCTGTCTTCGCAGTTGCCTTGAATCAAAGGATTTGGGGATCGCCTCGAGTCCCGGCATCCAGCCCTTTCAAGGTGTTATTTCCAGGTCAGATGAAAACCCTGTAAACCAGTAATCTCTTGATCTGCTCTCATTTCGATCTCCAGGATGCTCTAGATTCGTTATATTACATTGGCTCACCTTGGAAGGGCTGGTTTGACTACTTAGATTTGGGGGCTTGGCGTTGGATTTTTGCTAGAGCCTCCCTCGCTTTGAGTTGAACCTTTTGACTCGGATCTCTCAAGAGTGGGATCAGATGAGGAATGGCTGATTTTGCTGCCGACCGCATTACGCCCAACCCATAAGCTGCCGCACCCCGTACCGCCTCATCTGGATGCTTCAATTGTGCAATCAGTTGAGGAATGGCAGGTTTGCCAAGCTCTCCTAAGATTTGGGCTGCCTCATCTCGCACTCGCTCATTGGGTTCTTTTAATAGGGAAATGAGCGCGGGGATGACCTCTGGTGTCTTCGCACCCATTTCCTTTAAGACAAAGGTTGCCCGACTCCGCGCTTCGCTATGAGTCGATTCTTTAAGCAGCGTAATCAGGGTAGGAAGGAAATCGGAGGCAGGTGCGCCTATCATCCAGAGCGTTTGGGCAACCATGCTGTGTACGCCAGGGTCAGGATCGTTTAACAGGGGTTTGAGATGCGGGATCGCTGCTTTACCAGATTTACCGATGAGCGCAACGGTATAGACAACATCGAATCGTATGGTTGCATCTGTATCTTTGAGCAGTGGCATGAGGTGAGGAATAGTAGGAGATCCAAGACTTGCTAAGGTAAAGACGTATTGACCCCGAACCGCTAGATCAGTTTTGAATAACGTCACTAATTTAGGAATTGCAACGTTTGCGGCTTTCCCCATTCTGCCCAAGGCTTGCACGGCTTTGTCTCGCACACCGCTATCTGGATCATCAAGGAGAAGAATCAGGTGAGGGGTTGCTCGACTTGCTGTTGTTCCCATTTGTCCGATCTCAAAAGCGGCTGCGGTGCGATCGCTTGCCTTCGGGCTTTTCAATTTCTGAATTAATGCGGACAGAGATGCTGGACGCGATGCCGAAGATTGGGCAAGGATGCGATTGGTCAGGGGAGTCGTAGCAGCGTTTGGCTCGACTGGGATAGCAATGGTTCCCCAGACGACGATTAGACTGAGTAAGTTAAGGGTCAGACATCTTTGCATCTTTACGGATCACTTAGAACATTAAGGTGTATCTTCTTTCCTGATTCTAGGTTCCAGTCTTAGAGAGGTTATGCCGTTGGCTGCGATCGCGCTTGGCAGGTTAGGAGTGCGCTCCAGCCCTTTCAAGGTTTTATTTCCAGGTCAGATGAAAACCCTGTAAACCAGTAATCTTGTTCCACAATTGAGCAACTACAGTACTTTTTCAACAGTGAAAACAAGTTGAATTGATCTGCTCTCGTTTCGATCTCCAGGATGCTCTAGATTCGTTATAGTACATTGGTTCACCTTGAAAGGGCTGGTTCCGGCATCTTAGACGAATGAAATGAGTATCACGGCTCTGACTTGGTGTTAGGGTAGGTAACTGTGTGCTTTGCGATTGTGAGCTTTTCATTTGTCGATCGTTAAAAATTAACCGATGCAACTTCAGATCCAGACTTTCACCGTTCATAAGCGTTTTGCGCTCAAAATTAGCCGTGGCACTACAGCCCAAACTACGAATATTTGGATCAGGATTGAGCAAGACGGTATTGAAGGATGGGGGGAAGCTTCGCCTTTCTCAATTGGAGAAAATCCCCAAACGACTGAAGCGATCGCGCGTTCTCTTCAAGCGATCTCACCTTTGCTGAAAGCTTTGCATCCTCTGGAGCGTCAACGCATCGATCAATTACTTTCACAGGCTCGGATTCCTTCTGCTGCGCGTGCCGCGATCGATATTGCATTACATGATTGGTTGGGCAAATCGGCATGGCTACCGCTTTGGAAGCTTTGGGGACTAGACCGCGATCGCATTGTTCCAACTTCAGTGACGATCGGGATCAATACGCCAGAAGGCGCAAAACAGCGGGTTAAGGATTGGCTCGGTAAAGGGACGATCGAATCGCCACGACAAGACATTCGAGCGCTAAAAGTCAAGCTAGGAAGTCCAGAAGGCATTGCAGCCGATCAGGCAATGTTTGAAGCAGTGCTAGAAGTGGCTCCAGATATTGAGCAGATTAGTGTCGATGCCAATGGGGGTTGGACAGTCGAATCGGCGTTGAAAATGGCGCATTGGTTGAGTGATCGCAAAGTCACTTATATCGAACAACCGCTCGCAAAAGGGCAAGAAGCTGAACTGACGAAGCTGTTTTATCTTTCTCCTTTGCCAATTTTTGTCGATGAGAGTTGTTTTACGAGTCAATCTATTCCAGCTTTAAGCGATCGAGTGCACGGGATCAATATCAAACTGATGAAATCTGGAGGGTTGAGTGAAGCGTTGCGTATGATTCATACGGCAAAAGCTCATGGCTTGAAAATTATGTTTGGCTGCTATTCGGATAGTTCATTAATGAATACAGCACTCGCTCATCTCTCGCCCTTCGCGGATTATTTGGATCTCGATAGTCATTTGAATCTAGTTGATGATCCGTTTGTCGGTGCAATGTTTGAAAGTGGGCGTGTGATTCCAAATCAAGATCCAGGTTTGGGCGTTTCGCTGAGGGCAAGATCATGCTGAGATTAAACGATCGAGTTGCTGTACTTTTGCATGAAGGCATCCAAGGAACACAGGGTAAAACAGGCTTAGCTTTTACACGTGCTCGCCCTGATTCAGTGGTGGCAATTATTGATCATCAATGTGCTGAACAGTCTTATCAAGGTCTAACCAAGATTGTGTGTCAGGCTCCGATCGTGAGTTCGGTGACGGAAGCTTTGAAACATCAACCGACTGTTTTATTGATTGGGATTGCGCCTTCTGGAGGAGTCTTACCTGATTCTTGGTTTGCGGAAGTTCGGCAGGCTGTGGAGGCTGGTTTGTCGATCGTCAATGGACTGCACACCCCTCTACTCCCGAAATTTCAAAACCTTCAATCGAATCAATGGATCTGGGATATTCGTCAAGAGCCACCTGGATTACAAGTTGGAACTGGGGCAGCGCGATCGTTGACTTGCCGAAGAGTGCTCACCGTTGGCACAGATATGAGTATTGGCAAGATGTCTACGAGTTTGGAGATGCATAAGATTGCCGAGCAGAGAGGATTGCGATCGCAGTTTTTGGGTACGGGACAAGCTGGAATTATGATTGCAGGGGATGGGATTCCGCTCGATGCAGTGCGAGTTGATTTTGCTTCAGGTGCAGTTGAACAGCTTGTGATGCGGTATGCAGACCAGGACATTTTGCACGTCGAGGGGCAAGGTTCTATATTTAATCCAGCTTCAACGGCGACCTTGCCTCTGATTCGCGGTTCGCAGCCGACTCATTTAGTTTTAGTGCATCGGGCAGGACAAATGAGCATTCGCAACTTTCCGCAGGTGCCAATTCCGCCTTTGAAGGATGTGGTGCAGGTTTATGAATCGCTTGCCTCTGCGGGCGGAGCGTTTGCGGCAGTGAAGGTGGCCGCGATCGCGTTGAATACAGCTCATTTAGAAACAGATGCGGCTTGGAGAGCGATCGCATTGATTCAGGAAGAAACGCAGCTTCCTTGCACTGATCCGATTCGATTTGGGGCTGATCTGTTGCTAGACGCGGTTCTAAACCGTGAAATGGCGATCTAAATGTAACGAATTTGTTAGACTAGCGAATGGTTCAAGTCGCCCTGTCCTCGCGTGTCTAAGTCGTATGTCTAAAGATAATCCGCAAACGAATTCTTCAGTAGAGACTCAACAAGCAGCTGAGCCTGAAAAAATTCTCTGTCCGTATTGCTTACGAACTGCAACGAATGGGATCAAATGCCAAGGCATCTGTGTTGCGGAAAGTGGTTACTGATTCATCCGAAATTCAGCAGGCGCATCATCTTCAGACAAGAAGTTTTCAGAATCGTCGCATCATTCTCATAACGGATGAAAACTTGGTAATAAATTGAAAAGCCCAGGATCTGTATAGAGCCTGGGCAAGATTCTATCTAGTAGCTCTATGAAAACTCCGGGATGAGAATCTCGGAGTTCCTCACTTTGTTACAGCGTCAACGATTGAACATCGGTTTCAATCAGTTTTGCTAAATCACGCAAGAAGATTGCCGCATCAGCACCGTAAATAATGCGGTGATCGCAAGTGATATTTACCTGCATTTGTCGGCGTACTCCGAGCAGTCCATCATCGGTTGCAACTACGGTTGGACGAGATGCGCCGATCGCTAAAATCGCTCCCTGTCCTGGTGGCAAGATTGCATCAAACGCATCCACACCAAACATGCCTAAGTTCGAGACTGTGAACGTTCCAGAACTATATTCATCGGGTTGGAGTTGTTTTGATCTTGCACGATCGACTAAATCTTTCCAGTTCCGAGACAGCGAGTAAAGATCTTGCTGATCTGCATTTTTCAATACAGGAGTGATCAACCCACCATCTTCCATTGCAACTGCATTTGCAATGTTGATTGATTCATTAAAGTGAATACCGTTCTCAACATAGCTTGCATACAGTAAAGGATGTTTTTGCAACGCCATCGCGATCGCTTTTGTCAGCAAGGCTGACATCGTTACGCCCTTGGATTTCACCTGCTTGTACAGTTTGTCGAGTGCATCCGTTGTAATCGTGTAGGAAGCGCGGAAGACTGGAACATCTAAACTTGCATTCATATTCCGGACGACTGCGGTTTGCAAGGTCGTCATCGGCTTGATTTGACCGGGTTGGGTTGGAGCAACAGGTGCAGACGCTGCTCTTGGAGCAGGTGCAGCGGCAACAGCAGGCGCAACAGGTGCAGCAGGTTTTGCGGCAGGTTTGACGGTTGGGGTTTTGCCAGCAGCTTTTTCGATATCTTCTGCCACAATCCGACCGTGCGGACCACTTCCAACCACAGCACCCAGTTCAACTTTTAATTCTTTTGCGAGTTTCCGTGCGCGTGGAGAAGCAACGATGCGTCCGTTTTGAGTCGGCGCACTAGATGAGCCATTGGTGGCAGCCGCTGCCACAGGTTCTGGAGTGGGTGTTGTCGCAGCAGCGGTGGCAGCCGGAGCGCTGGGAGTAGTTTGGGTTGCTTGTTGTTTCGCGGCTTCGATCTCGGCTTCGGTTTCAGCTAAGAGCGCGATCGCAGATCCGACCGGAGCTGAGTTGCCTGCATCAACGACGATCGTAGCTAAAAATCCTTCATAAAAGGATTCTACGTCCATGTCAGCCTTGTCAGACTCAACCACCACAACGGTTTCACCTTTCTCAACTTTGTCGCCCGGAGCTTTGAGCCAGGACACGATTTTTCCTTCGGTCATGGTGGAACTGAGGGCGGGCATAAAAATTTCGTGGATCATGGCGGGTACATTTCAGGGTGGATCAGAATCTGAACACAAGAATGCGATTTTTTGTGCAGATCAGATTGTATCGAAATTTGGCAGCAAATTTAGCTGCGATCGCGCTGCTGCTGAAAAAAGTCACCAATTAAATATAAAGAGCCGCACAGCACTGTCAGACTCTCGGATTGGGCAGCCTGCAATCCTGCAAAGACATCGGGATAGACTTGACAAGTCTCCAAGCCCGGACAAATTTCTTTTGCAAGCGTGGCTAATTCACTCGGATCAGCCGAACTATGACCCGGTACAGGAACGAGATAAAGCGAATCTTGAGATCGCAATAATGCTCTAAAAACATCTGCATGATCTTTGGTCGTTAGCATTCCCATTACCCAGTGAATCGGGCGATTTAGCGAATCTACAAATTGCCGTAGCGCGATCGCACTTGCCGGATTATGTGCGCCATCAATCAAAATCCGATTTCCTTGCCATTCATACCACTGCATCCGCCCTGCCCATGTCGTATTTGCAATTCCATTGACGATGGCATCATCTGAAATATTCCAGTTTTGTTGACGAAGAAATTGAATGGCAGCGATCGCTAAAGCCGAATTGTGTAATTGAATCTCTCCTTGAAGTGGAAGTTGATATTTTAGCGATCCCTGATGTGCCCAACCGCCAATGAGTTGCGAGGGTTGAGGATAAACGACAGGACAACCGAGCGCGGCAATTTGTCGATCGACAACTGCTTTTGCTTCATCGGGCAACTGTCCAATGACAGCAGGATGGTTTGCTTTGAGAATTCCTGCTTTTTCTTGGGCAATATTTGAAATCGTAAATCCTAATCGCTGCCAATGTTCTCGACTAATCGACACAATGACGCTGACTAAAGGATTGTCAACCACATTGGTTGCATCTAATCTTCCGCCCAATCCGACTTCGATCACTGCAATATCTACTTGCTGTTCAGCAAAGTAAAGCCACATTGCTGCGGTAATCACTTCAAATTGAGTGGGTGAATGCTCTGGATCAATCTGAGATTGTACTTTTAGCAATGTTTGATATAACGCTGCTGATGCAATCGGTTGACCGTTAATGCAAATACGCTCGTTCCAATCAATTAAATGGGGTGAAGTATATCGACCCGTTTTATAACCTGCTTCTGTCAAAATGCTGGATAGATACGCACAGACTGATCCTTTGCCATTGCTGCCTGCTACATGGATGATTGGGACTTGCTTTTGGGGATTGCCTAAATCTGAGAGCAGCTTCAGACTTGCTTCTAGCCCTAAATGTACGCCGAAGCGCTCATACGTTTGGAGCAACGCATCAATTTTTGTAGAAAAATCGGTCATAGGTTCAACGGAATCCACCATCTAAAATCATCGCACGCAAGACTACAATGAAGGACTGAACAAAATTTTAGTGCGATCGCGTCTCATGTCTATTACTGTTCGTGTCCCCGCTACGACTGCCAATCTTGGAGCCGGATTCGATTGTCTAGGAGCGGCTCTCACGCTCTACAACGAATTTCAATTCTCGCCGATCGACTCTGGCTTGAAAATTACGGCAACCGGAGCGGAAGCTGATCGCGTTGCTCTCGATTCTAGCAACATGGTCTATCAGACGGTTGTCAAATTCTTCGATCGCGTTCAGCAATCTGTTCCTGCGATCGCAATTGATATCAAGATGGATGTTCCCTTGGCGCGGGGACTGGGAAGTTCAGCAACAGCAATTGTCGGCGGACTGGTGGGAGCAAACGCGATCGCAGGGTCGCCGATGAGTCAAAGTGAGATTGCAGCTTTTGCGACTGAGATTGAAGGACATCCGGACAATGTTGTGCCTGCTCTGATTGGGGGGTGCCGATTGGCTGCATCAGGAATTGATCGAGCATGGGAAATCTGTGATATTCCTTGGGACGCGAGCATTGTTCCGATCGTTGCCATTCCGAACTTTGAGCTTTCAACGGCTGAAGCTCGCGGCGTGTTGCCGACAGAGTATAGCCGTGCGGATGCGATTTTTAATACGGCGCATTTAGGACTATTCGTTCGAGGTGTAGAAACGGGAAATGCCGATTGGCTAAAAGCTGCTTTGCAAGATCGGATTCATCAACCGTATCGCGAAAAATTAATCAAAGGATACGATGCGGTGAGAGAAGCCGCGATCGCAGCAGGGGCTTATGGTGTGGTCATTAGTGGAGCCGGATCGACAGTTCTAGCGCTCGCTCATCAGCAATGCTCGGACTCTGTTAGATTCGCAATGGAGAAAGCTTGGACAGGGTTAGGCGTTGGAGTCGATGCGAAATGTTTAGCGATCGACACCCAAGGAACTCGCATTATCAATACACTCTAGATAGAACTCAATAGACCTAAACTTTCTTGAATAAATTCTCATGCGTAGAACCTTCACTCTCATTCTGCTCCTTTCATTCTGCTGGCTCACCTCTATCTCTCCGGCTCAAGCTAGCCTTTTTTCCTTTTCTGGCAGCCGTCCCACGAATTTAGGGCTACACAACGATCGCTTGACCGAGTGCCCTAGTACACCCAATTGCGTCAATAGCTTTAGCTCTGATTCGACCCATGCGATCGCTCCTCTTAAATCTTCTAACATCGAAAAAGCCTTCGCAGATCTCAAACAAGTGATTGAATCTCAACCGAGAACAAAAATTATTGAATCTACTGAGAACTATCTTTACGCTGAATTTACTAGCAAACTCATGGGCTTTGTTGATGACGTAGAGTTTTATCTAGACAAGACGAGCAAGGCGATTCAAGTGCGATCAGCATCCCGTCTTGGCGAATCTGATCTCGGTGTGAATCGGCAACGCATTGAATCGATTCGCACTCAACTGAGCGAGAACGTCACATAAAACTGTTGTCCTATGCAAAACTCATCACAAAGATGTGGAATAGTAGAACAGTGTTTTTATTTCCCTGTCTCTCTCTATGAATGAGTTATTGCATCTTCCGCTTCTGGAACATCCAGGAACTCTCTGGCAACGCACGATCGAGCAGACTCAACATGCTCTGTCTTGTGTTGCGTTGCTTTCTATTCCTACAAGTCACGAGTTTGTTGAACAAGCAGGTGTTCAATTTCTCGTACGGATTGTCAGTAACTTAATTCGCAAAGAGGCAGCAGACCTTAAACAAAAACAAGAAGAAAAAAGCGGACATCCCATCAATCCTTTTCTACCGTACGAGCGGGATTTGTTTGTGATGGATATTTCTGAAACGCATGTGTGTCTTCTGAATAAATTTAACGTGGTTGATAACCATCTACTGATTGTGACCCGCGCATTTGAAGAACAAGAAGCCTTACTGACCCTTCATGATTTCACTGCGATGTGGGCATGTTTATCAGAAGTCGATGGTTTAGCTTTCTACAATGCAGGAAAAGCAGCAGGGGCAAGCCAACGACATAAGCATTTGCAACTTGTTCCTTTTCCGATGGAGAAAGAGATTGATCGTGTTCCGATTGATCCCCTGATTAAAAAGGTCAGATCGCGCGATCGCATCACTCAGATTCCTGAATTTTCCTTTCTCCACGCATTCGCAAGATTTGAGCCTGAAACCACACCTGAAGACATTCTTCAACACTATTACGAGCTACTAGAAACAGTTGGAATCCGCTCTAATCGTGTGATGCAGTCGGCTCCTTACAATTTATTAGCGACGAGGGAGTGGATGTTGATTGTGCCGCGATCGCAACCCGGATTTGGCGGAATTGGAGTGAATTCTCTAGCATTTGCAGGTGCGCTCTTAGTTCAAACTCCTGAGCAACTCGAAACGCTCAAACAATTACGTCCGCTGAATTTTTTAAAGAACGTTGCGGTAATGTCCTCAATCAAGACAGGTTGATCATAATGAAGAATTGCCCCACAGCCTGTTATGAAACACGATCGATTTATTGTTCCCGCGAACACAAAGATTAATCTGAAAGACTATGATCCAGCTTATACCGACGGCTTAACCGATAAAGCTGCGGCTCAAGCCGAACTTCAACAAGGGGTGCAACGACTAGCAAAGTATCAAGATATTCTCTACGCTCAAGATTCCTACGCATTGCTGATTTTGTTTCAAGCAATGGATGCCGCAGGAAAAGATAGCACGATCAAACATGTGATGTCGGGTGTCAATCCTCAAGGTTGCCAAGTCTACAGTTTTAAGTCGCCTTCTTCTGAAGAATTAGATCACGATTATCTTTGGCGATCAAATCGGGCCTTACCAGAACGCGGTCGGATTGGCATCTTCAATCGGTCGTACTACGAAGAAACTTTAGTCGTTCGCGTTCACCCAGAACTCTTAGTTCATCAGAAACTTCCACCAGAAGCCAATGGCAAAGAGATCTGGGACAAACGATTCAAGCAGATCAACCATTTTGAACAGTATCTTGTCGAAAATGGCATTGTTGTACTCAAGTTCTTTTTGAATGTTTCTAAGGAACAACAAAAGAAACGATTTCTAGCTCGGATTAATGAACCCGAAAAAAATTGGAAGTTCTCTGTCTCTGATGCTAAAGAACGGCAACACTGGGATCAATACATGGAAGCTTTTGAAGATGTATTTAACAATACGAGTACTAGCTATGCTCCTTGGTATATTATCCCCGCCGATCATAAATGGTTTACCCGGTTAGCCGTCTCAGACATTATTGTGAGTACGTTAAAGTCTTTGCATCTGTCCTATCCCACGGTTAGCGAAGTCCGGCGTGCAGAGTTACTAGAAGCAAAGAAAGTCCTAGAAAGCGAGGAATAATTGAAATAACAGAAGGCGGAGTTGTCCCAAAACTCCGCCTTCTAAAGTTTCGTAGGTTAGAGTGAGTAACGCTTTAAACTCGCGCTTCCTCTACCAGTTTTTCCCAACCTAAATCCTTCAACGCCCCGTTTCGCCGCAGTGGTCGTGTTACTAACTCCAAAATGTCCCGCGTATTCCCAAATCCGTGAATCTGAGCAAACGTAAACTCGACCGACCACTTCGTACTAATTCCACGCGCCTCTAGTGGATTTGCGTGAGCCATTCCCGTAATGACTAAGTCCGGTTTCAATTCATGAATTCGCTGCAACTGATTATAGTTATCTGGCTTTTCAACGATCGTCGGAACTGGAACGCCCATTTCTTGACAGGTTTTCACTAAGAAATCTAATTCCGCTGCCTGATACCGCTTGTCCATGTACGGAATGCCGATCTCATGACAAGTCATCCCGCACCGAATCAAAAACCGAGCCAGCGAAATCTCGAGCAAGTTATCGCCCATGAAGAACACTGACTTGCCGCGAATCAATTGCAGGTAGTCTTCAACACTTTGCCAAATTTTTGCTTCCCGCTCCTCTAATCCTTTCGGCTCAATGTTAAACACTGAGCAAATCTTTTCAACCCAAGCTCTTGTTCCATCTGGCCCAATTGGAAAGGGCGATCCAATCAATTTCGCTTTCCGTCGTCGCATCAATGTTGTAGCAGTTCTTGACAGGAACGGATTCACGCCCGACACATAGTATCCTTCCTCGATTACGGGAAGCTCAGTATAACGCTTCGCAGGCAACCATCCTGAAACCTTGATCCCTTGATGCTTTAATTCCAAGGAAAGCTGAGTCACGATCGGATCAGGAACAGACCCAAACATTACGAGCGGCGGATGATCCACATATTCTGACTCTTCGCGCTTCACATCTTCCTGTTTGCGTCCAAAGTTCATCAACTTCTGGATTGCATTACGCTCCTCTTTGTCTGCTTCCGCGGTTGGAGCTTGGGTTGGACAGCGTTGCGCCATTGCTGCTAAAACCGTGTCTTCTCCTTGTGTAAAGGCGTAATCTAGACCATTTGCCCGCGCAACGACAATGGGAATACCAATCTCGGATTCGAGTTTCGGTGCTAGCCCTTCTAAATCCATTTTGATAATTTCGGTGGTGCAAGTACCGATGAACACAATCACACTGGGATTACGATCGCGCTTAATCTGCTCACAGAGCCGCTTCAATTCGTTGTAATCGTTCAACTGAGCAGAAATATCGCCTTCTTCCAGTTCTGCCATGGCATAGCGAGGTTCTGCAAAAATCATCACGCCCATCGCGTTTTGCAGAAAATAGCCGCAAGTTTTCGTGCCAATAACGAGGAAAAAGCTATCTTCAATTTTTTGATATAGCCAGGCAACACAGCTAATCGGACAAAAAGTGTGATAGTTCCCAGTTTCGCACTCGAAGTTTAGGGCTTGAGGTTGAGCATCAGCGAGAGTCATAACAGTAGGTCTCTAAAGTGAGGATTTTATTGAGGCGATGGTGTCGTTCGGTTGCGTCCTTCGCAAGCTTCATCAACTTCAGCCGGACGACGAGGTTTCTGAGGCGCTTCGGTTGCAGAACTCGCAGGAAGATACTTGGGAGTTTCAGCTTTGAGTTGTTTGTGATTCAGTTCTTGTTCGGGATCAAAGTTCAGTCCCAGTGCAACAACAATGCGATCGGGATGATTGCTCAAGTCCACAATGAGCGGCAGCATTTCGGTCAGACGGGGTTCTTCGGTTGAGAGAACACCCAGAATAAAGCTAGAAGACGGTCGCCGTTTCCCTTCGCAACTGACCCAGATCGACAACCGAGAAATCCAAGAACGGTTTGCTTCGTAATAGTCGAGCCAGCGGTCTTTGAGCGATCGACGTAATTGATCAATGTTCACAAGTCAAACAAAGTAAAAGGACAAAGTTGGCACTAAAGATCACATATCGCAATTCGTAGCCTTCATCCTTTCCCCTTCATTCTTTCTTTAGACCATCATCAAATCTAATTCTTCCTCGGCAGTTTTTGGCTGTTGTGGATTGAGATAGAAGTCAGACAGCAACGAGAATAAATCGCGATCGGCAGCATCTTTCGGAACGACTCCTTCAGGATTTGCCAAAATCTGATCAGCAATGTTCAGATAGTAATCACACACATAGTTCAATGAGGGATCAGACTCCGCCATTTCAAACAAGGTTTTTCCTTTGACTCGCGAAACGCGAATGTCTTCAATCAAAGGCAACACTTCCAAGATCGGCATCGGAACTGCATCGACATACTTTTCAATCAAATCCCGCTTGGCGGTTCGATTACCAATCAGTCCTGCTAATCGTAGTGGATGTGTCCGCGCTTTCTCTCTGACCGAAGCCGCAATCCGATTTGCTGCAAACAACGCATCAAATCCGTTATCTGTCACGATCATGCAATAGTCTGCATAGTTCAATGGAGCAGCGAATCCGCCACAAACCACGTCTCCTAAGACATCAAACAGAATCACATCATATTCGTCAAATGCGTTCAGTTCTTTGAGCAGTTTGACCGTTTCACCGACTACATAACCACCGCAGCCTGCTCCTGCTGGAGGCCCACCTGCCTCTACACAGTCCACACCGCCATAGCCTTTGTAGATAACATCTTCAGCCCAGACATCCTCATAGTGATAGTCCTTTTCCTGAAGCGTATCAATAATGGTTGGAATCAAGAAGCCAGTCAAGGTAAACGTACTATCGTGCTTGGGATCGCAACCGATTTGTAAAACCTTTTTGCCGCGTTTTGCCAATGCGACTGAGATGTTGCAGCTTGTCGTCGATTTGCCGATGCCGCCTTTGCCATACACTGCGAGTTTCACTCTAAGGTTCTCCTAAGTCGTCTCTGAAGGGGTGAGTACAAATCTGTTCTGTTTGCATTGTTGTTGATAAGACCGTTTCTGCCTAGTCCTCGCAAAAAGAAGTTACATCGCTAAGACAATTCAGTTGAAGAATATATTTATCAGAACTCCAAGAAATCTTACTAAGGTGAATTAAGCAATTATTTAGCAATTTTCAAATTCTTGAATTCTTTTTTTTATAAAAATAAGAACAAAAAACAAACAGATTAAACCTAACCCTGTTGCTCTTTTCGTTCAATTGCTGATTAGGTCAGTTCCTGCGTCCTACCCACGATTTTCCAATTCAAAGTTCTTCAGAGTGAGGAAGATAGACAACTGCTCCTGCCTACAACGCAGTACCCTATCCGTTCACTGCAGAGTTCTATTAAGAATCATCAAAGTTTTGCGGTCTTACTCAAAGAAAAAGGCATCCAGTGTGGATGCCTCCGTGAACTCCTTTGATGATGAAAAACGAATTAGCTATGCACCTCGACGATTTCTGCGTTGCTGACGCATTTGCTGAATTTGATCGCGTTGTGCCTGCGTCAGTACTTCTTGATTGATTTTTTGCCGTGCTGCCTTCATCTTGTCTCGAATTTGCGTTTTCTGTGCGTCAGACAAATTCAGCGATCGCATCATCTTTCCAGGCTTTTCACCTCGCTGTACTGCTGCATCGTACTGAGCACGCTGCCCATCATTGAGCACGTTGGTGTAGATATCTTTTTGCACCGCTTCCCGAATCGACTTCATGGATTGCTTCTGTGCGTCAGTCAAGCCCAGCTTATTTGCATATTCCTGTTTTGGGGCTTGTGCCAAGCGGTTGATAGGACGAGCATGAGCTGCAAGCATCGGCGAAACTGCCATCATCAGCGCGATCGCACCGGGGAGAAGAATTGCAACTTTTTTCATTGAGAATTTCTGCATGGTGTAAGTCAAAAATTAGGTCAGTGATCAGCTAAAAAATTAGCTTCGCTTCCTTAGACAGACTCACTATCTCAAAGGTTCAAATTATTTTTCTTAAATCGGCAGCGAGATCGTAAATTCCGTGCCTTCACCCACAATAGAGCGGCATTCTAACTGCCCTCCATGCTTTTCATTCACAATTTGCCGGCTAATTGGTAATCCAAGTCCCGTTCCTTTTCCAACTGGCTTCGTCGTAAAACTGGGTTCAAAAATCTGGGATTGAATCTCAGGCAGCATCCCCAGTCCATTATCCTTGACACGGATTAGAACTGTTTGATTTGAGCGATCAATCTCGGTTGAAATCCATATCATGTTGGGAGACTCTACAATCTCTGCATAAGAGCGCGTTTCATTTTTCTCTTCAAAAGCATCGATCGCATTCGCAATCAAATTCATAAAGACCTGGTTGAGTTGCCCTGGATAGCAGCTAATTGGTGGTAGTTCTGCATATTGTCGAATAATTTGAATTTCAGGATGTTTCTCATTTGCTTTCAGGCGATGTTTGAGCAGCATAATGGTGCTTTCAATTCCCTCACGCAGTTGAAATTCAGTTTTTGAAGAGATATCTGATCGCGCAAACGAGCGTAGCGAAAGACTAATATCCTTGAGGCGATGAACCCCTTCATGAATTGATTTGATTAATTTTGGCAAGTCTTCGGCAACATACTCTAAATCAATATCTTCAATAAATTCTGCAATATCTTCAGCAGAATCTTTGCGCTGATACATCTGAATTAACGCAAACAAATCGCGTGTGTAATCATCAATGTGTTTGAGATTGCCGCTGACAAAATTAATCGGATTATTAATCTCATGTCCGACACCTGCAACAAGTTGACCCAGTGTAGACATTTTCTCACTCTGCACTAATTGCAATTGAGTCGTCTTTAATTGATGCAGTGATATTTCTAATTCGGCGGTACGATCTCGAACTCGTTGTTCTAGTTCCTGAGCTAATTGTTGCAGTTGCGCCTCGGTTTCGGCTTGCTCGGCAATTTTCGTTTGTAGGGATTGATTGAGGTGCGAAATACTTAAATGCAGCTTAACGCGAGCAATGACTTCTTCTTGCTGAAAGGGCTTGGTAATATAATCGACCGCGCCTAGTTCTAACCCTCTAACTTTATTGATAGAATCAGAGAGAGCGGTCATAAAAATGATGGGAATGTGCTGTACTTTAGCGTTGGCTTTGAGACGCTGACAGGTTTCAAATCCATCAATCCCAGGCATCATCACATCCAGCAAAATCAAATCCGGGAGTGCGTACTCGGCTTGCTCGATCGCAGATTCTCCATCTGTTGCCATCAATGTTTTCCAGCCTTGCCCTTGCAGCGCTTCAGACAGGACTTTCAGGTTGGTTGGTGTATCATCTACAAGCAAGATGCGAACCGGGACCAATGAAATCGGGATCATTTAATGTGCCGCCTTAGTGTAGGACTTGATAAACTGACGGATTTTTCCAGCTTGAAACGTCGCAGTAAGCTTCTTCAATTCGGCTACAAACGTTGTATAGCAAGGGTCTTCCTCTATTAATGTACTCAGAATACCCTCGATCGCAGTAATATCGCCCATCATAGCAAGATGATAGATATCATCTAAGACATTCTGTGCTGGAAGAACGAGTTTACCCTGGGCCGGTGCGGCTTGAGCGGGCGATTCCGTGGGTTGAGTTTGATAGATCCAGGTCAGATTCAGGAGAGCTTGTAGTGTATTGAGCAATTCTCCAACTTCAAAAGGTTTGGGAAGAAAGGCATTTGCACCCGCATCAAGGCTACGCTGACGATTGGAGCCAAAGACATTAGCACTCGAAACAATGATGGGAATTGCACTTGTTTCAGCAGTAGAGCGCAGTTGCTCAATCAATCCCATTCCATCTAGCAGAGGCATCGCTAAATCTGTAATTACGAGATCAGGATGATCTTCGTCAATTGCTAACCAGCCATCACTTCCGGTGTAAGCGACTTTGACTTCAAATCCGATCTCTTGTAGTAGTGTTGCCACCATACTGCATTGAGTCCGATCATCATCTACAACGAGAATAACCGGGGGTTGACCTTGAATTCCAATGACTGTCTGGGTTTGCGCTAGATTCTGGGTAGATTGATTCCATTCGGATGCGATCGCGAATTCAACTTCGAGCGAAAAAATACTGCCTTCTCCTAAGCGACTCTGCACTTGAATTCCGCTTCCCATCAAGTTTGCAATTCGCTGGCTAATGGCAAGTCCTAGCCCTGTTCCTTCAGATTTGCGCTCAACGGCTCCGACTTGTTCAAAAGGGAGAAAAATTTTGTCTACTTGCTCGGTAGACATCCCTACGCCTGTATCTTCGATTTCAAATCGAATTCTAGACTCTTGAGCCGAGAGTGCGCGGAAGGTGACCTGTCCTTGGTCTGTAAATTTGATTGCATTCCCGAGTAGATTGATCAAAATCTGTCGCAGTCGCTTCTCATCAGCAACAATGCCAATCGGTAAGCAATCGTCAATCTCGACCTGAAATCCAATCCCTTTCTGCTCAGCCCGGATTCGGCAGATTTCAGCAACCCCATTGAGAAAACTCGCAAGATGAATGCTAGACGAATCAAGTTCTAGCTTACGAGCTTCAATTTTTGACAAATCTAGAATGTCATTGATCAACGTCAGCAAGTGGGAGCCGCACTGATGAATAATTTTGATGCCTTCTTGCTCTTTAGGGGCGACTGATCGCTCTAAGATTTGGGCATAGCCTAAAATTCCATTGAGCGGTGTCCGCAGCTCATGGCTCATGTTGGCAAGAAATTCGCTTTTTGCTTGGTTCGCAGAATCTGCTGCCTGTTTTGCCTCTAAGAGTTCGCGGGTACGTTCCTCAACTTTTGTTTCTAGCGTTTTGGAATAATCAATGAGTTGATTGTTCGCAGATTCTAATTCGCGATTCGCTTCTTCTAGTTTTTGGTGTTTGTGAGAATTTACAGTCGCAACCACACTCGCAATGAAAGAAGCAAGCGCGGGTGTGACTGGAATCAGCATTCCTCCTAGAAAAATGAAATAGGCTCCCGAGACAATTGCACCACTTGTCCCGACCGTTGCCCACAGAATTTTTCCACCCGGAAGGCGCTGGCGACTAGGTAAACTTGCTAACGTCCAACTTCCTATGGTTCCAAACAGAGAGCAGGCAAAAATCCAAGCAATGAATTTTTTGATCGTCAAGCCATGCAGCATGTTGTTCTGCTTGACACTATTGACCAGTTGATAAGCAATGTTGGCATGGACGACTACGCCAGGGGTTGGATCTTGAGCAGAGAACCACGAAGAACTAAAGGGAGTTCCAAAAAAGTCGTTGGTGCTCGCGGCAATCGAACCAATAAATACCATACGATCGCGCATCAAATCTGCGGGGACGCGTCCTGCGAGAACATCTCGCATCGATACTGTGTGGAATGCTTTTTCTGAGCCATGCCAATTGAGGAGAATCTGGTAGCCGCCAACATCTGCGTCTGAGTATCCTGCTTCTTGATCTTTTAGAGGAAGATAAACGGTTTGACCAAGCTTGTATTGGAGTGGATTTTTATCTGAGCTGTCTAATGTGGTGCCTTCAGCTTCTAGATATTTTAAAGCAACTCGTGTTGCTAGTCCCGGCTTAACCGTCTGATCTTTCGAATCTTCAGAGGTGAGCAAGGCACGCCGAACTTGACGATCGCCGTCTAACACTAAATCTGCGATCGCAACTTGGTCTTTCTTTTTTAAAGCAGGCGGAGGTGCAACGCGATCGCCTGTGATTTTCTCAACTCCAATCAAATTGGGTGTGGATTCAAATACATTGACCAGCTGCTTGTGACCTTCACCTTCTGGCAAATCGCGATAAAGATCTAGCCCGATTGCTCTTGGCTTTTGTGCCCGAATCTTTTCAATTAACTGTGCTAGTGACCAGTCTGGAATCGGCCATTTTTTTACACTTTGAATATCTTCCTCATCGATTGTGACCACCACAATCGACTTTGCCATTTCTCCGGTCGATCGCTGCCGAAAGAACTGATCGCGCACTTGCCACTCAAGCAAATTAAATACACCTAGCATTTGTCCCGCAGTAACAGTTGCAGCAACGCTAGGTGCAATGATCAAGACGCTACGATTTCGCCGAAAAAAAGCTTGGATTTTTTGCCGCATAGTAGTTACATGATTCGGAAAGCACTGGTCGCACTGACCAGTGCTTCATAGAGAGTTAGTTAAGAGAAACGAGCATTGGTGCTTGTGTAATCGAACCGAGTTCGACAGATGAGAGGAGTTCGCTCCAATGGTTGGTCAGAACTTCATCTGTGGGGTGACTTGCCCGCAACATTGCCAGAGTTGCAACACAGTCATACCAATGTCCATTCTGTCCCAGAATTTTTGCTTTCTGAAGCGCATCGGCTTGTTTGAGACTTGATGCCATTTCTGCGCTCATCTCAACTCGTTGAATCCAGCCATCCACATAGGGAGCACTGGGGTTTAACTTGTTATCGATCTTGAGTGCTAGAAACCACTGGTAGTCTTTACCCACCTCTAAAGCAGGTATAGACTCAGGGAGGGAAATGGCGCGAATGCCCGCTTCTTGATTGACCGCAATCGTTGTTTCATAGATCGTGGCTCCTGCTTCATCTTTCAGGCTAAAAACTGCTTCTTCAGCATCGGTTGCAGGGAGATAGACCAAGATCGTTGGGCGTTCAGAGATCGTCGTGCCGTAGTAGTTTTGCGGCGTAAGAGCCAACATTGCGGCCGGACCCGATGAAGCCACGAGTGAGGGATCTAACTCCTGTCTACCAAGACGAGAAGCGCCACCCGCAGTTACGCGAGCTGTACGATTAGTCCGCGAAGGTTGGAAGAATCCACGCGAAGCTCCACCCACGGCTGCACGAACACGACGGTTTGCACCGGGTTGGAAAATGCTGCCACGAGAAGCTCCGCCTGTCGCTTGACGGACAGTGCGGTTTTGCCGATTCGTAAATATGCTGCCACGAGAAGCTCCGCCTGTCGCTTGGCTGGGAGAGCCATTGCCAGGAGGAGGAGAGAACGGAAATGCTTGAACTGGAGTCCAGGCGCTACTAGCAATCAGGGCGACAATGCCCATCGTGCTAGCAATTGCTTGTTTTTTCATAAAACTTCCATCGCATCGGAGTAAGATTGGACACAATCGAACTGAGCTAAGAGAACACCACTATAAACTAATCCTAGAGAATATATTCCCTTTAGCCAGTGGTGAGTTTGCGTAATTCTCAGCTTGAGGAATCCGTGAATCTACAGTTTTTTACTGCCAATTTCCAACCATGACAAATCCACTCCAGAAAAAGGGATCTTTAAAGTCCGTTTTGCGTATCAAATGGAGTTGTGCTTGGCGTAGAGCTTCTGCTTTGGTGCTTCTCGATTGACCGAGTTCTTGATAAAACTGCGTCATGAGTGTTGCGGCTGCTTTATCTTTTACAGGCCAAAGCGTTGCGAGGGTAGACCGTGCTCCTGATTTTACTGCTAGTCCTGCCAGTCCAAGAACAGCGCGATCGTCACCACTTGCGGTATCACAAGCGCTGAGCACGAGTAGATCGATCGCTTTTGAAGCGTCCCGGCTTTGTAGGAGTTCGGAGAGTTCTTTGATGTTGACAACTCCATCCCAGGTCAGCAGGAAAGTATCTTCGAGGCGAGAGCTAAACTGTCCATGTGTGGCAAGATGCACAACATTCGCTTTACTGTCTTTTAATTGAGTCGATAATGCATTGCCTGTAAATTGTGCGTTAAGCAGTTTGGAAGAAGGAACGGTTTGCGCGATTTTTTTAACTTCAGTTTCTACAGCAGGGAGGGCAGAAAAGCCCGAACGAGACTCACTGATACCAGCAACGATTGCGCCAATGTTGGTTTGCTGGAGGGAACGTGCTGCCATTAACTGAAGCCCAGGAGATAGGGTGACAGCATACTTCTCGATGAGGTATTGCTTGCCATCGTAAAGGGCTGACATGGGAATATTTCGCAGTTTACCGTCTAGAACAAACACCAGTGTTTTTGTCTGTTTTAATTCGGACTCGATTGGACGAATCAGCCAGTCGTAGACTTGTTGAGAGACGCGATCGCGAGCTTGAAGGTTGGAAACTGGGTTGAGTGCAGCCAGCAGTTGATCGAGCGTTTCTTCGACTTCGGCTTGCGATATTGGGGTGATGTGATATTGCAGAGGTTTGCCTGCGGTGGAAGAAATCACGGCTAAGCGATCGGGCAAGATAATCGGATAGACAACAGTTGCAGTCGTGTCAACCTGGTCAATTTGTTGGGTTTTATCGAGACAAGCTTCACGGAAGAAGTTGTCGAGTTCTGCAACTTGTAGAGATTCGATGAGTTCGCGAGCTTGGGTGAGTTCTGCTTGACCCGGTTGACCTTCGAGTAAGAGGGCCACGAATTCACGGTAGACCGGTTCGACGCTTTCTCGGAAGGAGAATTGGACATCAGGATTGATGGCTGCAAGGTCGCCTCGGATGGCACGCAGAGATTTCACTGCTTCGGTGTAAGGTGAGATCGCTTGCTTAGTTTTGCCTTGTTCGATTTTCAACCGTCCCATTTGCCAAGCAGATTGAGCAATGATCTCATCGGCTTGAAGTTGACGAGCGATTTCGAGAGATTGCTGCGTAACGGTTTCGGCTTCTGCCCATTGCTCCGTGCGCCCGTAGAGCTTGCCCCATTGGTTGAGGGCATAAGCTTCGGCTTGGGAGTCTTGCAAGCTCTTGGCAGACTGAACTGTTTTCTCAAGTAGGCTTGAGAGCGTGTTGAGCGATAATAGTTTTTCGCTGTTTTCAAGCTGATTGAGCGAGGCGGCAAAATTAATTGCGCCATACATAGAAGTACGGTTTGGGGGGAGTTGCTCAAGCTGGGATAATAGCTGGGGTGCAATTGGAGCGGCTTGGTCGAGTAACCCGTAATCAATCAGAAGTTTGAAGCGATCGAGACGAGCTTGCAGTTTCTCAATTGGGCTAACGGCCGCTTGTTCGGATTGTTCAAGGTATGCTAGAGCAGCATCTGGATCGTTTAAGTCGGTTGCCGCTTTTCCAAGTCCTGCTAGAATTGCGCTGATTTCGGATTTAAGATTTTTGGCTTTGGCGATCGCTAGACTTTGTTCTAAAACTTTACGGCTTTCCGTCGAATCTCCAATCATTTGCAGAGTCGCGCCGAGTGTTCTCAATCCGCTAACTTTGACTTGAGAGTCCGGCAGTTTAGCTAATTGCTGGTTGATTTCGTTTAATTGCTGCTTGGCACGGCGATAGTAGCCTAAGCTTTGTAGGGCTTGAGATTGGTTAATTTGACTGCCTAGGCTACCGATTGTGTCTCCCGCTTGAGTGTAATAAGTCTGAGCTTGTTTCCAGGTTTCTAGGGCTGCTTCTGCTTTGCCTGTATGGAGGAGTAAACTAGCTTGAGTATTGAGAACCTGTGCCCAGAGAATGGCATCTGCTTGGGGTTTCGTCGCTTTGAGATGGGAGAGGCTTTGCTCGATCGATTGAGTCGCTTCAGCCCATTGACCCAATTCTTGCTGTGCCAAAGATAAGTAGCTGAGGCTAAGGGCAGCATTGGAACGATCTCCTTTTGCCTGAGATTGTTGTGCGGCAGTTTGCCATACGGAAACTGCTTCTGCAAATCGCCCAGACTGATAGAGGGTACGTCCTTGATCTAAGAGAGTCGCGGGTTGTGCAGCAACAATCGGGGCAGGAGTTGGTTGGAGGGTTGCTTGAGCAGGCGTGATGGCGATCGCTAAAGACAAGCTGAGAACGCCGAGGCAAAGATGGAGCAACCGACGGTGTTTTGATCGGGACATCATAGACAGTTACCTGAGGTCAGTGGTTCGCAAAGTAGACTTTGCCGAACAGGAATCAGGTCTAGTGTTCCCCTATGCGCTACGGGCTATCAATGCTCGGCTGTGGGCGGGATAGTCGTGAGAGTGCGAGTTTGCATCGGTTATCTGGAGAAGAGGTTGAAGTCCTGAGTTAATTGAATCTGAATTAATTGTCTGGGCTGAATTGTAGCGGGTCTAGAAGCTGTGAGATAAGTTACGCCTGCTCCAAGCGCGGCTCCGCCAATCACGTTTCCGCCCGAGAAACCACCGAGGACGGCTCCCGCGATCGCGCCGAGTCCAGAGTTTTGAATTAAGCGATGGTCTTGAACTTGAGGATTGCCGCTGATCGTGTCTGATTTGCCAATGAAGGCGAGATTTTGACCTTGGATGGTGACAAATCGACTTCCGTTTCGATCGGTTTCAAACTTTCCCATGACTGCACTCCCAGGCGCAACGAGTAAGCGCCCTGCGCGATCGCGGATTTCGTTTTGCAAAATCAATACATCTTGTCGAGATTGATTGCCCTGAAGTTTGAGTGGCTCGTTGCCGGGATAAAACAGGCTAAGCTTTGTGCCAACAGGAAGGAGACTTTCAGAAGATCCGTTGGCAAAACGACTGATTTGCTGCGGGGTGGATGGGGGTTGCTGATTGATGAGGGTGGGTAAGGGTTGACCGAATTGGATGGTTCTCTGGCGGACGGGAACAGGAGTATCTTCGACGGGAGCAGAGGTCGATCGAGGTTCCACGATCGAAGAGGGATCGGGCGAGCGGCGATCGAGTTGGGGAACGGTCACGGTCGGCGGTGTACTCGGTAAATTTGTGGGAGCATTAATGGGCGGAAACGAATCTGGAATTGCCAAGCTGGGATTGACTTCTGGAAGTTGTAAGCCAGGCGATTGAGGGACAGCGCGAGGAGTAATCGGCGCATCTGGAAAAAGAAGACTACTTCCGGTGGGAGCATTGCCTGATCCGGCAGCGGGGGGGAGGGGAGTAGATTGAGCAGGCGGTAGATCAGGGACAGTCGCAGCAGGAGGCGCAGAATTAGTTGCAGGGGGAGGGGTTACAGGCGGGAGGTCGGGGTTGATGGCGGGGGGAGCAGGCGGTAGTCCAAAATCGTTTGCGGGAGTGGCTGAAGTTTGGGCGACTTTTGGTTCTGCGGGTTGGATTGGAGTTGTTTTGGGAAGGGGAGCGGTCTGGATGGGACGCAGGGAGTTGAAAACGGCTTGGGTTTGGGGGGAAGGAGTGCGAGCCGCTAGAGTAGGGCGGAGTATCCAGATTTTGTCTGAGCTTGGGGCTTGTTGAAGTTGGACTTGTTGGGTTGCCAAGGTTTGATTGGGCGCAAGTTCGAGGACAATCCGGGTGGTATCTGGCTGGAATTGGAAGACGCGAACTTGCCGAACTGCGCCCATAAAAGTCTGTTGGGGAGAAATCTGACCTACCTGGGTGTTGGGTAAATCAAGGACGATGCGATCGGGTTTTGAGAGAAGAGAATAGGTCGGTTTGATGCCTGCTGCAAGGGTAACTTCGAGTTGATTGATGTCGGGGTCGAACCGCAAGTTTTCAAGCGGGGCTGCGATCGCGGATACGCTGGTGAGGAGAACGATCGCGCTAATCAATTCGGAGAATGTGAGGGCTTTCTTCAGCATGGCAAGTCAGGAGAAAATTAGCGATCGAGTGGGGGACACTCGGAGAGGAAAGAATTGGGTGGATTATAGGCGAGTTTTTGGGAACTGTAACTGTTTTTGGACAAAAAGATTGCCTAAGCACGTGGCTTAAGCAATCTTCCTAGCAATGCATGAATGTTAGGTTAGAGCAGAACTTCTGTAGAGACGTGTCGCTGAAATGCCGCTACAGGAGTGATTTATTGCTTTTTCTCAGCGGGTTGGGTGATTTTTTCTTTGGCTGCATCACCTGCTTGCTTGGCAGCGACTCCAGCTTGCTTGGCTGCTTCACCGGCTTGTTTAGCTGCTTCGCCGGCTTGCTTTACGCCTTCGCCAGTCATCGTTTTTGCGGCTTCGCCTGCTTTGGTTGCAGCTTCACCCGCTTTGGTTGCGGCTTCGCCTGCTTTAGTTGCGGCTTCGCCTGCTTTGGCTTTTACAGATTCGCCTGCTTTCTTCGCTGCGTCACCCGTTTTCTTTACAGATTCCCCGGCTTTGTTCACTGTCCCGGCAGGTTTTGCAGCGGGCGCGGTTGGAGCAGCAGGAGGAGCAGCCTGCTCGGTTTCAGCACATGCAGTTAAGCCCATCATTAGAGCAAGTCCTGCAAAGACGCTAATTGCTTTGAGTCTCATCATCATGTCAACCTCAATAAATTAGTAGATGTTTCGTTTGGAGAAGCCATCACAATTTATCGCATCTTGGTTAATCCAATGCTTTTGTAATTAATTTTTTATTGTTTATAAAATTTATTCTTTTCAATGCCCGAGTGAGTTACGAGATTTTCTTATTAAACTTTATTGCGCCATAGCTTTTCGAGCATTTCAATTTGCTGTTTCAACGCTCGACGTTTGCGTTTTTTCTGCACAAAAATTGCAACACAAACACCGAGAGGAAGCGCGATCGCAAACAGTCCCTCTGAAATCAGAACGGCATCATTCTCAACGGACCATCCTGGAACTGTGGAGATAGAGCAAATGAGTCGAAAATGGGTTTGCATAATGAAGAGTGGCAGCAAGAAAAGATTGCGTCAATGCCTTCTGATCGGAGTAGATTTTATTTTGTCACTTGATGCTGGAACGCCTTGTATTTCTTATTTTTCTTTAATGTTGAATCTGAGTGTGACGATTGGCAACATCCCGGGCAATTGACCAATCGAATCGGGGAGACGAATATTTTTCAGGGTTTGCAGAATTTAATGTCTAAACATAGAGATTACTGATATTGATGACACAGAGGCATTAGAAAAAGGCGATGAGAATATGGGCGAAGATGCGAAGTCTGGTTTGGTTCCTAACCCACAACCAAGTCGGTTTCAAGCGTGGCAGCAAGTGATTGGGCTAGCAATTTTGCTCGCAGCAGTCATGTTTACTTGGATGATTTATGGAGTGTTTCAACCCAGGATTTTAAGCAGCTTAGGGTTTACAGCCTTGGCGAGTCAGTTGGGGATTTATCAAGGTTTATTGGGCGCGATCGTTGAACCTGTGGTGGGATGGAAATCGGATCAGATTTTTCGGCGGTTGAATACGCGATTTCCGATGGTGACGTTTGGGGTGACGTTGGCGGGATTGATCTGTGTTTCGGTTTCGGTTTTGTGGCAAGAGAAGGCAGTAATGCTGGCGATTCGGAATTTTGTGCCGATTCTGACGACGGTTTGGGTGATCGCAATGATTATTTTTCGCGGACCTGCGATCGCGCTGTTGCGGCAGTTTACTCCGGCTGACTTTCCCTTAGCAAATGCAATTTTGACGCTGGTGTTTGCTTTGATGGGGGCGATGTCTCCGTTGGTAGGTCGTTTGATTACTCAATGGGGGGCTTCGGCAACTTTTCTACTGGGAGCGCTATCGCTGGTGGTGGGGGGACTACTGTTCAAATGGTCGCAGCCGCCACTCCAACTTGCAGAAGTCACGAATGATCCGCCGATCCCGCTGAAGAAGGCGATCGCGATTTTTTGGGTTGGATTGGCAGCGGGAATTCAAAGCACGTTGTTATTTGGTTATTCGCCGCAACTGCTGCATCAGCAAATTCAATGGCTGGAGCCAGCTTATCTAACTTCGGCGATTTTGGTCATTTCTGCGGTGAGTGCTTTGCCGTTAGAACAGTTTGCATTGACTTGGGGGGTGCATCGATCGATGTTGATGAGTTTTTCGGTGATCGCGTTATTGTTAGGCGTGTTGAATGCGCCTGCTAATTGGCTGTTTCTGGTGCTTTTTGGCTTGGCATTTGGATTGTTGTTTATTAGTCAAATTCCTTATGCTTTGGGAGCGGTTCCGAGTAATCAAGCGGGGTTTGGAACGGGACTTTATTTTGGGGGAATTGGGGGTGGATCGGCGATCGTGAGTTGGGCGTTGGGAAGTCAACCTGTGTCAAGTAGCATCATACTCTGGGGATTTTTGGCGACGGTGATCGGAGGGATTGGGCTAATCGGTACGAGACGCGATCGCAACTTGCTCTAAAAAATTCTGAAAGTTCAAACTTGCTTGTGTAGATTAGACTGAGAACGAAGGTTTTCAAATCAGCCTACACAATCTTTATCTGTTTAAGGTGAAATGAATCGAGTGGATAACCCGGCTCCTAACAACAAAGTGCGTCAGAAAGACGAAAATCCCTGGCTAGAGGGACTCAAAACGATCGGTTTAAGTGCCGTTCTAGCGATCGGGATTCGGCAGTTTGTTGCGGAAGCCCGTTATATTCCATCTGGGTCGATGTTGCCGACGCTGCAAATTAACGATCGTTTGATCATTGATAAAATCAGCTATCGCTTCAATAACCCTCAACGCGGCGATATTGTAGTTTTCGCTCCGACTCCTGCTCTAGAGAAACAAAATTTTCACGATGCGTTTATTAAGCGTGTGATTGGGTTGCCGGGGGATAAGGTGCAGGTCAAGGGCAATCGAGTTTATGTGAATGACCAGCCGTTGCGCGAAAATTATATTGGAAAAGATGAAGCGCCCCAGTATGAATGGGGACCGCAAGTGATTCCGCCTGATTCTTATTTGGTGCTGGGCGACAATCGCAATAATAGCTATGACAGTCACTACTGGGGATTTGTCCCACGCGACAAGATTATTGGACGGGCAGTGGTGAGATTCTGGCCTCCGAATCGGGCAGGTGAGATTACGCCAGAGCCTCAGTATTAAAGATTTCTAGGACTCGACCTGTAATTGAGTGGTTGAGCCAAGAGGTATTTGTGGACAGCGATCGTAGATTTGAGTGATCGACTGTCCATTTTTCATTGGGAGCGAACAAGATCAAATCTTTGGACTGAAAAGATTGATTGAGGCACTGGGCTGAGCGTGTGGTTAAGCTTTGCCAGAGCGTTAGGGCAGACCAGCGACCGGATTCGACTAAATTTGACCAGAGTAGGGGTAGAGCGAGTTCTAAGCCGATCACTCCTGGAGGGGCTTCGCCAAATGCGACGGTTTTTTCTTCGTAGGTGTAGGGGCTGTGATCGACTGCGATCGCGTCGATAATGCCATCTTGAACGGCTTGGATTAAAGCGTCTCGATCGTGCTTGTTGCCTAAGGGTGGGTCGAGTCTCAGATTGGGATCATAGGTTCCGACGGCATCTGTATCTAAGAGTAAGTGGAGCCAAGTGGTGCTGGCTGTGACGGGTACGCCTCGTGATTTGGCATCGCGAATCAGTTCGACTCCTCGTGCTGTTGAAATTCGCATGAGATGAACGGGTGTGCCAATTTCTGCGACGCATTCGAGTAGGGCGGACAAGGGGGCTGATTCTGCCATTGTCGGGACTCCAGGCAGACCGAATCGCATTGAGTTTGCGCCTTGTCGGATTACGCCTTTCCCGGCTAGTCCTGGATCACAAGCCCAGAGTGCGACGGGTTTTTGAATGGGGTGGAGATATTCTAGAGCGCGACGAATCAGCGTTAAATTGGGAAGTGCTTTTCCGTCGGTGAATCCAATAATTCCGGCTGCGGCTAATTCTGCGAGTTCGGTCAGTTGTTGACCTTCTGTTCCGAGCGTGAGTGCGCCCCAGCAGTTGACTTTGGGGAATTTGGTGCGAATTTGGGTGACGCTTGCGGGATTGTCGATCGCGGGATGGGTATCGGGGAGGAGATTGAGTTGAGTGAAGCCTCCGGCGATCGCGGCTTGTTCGATCGAGGTGAGCGTTTCGCGTTCTTCAAATCCGGGTTCACCGCTGTGACTGTAGAGATCGATGAGTCCGGGGGCGAGAATTTTGCCAGCGCAGGGTTGAATTTGCGTGTCTGGGGGAATTTCAGAGGGTGCGAATGCGCGGATAATCCCGTCTTCAATTAAAACGTCGGTGATGCGATCGACATTTGCAACCGGATCAAGCGATCGAACTTGCTGGAGCAGAACAAACATAGTTTTGTGCAACGAATAAAACAGGAGAATGAGATCGAGTAGGATGCTTCCCGTTCAATATTTAAGTACGGTTTCGCATCCTATCTTGCACTCTCTACCTTTTTCTTGAGAGATTAAAGTGCGCCTGCGGCAGTCTTGTCTAAAACACCTCCTAAATGGGTTGTGATATTCATTGCCATTAGTAAGGGCGTTGCATCGTTGCCTTTGGGATAGTCGATGACGCTGACGGCACCGTTCCCTTGTTTGAAGTTCCAGAAAGAGGCTGTGGTTAAGCCGGAGATGTAGCAAAGAATTGCTTTATTGATGGCATCGTGTGCAACGACGAGGACGGTTTCTCCGGGTTGGGCATTCTTAACAATCTCGTTCCATCCAGCGATCGCTCGATCCCAAACTTGCTGCAAATTCTCGCCTTCTGGCATTTGGACGGTTTCAGGGCGACTTTGCCATTGCTCTAGCAAACCGGGATAGTCTGCTTCGATTTCAGATTCAAACTTCCCTTCCCAGAGTCCGTGACTAATTTCGCGCAGGTCGTCGCGCAGTTTTAAGTCAATGTCGGGATGATGTTTCAGAATGAGTTCTGCGGTTTCTTTGGGGCGTGCCATTGAACTGCTGACGGCGGAATCAATGGAGACAGATTTAAGGAATTCGCCAGCCTGGGAGGCTTGAACTCGTCCGTTGTCGTTGAGGGGAACATCGATTTGTCCTTGGAAGCGTCCTTGGCGGTTCCATTCGGTTTCACCATGTCGGACGAGTAAGAGGCGTGCGCCTTTGTGTTTGGGACGGAGTTTGGGGATGGTTTCGCCTAAATGAGAGGTGACGTTGAGGGATTCGATTTGAACGGTTTGTCCAAAATCGCCGGAGAAGTTGAGAACGGTGATGCCGCAGTTGGAGATGTGGAATCGTTGATAGTCAGCGGGTTCTAGTCCGATCGCGGTATTGATTAAGGCGCGATTAATGCCACTATGGGCGACGATCAAGAGGGTTTGATTGGCGTGGTGGGGAATGGTCGATCGCCAGAATCGTTCTGCTTGCTCGTATAAGTCTTGAACTGGAGCGAGTTCGCTGCCATCGGGTAGCGTCATTCTGACTTTATGTGGCTCGGTGTGCCAGTAGTCATACATTTCAGGATATTTTTCTTGGACTTCGCTGAAGAGCATTCCTTCCCAAAGAAAAACATTGATTTCTTTTAAATAGTCTGTGACTTGCAGAGCGGGGGGATTGTCTAATCCTTCAAAAATCACTTCGGCTGTGCGTTTTGCACGTTGGAGTGGGCTGGTATAGATGGCATCGAATTGCAAGTCTTTGAGGGCTTTTGCAACCTGGGTTGCCATGATTTCTCCTTTTTCGGTCAAGGTGGAGAGATCACAATGCCCCTGCGCTCTTTTTTCAACGTTGTAGCTGCTTTCACCGTGGCGGACGAGAATTACACGAGTCGTCATAGATTTTGGGGCAAAAAAGTCAGGATGATTCTATCGTGTTCGTGTGTCAAATGATGAGAAATCTAAAGTAGCGATCGAACATAATTGCAGTACCCTTGGATCTAGTCCATCCATCTTCACTAGAGCCATGCAAGTTTTCGTTCTGCTGTTCAATGCTGACACCGATAATCCGGGGATTCATACGATTAGCGTGGGAACTCAGAATTTGGTGTTGATGTTTGCGCAACAAGATGATGCGGAGCGGTACGCGATGATGCTGGAGGCGCAGGATTTTGCGGTTCCGACGGTGGAAAAGATTGATCAAGAAGAGATTGAAGAGTTTTGTCAGGATGCGGGCTATGAGGCGTATCTGATTCCTGAGAATTTTATGCCGCAAAATGAGTTTGAGCGGTTGTTGTTGGCTCCGCCTGAGGCGAATCGTGAAGAGACGGATTGGAGCAGTGAGGATAAGCCGGAACGTGAGGAGTCGGAACTGTCGAATGGGGAACTCGATCGCATTCGTCGCCAGTTAGAAGGGTTGCTTTGAGTTTTAGTCTCAATGTCTCAAACGGGTTTTATCAATAGACTCATTCTGAGTCTCAAGTGATTTGATTAAAGCGATCGTTAGGCTTCTGCGACATGGTATCGAACTCATTGCGTGCTCGAATCTTGACCAACATTGAAAAAGGGGAAGTTTTGAGAAGACGGAAACGATCGAGCACGGGGTAACGAAAGTGAGGCAGGCGATCGCGGCGCTCAACTCTACGATCGCCGTTGATGCTTGAAGCTGAAAGCTTACTGCATAGAATGTAAGCCGAACAGATTGCCTTCGGTATCAGCAACTAATGAGATGAAACCATACTCTCCGATCGACATCTTAGTTTTTTGAATTCGACCGCCGAATTCTTTGACTCTACTTTCTTCTACTGCACAGTCATCGCAACTGAAATAGATCAGAGTACTGTTACCTCCCGATGAAACTCCAGGCATTTTTACTAATGCACCCGCTGCACCTTCGCTTCCCATCTGCATCGGAAAGCTCCACATTTCTAAATCCGGGTTGTTCAGACTTTCTAGTTTGCGTTGAAAAACAGATTCGTAGAAGGCTTTAGCTCGATCCATGTCTTGCACATAGATTTCAAACCAGATGACGGGATTGCTATTCATCGTTGCCTCGCTGAATATAGTACAAGTATATTGTAGAGCGGGTCAGTTCAGCGATCGTCGATCTGTTGAGAATTGTAATACTCGATTTTGAGTCTCGTTTTCTCAAAACTGTTTTATTGCTGGACTTAAAACGAGTCTTGTTTAAGACTTTGCGCGACAAATATGTCTCGCCTGAGACTTACTTTAAGTCTCATAACGTGTCTTAAATAAGAAAAAGATGGTACGAGCCACGTGAACAATCACAATTGAGGCAACGATAGCGCTGTTTGCCTACCCTGGAAAGTTTGGAAAAAGACATCTGCTCTTGTTGGGATGAACTTCTGAAAACAAGCACAAAGTTTCTTTTAGTCTTCTCATCTGTCATCGGAAAACCGCTTAAAGTTAGAAATGGGACGATACACTTTATTCGCTTCAAGAGGTGTACATTATGAAACCTGCAACTTGGTTACCTGAAGAAAAAGACGAAAAAGTAAACCAGTATCTTGATCACATCAATCGTGCTCCATACGCTACGATCGCGGCTGTATCCGTTGGGCTGTTCTGTCTATTTACGGTCATCATTCTGCTAAGCAGTTTCTAGGACTTCAGTTCTGAGACCCGAAATGCTTCTCATCGACTTCTAAAACCACAGACTTAAGGAGGCTGAGATGGAAGCTTCTGAGTACCTGAAAATGATTAAAGAAAGACTCATTTCTGATTCAGCAAGTTGGGGAAGCTTATTCACTCTGGCGCTTGGCATTACTGTGCTTGTAACATTGATGATGTTTTATGCACAGGGATAACTTGTTTTCTTGAATCGCTGAGTCTTGGCATTCTAGGCCACTTCTTCACCTACTCCAATGGTTGAGATTGTTTAGAGTTGGAGTGAAATTATGTTGAGAAAGCTATCTTCGCTGAAAGCGCGATCGCACTTCGCATCGGTATTTACGATCAGTGCAGTGCTGCTCAGTCTCTTACCGTTGACTGCGAGAGCAGGGCAAATTGGAGGACGGAGCTACTTTGAACGTGCGCCTCATCTCGTTCGGACTGCTGCTAGTAACGTTTTAGCTCATACTCCATCGGCTTATGAGTTTACGATTCAAGTGCCATCGGATGCTGGAGCAGCTTTGCAAACGGTTAGAATTGCTCAGGAGGAAAACCTCGATCGTGTCAGCTTCGATCCTTCACAAAGTCGTGCATTTCTAGGAGATCACATGGCGAGAGGGCAATCGGTTTCACTCGCCGCGATCGGTGGTGAACGCCCCAACAATAAGAGTGAGACAACCGTCACATTTAACCCTCCGATTCAACCCGGACAAACTGTGACTGTTGTACTAGATGCAACAGCAAATCCTTGGCAGGGAGGCGTTTATTTGTTTGGAGTCACGGCTTATCCTGAAGGAGATCAAGCTTCTGGATTGTTCGGTAGTGTTCTAGATATGTGGATATATGGCAGAATGAAAACGATGTGTTAGAGGGCTGAGTCGAGATGGTCCTAGAACCTGTTCAATGTCCCGATTGCCAGAGTGTGGATGTCGTTAAGCATGGTCGCAGTGCTGCTGGAAAACAACGGTATTGTTGCCGTAACTTAGAGTGTTCGAGACGATCATTTATCTTGAACTTTAGCTATCGAGGACGACTGCCTGAAGTCAAAGCGCAAATCAGCGACATGGCAATCAACGGCAGTGGTATTCGTGATACCGCCAGAGTGTTGAAGATTAGCCCAACGACTGTGATTGAAACGCTGAAAAAAAGTCAAGTCAACTTGAACAAGTAAACATAAGTCTGCTCGAACAGCACCAACCGGATAACACGGCAGTCATGGTCGTCAGAGTCGAGGCGGCGGAGATGGACGAGATGTGGAGTTTTGTCGAGTCAAAGCAGCATCAACGATGGTTGTGGCACGCGATTGACCATCAAACTGGAAAAGTCCTTGCCTATGTGCTAGCCACCCATGAAGACTCAGCTCTTAAGCAACTTCAGCAACTGTTAGCTCCTTTTTCGATTCAACGGTTTTACACCGATAGTTGGGGAGCTTACTTGCGATTGCTAGATGAGCAGCACCATACGGTTGGCAAAGCCAACACACAGCGCATTGAGCGGAAACATCTAACTTTGAGAACTCGGATCAAGCGGCTTGCCAGAAAGACGATCTGTTTTTCCAAGACTGAGAAGATGCATGATACTGTGATTGGATTATTCATCAATCGTCATGAGTTCGGGCGAGCAGTATAACGTTATGCCCACACATCTAGAACACTACCGATTGTTCTTAGGCTATGGACGCATTCATTTGCAGTCTTACCAGTAGCTTTCTTTCAATCTGATTAGAAACAATGTAGACCCTTTGCCGTCGAGGGTCTTTTCTTTGGTTCATGAATCCATTGCTTGACCTTACCATTGAGATGCGATCGCGCTTGCCAGTAAACCACTGAGCAAAATGATGCTGAACACCTTGAGAATTTTGCTGCTCGATTGCTCCTGACTCCAAATCTCTTGATAAGACAATTCCTGATTCTGAAGCTGAAAGAATGCTGGAGGACTCATACCAGGAAGGAACCGACTGAGACCAAAATGGAGAAAAAACCGCATCATCCACAATCGCGCCTGCAAGCGATTCTGATTGTATTGCCAAGGGGCTGCGGTCTGAGCTAGTCGAACGACTGCCTGGACATCCATGGCTCGAATCGCCTCATACCGTGGAAGTGCCTGTAATAGATCATTTTGGCTTTGACACAGGATGTCATTTAAAACAGACACATCTTCTAATGCTGCATTCACACCTTGTCCGATATCCGGGGGAAAACAATGAATGGCATCTCCTAACAGCACGATGCCAGCCTGAATCGTTTCTGATGGTTCTTGCTTCAAGAGATAGTGTAATCCAGGGCAGAATTGAGGCATTGGAAAAACGCCACCGTTACTTTTAGCAAATCGATCAGCTTCTTCGATCGAGATCATTTGACGAATGGGCAGTTGTGGGAAGTCTTGCTCGAAAAACTGGAGGACTTGCTCACCCGTTTTCAAGCTCCAGATTTGATGATCTGGATGGGTGATGATATTGACGGTGCGCGGCGCGGTGTCATCTTTGAGGGGCAAAAGACCGAGCGTGAGAAACTGAGTGCGACTCCGCCATATTCCCCGAATGGCATAAGCTCTTGTAGAAACAGCCTGGTCTTGATGTTGAGCATCAAGCGGAAAGTTTGGAGGTAGACTCAATACTTTGTAGCGCAATCCAGAACTCGGAGAAGGAAATCGCTGCATCTCAAATCGATCCGTGCGATCCCACTGCTTCAATGTCGTGCGAACAATCGATTGGATTCCATCACAGCCAACTAACAGAAATGGTTCAAATCGCTCAATCTCATGGTTCGATTTCTGAGCGACTACTTCCAGCGTTTTGATGCCTTCCTCTGTGCTGATTTGATTAATCGCTGTGCATTGAGTGTCGAAGTGAACCGTAATGCGGTCTTGCCAGTTGCGTTCGATTTCTTCGTAGAGCAATTGGACAAAGACTCTTCGAGGAATCCAATACGCTATTTTTCGGTTGGAATTGACGATCGGTAATTTTGAGGTTTTGCGCTTACCGTTGGGCTGAATGCGGGTGATGTAGAACGCTGTAGTGGGAACACCGATTTTAGGTAACTGTTCAGTCAGTCCAAGTAAGTCTGTTAATTTTTGACCTCGACCATCAATGAGGTAGTTAAAGGACTTATCTGGCTCGTAGTAGTCGGCAGCCGTGCGCTTTTCTAGCACGGTAATATTTGTCCATCCTCGGTGTGCCAACATGAGTGCTGTCGCGAGTCCTGCGGGACCCCCTCCAATAATTAAGGCATTGGTGTGAGAAAGAACGAGTTCGCTTGGCGTAGGTTGAATCAACATAGAGCGTGTAGAACAAGTGCGCTTAGCTCTCATAACGATATCGCACTCAAAAAAACTAGAGCAGCAAAGCTCGATGGATCGTCTTTAGAAAAGATGAGTGCGGCAAGGAAGGGAGCAAATTCGTTAGAAATTTGCTTTGTTATGACTTGCTTCAGCAGGCGTTGCCGCCCTAGTTTTTGATGGATATGCTGAGTTCAATCACCAATGTCAGGCAGTTCATGAATCAGTCGTCCTGTTTTCCTGCGGTTGAAACACCTTCTAGTGATGCGATATTTTCTCCTTGTCAAAGATATCGCTATGTTCTTTGGCGAAGGTGGGCGAACGATTGGAGTTCTAATTACGCCATGTTTGTTGGCTTGAATCCATCTACGGCAGATGAAACACAGGATGATCCTACAATTCGCCGTTGCATCAAATTTGCGAAAGATTGGGGGTATTCGGGTCTTTGTATGACAAATTTGTTTGCGTATCGAGCAACAAACCCAAAAGATATGATTGCCTCAGTCGATCCAATCGGTTCAGACAATGACAAGTATTTACTGGAGTATTCGGCAAGGGCAAGGATTGTTGTGGCTGTCTGGGGCAATCATGGAACTCATCACGATCGACATCTTGACGTTAAAAAGATGCTTCCAAATCTTTATTGCTTAAGGCGAACTAAGCGAGGAATGCCTTGGCATCCACTGTACCTTCCACAAACACTCCACCCAATTCAGTTTTGATAGTGTGTGTGGATTCCGGAAACTATGGCAGTTGAAAGGAGAAAAGATTCCGGAAATTATGGCAGTCCATTTACTTATGCAATAGTAGGTTGAGAGTTGTCAAGGCTTTTGTCAGTACTATCAGTTTTTTTAGCTTTAGTGGTTGGTGCAGCATCAGGTAGATCGAGGTCAAGTTTACGCCCTTTCAAGCGATAGGAGGGACCAGAAAGCTTGAGATAGTCGCCATGATGGAGAGTGCGGTCGATGATGGCTCTGGCGAGTTCTTCATCATGCAAAACTCTTCCCCATTGAGCTAAAGGTTTATTGGTGGTGAACAAGGTGGGCTTACCTTGATGATAACGATGGTCTACAAGCTGAAACAAGACATCAGCCGCTCCTGCTCCATAGCCCAAGTAACCCATCTCATCAATGACCAGCACATGGGGCTGAAGGTAAGGTTTGAGAGCCGCATTGCGGTCAGGAGCAATCCGCAACTCGTTGATCAAGGTAGCAGCAGTGGCAAATCGAGCAATGAAGCCATTTTGAATGGCTTTGTAAGCAATGGCAATGCAGAGATGTGTTTTTCCAGTTCCGGGTGGACCTTCTAAAATCAAGCAACGATGTTCACTGACTAATTCAGGACCGAGAAAGCGACCGAGCATTTGCCGCTTGAGGTCACTGCGAAACGTAAAGTCAAAGGTTTCGATGGTGGCATGAAAGGGGAACTTCGCACGAGCGATTAAATTGGCAATCCGACCTTCCGTGCGTTGAGCAATTTCTTCACTCAAGAGGCGTTCTAGAAAGGCAGTATAAGACCACTGCTCCCGTTCAGCTGTCGGGATCAATTCGTCAAGAATGCGATGGATGGCATTTAGCCCCAATCGTTTACACAAAATATCTAAGGTCATTGGCTTGTGTTTATCCATGCTAGAGAACGATGAATCAGGCTAAAAAGCTTGACTCCGTTTTGATTGAGCAGAGCAGCGACCCATGAGCGGAAATCAGCCATCAAGCCTGATGGAGAAGCGATAAGAGATCGCAAACTGAAGCGCTTTCCTGAACTATCGCAATCAAGTACTCAGCGCCGAAGCATCGTTGTTCTGTAGCTAATGCAATCGCCGCTAATAAATCGACTCGCCCAATACACTGGTAGAGATCGTAAATCTGCTCAATGTCCTTCTCCCAACCTTGGGGGCGACGATGCACTAGCTCTGTGAAGTACGGTTCTACACTGGGGTCAAGGTCTAGTAGTAATTGACGTTGAGCATACGGCTTCCCGCGACGGAATCGAAATAGCTCTTGAGCATGGTCAAATTGTACACTGCTTTTGCCATTGTCTGGCATCCTCGGATGCTCGCACAGCTTGCGTTCTCCCAAGTAGATCACTATCGACGATTGTTGAAGATGCAACGTTACCGTCTGTCCAATCGTCTCGGCTGGAACAGAGTATTCAATCCCACGATAATGCACCCGTGCGGTCGGTCGAACGACCACACTCACTTTGAATGCATAAGTGTCAGCCGAATGCCCGCAGGGTTTGAGGGATTCTCTCACTAACCGAGCTTGTGGGATTTCTCCAGTTGCATCACAGACTCGCTCAGTGTTGACGTGCTCAACCCAGCTCCGTAACTGAGCTTCGAGGTCGGCGCGATCTACAAAGTTGCGCCCGCAAAAGAAGTTACTTTTGACAAACCCCACTAAGTTCTCCACGGACCCTTTTTGCTGCGGTCGGTAGGGATAGCAAGCCAGGGGAATAAAGCCACAGTCCATCGCAAGTTGCCCAAATCGTTGCGTCCAGTTGACCCGGATTGTGCCATCATCGAGTACCTCGCGCGACTGTACGACCGTACTCATGTTGTCAAACACGCTCATCAGTGGCACTCCACCGAAATGAGCATAGGCTCGTAGTAAGCTTCGGACGACGGTTTCTTGCTGCTCGTTATCAACCACTTGCACATCCACAAATCGCGAGTACTTCAATCGGGAAACAAAGAAGCGCACCACCGCTTGAGTCCCATCGCTATAGGTCACTCGTCGTTGTCCAAAGTCATGCTGGGAAAACTCCCCAGGTAGCCCCTCAAAGCGGACGATGGGAATCGGGGTCTCAGTCGGTCGTAACCGTCGCACCATTTCGTACACCGCACTCTTGCCACCCTTGTAGCCTTTCTGCCGCAGTCGGGCTAAGACTTCGGTGCCCTTCATTTCCCCATCTTCAGGCTTACGTGATTCTGCTAACCATTGGGCGATCTCTGCTTCAAATTCATCGACCCCGCTCGGTCTTCCCACCTTTCGGCTTTTCCGGAATTCCTCTTCGTCTACATCTTCAACTTCTGGCTCGTGTTGAATCCGATGAATTGTTCGCTCACTGGCTCCGGTGAGTTTGCTCACTTCTGCCACTGGCAGCTTTGCTTGCCGTAATTTCTGAACCATATAGCGCTCCAGGGGGCTGTACATCTGAGTTTTTCAAGGAGATCACATTCCCCTTCTTCTGGGTTTTTGCGATCGTCCCTGAGGAGAAACTCATCTGCCATAATTTCCGGAATTCCCTCTGCCATAATTTCCGGAATCCACAGTGTGGGTTTCACATGCAAGCCGATAACCTTTTAGCCCTGTAGATCTAAAACATTCCCAACTTCTGTATGATGAGCGTGTCTCGAATGAGACACAGATTAAGTCTCATATAGCGTCTTAAATGAGAAAAAGTATTATTGGTGAGAAGAGTAAGGTTGGATATAGCGGCGATTTGCTCTGACGTAGCATTTGTAATTTTGTCCAGATGCGCTTCTAACTCGCATCCAGGGATTGCCGTTTTTGTCTTTTGCATTGAGGAGAACTTCGTCTGCGCCGCCACGACCGACATCGGCTTGCAGTAATTCTGAGCGTTTGAACTGTCGGATAATCCGAGACTTTGCATCTGCATTGCTGCGACAGTTTAAGTATGAGACTGTCACTTGCCAGAGTGAGCCGCGCATCAGAGGAGATTGGACTGTGCCTTTGACTGGGGCTTCATTGCTGAAATAGTTACCTTGCCGATCGGGGTTGGAGTTGTACGGCTCGGAAAGGGTTGGAGTTGCAATCGTGATGGTAATGATTGTGAGAGTCAAAATAATGGAGTGTGGTTGTTTCATTGGCTTCCGCGATCGAATTTACAGTTTCAAATAAGACTTAATTTAGGACTCATTATAAGTCTCATATAAGACTAAAGAGGCGATTTACTGAAGAGATCGACGGGTATAATCAGGTCAAATTTGGCTTAAGGGGTGACGACACGACTGAACGGTAGAAAGGATGCCGGATAGCAGCATTGAGAGACAGAAAAAATGAGGTGATTCCACTTGTTTCACCCCATCAATCTAAAAGATGTTGCCCTCATTCTATCAAACCTGTTTACAATCGCAATTAACGGAAGCGCAATTTGTGACGCTAGAAATCTTGGTCGAACTGTTGCAAAAAGAGCGAAGAATTACGATTGAACGGATAGCGACCCTGTTTCCGCAACCGATTCTATTTGAGAGCAGACGGCGGAATATTCAGCGATTCTTGAGTCTGCCGCAACTGACTCCACAAGCGATCTGGTTTCCGATTGTCAAGCAGTGGATCAAACGACATTACTCAGGTAGAACTCCGCTTCACCTGGTGGTTGACCGGACGCAATGGCAAAACCATAACTTGATCATGGTGAGTCTTGTATACCAGAAGCGGGCAATCCCATTGCACTGGATGTGGCTGAACAAGCAAGGACAGAGTTCGCTGGCTGAACAACGAAAAGTGTTATGTCCGGTATTTCATCTGTTGAAAAAGTATCGCTTCATTTTGCTCGGAGACCGTGAGTTTCACAGTATCGAGCTTGCTGCTTGGTGTGTGGAAAAACAAGTCAAATTCGTGTTCCGTTTACCGAAAAGTACGACCATCAAACCGAATGACAGCGATGCGTTTACTCGCCTCGACGATTTGCCACAAACGCCCGGAATCACTGAGCAATATCTGCACATTCAAGTCACGCAAAATCGCGGGTTCGGCAAGCATAATTTAGTCTTGCGCCAAAAACGCGCCTACCGTCAATCGAATTCTGATGCTTGGTATCTGCTGACCAATCTCGTCGGTGCCGAACAAACTCTGAAAGCTTACTCTAATCGCTTCTCCATTGAGCCGCTGTTCAAAGACTACAAATCCGGTGGCTATCATCTCGAAGATTGCCATGCCGATTCACGCCGATTCAATGCACTACTGGTTCTGATTGCCATTGCTTATTCGCTCTCAACGCTTCAGGGACGACGCATTCGCCAAAAGCAAGTGCAATGCTACGTCGGTCGAGTCAAGGAGCCGAAGCGAACCCGAAACCGACATAGCAATTTCTGGATTGGCTTGTATGGCAGGTTGTGGATTGAACCCTTGCAATTGTGGTCAACTCTGGCGACCAAGTTGATGGCACTCAAGCCGCAAAAACGTCCCTTTTTTCAGCGAGGTCTCAATGCCATTTCCTTGATCCAGTCTGCTCTCTAGCTTCGTTGTCACCCCTTGAGCAAATTTGGATAAGCGAGCCGCGATCGAGTCGAAAAATAGAGGTGAAAATTTAGTCCATTTTCAGTCCAGTTAATTTTATAGTCCAAGATTATCGAACTGGAACTCCTGAAAAGTCTGGATTTGAGAAAGTAATTAAAATTTGAACTTCTGCGATAACCGCAGAAGTTCAAAGGGTTCTCAATCTCGATCGATGGTTTAGCTTTTTGATTTCCTGACAGCTTCACAACCGATCCAACATTGAAATCAGTCTTGTCTCAGATAGGCTAAGAAAATCAAGCTTCCCTATCTTTCCACATTAATCTATTTCCCTTTCATCGCTTTATATCCAGCAATCTCTTCAGCAGTCGGCATAAACAGATCTTTTTTGCTCATAAAAAGCTGCTTCTTCTGCTCTGGAGTCATCGACGCAAAAATTTCCTTTTTCGGAAGCGTCTTAAAAACACCTGCAAGTTTAGCCTTCTGATCTGGCGTGAGCATTAATGATTGCATCGCCTTAGGCAGATTCGGCGTTCCTTCTACGATCGCACTCTCAAGCTGCTGTTGCTGCTCTGGAGTCAAAATGCTCTGAAGCTGCGGCAAAATTTGTGTTTTCAGTTGCTCAATCACATCAACTGGAGCCGCTTCAGCCACAGATAAAATCGGAGGAGCAACCGACAAAGGTGTTGCCTGCACCCTTCCTGCAAAACCGAGTAAAACAACTAAACTTGCAAAAACGGACACAAACAATCTTTTCATATCAATCTCCTGCAATGATCCAATACAAACCGCGTGAAATCTGTCTCTGCGATCGAGGAATTTGACGCTCGATCGCACTACCAACCGTTAGATGTCGGCATCCAACGCTAAGAATCAGATTCAGTCACATCAGTAGACTTTTCAGCACCCTTTGCCTTCTCTGCCTTCGCAGCTTCCTTCGCCTTTTTCGCCTCTGCCTTCGCAGCTTCCTTCGCTTTTTTCGCTTCTGCCTTCGCAGCTTCCTTCACTTTCTTCTCTTCAGCCTTCGCTGCAGCTTTTGCCTCCTTCGCCGCCTTCTTCGCAGCTTTCTTCTCCGCTTTTGCTGCCTCTTCAGCCGCCTCTTCAGCCGCCTCTTCAGCGGCTTCAGAATCTACTTCTACACTAGGAGCAGCTTGCACTTCAGACATATCGTCTGCTTTTTGAGCATAATAGCCCTTCGTCTGTTCAAGATCAGTCGTTGCACTTGCCGCTTGAGCTGCACTCATCACTCCAAACGAAAGACTAAAAAATAATAAAAATGTAACTGCTACTGCACTCAACCGACGCGCAATGTGTTTGAGCATAAAACTCCAAATCTCCAATTTCTAACAAACATCAGCCCGAACAAATCAGAACGCTAACGAATCCGGTCGCACAAAAGGTTTACGGAACCAGATTCATCTTTACAAAATTTGCTTCATGCTACGTGAAGCGAATAACGTCCATTTATCACTGTATACCGGATACATTTAAAGACTGCAGCAGAGGCTACGATCGAAGGAAAAATTAGAATTACTTAAACAAGTAGAAATTTTCTATATGACACCTAGAGGAGCAAGCCTTTTGGTGTAGACATAAGGCCAACGAATTGCGCAATTGTGATTTGTTGTGGTTATCGGATGGATGACAAACATTAATCTGCTTTGAGCAGTTCCCCTTTTCAAAAGCCGGAAGTTCGCAACTTAATTCACAATCTTGAACTGTCCTTTCTAGAGCATAGTCGGCATAGAAATCCCGTTTCACTTTAATTCATAGAATCGTAAGGTGAGAATTCCTCCTTAAGGTAGATCTGATTTTTACCCGATTTTTATCGTGTTATGAGACGATCTAAGCCTTGAAGATTACGAACATTCGATGGTATTTCCATTTCGACCTAAACAATCTAAAGGCTCTCGCCAAAATCAAAATCAGAGAGGGAGCTGGCTCGTGAGCCTAGCCGAGCGAAATCCTTTCACGCTATCCCGCTGGATCATTTGTTGGGCGCTCATCGGCGTGGGCAGCGGTTTATTCGCCGGGCTGTACTGGAATCTACTAGAACTTCTGACCCATACTTTACGATCGTTCAGCGGTACTTCACTGCTCATCGTCATGCCCTTTGCGGGTTTCATAATCGGGCTAATCATCCACCTTCTAGGTCATCCGGGTGAAATTGGCTTGATTGTGGATAACATCCATTCTCGCGGTGGGCGAATTGACGTTCGTGAAAATCCTTCCATGATCCTGACCTCGTTAGTGAGCATTTCGGCAGGAGGGAGTTTAGGTCCCGAAGCTCCGATGGTTCAGGTCACAGGTTCTTTTGGAACTTGGGTTGCCGATCGCTTAAAGTTAACGGGAGAAAACCTGCGATCGCTGAGCCTAGCAGCAATGGCAGCAGGCTTTACAGCATTGTTTGGTGCGCCATTGGGGGGTGCGTTCTTTGCATTGGAGATTCTGCATCACCAGCATGTCGTGGAATATTACGAGGCGATTTTACCTGCGATCGTTTCTAGCTGTGCTAGCTACATTGTCTTTGCCTTAATTACGCATTTGGGGCTGAATCCAACTTGGCAATTTCCCCAATACACAATTAATAATGTGGATGATTTTGCTCTTTCTATTGCTTATGGAATTGTTGGAGCGATCGCGGCTTGGATATTTATTAGTATTTTTAGAGGTTGTGCTTGGCTGTTTGCAAAAATTCCGCAACCGATTTATATTCGGACGACCATCGCGGGATTAGTGTTAGGAATTATCGCCATGCTCGTTCCTCTGACACGCTACTTTGGTCATGAAGAATTAAATTCAGTCGTTGAACAAAATCTCGGTGCTTTCACTTTGCTAGGGATCGCGATCGCGAAAATGATTGCGATCGCGGTAACAGTAAATGGCGAATGGCGCGGGGGATTTATTATTCCGCTGTTTTTTACAGGAGCTTGTCTTGGTAAAGCGATCGCGCTACTGATTCCGGGTGTTAATCCTGTACTTCCGATGATTGCAATTATGGCGGCCATGAATGCGGCAGTAACTCGGACTCCGATTAGCACAACACTGCTCTTAACGAAGTTGACAGGCTTTACGCCCTTTGCCCCCATTCTCTTTGCAAGTTTAGTCGGGTTTTTCCTCTCTCCCAAGTTGCCTTTCATTCGCTCTCAGAGTCGAACTCAAAATCAATCGCCATTGTCCACTCTAGAAACAGGCGATTAGTGATCGATCGGTGCCTTTGCCCCGGCACCGCCTTTCCCTAGCAGTAAAAGCAACGGCAACGAACATAGAAAAACCACGCCCACAAACCGAAAAATATCGGCATAGGATAAAATTGCCGCTTGCAGATTGACCAATTGATCCAAAGAGGTAAGAGCTTGTTGTTGGGCGGTTGCTGCATCTGAGCCACGGTTTTGAAATGCACCTGCTAGAGCATTCAGGCGTTGAGTGGTTTCTGGATTGTAAGGAGATAGATTTGTCAACAACATCGCTTTGTGAAATGCTTCTCGTTGAGCCAATAGCGTCGTTAAGATAGCAATGCCAATGCTACCGCCAAGCTGACGAGTCAGGTTATAAAATCCCGATCCAGCCGAAATATCTTGCTTTGGTAGTGATCCGAGAGTTGCTAAACTCAGCGGTAAAAACATCAAAACTGTGGTCGCTCCCCGCCACAGCAAGGGATAAAATAAATCCTCTGTTCCAGTTTGCGGTGTGATATTGGAAAGTTGAAACATTACGAGAGCCGTTCCCACTGCACCGATCGCGATCAGAATTCGCGCATCAACTTTGGTCGAAATCTTACCAAGTAGAATCATCACGATCGCAGATGCCAACGCACCGGGAGCTAACAACCATCCCGTTTGTGTGGCCGTAAAGCGTAATACTCCCTGAGCAAATAATGGAACTGCAAACAAGGCTCCATAAAGTCCCATCCCCAAAATTCCAGAGTAGACACTGCCTGCTGCAAGCGATCGATGTCGTAAGACACGCAAATCCACGGCTGGATCTTTAGTACTGAGTTCGCGCCAGATAAACAATACCAATCCGACCACCGTCGTGATTGCCAACGTTGTGATGAATTGGGAATTAAACCAATCGTCCTGTTCTCCTTCCTCCAAAAAAGTCTGCAAACTTCCGACCGCAACGATTAACAAAATAATCCCAAGCCAATCGACCTTTTGATGATTTTTTTTCCCCTGAACGCGATCGGGCGGCAGAAAAAAGATTGCCATCAGAACTGCTGCAATCCCAACTGGCAAATTGATAAAGAAAATCCAGCGCCAACCCAAACTATCGGTAAGATACCCGCCCAAGGTTGGTCCGATCGCGGGACCAGCAATCACACCAACCCCAAAAACCGCTTGTGCTAGACCCTGTTCTGCGGGCGGAAAGGTTTCAAATAAGATCGCTTGAGCTTTCGCCAACAATCCGCCCCCAAATAGCCCTTGCAGAATCCGAGAAATGACGAGCATCGGCAAATTGAAGGCGAACCCACACATCACCGAGGCGAGAGTAAAGCCTACCATCGAGAACACAAAGTAAGTCTTCTTCCCAAACACATCACCGAGCCAAGCCGAGAGTGGAATCAGAACAACGTTCGCGATCGCATATCCAGTGACGACCCATCCCACTTCACTCACCGTTGCCCCTAGTGTTGCTTGAATATCCGTTAAGGCAACATTCACAATACTCGTATCAATGACTTCTAGAATTGCACCCAGCGATGCCGTGAATGCAATCGCCCATTTCAAGGGTCCTTGTACATAACTAGACTGAGCCTTGGTTGAGTTTGAGTTGTTTTGCATTTTTGAGCGATCGCGAGTAGTAGCCATTGAAGTTTGAATTGAAAACTTGAATCAATTGAAAAAATCCTGAGACAAAAGAAATCAGCAACGATTAGACAAGATCAGTTTGAGAAGCAGGTGAATGTTTCTTGCGCGATCGCAGCTTCGTTTGCCACGCTTCCATATAGGTGTAAAACACAGGCGTCAGATACAACGTGAGCAACTGCGAAAACACCAATCCACCGACAACAGCAAGCCCAAGCGGGCGACGAGCATCTGCACCCGCACCAAAGCCGAGTGCGATCGGTAACGTCCCCATCAATGCTGCCGTTGTTGTCATCATGATCGGGCGAAATCGAACCAGGCATGCTTGATAAATAGCTTGATAAGGACTTTTCCCATCTCTGCGAGCCTCGATCGCAAAGTCCACCATCATAATGCCGTTCTTTTTTACAATCCCGATGAGCAAGATAATGCCCACGAACGCATAAATATTGAGATCCACTTTGAACAATAGCAACGTTAACAATGCACCAAATCCAGCCGAAGGCAGGCTCGATAAAATTGTCAACGGATGGATGAAATCTTCGTACAGAATTCCTAACACAATATAGTGGAACTGCCAAACTTGGAATAATCGTCGCAGAAAGATTTCGCAGAAACAAAAAGATCACAAGCACAACCAGCGCGATCGTCAACATCAGCGTAAATTGCACATCCTCAATCGATTCCTTAATCGGCTGCGATCGATCAAACAAAACTTCCATCGAGATTGCAGCTGGAAGCTGTTTCTGAAAGTTCGGCAGATTTTTTTTAATTTGTGCAACAGTTTCTACGGTGTTCGTACCAGGTTGTTTCTGAATTGCTAATACGATCGCCCGTCTACCCGGAAACTCCCCTGCTTTTGCCTGCTCCGTTTCTCCAGAACCCAAACTGCGCGAGAAATACCAGCTTGCAACTTTATCATTCTCGACGCTATCAACCACCTGCCCCAAGTCACTCAAATGTACCGAAGAACCATTGCGGTAAGAGATCGTTAAATTGCGATAGGCATCTGCATTAGTGAGTTGTCCATTCGATTCGATCGTCAGGTTTTGCTGATTGCCATAGAGATTCCCGGTGGGAAGATTAGAATTGCCTTTGCTAATCGCATCTGCAACTTCATCAATCCCGATTCCTCTAGCACTTAAAGAGTTTGGATCAAGCAATGCTCGAACTGCATACTTCTGCGATCCAAACACGTTAACCTGAGCCACACCACTCACCATCGAAAGTCGCTGAGCTCACTGCGTTTCGGCGTATTTATTGATCGTAGAAAGTGGCAAGATTTCAGAACTCAACGAAAGATAGAGAACTGGCTGATCGGCAGGATTCACTTTCCGATAAGACGGTGGCGTTGTCATCGTCGAAGGCAACTGTTGGATAGCTTTCGCGATCGCGGCTTGTACATCTTGTGCAGCCCCATCAATATTGCGATTGAGATCAAATTGCAGCGTGATCTGAGAACTGCCCAAGGAACTACTCGAAGTCATCGAAGTAATGCCAGCAAAGCAAGAACAACAAACTCCAGAGCTTCCAGCGTTGCTGTCGATTTGCAGGATGGAACAAATTGACAGCGCTGTGAGATCGAGGAGAAGCATAAATAGGCATCATGCAAACCCAGTTTTTTTTGTATGTTAATAGTTAGCTTATCTAACTATTAATTTGACATATTTTTTCTGAGTGTCATACTTCTCAAGGAATAAAAAAATAATGAAACCAAAGATGATCGATCGAGCAATTGGTCTCTTCTCAAGCCGCCGCAGCGTTAATGGAAACCATGCCTGCGATTATGCAATTTGTCCGTAGTGAAATGCGGAATCAAATCAATTGAACTCAATTGAACGAACTCTAGTCGTTAGAGAGATGACTTGCCCAATTTAGTTTCTAGGATGAAGTTGTGAATTTGTTTTTCTTCAAGATTTAGTATTCATTACAGTGAAGTGTTATGGCTAGTATTATTAAACCCCCTCTAGTTTCATTGACCTTAATTCTTGCCAGTCTGAGTACAGGATGTGTTCGGAATCTTAGTGCTCCACAAGAACAAACGGTCACGCCCCAAGCTCAAAGTTCCAATACTCCAGTTCCTACCCCATCCAATCCTCCCGTTGCCAATTCAGGAGGGAATCCAAACTATGTGGCTCAAGTCGTAGAACAAGTTGGCCCTGCAGTGGTTCGCGTTAACTCAACTCGAACATTACAGCAGCCCACCAACGATCCGTACTTAAGACGGTTTTTTGGTGAGCAATCTCCCACTCAGCAGCGAGTGCAGCGAGGTACGGGTTCAGGATTTATTATTAGTCAGGATGGGCGAATTCTCACCAATGCACACGTTGTTGACAATGCAGATACGGTGAGTATTGTACTGAAGGACGGGCGACGATTTGATGCCAAAGTCTTAGGCAGCGATCGCGTGACAGATGTTGCAGTTCTAAAGATTGAAACAACAGGACTACCTACTGCTCGACTCGGCAATTCTGATAATTTGCAGCCTGGACAAGCCGCGATCGCGATCGGCAATCCATTAGGACTCGATAACACAGTGACAGAAGGAATTGTTAGTGCAACAGGTCGTTCTAGTTCGGATGTCGGGGTTCCGGCTGAACGGGTGAGATTTATTCAAACCGATGCAGCCATTAATCCAGGAAATTCGGGTGGCCCATTACTCAATGCCAATGGAGAAGTTATTGGCATCAATACTGCCATTATCCAAGGAGCACAGGGAATCGGTTTTGCCATTCCCATTAACACTGCCCAACAAGTTGCGGAGCAATTGATCACGAAAGGACAAGTTACTCACCCGTATTTAGGGGTGTTGATGACGGATCTCACGCCAGAACTGCGCGATCAAATTAACCGCAGTAATGTTGGCTTTCAAGTCAATCAGACGACTGGCGTACTCATTGTGAGAGTAGCAGAGAATTCTCCTGCGGCACGAGCAGGGCTACGTCCAGGAGATGTGCTTATAAGTATTAATGGCAATGCGGTTCAAAACACTGAACAAGTTCAGAAAACGATCGAAGGGGCACAGTTAAATAATCCACTTCCGATGACTGTCCAACGCAACGATCGTAGCGTTGCAGTTAATGTACGACCTACCCAACTTCCGCCACCCGATGCATCTTAATTCAAGAAGAGAGCTAAGAGAACAAAATCCCGAATCACATCGGATTGAGGTTAACCCTTAATCCGATGTGATGAGGTTGACTGTACTCTCTTCGGTAATGAGCGCTTAACCAAACACCATGAATCACTAAATTTGTTACTAAAAACGATGTTTGACACAACCAGAAACCGAGCGTCAGTTCTAGCTGGCATATACGATCGCAGGCACTCGTTTATAAGCGGGTGTCCCCGATCGCGTTTCGACCTTTGCACTAAAGATTCGATTCACTTCTGGATAAAACATCACTGCCGCTCCCGGACGCACAGCTCCATAAATCAATTCCACCTGTTCTAATTTGCCTGCATTGCCTTGTACAGTCACGCGCTGATGTTGCTTCAATCCTGCTTTCTCAGCATCAGTTGGGTGCATCAAAATACAATTACGATGCGGCATTCCGCGATACTTGTCGCCATCTTTGTACACGACCGTATTGTGCTGAGAATAGCTGCGCCCCGTCATGATCGCCACCACAACACTGGGGATCGAGTCATCAACACTGAACGAAGCGCGATCGGGCAATTCCAACCGAGGCAACGGGGTACTAAACATCTTTGCTTTTCCCGAAGGCGTGGGAAACTTCGGTTCTGTGATAATCCGACCCTCGATCGTAAACTCCTCGCGAGTGTCATCGATCGTTGCCATCTTCGAGAATCCAGGAACCATTTCTGCAATCAATTGCCGCACATACTTTGGATCGCGTAGGTTTCGCCACTCTACCGGATAAGAACCGTGAACTCGATGTGCGAGTTCGGTCAGAAAATCAATTTCAAGAATGACATCTGCGTCTTTCAAATGGGTTTTGCCAGGATCATTCAACCGCACAAAATTGTTGCCAGATTCAACCGTGGTTCGATAAGGGGTTTCAAACCGATTGAACACCGGAATGATAATCGTGTTGTGCTGAGCCAGCCCGTTGAAGTGCCCAATATTCGGCTTAGTTGCCAGATAAATCACCGTTTCGATTTGCGCGATCGCTCTCTTAGCTTGAGTCGAATCCGGATTCGCACCATAGAGATTGCCACCTAAGCAAATCAACGTATCCACCTTACCTTGATCGGCAGCTTCAATCAGAGCGCGAGTGTCATAGCCTTTCACGCTACTCAATGGCTTTCCGAGTAGTTTCTCTAGCGACTCTTGCAGCCCTTCTTTTAGCTTCTGAGTCGTCACCCCCATTGAGCCAAATCCTTGAACATTGGAATGTCCGCGAACAGGCATCACACCTGTTCCTTCTCGCCCAATATTGCCTGAAATTAGAGCCGTATTCGCAATGCTCAAAATGTTATCTACACCATTTTCATGTTGTGTGAGTCCCATTGCCCAAGCAAACACAACTGATTTCGAAGTTCCAATAATCGTTGCAGCAGCTTCTAGTTCTTCCTGAGTCACTCCACAAGTAGAAGTAATCGTTTCCCAGGATGTTGCACTTGCTTGCTCTAAGACCGCTTCTGCATTCTCGGTGTGAGCATCGAGAAAGGCGCGATCGACAGATCCCTGCTCAATCAGCGCCTTTTGAATCCCAAGAAAGACAGCGACATCACTGCCAGGAATCGGCTGTAAATACAACGAAGAAATCTCTGAACCTGGAATCAATGATTTCACTGGAAACGCAGGTGAGCCAAACTTGACCAATCCAATTTCCATCATTGGATTGATCACAATCACTCTGCCGCCTCGATCATCTCGGAGCTTGATCAACTCATTCATCAAGCGCGGATGATTGTAAGCAGAGTTTGCACCTGCTAGAACCACACAATCTGCTTTCTTGAGACTCTCCAATGACACGATTGAGGTCTTAGTTCCAAACATCTGCTGAAGTGCAAAAGTTGAAGGCGCATGGCAAAGATCCGAACAATCCGCGAGATTGTTCGATCCGAATGCCCGCATCATCAATTGCAACAGAAACGCCGCTTCATTCGACGATCGACCCGAACTATAAGAAGCCACTCGTTCTGGCGCTTTCCGAAATCCAGCTTCGGCAATGCTATAAATCTCCTCCCAACTAATCCGCTCGTAGTGGGAACTGCCTGCGCGAAGAATGACAGGATAGCTCAATCGCCCTAAACGATCAGCTTGCATCGAACTCAACTGCTGCAACTCAGTAATCGAATGCTGTTCAAAGAAATGAGGCTTAATCCCTGGCTTGATTTCTGCTGAGATTGCTTCAACACTCTTCATACAGCGCTGAAGCTTTTCTCCTTCCTCATCAGTAAAGCCTCCTTTCTGCCCGCCCGTTCCCCAAGAGCAGGAGAGGCAAGCGCTGTGGTGGAACAAGGTTTGCCAGATTTTCGCGCCTTCGGGCGAAAGCGTCTTTTCTGCCCAGAACTGAATAACAGGCAATCCACCGCCAATGTCCAATGCCTCTTCATTCTTTTCATTAAACGGGGGCACAGGTTGGATGTCTTGCGGATTGGCACTCATGGTTTAAGGGTGTTTAGCTACTTCCGCAAAGTATCCCGAATACGATCGCAGCAGAATGTGTCCACAGAGAGATCTGAGCTTCTATCGATCGAGGGATTTAGCTCAGGTTTAATTTCTGTTCTACGACGGGTTGTGATAACTGTGCGATCGCGTGATGAATATTTTTAATTTCATAAGCAATTTGATCTAGCCCCACAGAAACAGGGGCGCGTTCCCGGACGGCATGAAATATCTGAGTCGAAGTCCTTGAACCAGGCGTAACAGAAGTGTGAGCCGTTTGCAGTTGATTGAGGTGATGGTGAATTCCGTCGAGCACACGATCGAGATCAGGCAAAGACTGGAGAGTTTGCCGCTGTTGTAAAGAATCAGCCCCGTTCTCTAAAACCTGAACGACCATATCCGCAAATTGTGTGAACTCTGGACATTGATACTTCCCGCTTAATTCCTGACGATGGTCTGCAAGCGCTGTCACGGAATTGAACAAGCGGCGAATATAGAAAATCAAAGTTGTGATCGATTCAACATCACCTTGAACATTCCGAGGCTCACTAAATAACCGTTGTGCTGAAGCTGTAAGGTTCGTATTTTCTAACGCAGCTTGACGGCGTGGAAGCGCAATAGATTGAGCAGATCCAACTTTATCGGGATGAAGATAAGCTGCAATCACCTGCTGAAAGTAAATCAGATTAGCGCGGATCGTCGTTTCTAGCTGAGCAGGAAGCTGTTGCCGCTCCCATTGAGGAAACAATAGAAAGCTACCCAACAATGCGAGAACCCCACCTGCTAGACTATCCGCAATTCGTAAAACCCCGATTTCCCATCCCCCTTGACTTGTCGCATTCAAAAGCAAAATGATAGCAGGAGTCAGAAGCGTAATAAATAGAATAATACTGAGGGGCTGAACTGCCATTGCGCCCATAATGAGTAAGAGAAGACAGACACTAATCACCCAAGAGTTGTGAATTAAAGCAACGATCGCGATCCCAATCACACCCCCAATCACCGTTCCAATCACCCGTTGCAGGATCATCTGAGAGGTACCACCATAGTTCGGCTTGAGAGCAATCACAGCCGTAAGCGTCACCCAATAACCTTGAGGAATCTGAAGTTGAGCGGCAAGAACTTCCGCAATCGTAGCAACGATCGCTAACCGCAAAGCATGACGAAAAAAAATCGAATGAACCGTGAGATGGTCACGCAGAGGAGTGAAAACTTCAGCGAAATTAGCTGGCTTTGGAAAAGAGAGCCTAGAACGAGTTCTAGCTGACCTCACTCTTCTATGAACCGTTTCTTGTTCCAAGGCAGTCATCAACTCGACATCGGTATAAAGTTGGCCTGATAGTCGCGTCAGTATCGTGGAAATCTTATCCAAACTTGTTAATGCAGTCTGATGATCCGGCGGAGTCGAACCGAGGTTGGAATGGAATTGCGTGTGTAAGATTTGCTGTTGATGTCTGAGCGCTTCAATGGCGCGATCGAGATCACCTAAATGTATCGAGGATCGACCTTTCGCGATCGCAGTAGACATTTGTTGCAATACAACTGCTAACTGTTCGAGACTTTGCTGAATAGCGGGCTGTAAGGATTGAAATAAAGAATGATCAGAAACAACCACAACCTGTTCAACCAAAGTAACCGTGTAATTTGCAATCGTTGGAGTATCTTCGATCAAAATCAGCAATTGGTTGCCTGCAAGATTTCTCGCACCTTCTGTCCAAGCAGCTGACCAGCGATCGCGTGCTGCCGTGAGTGCTTGCGTAAAACTATCTTGAGCTTGAAGAAAACGAGTGAATTGAGCGCGGCGATCGTCAGGATAGGCAACTCGTCCCTTTGCAGCATCGATCAGTTGATTTAGAGCTTGATAACAGCTAGAAACAGATTGGATAACAGGTTTATAGGGATTGAGTTGCCAGATCCCTAAAGCAACAATAATTGACCATATTCCTCCCCCAAAACATAGAAGACACTGCTGAAGCACCGTAGACAAGTTGGGAAAGGTAGCAAATTTTGCCAGTGCTACGATAAACATAATCGAAGCAGTTAAGCTGATGGCAGAGGCTGTCGCGCCCCACAACCCGGCAAACCCAAGCAAAAACATCACGAGAAACGTCGTCAGTACTGATAGCCAGAGAATGCCATGCACCAGATTTGCCAGCAGCAGCATTGCAGTAATACTAATGATTGCGACAAATTTTGCGGTTGCCTGCTGTCGATACACCCCTTCTACATTCACGATCGCCACCATCCAAGCGCCCATAATTGCGATCGTGCTTTGTGCTGGTTGTCCGATCACGATTCCTACTATTAATGGACCTAGAACTGAGAGCAGCACTTGGAAGCTAACCGCGATCGCGGGCTGACCAGGCTTAAGCTGAAACTGCTGAAGAAACCCATTACTTAAGGCGAGAAGTGTAGAAAACATAATTCTGGCAGGAGCCGGGATTGTAGATGAAAATCCATCAGCCAGATGAATTTTATATAGAGTAAGAGCAACACTCAAACCGACTTAAGGCAGATTAATTTGTCCTCCAATACCAAGAATAGAATTAGACGATGTGCGACTTCGCCTTACCAAGCAAAAGCCACCCATCGTCTGCATTCTAAAAAAATATACTTGAGCAAAAACCGTATTTTGTCCGGTACTGAAGTTTTACTTCACTAAAGACAATTCTAAAACCAATGTTTTGGATAGGTTCTTTCTTCAGCTAAGTTATTAAAAACAACAGCACATAAAACTAAAATCAGTGACCCTTCCAAAGCAGGCGTTAACAAAAATTGCCAGTCCGGTTTCGTCATCATGACAACCAAAGCAACAGCTCCTGAGGGAGGGTGTACAGTACCAGTCATTTGCATAATCCCGATCGCAGTCGAAACAGCCATTCCCATTGCCACGGGAGAAGTCCCGAAAACATGCAAAATGATCAGACTGATGATCGCAGCTAACAGATTTCCACCAATGACATTACGCGGTTGAGCCAAAGGACTGTCCGGAACACCAAAGATCAAAACGCTGGTCGCACCAAAAGGAGCCATCAACAACGGGGAATTCGTTTTGACGGCAAGGTAAGAAGTAACCGAGATCGCAACAAAACTACCGAACCAACTCCAAAACACATGTCGATGATGGGGTCGATCAACTGGACAGGTTAGAGGGCAGGATTGCCATCTGCCAAGGGTTTTAAACCAATAACTTTCCCATTTCAACCGAGCTTTCTTATAGTGGAGCATGAACTACCCAATCACCTTTATTTCCTGAAATGAATGCTTCGTTAAAGTTAAAATATCATGACATTTCTCAAGAAAGCTACAGAAAAGTATCTAAAGGTACAGTTTTTTTGTTATCTCATTACAAGAATTTACAGCAAAAATCAGAAAATACTATTCCAGTTTTTCTCTGTTCAATCAATTGAAACCTCATTAGATACAGTGAAATTGCCCTGAAAACTTTCCTGCGGTAGAGAGCAAATTAAGCCATCCGATAGACGCGATCGCTATAGAGCCAATCCGGTCTGATCACAGCTATCTGCCGAAGGTAAGGTCGATCGTGACAGAACAATTCCAACCCGAATTAAATCTTGGAGCGAATAATTTACCCTATTCAGTTCCGATTCACCTGCAGTTTGTCCACATGACACTCGGCTTGTTTATTATTGCCATTATTTTTGATATTGCTGGAACACTATTTCCCTTAGAAAAACCGATCTTCAAATTTTTTGGTTTGACTGCTCTGCGATCGAGTTTATTCACCGTCGGTTGGTACAACTTATTCGCGGCTACAGTAATCACGTTTTTCACTGTTGCAGCAGGCTTTTTTGAGCTTTTCCTCGCAACGCCACCACCAGGAACCAGTGCTTGGGGCTTGAGTGCAGGCACAACGATGTTAATTCATGGAGTCGCGGGTGTCTTCATCTTGACGGCGATCGTTGGTATGACCCTATGGCGAGGACTCCAACGCTACCGTTGGCGCAGATCTGCCCGACGAGAAGTGCAATGGAGTTACTTGCTAGTCGGAATTGCCATGCTCGGAATCCTCTTCATTCACGGCACTTTAGGGGCACAGCTCGGTGATGAGTTTGACATTCACAACACTGCTGCAAACTTAGTCCGACAGGGACAAAATCCGAATCTAGTTTTGAAATAATCTGCAAGCTTATGTTTTCTAACGTATCGATCGCTAAAACACGATTACGATGGCAATCTTTGCAGCCATCTACTTCTGGTTTCCTAAAATTACTGGACATATGTATGCAGAGGGTTGGGGAAAGCTACATTTTTGGTTGACTTTCTTAGGTGCAAACTTAACCTTCTTGCCAATGCATCCTTTAGGTTTACAAGGAATGGTACGCCGAGTCGCAGCATATCCCCCCGAATATCAAAATTGGAATGTAATTGCCAGTTTAGGCGCATTCTTGCTCGGACTTTCGACGTTACTCTTCATTGCCAATGTGGTTGCATCTTTATTTTTAGGATCACGAGCCAGTGACAACCCTTGGGAAGCAACGGGACTAGAGTGGATGACTTCTTCTCCTCCGCCTAGAGAAAACTTTGAAGAGATTCCTCAGGTCATGTTTCCGCCCTATGACTACGGCAATCCTAGAGCCTATGGCGAGAACGATCCTCCTCAAGAGCCATCGTAATTTATTAGTTGAGCGGTGTTATGACTAGAACGATTCGTCCGCTTAGTTCGATCGTTTCGATCGGATAACTACAATCAAGGTCACTTTGGAGTGAGTGCAACGACATTGTTCTGGCATTTTGTCGATGGCATTTGGGTGATTCTGTTTTCGCTACTCTATTTGTGGAAAGCTTAGGGAGCGATGTAGATTCAAAAGCTTAGACAAGAAATCGAGAGTGAATAAGCGACCGTTCTAGATCTCAAGCTCTAAAGTATATCTGTGGGCAATCATCCTGTTGTTCTATCCAGCTTTAGCAGTAGATAGCAATATCTTCGCCGCACACGTCAGCTAAGTAACACAAAGCTTTGAACCGTAGTCCTACTAATTGTTCATAAAACGGATTGAGTTTGCACATTGGCGGAATGTGGAGCAGGACTCGACCAAAGAAACGGATATCACGTTCAAAAGGACATTGAGAAGGAATGAGGCGACAGAAGAAATGAGCCGCTTCTGGGCTACGGATTTCCACTGCGTCGAGTTTTGCAGCAATGGGTTGAAGGAGAGAAGTGATGAATCTGTGAGAGGTAAAGTTCAACATGGTCTGATCTCCTAGATGCCAGTAGTGTAGAGCGCTGTGGCTTTGTCTGATACTAATTAATACGGTTGAATTCAATCATTTATGCAACGAGTGTGATCTCGTGATGAATCAATCAACATGCTCAAGCAAAGGTATTCCGAGATGGGTCGTGACAGTCTGTAGATTGACTGATGCAGAACACTCACCCAATCACGAAAACCCCAACCAAAAGCCAGGGTTCGTTCTAATTCATCAAAGTGCTTCACGTCAATTTAGCGATCTAGAGACTGAGGAGAGACAGCCTCAGAAGCTTCTAGCTTGCAGCCAGCGCCATCAAGAATGTAAAAGTGATCAGTAAAACAGCGATCGCGCCTTGTGTGACGTAAGTTTGCTGCTGCTCAGAGGAAGGAAATTCAGCAAAGTACATCACAGGCTCCGAAGGGTAGTTATTCAGGATTCCGTCTTCATTCCGAGTCGTATACATTGCAATTGCCTCTAAAAAGGTAATTTGTTTCGTTCTGTAAACTAATGTAACAGTATTGTTACAAACAGTCAACAAAATTCAATTTTTCTGATATAGGGATTTACTCTTCCTCTGATAAGGCGTGCTGACCTATCCTTGGAGGGCGATTCCCGAATATGCAATATGTCCCTTGCGCTCGCACGCTCTCCAATGTGAAGGTGAGCGGCTCGACACAATTGAGTCAAGTGATTAGTCCTCGTGCCATACCTCGTCTTTAGCGCCAAGAACTGAGAATCTGAGTAACGCAGCTAAAGGCTTGAGGAGTACGGACAGAATAGAGTGTTGAAGCAATTTAGATTTTTGAATACGCTTCGCTACTCTTGGCGAGAATCGGTAATAAAGCTGAACCGCTTTCCTGCCGATAGAAGAATGCAACAGAATTTCGTCTCTGAACTTATAGAAGGTGTCCAAAGTTCCTGTATCGGCGTTACACGCAGTAGCGATGAAACATACGCCACTATTTCTTCTGTTCAAATCATAGATATTGTTATCCAAAGGTTGGGAACGGTTGATTCGTTGACCACATTGGGAACAAAACTCTCCTGACATCGCTATGTTTGAGAAATTCGCAGAACTTCCAATGGGCGAGTCTATATTGATCTTCGGCGGTTTTATATTGATTTTCGATGGGTCTATGTTGATGTTCGGCGGGCTGAAATAATCGCGATCTAGAGGAATTTTCACGCGATCGGCTGTGTAATTGGGAGCCGTTTGTTTTAGCGAAGCTCCACAGTTAGGACAATAGTTGCAGGTTGATGAGACTGTTTGCTGACATCGAGGGCAATTACTAAAGGTTGGGATTTGAAATCTGTCGGATGTATAGAACGACATGATGCACTCCTTTTCCCTATGTGTTGTCTCGATAATAAAAAACGAATTTGAGGAACTTGTGAGACAGTGCTGGTTCAACAGTCTTCACCATAGACCAGCATGCCGGAAGGGCACTCTAACCCAAAGTAATTGCCTCGATCTCAATGCAGATTAACGCGAACCGAGCCGAGCCGCTCGAAGTCGAGCATCAATCGCAGAATGACCTTGAGCTGTCGGAGAGGCAAGCTGTGTAATTTTTTCAGTTACCCACGGCATCAAGCGATTGCCCAAAACTGCAAGATAGCTTTGCCATCCCACCAAAATCTCGGTCGATCCTCTCTCTAGCCCTGAAACCAAAGTCTGCGCCACTTTTCGCGGCGTAGTAGGCATAATCCAGCGAAACCAGTGGAAGTTCTGCACCATCTCCGTATCAGTCAGCGATGGCAGTAAGGCGACCACCCGAATGTTATGTGCTGCCAGTTCTCCCCGCAGTGCTTGAGTAAATCCCAAAATTGCAAACTTCGTTGCAGAATAAGTTGCCATTGTGGGAGCCGCAATTTTCCCCATCAGGCTCGATACATTCACGATCGTTCCTTGTTGATGCACTGCCATTCTGCGAGCAATCAGGCGGGTAATGTTGTACATCCCCATTAGATTCAGTGACATCTCCTCTTGCATTTGAGACGACTGGGAGAGGAGAAACGGAGTTTGATAAGCAACGCCTGCACAGTTGATCAGAATGTGAATCGGAGCATAATCGCGCCATACTTGAGCGATCGCAATATTGACCGCCACACAGTCAATCAGATTGAGCGCAACTGGAACCGCTTCTACTCCGAATGCTCTGATTTCATTCGCAACTTCTACAAGTCGATCGTGCGATCGTGCGACTAAGATCAATCGTCGCGCGCCTTGTCGAGCAAATTCCAATGCAATTTCTCGCCCAATGCCACGAGAAGCCCCGGTAATTAGGGCAGTCTTTCCCTGAATATTCATCGTAAAATCTCCACGGTTAGGGTTCTATCAGGCTCTTTGTCTTTAACTAAACGGATACGGGACAAGAGCTGAAATAAATCTTTGAGTTGTGCTTTGAGAGAGGTACCTGATGTTCGATCAAGCGATATTTTGTTGTGCTTTGATGCCGCAGACTCATTTGATATTTACGAAAAATGGTCAGCAGTGAGATTGAAACAAAGCATAAGATACGTCACTCCGAACGATAGGAATCAGTCAACGCAAATTGACATGCACACCCTAGCAAGGGAATCAAGACACCGCAACTTTTATTAATAGAAACCTACGATCGTAACATTTCGAGATGAAGTACTCAGAAATAACGTGGATTCGGCAGCCGATTCATCATCGATCTAACTCGATGATCATTGTGATCCCCTTGAATCGTCGGGATGCCATCCTCATATGCTGAAAATGAGAAAACTTGAACTGCGGAAGCTGATCTGAGTGGAGCGAAATCTGCCAACCGCAATCTGAGTCATTTCGATTGACTCGTCATCCAATGATGCAGAAATGAGCAAATCGAATAAGCCTTAGAGGATGTTTTAAAAGCTATCCCACCCCAGAATTCTATTCTAGGCTAGTAAGGCGAAGCCTACTAAACCTTACTATGCAAGAGTTTGAGCAATTCAGTCCTCTTTAAAGGAGTTCGCACAGTTAGCCCGGAATTCTATTCCAGGGCGGGTGAATGCATCTCAACGAGCACCTTTAAATACACAAGGCAACACTAGACCTGATTTCGGAATAAAATCGGCGTAGGAATTTCATCAAAATCGCTCCTAAAAATAAAATCAGGATGAAAAAGAGCTTTGTGCCTGTTGCTAGTACGCTCACAGTGCGTCTTATAGGGTGCTCTCAAACGTTCTAGTTTCGTCGTTGCGAGTGCAGAATCCCAAACGCAATACCGTCTCGATCTCGCTCTGAGCCGCGTTATGCATTGTTGTGCAGTTCAGAGTTGTGCAGTGAAATCAAGCCTACCCTGACCCTAAATTGCTTTCACTCTATCGCATACAGAGGAATACACGATTTGTAAACTACGGTATCTCAATCGCTTAATCGTTATTTTTCAGAGCCATGGCCTTGTTTTTCTCTCAGAATTATGGCAATTTTATAAATGAAAAGTCCTTTATCTCGATCAGTTTGCCGTAGTATAAACGGCGGAGATTTTCCATGCGCCACACTTTCTTTTGGACAAGGCTGAGAAAGCCGAAATTTTTTGCACTCGCTGCAGCGATCGCGATCGCGTTTGCTGTCATTCCTGGGATGGCATCCTTTGCCGCAAGTCCGAAATCTACAATTCAGTTCGTATCACCGAGTTGGGTCAGTGCGAATGTGAACGATCCCAATTTACGCATTTTGGATGTGCGGACTAGCCCTCTGGATTATGTTGAAGGGCATCTTCCAAAGGCAGTCAACATCGCAGATAGCAATTTTCGCGGTCCGAATGGATTTCTGCCTGTGCAGTACTGGGATACCAGCAAGTTAGCTAATTTGTTTACGCAAGCAGGAGTGACCAATAAGAGTAAAGTTCTCGTTTATTCCGATGGGCGAGATGTCTTAGGTGCAACCATGGTTGCTTACTTGCTAGAGCGATCGGGCGTGCGAGATATTGCAGTGTTAGATGGAGGATACGCAGGCTATAAAGCCGCAAATCAGCCTGTTACCAAAGAGTTTCCTCGTTATCGCCCTAGTCAATTTGCATTGCGCGATAATCCATCGATTCGAGTAGATTTGAATGGTGTCAAGCAACTCATCAATAAGCCAGGTGTCGTCTTCATTGATCCCCGCCCCCCAGAATTGTTCCGAGGCGAGAAGAATATTTGGGTACGAAACGGGCATATTCCAGGTGCTCGGAACATTCCTTGGCCGACTTTCACAGAATCGAACAATGCACAAGACGCTTTGAAGAATCCCCACAAGCTGAAGTCATTAGATGAAATTCGCAAATTGCTTGCCGATCGCAATATCAAGCCGTCGGATAACATCATTGTCTCATGCAGTACTGGGCGAGAAGCAACTCTACAGTACGTTGTGCTGAAGCATTTGCTCGGCTATCCAAATGTGCGAATTTATGAAGGGTCTTGGACAGAGTACAGCACAACTGATTTACCCGTTGCCACAGGTCCAGAGCAAGCAGTTTAGCTTCAAGGTTTGATTGATCGCAACTGATATAGGCTTAGTAGTTCTATCAGAGTTAATTTTGATCAGGGCTACTAAGCCTAATCGACTCATTAGGAGAGAAAGTTTTATGTCTGATCAGTATCAGTTTGAAACACTACAGATTCATGCTGGACAAACGCCTGCTCCTGGAACGAATGCACGTGCAGTTCCAATCTATCAAACGACCTCTTATGTGTTTGACAACGCTGATCATGGAGCGAAGTTATTCGCGCTGCAAGAGTTTGGCAATATTTACACGCGGATCATGAATCCGACAACAGATGTGTTTGAAAAGCGAATTGCAGCACTAGAAGGAGGAGCCGCAGCACTCGCAACATCCAGTGGACAAGCTGCTCAGTTTTTAGCAATTAGTACGATCGCAGAAGCAGGCGATAACATTGTTTCAACGAGCTATCTGTACGGTGGAACTTACAATCAGTTCAAAGTTGCTTTGCCTCGGTTGGGTATTCAAGTCAAGTTTGTCGATGGCGATAATGTTGAGGATTTTCGACAAGCGATCGACGATCGTACCAAAGCACTCTATATCGAAACAATCGGAAACCCCCAGTACAATGTGCCTGATTTTGCAGCTTTGGCACACGTCGCTCATGAACATGGCATTCCATTAATCGTCGATAATACCTTCGGCTGTGCAGGATATTTGGCACGTCCAATCGAGCATGGCGCGGATATTGTTGTGCAGTCAGCAACCAAGTGGATTGGCGGACATGGCACTTCGATCGGGGGTGTGATCGTCGATTCTGGTCAGTTTGACTGGGGAAATGGGAAGTTTCCAGTGTTTACTGAGCCTTCGCCGGGGTATCACGGCTTGAATTTCTATGAAGGGTTTGGTCCTGAGAGTCCATTCGGCAATATTGCTTTTATTATTCGCGCACGGGTTGAGGGACTGCGAGATTTTGGGCCGAGCTTGAGTCCGTTTAATGCGTTTCTTCTTTTGCAAGGCTTAGAGACCCTATCCTTACGCGTCGATCGACATAGTAGTAATGCGTTGGAACTAGCTCAATGGTTGCAACAGCACCCGAAAGTTGAATGGGTGAACTATCTCGGTCTGCCGGAGCACCCGTATCATGAACGTGCAAAAAAATATCTTCGGCATGGTTTTAGTGGAATGCTCAGTTTTGGGATTCAAGGAGGTCAAGAAGCAGGACGGAAATTTATCAATAGCGTCAAACTTGCAAGCCATCTGGCGAACGTTGGAGATGCAAAAACGCTTGTCATTCATCCCAACTCAACCACACACCAACAGCTCAGCGATGCAGAACAGCGATCGGCAGGTGTCACTCCGGAGCTAATCCGAGTTTCAACAGGGCTTGAGCACATTGATGATATCAAAGCTGACTTTGAACAAGCGTTCCAGAACATTCCAGCATGAACTATTGCTCTATCATTTCGCCTCAAACGCAGTTCTATCAACTGTCTGACCCGTTCTTTCTAGAATCAGGACAAGTGTTGCATGGGGTGCAAGTTGCTTATCAAACCTGGGGAAAATTGAATGAATCGGGCAATAATGCAGTGCTTGTATGTCATGCCTTCACAGGCTGGGCAGATGTCGAGGCTTGGTGGCAACCCCTTTTTGGAAGTGGGAAAGCGCTAGATTTAGAAACGAATTTCGTCGTCTGTAGCAATATTTTAGGCAGTTGCTACGGAACAACCGGTGCCACGTCAATTAATCCGAGTACTGGAAAGCCTTACGGAGATAGTTTTCCAGCGATTACGATCCGAGATATGGTTCATCTGCAGGCTCGATTAGTCGAGGCACTGAAGATCCAATCGCTAAAATTAGTCATCGGCGGATCGCTCGGCGGAATGCAGGTTCTAGAGTGGGCATTGCTGTATCCAGAGAAAGTAGAATCAATCGCTGCGATCGCAGTTTCCGGTCGTCACTCGGCTTGGTGTATTGGACTCAGTGAAGCTCAGCGCCAAGCCATTTATGCTGATCCGAATTGGAACAATGGCAACTATGCTCCGGATCACCCCCCGGCTCACGGACTGGCTGTGGCACGAATGATGGCAATGAACACTTATCGATCGTGGGCAAGCTTTGATCAGCGCTTTGGGCGAAATGCTGAAACCGAAGAATTTACGATCGCTCGCTATTTGCAACGTCAGGGGCAAAAATTAGCCGATCGCTTTGACGCAAATACCTACATCACATTAAGTAAAGCAATGGATTCTCATGATCTAGCTCGCCCGGATCAAAGCTATCAAGCAACGTTACAAACAATTCAGCAACCTACCCTGATTGTCGGAATTCCGACAGATATTCTCTATCCACCTATCGAACAACAAGAACTCGCTGATTTCATTCCTAACTCATCCCTAAAATGGTTAGACTCTCCTCACGGTCATGATGCATTTCTGATAGACATGACTGTGCTGAATGATTTGATTGTGCAGTTTCGTCAGAGTTTAACCAGTCAGACTCTTTGTTCTCATCGAATGTAGGAGCCAGTTTGATGCAGTCAGTTTCTAGATACGATCGTCACATCAGAGTTCGCATTCATCTACAGATTCCGATGATCTATCGACATCAGCCTGTAATTTCTGATTTGATTTCAGTATCGGGTTTGGCTGTGAATATTACAGCGGCAATGCTCGGGAGCAATACAGACGACTGTGGTTACTTTGATTTAGAACTCAGAGGCACACCCCAGCAGATTAGTCATGGACTTGCACATCTAAAATCACTCGATCTAAAAGTCATTGGAAAGCCGAACTCGGATGGAGACGAATGGCACTATTGAAAGATGAATCAGTTAAGTTTGAGCTTTCAGTAAGCTGAGAAATGTGTGAGTCTTGTTTTCCCAGAGAATGTAAAATCCCAGTGCAATCAAAACAAAGGGGATAATCCGATGCCCATAATTCATCAGTGGACGAGCAATCAGACGATGCGTAGCGAGATACTGTGCGATCGCACACCAAATTGCAATCATGATGAGGAAAACGACCAAAATCACAATTAACTCAAGCCAAGTACTACTGGCAAATAGAGGAAGATAAATGCCAATATTGTCGCCGCCGTTTGCGATCGTGACTACAGCAACTTGATAAGTTTGAGGATTCAGAAATTGAGCAAAAACAGAGCGAGATGACTGAGAGACAGTTTGCACAGGTTCATCGTCCTCTTGCTGAAAAAAGCTAGAAATGCCGATTGCGATAGGAACTAAGCCCAGTAGCCCAATCCAAGGGCGAGGAATGAGCAATCCGCCGAAGAAACCCGGTAAGCTAATCAGCAACAGCACAGCAAAGCCAAGATATTGCCCTGTAATAATATGATGCCGTCGGAACGTGCGATCGATTTGAGAAAAGAACAGCATCAAAACCAGAATATCGTCCAGATTAGTTGCTGCAAATGCAGTGATTCCAGTAACTACGGCACGAATCAAAATTTCAGGCATAGGATTCGATAACTTTAATCGATTGAAATAGCATGATTGATAAACTGAGCTTTAAAAGAATACATTCAGATAGAGCCTTCTCAGCATTTGTTGTATATTAGCGGAAACTGCCTCAATCCTTGCTCATGACGAAATCTCTGGACTCTGAACCGTCAAGCATTGCGAATTCAACCCGAAAAATCAGTAAAAAAAGTGGTCGCGACGCGAGTATTGCTATTCAAGTCATTCTGGTCTTGCTTTGTTTAGCATTGATCTCCAGCTTTATCGTGATTGTGCGAGCAGGAGAACGCGGAGTCTTGATGAAATTTGGTGCAGTTCAAGACAGCGTGTTGGGAGAAGGCATCCATTTCATTGTGCCGATCGTTGAAACTGTAGAAAAGCTCAGCGTCCGCGTTCAGAGCCAGGAAATTTCAGCCGAAGCTTCTTCTAAAGATTTGCAGGATGTGTATGCAGATGTAGCGCTGAATTGGCATGTGCTTCCGCAAGAGGCGAATTTGATCTATCAGCAGATTGGGAATCAGCAAGCTGTCATCGATCGCATTATCAACCCGGCGATCGAAGAAGTGCTCAAAGCAGTCATGGCAAAGTACACGGCTGAGGAAATCATTACAAAGCGAGGAGAAGTCAAGACAGGCGTAGATCAGGCTCTAACAGAACGCTTGAAGCCGTATCATATTGCCGTCGATGATTTGTCATTAGTGCATATTCACTTCACACAGCGATTTAGCGATGCAGTTGAGGCAAAACAAGTTGCAGAGCAAGAAGTAAAACGGGCTGAATTTGTTGCATTAAAAGCAGTCAAAGAAGCAGAAGCGAGAGCCAATCTAGCACGAGGAGAAGCAGAAGCTCAGCGACTTCTGCAACAAACGCTCACACCGGAATTACTGCAAAGACAAGCGATCGAGAAATGGAATGGGAGCCTTCCACTAGTCGTTGGCGATGAAAGTTCTACAGTATTGGATCTAAAGAAATTGATGAAAACAAGCTTGCCTGGAAATGCTGCAACAAAATAGTTCAAAATGTATTCCAAGCGTTACTCAACTGATCAAAAAGTTAACGATTTCATCGGACTTTCAACGCCATTTCATCGCTAATATCAAGATATCCTGACATTAGCCGAGCGTTTTTTCTGGTCACTTTGGCGCTGAATCCAGTGTTCAAATATCACAGGTCAAATCTCTCCTAGTAAAGTCAAGATTACAAGCCTTAATGGATAGTAGTTCGAGCTAAAACTCCTGCGACGCATCGTGTTTTTGTTCAATTCCTCTATTTTTGAGAGAGTTACTGAACATTGTAAAAATCGAAGTACGATCGCGCTTGCATCTCCTAAAAACTCGGACTACGCTACAAATCAAAGAACCTCATATTCAGTCCGACGAACAAAGGAACGGTGACAGCTATGACACAATCAATGAGCCTTGAAATGCAACGGGGTCTACAAGCCCTCACCACGTGCAAAAAAACCTGCACGACAACGCTCTCGTACTACTTGCACAGCAACACGCAAGATCGCGATTTGTCATTGATGTGCTTGCTGCGAGACTGTGCAGAAATGTGTCTGATGAGTACTAACTTAATGATCGATGGATCTGAATTCATGGGACGCACATTCTTGATCTGCGCTGAAATGTGCGATCGCTGTGCAGCAGCTTGTGAAATTTACTCAGACGATCCGCAAATGATGGCATGTGCTGAAGCTTGCCACGCTTGCAGCCAGTACTGTAGTTCAATGGGTCGATTATCGAGCGCTTACTTCCGTCGCCCGAATTTCGACACCTTCGAGGCCTTAGTTGCAAGCTAAAAACCCAGGTTCAAATCACGCTATCCTGCAATTCAGGCATCAAAATTTTCTCAAAAGCACAGATCGATTGAGTGCGAAACCGCTTTTGATGCCTGAGTTTGAAAATTGGCTGAATAATTTCTAAAATCGCGCGATCGCATCTTTGGTCATCTTCGATCTCGATCGCCCTAAGCGTTTCCAATTTCAGTTCTTTCTCGACCATCAGTTCTGGTAAAGCTGCGGCTCCAACTCCTCGCTCGACCACAGCTTTGACCATTTCACTCGTACTGAGTACCAAAGCAATTTGCAGTTCAGATAATTCAACACCCCAATCATCCAGCGCTTGCTCGAACATCTTCTGTGCGCCTGAACCGGATTCGCGCATCACCCACGATGTTTTTAATAAGTCTTCTACAGCGATTTGAGGATGGGTAAACCAAGAATGCGATCGACCGACCACAATCCTCAGCCGATCTGTGCCGATCGCTTCTTGCTCTAATAGCTCTTTTAAGACAGGCTTCACATCGCCTGTGACTAATCCTAAGTCAAACCGCCCTAATGCAGTCCCTTCACAAATTTCTTCTGCATTTCCTAACTTACACTGCACCTGAATACCTGGATATTGCTGCTTGAATTGGCTAATTTTGTCAGGAAGCCAATAATTTCCGATCGTTAAACTCGCGCCGATTTTTAGCTCTCCACGCTGCAAATTGTTTAGCTCTCGCAATTGACGTTCTGCGAACTCGACTTGATCTAAGATTTTCTGCGCTTCCAACTGAAATAAACGCCCCGCATCTGCCATTTCAATGCGGCGACCAATGCGGTGAAATAACTTTACGCCATACTCCTGCTCTAAGCTCTGGATAGCTGCACTCACAGCAGGCTGTGTAATGTAGAGAGCTTCGGCTGCACGGGTAAAGTGCAATTGCTCAGCAACGGCTAAAAAAATTCGTAATTGTTCCAGGGTCATAGTCGTAATTGAGGTTGGATGCTTACGCCGTTGGAAATTTTTCAATCATTTTGCGTAATTTGAACGCAATTGTGAGCATAATGACAACAAAACCACATTAAATCGATCAAGATAGAGTAGTTGAATCGTGTTGGCATCTTATCACACCCAGACTTTTTCGAGAAAAAAGCTTCTGGAGTTGCTTACACCCCTCTCATCCATATTGAAAGTCACCATGAAACAGTCTAGTAATTCATTATCTGTGCCTGCCAAGATTGAGTATGCGTTACTGGCGCTCTTAGAATTGGCAAGCCAATTTGACAAAGCAACCCCGCTGAGAATTCACGATATCGCCGGTCGTCAGCCCATTCCAGAGCGGTACTTAGAACAGATTTTTAATCTGCTGCGACGTGGTGGACTGGTTCAAGGTCTACGCGGAGCAAAGGGAGGATATACGCTGACTCGCGAACCTCGATCGATCACGATCGCAGAAATTGTGACATTGATAACGGGAGAACCGATCGAGAATCGATCAAGCGTGAACTTGGAGCGAGAACTCTTATCAGAAGTGTGGAAACAGGCTCAAACCGCTTCTCATGAAGCGTTGCAGCGCTGCACGTTAGAAGATTTAGTCCAGCGCTGTGCTGCTCGCAAGCAGAAATCATCCATGTTTTATATCTAGCACTTGTGATCAGTGGGCTTGTATCTTAGTCTTTGCTTGCTAATAGGGGAATCTAATGAGCTACTGTCTTTGCTGCTCTGAGAAATTACTACGTCATGTGCGATCAACGGGTGTGTATTGGTTTTGCTCGAATTGTCGGCAAGAAATGCCAAATGTAGTTTGCTTATCTCCAAAATCTGCAATCAATTCTCGCGTCACGATCGGAGGGAATCGTGCTGAGATTTGATCCTTTACTTTTACTCACGCTGGTTTGTACAGCAAGTATTGTCATCCTGATTGGAATTGCTTTTATCCCAAAATGGTTCTATGACTTTTTGCTGTAGAATCCTCGATTCGCACCATAATAAAAATCCCCCAAATTCTCTAAATTTGGGGGAAAACAGATACCATCTCGAAATCTAAATCTAAAACTAGCTCACCGACGAAAGTGAGCGGCTTGCACCATTGAGCGGCGCAACTTCAATCTCGGTGAGATCTTTAAACAATGCAGTACTCAGATAGCGTTCGCCAAAGCTCGGTTGTACAAAGACAATCAGCTTTCCAGCATTCTCTGGACGCTTTCCGACCTGAATCGCAGCAGCAAGGGCAGCCCCCGATGAAATTCCAGATAGCAATCCTTCTTCTCTTGCTAAGCGACGACTATACGCGATCGCATCTTCACTGCTAACTTGAATCACTTCATCAATTAACTCAGTGCGCAAGACTTCCGGCACAAACCCTGCTCCAATCCCCTGAATCTTGTGCGCTCCAGGTTGCCCACCCGAAAGAACATGACTCTCAACAGGTTCAACTGCGATCGCTTGAAATCCAGGCTTACGCTGCTTCAAAACTTCTGCCACACCCGTAATCGTTCCGCCTGTGCCAACACCCGCGATCAAAATATCAATCTGTCCATCGGTGTCTGCCCAAAGCTCCTCAGCCGTAGTTTCGCGATGCACTTTAGGATTAGCTGGATTGCGAAACTGTTGCAGCATGTAAGCATTTGGGACTGAATTCACGATTTCCTCAGCCCGTCGAATCGCTCCTTTCATGCCTTCAGTTCCGGGCGTTAGCTCAAGTTGAGCGCCATAGCCTTTCAGCATAGCTCGACGCTCCAAGCTCATCGTATCTGGCATCGTCAAAATCAATCGATAGCCTTTCGCTGCCGCCACCATTGCGAGTGCAATTCCAGTATTGCCTGAAGTTGGCTCAACTAAAATCGTGCGACCTGGTTCGATCAGTCCCGCCTCTTCAGCAGTCTGAATCATACTTGCCCCAATCCGATCTTTCACGGAAGCTGCAGGGTTCATGCCTTCTAGTTTGGCGACGATTTGAGCAACAGCCCCTTCTGCCTGAGGGATATGATTGAGGCGAACTAATGGCGTTTTCCCAATTAACTCTGTAATATTTTTTGCAATTCGCATTGCGCTACTCCATGGTGATGAGGGAGATCAATTCAGTCCCAAACAAATTCAGTCCCAAACAAACGTGCATATCACCCGCCTCTATTTATCATACTCCGATAAATCGATGGGAATTATGGAATTTATGAAAACTTAAGACCGTTTAACGCGCAAAACGGCGAAGATAACGGGATTTCCAAAGAGAACGATAGCTCCAATGCAAAACGTGGAATGTAGAATCTCTCGGTGCTTCAGGAGGTTTGACTTCCCAAATATCTCGAACTCCCGACTCATATTTTTGCGATAATTTCGTTCCCCAAAATTCATCGACTGCAAGTTCTTGCTCGATGCGATCGTAAAATGCCATGAGTGTGTTTCCTTGAGTTCTAGAAAGGCAAACGCTTCTAATGCCAAATATTCCAAGTCTCAGCAAGCTCGATCATTTCCTCGCTGCTCAAGTTGAGAATGACTCCATCCGCAGTACAGATACAAATTCGTGTATTCCCGCATTGTTTTTGCAACAATTGCGCGATCGGCACAAATTCTAGACACAGCATCGGATCAAAGACTAGATCTTCTCTGTTCATCAACAGAAGATTTCCAGTTCTACAAAGGATCAAACTAACGCGAGATTTCCTAAAAAGCTCGGGTGAACATGCAACTAATTGTTGCATGACCTGTTGTTCGTAGAATCTATCTGTCATATTCAGACCTCAATCGACAGTCGCCGGTGTACTACTTTGCTTTGGAAATTTTTCGTTTGCAACAATCTCTCCGAATGGACTAAACATCACCTGCTGATCGATTGGCTGTGCATGACTGAGAGGAAGTCTAGGGAATAACAGTTCTGCAACTCGATAGGCTTCTTCTAAATGCGGATAGCCTGACAGAATAAAATGATCAATTCCTAGCGCTGAGTATTCTAGGATTCGAGCTGCAACGGTATCGGGATCGCCGACCAGTGCTGTTCCCGCTCCTCCTCGAACTAAACCTACACCAGCCCACAGATTCGGACTAATTTCTAAAGCTTCACGGCTACCATTGTGCAACTGAGTCATTTGACGCTGCCCTTGAGAATCCATGCGGGCATAGGCTTTTTGTGCTGCCGCGATCGCATCTTCATCCACATAGCGAATCAACTGATTTGCAGCATCCCAAGCTTCGCTCTCAGTTTCTCGCACAATCACGTGCAGGCGAATACCAAACTTCAGCGATCGTCCTTGTTGTTCTGCGAACTGACGCACAGATTTGATTTTTTCAGCAACCTGACTAGGAGGTTCACCCCAAGTCAAGTAAGCATCAACATGCTTTGCCGCAATTTCTTTCGCAACCGGAGACGATCCCCCAAACCACAGGGGCGGATAAGGCTTCTGAACCGTTGGAAAAAGAAGCTTTCCACCCTGAACGTCTAAATGATCGCCTTTGTGCGTGATTTCATTGCCTTGAGCAATTTCGCGCCAAACGGTAAGAAATTCATCCGTTAAATGATAGCGATCGTCGTGGCTCAAATGCAGTCCATCTCCTGCTAGTTCGACCGGATCGCCGCCAGTCACAACATTAATCAACAACCGACCATTTGAAAGTCGATCAAATGTTGCTGCCATCCGAGCCGCAACTCCAGGCGAAACTAATCCTGGACGCACTGCAACTAAAAACCGCATCCGCTGAGTGAGCGGCATCAATGTAGAGGCAACAATCCAAGCATCTTCACAAGATCGACCTGTCGGTAACAATGCTCCAAAGTAGCCTAAATGATCCACCGCTTGAGCGATCTGCTTCAAATAGTCATAGTTCGTCGATCGCCCTGCAATCGAAGTTGCCAGGTAACGACCATCCCCATGAGTTGGAATAAACCAAAGAACTTGCACGCTTTCTCTCTCCTAATCTACGGTATTGAATCGTATGTACCGGATTACTTAGATTTAAGCTGCTAGTATGTCACAGACATAATCGAGCAGAAAAGTACTTCTGATACAAATCTCTAGGGATTTAAAAATTTGCGCTTTGTGAATAAAAAAGTAACAATCGCCCCTTGCTTTCTTCAGGAAGTTCATGGCAGTATTATTTTGAATACGATAATTCGATCGACATTACGTAGATTATCTGAAGGTTTCGATAATTCAAAGCGTCTGCGGCACGATCTTATTTCTGATTGGTGTGAGGAATTTAACAATGCGGAAGAGCATTTCGAGCTTGCTTTGGGCATCGCCCATTGTGTTAGGAGTGAGCCTGTGGAGCCAAGCAAACGCGGCAGAAGTTAAAGAACTGCCTGCGAGTTCTGAGAACTCTCTCAGTCAGCTTGCAGCCTACGGCAGTGAAACCAGCGAAGTGAATGCTGCTGGACAAGTTACATCCGTTTCCCAACTGTCTGACGTGCGTCCAACAGATTGGGCATTTCAAGCCCTGCAATCTCTAGTTGAACGATATGGTTGCATTGCAGGCTATCCCGATCGTACCTATCGCGGCAATCGTGCATTAACCCGTTATGAGTTTGCAGCAGGTCTGAATGCTTGTCTCGATCGCGTCAATGAACTGATTGCAGCAGCAACGGCTGATTTGGTCAGAAAAGAAGACTTAGCAACCCTGCAACAACTCCAAGAACAATTTGCAGCAGAGCTGGCAACCTTACGCGGGCGAGTGGATTCTCTCGAAGCTCGAACCACGACACTAGAAAAGCAGCAATTCTCAACCACAACAAAACTCAGTGGAGAAGTTATCTTCGGTATTGCTGGTGTTGTGGGAGAAGATCGTGCGTTGAACTCTGATCAATGGCGAGTCATCAACGCGGCTCCCGCAGGTGCGGCGCGAGAAGCTGCTAGAACTGCCGCTTTTGGTGCAGCAGGGCGAGATGTGCAAGACAATACGGTATTGAGCAATCGGGTTCGATTGGATCTCAATACCAGCTTGACTGGCAAAGATCGACTCTTCACTCGTCTAGAGGCAAGCAATACAACTGCTTTTAACACTCCAGTCACCGGAACGAGCCAAACTCGTCTCGGTTACGATACAACGAACAATCCAGACAACAGTGTGCAACTGGGCAAACTCTTCTATCGCTTCCCTCTAGGCACGAATTTGAACGTGACTGTAGATGCGATCGGGGGTGAATTCTACGATAACTTCAACACCTTTAACCCCTTGTTTGCTTCTGCCTCCACTGGAAGTGTGTCTCGATTTGGTCGTTTTTCACCGATTTATCGAGCGAGTAACACTGGCTCAGGCAGCAATACCGGAGCAGGGGTCAGCGCAGTCTTAAAGCTGAGTGATTCTTTGAGCTTTTCTGCAGGTTACATTGCCAGAAGACCAAATGATCCAGCAGAATCGCGTGGATTGCTAGACGGAAGCTATGGCGCGATCGCACAGTTAGCTTTCCAACCGAATCGCGATTTCGCGCTTGGCTTATCTTATGCGCGATCGTACTTTAGCGGTGCGAACAATGATGTCTCTGTCTCTGGCGCTTATGGAAGTGCTTTTGCTAACCAACCATTTGGTAACGTTGCAACTTCCGCCAATCATTTTGGATTACAAGCGACCTATCGGTTTAGCCCTAAATTTACGGTTTCAGCATGGGGATTGTACACTCAAGCGATCGCTGAGAATGGTAAAGGACTCGCAACAGTCAATACTGGAGATAGAGCTGATATCTGGAGTTGGGCAGTGTCTCTCGGATTTCCAGATTTGGGTGGAAAAGGTAACTTAGCTGGCATCATCTTTGGTCAGCCACCTAAAGTCACGAACAGTGATTTTGGACCACCTGTATTAGGAGCAACAACAGCCCGCCGTCGGGATGAAGATACAACGCTGCATTTAGAAGGGCTGTATCGATTCCAACTTTCTGACAAGATCTCGATTACGCCCGGTCTAATCGTGATTTTTAATCCAGAAAACAACAGCAACAACGACACGCTTTATGTCGGTGTCATTCGGACAACATTCCGATTCTAGTTGCAGTTGAACTAAAGTTTCCGTGTTCACTCCAACCCTCTTGTCTCAAAGCAAGAGGGCTTTTTTTCATAGAACAAGTAGCAGTATTTCAATTGTTTCTTCGCTACTATTCTAGTAATCATTCACGCCAAGGTACTGCTCTGATGATTCTACAAAGCTTGCTAGTCATAACCGATAAAATGTTCATTCCTTCCAATGATTGGATGAACATTGCATTTCGTTTAACGCTATCGCTAATCGTAGGTTGCCTGATTGGAATCAATCGCCAAAAAGGAGGCAGACCCGCAGGAATGCGAACCTTTATGTTAGTGAGTATGGGGTCTGCTTTGTTCGTAATGCTTCCGTTGCAAGAAGGAGATAGTCCCTATGCTACCACGAATGCTCTGAGCCGTACCATTCAAGGCGTAACGACAGGCGTTGGCTTTCTGGGTGCAGGACTAATCTTGCAGCAGTCCTCGAAGAAGTCTGAACTCCCCAAAGTTCGAGGATTAACAACTGCGGCTTCAATTTGGATCGCAGCCGCATTAGGAGCCGCGATCGGGTGTGGTTTTTGGCAAACTGGACTGGTAGGTGCAGTTTTAACGTTGCTCACTTTAAGTGGAGTGAAGCGAGTTCAGAGATCGATTGTCATTCGATTGCCGCAAACTGGAAATTCTGCCCAGCAAGAGCGGGATAGAGATAGAGATCGCACCTAGCTTAATCGTTAAGTTCCTGCCAGCCTGTTTCGTCTTTAATCTGCGCTCCTGGAGGAACTGCCGATTTGCTCTCTGAAGTTGAAGAGGATGGAGTTGCAGCAGTAGTCGTAGTGTCTGGAGTTGCTGCTGGAGAAGGTAAAGCAGAGGTTGTCTTTTCTGAAACTGTCACTGTTCTGACTTCTTGCCAATTCACCTGTCCCTCGGGTTCAATTTTGACTAAGATTGCATCTGTCTTGTCCTTGCGAGTCAGTTGACACTCAAAACTATCACCAGGTTTTATGGCTCGATAGCTGCCGCCGCAAGTCACTCGCAATCCATTTTGTGGTGTAGCTTTGATCTTTTCTTGAAATTCAGCTTCTAGCTTTGCCAAATTGAGCAATCGCCAAGAATTGGGAATTTCCCATTTTGCTTTCCCTTCATTCTCTTGCTGAACGGTCACAAAGAAACCACCATCAGGATTTAGCTCGCCAGTACACTCAAACGTACTATCAGGTTGAATTTTGATGTTTGTCGGGCAATGGACAGATTTCACCGAAATGCCATTTTGCTGATTCAAGCTGGTTTTGATTTCTTCTTGTAGGCTAGTCACGTCAAACGTTTTTTCACACCCAGAAAGAATCGCTGTTCCAGCCAAGAGTAAGAGAAATTTTCGCATGGTTAATTACTTTCGATCGCAAGTGAAACTCGTTCTCCACCAATTTGCTGCATCGACCCTAAAACTTTCGCAAGCTGCTGATAAGAGACGGTGCGATCAGCTTTCAACAACACAGATCCTTGTGGACTTTTCGCGAGATAGCTCTGAATCTGCTGAGCCAGTTCGGTTTCAGAGACAAGTTTTTCCCGGATCGCAGTCTGCCCTTGTGCATTCAAGCCCACCACTAGAGATTCTGGAGTTCTTGCACTGGAGGGAGTTGACTTGGCATTGGGCAGATTGACGTTGAGCGTGCGTTGTTGATCGCTGAGCGTCATCGCCACAATAATAAAGAACGTGAGAATTGTCATAATCACGTCCATCATGGGAACTAAATTGACCTCTGGAATACCAGAATTTGACTTCGATTTAGAAAACATAAGCGCTATAGAAGAGATTGATTCGCGATCGCACGATTTTCCAACGACAGTTCCGATTCTGCTTTCAACCGCTTGTACCAAATGTGGCGGTAAATTAGCTCTAATCGGCACCCCACTTTAGAAAAGTAATCGACCTGTTTCGCTTGTAGTGTCACACACAGTCGAAAAATTAATAATGCAACGATCGCAACAATCATGCCTCCTGCCGTTGTGGTCAAAGCTTCCCCAATCCCTCCCGCAGCCTTAGAGGTATCGACAGATGAGCCGCCACCCCCAATTTTCAAGTTAATGAAAGTGATAATTAGACCCGTCACAGTTCCCAGCAGCCCAAGCAACGGCGCAACCGCAATCACTGTTTCCAATAACTTGTCCCCTTTTCGCATTAGGACAAACTCTTCTTCGCCTGCGGTTGCAAGTGCCAAATGAAATGTTTCCGGCTCTGGATAATCAAGTTGCAGTGCTGCGAGCAGAAAACGACCAATCGGCTGATCCGCTGCTCGAAGCGCGATCGCGGTTGCCTCATCTAAACTGTATTGTGCTGCATCCAAGACATCATGAGCGATCTTATCTTCGACTCGGAGGACTTGAACCCAAAAGATAGTTCGCTCAATCCCACAGGCGATCGTTGCCACTGACAACCCTGTTAGCGGAATCATCACCGGCCCACCTTTGGCAATCAAATCAAACAGAATAGACATAGGACATCCAAGATTAAGAGAACTAAACTGGCAAGTTTTTCCAAGCGACAACGAGCGTGTTTGCACCGTCTTTTGTTGGAACTAGATTGAGATAAAGTGTCACTGATCCTTTCTTAACTTGATAGAGGCTACCTCCCCCATACTGCTGCGGTAAATCTGTTACTTCATAGCCATTGTTCTGCAAGTTCGATCGAAAGTATTCATCCATCATCGTGTCTGCCTGGCTTGCGACTAAGCTAATGTTACGGATTCCGGCTTTCTGAACTTGCCCGTCATAAAACAAGGTCGGCTGTGCAAACAAAGTGGGATCAGCGGCTTGAGCATCTAGATTGCTCAAAATCTCGGATACTTCAGGCGGAACTTCTACCGCTTTTTTCAAATCTTCTAGTGTTCGAGGCGCATCTGCTAAAACATAAACCGTTCCTTTCTCACTTTGGAGAATACTCAGAAATTGCGCTTGCCCGTTGCGAGAAACTTGATAAACTGCGCGATCGACTGACTGGACTGTCAGCTTACTCTCATATTTCTTTTTCGCTAGCTCCTTAGTAAAGAAATCAGAGACCTTTGCGAGAGCATCGCTCGTTTGCAGACAAGACTGTAGCCCAAAACAACCCGGTTGAGCCGTTGGATAGATAGGGAAATCTGCCCAGTTGTTGCTGTCTGACTCAGCGGGTTTCGTCTCAGCAGGTTTCGTCGGTGATTGAGGGATCGGAGGTTTTGGACGATCGACAGGGCTTGCAACAGGCGGAATTGTTGTTTCTCGAACGGGTGTAATTCTTTGAGGTTGGGTTGGAGTTAAAGGCTTGGGCGGTGCTTTGGTCACTGCCGTCTTGTTCAAAGTCGGCAACTGAGTCACACGAACTTGTTTTTCTTGTTCTTTGGGAGGTGTGGGTTTTGGCTCATTCCCAGTTGGGATCAGCATCAATCCTACATGCAATCCTAGAGAAACTAGCACTGTTAACCAAACCCATTTAGCAGTACTACTCGGTTTAGCCACTTGAAACAGGGGTGAGATCTTCTCATCGGAGATCGCAACCTTATCCAGCACCGCGATCGCGCTACTATCATTCGGATTAACGCTCTTGTTTGCTGAAGACTCAAGCTGAGACTTGTGTGAATTTTGATCTGAAGTAAACAAAGCAACAACCCTACCTGTGATCATGAAGAAAAGGGGCAAAATGCCCCTAACTGTAGATACTGGAGAAACCGCGATCGAACTTTAGCGAGAAGCCTGAATCCGATCAAAGACTGCACCATCATCAAAAAATCGCTTCTGCGCTTCTGCCCAACCTCCAAAATCTTTGATCGTGTACAGCTTATTCACTTTTGGAAACTTCTTATCAAATTCCTTCGTAATGCTCGTATTGACGGGACGAAATCCGACTTTTGCAAATTCCCGTTGAGCTTCTGGGGTGTAAAGGAACTGAACAAATGCTTCTGCAACTTCCCGCGTCTTGCGTTTATTGACGACTTTATCCACGACTGCGATCGGGTTATCGATCGAGATATTATTCTGCGGGATCACGGTAAAGAACCCTGTTTCACCCTTTTGTGACGCTAAGATGACCTCGTTTTCGTAGTTAATCAGCACATCGCCCTGATTCTTCTTGAAGAAAATGTCACTCAGCTCCCGCGCATCTTTAGCAAGCACAGGAGCATTCTTAAACACTTGCGTCACATAGTCTTGAGCTTTCGCATCATCGCCACCTGTCTTACTGACTGCACCCCATAATGCCAGAAAGTTCCAACGGGCAACCCCAGAGGTTTTCGGGTTTGCTGTGACAACGCTAATTCCTGGCTTCGCTAGATCCGACCATCCTCGGACATTTTTAGGATTACCGGGACGGGTCACGAGTGCCACAACCGAACGACTCACCACTGCATCATTTGGAGCTTCTTTCTCCCAACCTGGATCAATCAATCCAGCTTTTTGAATGCGATCGACATCGAATCCAAGTGCAAGATGCACAATATCTGCTTCTAGTCCATCGATCACGGCTCTAGTCTGAGTGCCTGAACCGGCATAGCTTTCGACAAACTTAACCTCTTGGTTCCGTTCGCGCTTCCATTTCTGCTGAAACAATGGGATGACTTTTGAGTAAGCTTCTTTCGTCACCGCAAAGGATACTAGAGTAAGCTCAACAGTCTGCGGGTTTTGGCTGATCAACTGCTGCTTTGGCACAGGCGGCTGATCAGCAGTCTTGCCTTTATTCCGTAAAGTGTCGATCGCAGCAGAAGCAGGGATCGACAAACTGAAAGTGACTCCAGTAGCTACTAGAAGACTAGGAACTTTTAGGCTAGAAACTTGATGCTGAACCTTATCGAGCAGCGATTGGGCAAAAGAACGATTTTTCATAGATTGAGAATACTTTTAGAATAATCTACGATTGATTGATCGGCATTTAGTAGATTAGTTTGTATCAAGAGAATCTCACAAGTCGCATGAGAAAACAAGACCTGAAAAAATATTTTTTAGATGCGATTTGCCAATTTTTGAATGACTAGCAATTCATGCAATTTAAAGTATCGATACGAGTTCAATTGAGAAACAGTAATTTCTTACTCGCCTATAAGAGATTAGATATGGGGACTCATATTAAGAGGATGTTTGAAACGTATCGCTCATCGCATTCACCCGCCCCCGGAATTCCATTCCAGAGCGAGATAGAACGGAGTGAGGAAATTGTTGGTACGTTTCAAGGCTCCAAATAAATGACGAGATAAGTAACGAGCTTTACTTTTCATTGCTCCTAGGAGTATGACATACTTGGCAAATAATACGGTATTCCGACCGACTTAGTGTTATTTGTGATTCTCCATGATAATTGACGCTCAAGGACTTGCGGTGACAAGCACCCGACCTGATTTTTCTGTTCAACTCAGGACTGAACTCGATCGATTTATTGACCAAGCTCTTTACTACGGCAATCAAGCCGAAACAGCGATTCTGCAAGTGCTGGCACTCGATCCAACCTGCGCGATCGCTCAAGCATACGCTGCCGCTTACTACCTATCCCAGGAAACCGCGATCGCGCGTCAAACCGCGATGCATCACCTTAAAGTGGCTGAGCGTTATGCTGCAACGGCAACTGAACGAGAACAGTGGTACATTCGCGCGATTTCAGCTTGGGCAGGCGGCGCAATTTCTGAAGCCATCGACCTACATGAAGCGATCGCAGAGAACTATCCACAAGACCTGATTTCTGTGCAGCAAGGACAATATCACTACTTCTATCGAGGCGAATCTGATCCGTTACTCAAAATTGCCGAGAAAGTTCTTCCTGCCAATGCCGACAATCCCCATCTGCACTATTTATATGGAATGATTGCGTTTGGCTTGGAGCAATGCGGAGACTTAGATCGCGCTATGCAGACTGGACTGCAAGCGATCGCGCTGAATCGATTCGACCCGTGGGCGCAACATGCGATCGCGCATATCCTTGAAGAACAAAATCGCCCAGAAGATGGAATTCTCTGGATGGAAAGCCATTCAGACACTTGGGAGCAGTGCAATTCGATGCTGTATACCCACAATTGGTGGCATGTCGCACTTTACTACCTAGCACTGGGCAATCATCAGAAAGTCTTAGAGCTTTATGACCAAAAGGTTTGGGGACGGGCGAATCCGTCGTCGTCAAAAGATCAAGTCGGTGCGATCGCGACCTTACTGCGCTTAGAAGTGCAAGGCGTTGATGTGGGGAAACGCTGGCAGGCTCTTGCTCCTCATCTGGGTTCGCGTTTACACGAACATGCGCTACCTTTTCAAGATTTGCACTATATTTATGCACTCGCACGGGCTGGATACACAGACTGGGTGAATGAATTTCTTCAAAGTCTCACATCGCACGCACAGCAACTTCCGGCAACATCGCAATTCACCTGGCTGCAAATTGTCTTGCCTGTTGCCAAAGGCTTAATTGCATACACTCAACAAGATTGGTCAACGACAGTTTCGGCAATGCAGCCTCGACTCTCTTATCTACATACCGTCGGTGGGAGTCGGACTCAACAGAAAATGTTTGGTCAGATTTATCAACAAGCTGTTCTACGCAATCAGTCTGGCAAAGTGCGGCAGTTATGGCGAACGGTTAAAGCTGGCTAAAGCACGAATTCGTCACATCGTCATAGAGATCAGCGATCGCTGCATAATCTTCTGTAGTGACAGCCGCAAAGCGCTGAATCTGCATTGCAGTCATAGCTGCTGATAATTCTGAATCTGGATGCAGTAATGCTGATTGAATTTTCTCAATCACTGGATCGCCTAAATGTGTTGCCACCACAATCGGCGGCATCGGACAAGCCCGACTCGACTCGATGATTTTCACATGATGTGCCAGTTCGGGAAAGACGCGAAATTCCCGCTCCAGTACCGTACTATCAATCGCAGCACAATCTGCTTTGCGCTCAATTACCCAACGAATCGATCGCTGATGTGAGCCAGATTGAATCGCATGTTTGAAAAATTGTGGACGTTGTTCCTGAAGTAAGCGATCCCGAAGCAAGTAGTAGCCACTATTCGAGCCAGGATCGTTATAACAAACGGTTGAATTTGCTAAATCCGAGAACGTTTGAAACGAACTCTCCGCATGAACAATGATATCGGAGAAGTAAATCGGCGTATTTTGATACCGCTCAGCTTGCATCACTGGAGCCGCGATCGCGCTGAACTGCCGAGGTCGAATTCGCCCGTACCGAACAAACGGCAATCCACAAATAAAAGCTAGATCGATCGCGTCTTCATAAAGTCGCGAATCCTTCAACGGATCACATTCGCCGACCATCAAATCAGCCTGACAGCCCAAGACTCGCCCCAAATAAAGAGTCACAGCTTGATAAAACTCCAACCAATTTGGAGCCAAGTATGAAATCGCATGAAAAGACACAATCTGATTCCTCAGCAAGCATTAGAGTTATTGTAATCCCAAGTAAACCGATCAAATAATAGGAGTATTTTCTTGCGCTTTATCTCTTTCTCCGATACGATTGAAAACTGAGATAAGGACGGTAATCCTACAATATTACCGTAGATTAGGAGAACAATTCATGAAGTTGAAGCACCATCCACATGAGCTAGCACCACGCTTGGCTCAAACCTTCAAAACACTATTTAATCTGCACTCTGTCAGAAAATTCGTTTCACTCTTTGTGATCGGCACGACCTTGAGCCTCGCTATCGCCTCCTGCGGCGGCAACACCGCTTCAACTTCTTCTAGTCCCAATAGCGCTAGCCCCGTTGCCAATTCCGCTAAAGAGGTCGAACTCACCCTCGTCGGCTATGCCGTCCCCAAAGCCGCTCACGATGCCATCATTCCTAAGTTCGTCGAGAAGTGGCAAAAAGAAAAAGGGCAAACCGTCACCTTCAAACAAAGCTACGGTGGCTCAGGCTCTCAAACTCGCGCCATTATTGATGGTCTTGAAGCCGATGTCGCCAACTTAGCGATCGCCGCAGATACCGAAAAGCTCGTCAAAGCCGGATTTGTCAATTCTGACTGGACGACCAAAACCCCGAATAATGGCATTGTCGCCAAAACGGTCGCTGCGGTGATTGTCCGTCCCGGTAATCCCAAAAATATCAAAACCTTTGATGATTTGACCCGTCCCGATGTCAAATGGGTCACGGCAGACCCGAAAACCTCGGGGGGCGCTCGCTGGAACTTCCTCGCTCTCTGGGATCATGCTTTGAGAGCCAACAATAAGGATGAAGCTAAAGCGACCGAATTTGTCACTAAAGCGTTTGCGAATGTGGCAGTCCTGGCAAAAGATGCCCGCGAATCGACTGACGCATTCTCCAAGCAGGGACAAGGCGATGCCTTGATCAACTATGAGAATGAGGTGATTCTGGCACAGCAAAAGGGGGAAAAGCTGGAATATGTCGTGCCAGATCCCAATGTGTCGATCGATATTCCGATTTCGGTGATTGATAAGAACGTGGATAAGCATGGCACGCGGGAAGTTGCAGAGGCATTTGTGCAGTATTTGTACACCCCGGAAGCACAAGCCGAATTCGTCAAGTTAGGCTTCCGCCCGTTGGATGGTGCCCCGGTGAAGACAAAAGAGAATACGGACAAGTACCCGGCGGTGAAGACCTTGGGCACGATTCAGGAGTATGGCGGGTGGAGCCAAGCACAGAAGAAGTTCTTTGACGATGGAGCGGTCTTCGACCAAGTCCAAGCTTCGATCAAACGTTAGGCATAAATAGAGCCGCAGCAAGAACATTCAATCTCTGCGGCTCTAACTTTCTGGTTTTATTTGGAGTACTGTATGGCTTCTTCTGCTCAAGTTCCCTCTCGAAAAGGACCAATTTGGAAAGCGTGGGGACGATCGATCGTTCAGATGCCGTGGACATGGCGGATCATGCTGTCATATTTGACCGTGATGCTGTTTATTCCGGTTGTAGCAATGCTATTAAAATCTGCAACAGTCGGTCCTGCGGAGTTTTGGCGGATTGCGACGAGTCCAATTGCGCTTTCTACTTATGACATTACTTTTACGACTTCATTAGTTGCTGCATTGATTAATGGATTCTTTGGAACCCTGATCGCTTGGATCTTAGTGCGATATGACTTTCCACTGAAGCGGTTAGTCGATGCTTCCGTTGACTTACCTTTCGCTTTACCGACCGCAGTTGCAGGTCTAACCTTAGCAACGGTCTATAGCGAAAATGGCTGGCTTGGTTCATTACTTGCCCCATTTGGAATCAAGGTTGCCTTTACTCGGGTTGGTGTTGGGATCGCGATGCTCTTTATCTCATTACCATTTGTAATTCGCACAGTGCAGCCCGTTCTCTCAGAAATAGAAAAAGAAGTCGAAGAGGCAGCTTGGAGTTTAGGAGCTTCACCTTGGCAGACTTTTCAACGAGTTGTTCTGCCGCCCTTGTTTCCAGCAATTTTAACTGGAGTTGCGCTAGGGTTCTCTCGCGCTGTAGGTGAATATGGCTCAACTGTCATCATTTCATCGAACACTCCTTTTCGCGATTTGATTGCACCGATCCTGATTTTCCAGCGTTTAGAACAATATGACTACGCTGGAGCAACAGTGATCGGCATGGTTCTATTGATGATTTCGCTCTTGATCTTGCTTGCACTCAACGTCTTGCAAAATTGGGGAAGACGCTACGACACGGGATCTAGCAGAATGCCTGGGCATTAGTTAGGAGATTAAAACAATGACGACGATCGCGGATGCTCCACGTTCAGCTCAAACAAGAAAAACAACGCAACAAAAAAGTTGGGTTCCAATTCTACTCATTGGTATCGGTATTGCCTACCTGGGGCTAATCCTATACATTCCTGCCATCAATGTTTTTTACCAGGCGTTTAAGGGAGGTGTTGCACCCTTTCTCTCGAACTTGACACAGCCGAATTTTATTCACGCGATTAAGTTAACTGTGATGCTAGCCGCGATCGCAGTTCCGCTCAATACAGTTTTTGGACTCTGTACTGCTTGGGCACTGGCTCGCAAACAGTTCCGAGGACGCACCTTGTTACTGAGCATCATTGACCTACCGTTTGCAATTTCTCCCGTTGTCGCAGGTTTGATGATCGTCTTGCTGTATGGGCGACTCGGTTGGTTCGGAACATGGTTACAAGCCAACGATATTCGGATTGTGTTTGCTTTTCCGGGCATGCTACTTGCAACGATGTTTGTGAGTATGCCTTTTGTGGCAAGAGAAGTGATCCCAGTTCTAGAAGAAGCGGGAGCCGATCAAGAAGAAGCGGCAAAAACCTTGGGTGCAAATGGTTGGCAGACATTCTGGCGGGTCACACTGCCGAGTATTCGGTGGGGATTGCTCTATGGAATTATCCTGACCAATGCTAGAGCAATGGGCGAATTTGGAGCGGTCTCGGTTGTGTCAGGTAACTTAGCTGGAAAAACGCAAAGTTTACCGTTGTTTGTAGAAGAAGCCTACAAACAATATGAAACAGAATCAGCTTACTCAGCAGCCGTATTGCTAGCCTTGCTTGCGGTCGTTACTTTGGTGCTGAAAGAGATCATGGAACGAAAGACGCGCATCAAAGAAGTGGAATAGCAGTGATGGCACAGAGCAGACAAGTTTTTCCTAACCCTGAAAATATGTGTTCAACGTTACAAAGAAAACCCGAACCTGACTAATATACTGTTATTCTATGGATAAACCGTAGAATGCAGGGAAAACTTCTCTGGAGGATTGAGGCACCGTGGGTATTGAAGTACAAAACGTTTCCAAGCACTATGGCTCGTTTCATGCGGTTGATCAAGTCAACTTAAGCATCAAAACTGGCTCTCTCGTTGCATTATTAGGACCTTCTGGGTCAGGTAAATCAACGCTCTTGCGCATGATAGCAGGATTAGAAACCCCAGATGAAGGACGGATTGCATTAATTGGTCGCGATGCGACATATCAATCAGTCCAGGATCGCAATATTGGCTTTGTGTTTCAGCACTATGCGCTGTTCAAGCATTTGACGATTCGAGAAAATATTGCATTTGCTTTGGATATTCGCAAGAAGCCCAAAGCAAAAATTAAAGAGCGCGTGGAAGAACTCCTAGAGCTAGTTCAGCTACAAGGATTTGGCGATCGCTATCCGTCTCAACTCTCTGGCGGACAACGCCAACGGGTTGCACTCGCAAGAGCTTTAGCCGTACAACCGCAAGTATTGCTACTCGATGAACCTTTTGGAGCGCTCGATGCCAAAGTCAGAAAAGAACTGCGAGCTTGGCTCCGACGGTTGCACAAAGACGTGAACGTTACCACAGTGTTTGTCACTCACGATCAAGAAGAAGCAATGGAAGTTGCAGATGAAATCGTGGTGATGAATCGCGGTCGAATTGAGCAAGTCGGAACTGCAACAGATATCTATGATCATCCTGCTTCTGCGTTTGTCATGAGCTTTATTGGTCCAGTCAATGTGGTTCCTGCTCGTGCAGGCATTTTACCCAACGACGGCAACAAGATTTTAGATTCCGATCGCGTGTTCTTGCGTCCGCATGACATTGATATCGAGCTAATCCCGTCCTCAGAATCAGTTTCAGCCCAGGTCGATCGCGTGATCCACTTAGGTTGGGAAATTGTCGTTGAAATCCGACTTGAATCTGGGGAATTAGTGACTGCGAATCTGAGCCGCGATCGTTTTAATCAACTCAGCCTAGAGCCACAACAACGCATCTACATTAAGCCGAAAGTTGTGAAGACATTTCCAGCCTACGCACTGAGCTAGCTTGAGCCAAGACGAATCCAACTGCCTTTCTCTCTTGCAATTGTGCCCAGGAAGCAGAGAGAAAGACTGCTCTACTTTTAGGACTAACAGTTTTACGATACAAAATGAGTCAATCTACCGAGTGTTTGAATGCAATCAGATCTCTCTAGCTATACTCCTATAGAACTGACTTCTAGGATTGAGTATGCATTGCTGACACTCTTAGAACTTGTGGGTCATGCAAATCGAAGTTATGCGCCGCTCACGATTACAGAAATTGCTTCAAAACATTCTATTCCTGAGCGCTATTTAGAACAGATTATGACGATTCTCCGGCGTGGGGGACTCGTCCGCAGCTATCGAGGGTCTAGAGGTGGCTATGTTCTTGCACGCGATGCAAAAGAAATTACTTTATTTGAAATCGTTGCGTTCGTGGATGGAGAGCGCAAACCCAGAGAATTAGAGGTTACGCCAAATTTAGAGCGGCAAATTGTTTATAACGTTTGGCAGAGCCTCAATACACTCTCTCAAAAATTTCTCACGGGCATTACGCTAGAAGATCTCTACCGAGAGTGGGATGAGAACCAGCGTGGCAATCCGATGTACTACATTTAGCTATCAAAGACATAGAATATGATTTTGTTCTCAGGATGCATACCGTTCTGCTGAGGCAAAATCTTCTGCTGCAAAAGCAATGTTTCGATTTTCTAAATTTTGAGAGCTAGCTTCAATCGCTGCACCTCGTTTGCATGAGAATACCGAGGGGTATTTCTTTCATGCTCATATTTTGTACAAAACTAAATTTTTCGTCCTTGTGACAATGTTCTGTTAAAATACGGTAAGTCTATCAAGATTTAGGTAATAGGGAGCAGGATACTGTGAGTCAAGCCGGATTTCAAAGAATCACCTGGAAAAGAATTCGAGGAGGTCTACTTTTTGCACTGGGTTGGTTACTGTCGCCGCTGTGCTGGTGGAACGATTTGATTTTTAATCTGCCCGTCGCATATGGATTTGGATATGTATTGAGTAAACTTTCTCCAGATTGGTTCTTGGGCGGCACGATCGCGGGTTATTGGCTCTCGAATCTCGTCGGAATTTTGCTGATGCAAGTGGGAGCGATCGAAGTTTTTCAAAATCAAGACCGCAATTTGAAGAAAGACCTGTTGTGGGGTGTAGTTTCTTCGACTGCATTTACCGTTCTTGCGATCGCGCTGATTCAATTTCAGATTCTTGAGATTCCGACTTCGCTTTTAGAAGGTTCCTTTGATCTTGCTTCTTTACTACCAAGAGTCAAAGGAGAATAACCGAGATGAATTATTTATTACTCTCTTGCTTTAGCTTCGGGGTTGGCATTGTTGTGGGACTGACTGGAATTGGTGGCGCTTCACTGATTACCCCAATGCTGATTTTCGTGTTTCAAGTGCCTGCTTCTGTTGCGGTCAGTTCCGATGTTGTCGCAGCGACCCTGATGAAAGTCATCGGCGGTGTCAAACATTGGCGACAGAAAACATTAGATCTAGGTGCCGTTCGCTGGTTAGCATTCGGAAGTGTGCCTGGCTCGCTTTTAGGAGTTGCAACATTGCACTGGTTGCGGCAATTTGGCGAAGTAAATTTAGATTCGATACTCTTGCATCTGATTGGCTATGCGATTTTGCTCGTGACAGCGACCGCATTAGTTCAACTTCTCCTCATGACCTTTGCACCAGCGTGGGAACTGCCCACTTTGCCCAAGTTAGATTTAGAGACACAGACAGGTCGAATGAGCGCGATCGCACTGGGCGCAATTCTCGGCTACATTGTCGGGATGACGAGCGTTTCATCGGGTTCGATGTTCGCACTCGTGCTGATTGCATTCTTTCAGCTAGATGCCCAAAAATTAGTCGGAACGGATCTGGCTCAAGCAGCAATTTTATTGACATTTACTTCGATCGGACATCTGACTCTAGGAACTGTAGATTGGCACTTAGTCTTGCCGATTTGGATCGGATCAGTTCCAGGTGTGATCGTGGGTGCAAAACTCTGCAAACTTACACCCCAACGCCCGCTTAGATTTGTGATTTATCTGATGCTCGTGATGGTGAGTTGGAAGCTGGCGCATTCCGCTTAAAAGTACGCACCCACAAAGCTATAAATCAAGCCAGATAAAACTAAAAACGTAATTGCAGCATAAGTATAATCTCTCCATCTGAGAAATGTCACCAGAGAAAGCAAGACTCGAAGAATGGGAGTTGCAATTAAGACGAGTAATCCGAGTTGAATGATGCCGCGACGATGCCCTTCAAGCAGTGCTTGAACGACACCACTCGGAGAGCGATAGATCGCAGGTTCACCCTGAAAAACCCGATAATCAACAGGTTCAGCATGATGATGAATCAAATACAAAATTCCACCAACTAATACAATCAAGCTAGAGAGTTGCACACCATAGCGTAGTAGATTGCTGATCCAAAGTTCTAGTTTTGCTTCTTGCGATCGATCCAGCGTTTCATCGCTTGAGGAATTCGATCGAGCTATCAGATCCTTGTACATCTACATCCCTCCAGCCAAACTGTTGTACACCATCTTAAATGCCATTGCCATCAAAACTAGGCTAAAGAGAATTCTTAATAGTTGAGTTTTAGCACCGACTAAAACTTTCGCACCGAGCAATGCGCCAGGAAATACTCCTAGCATCACAGGCATTGATAGTCCTGGATCAATATAACCTCGTGCTAGATATACACCTGCCGAAGCAGCAGCCGTCACGCCGATCATAAAGTTACTGGTCGTCGTCGAAACCTTGAACGGGAGCCGCATCGCTTGATCCATTGCAAGCACCTTGAATCCACCCGATCCAATTCCTAGCAATCCAGACAAAACGCCTGCAACCATCATCACGCTAAAACCAACTGGAACCGACTGCGCCTCATAGCTCATCTCACCTTGAGGAGTGGGACAAGTTCCATTTAATTTCAGTTGTACAGCTAACGGATCAGAGTCTTGATGTTCAAAAAAATCAGGTCGCGGCTGTTGAGCTAAATAAGCAGAATAAAGTAATGTTGCCGCTAAGACGACAGTTAACGCCTTAACTGAAATAAAGGCTCCAATCAAAGCACCCACTAACGCTCCAATCACTGTTGCGACCTCTAGAAACATGCCTAAGCGTAAGTTCGTGAGTCCTTGCTTAATATAAGTTGAAGCAGCCGCAGAAGAAGTCGCAATCACAGAGACAAGAGAAGCCCCGATCGCATAGCGAATATCAACTCCAAACACTGACGTTAACAGCGGAACAAGCACAACCCCACCGCCCAATCCTGTCAGTGCTCCTAGGAATCCAGCAGTGAATGAACCCAACCAAACTAGTAATGAAAATTCTAGGATATTCAAGTTGTGTCATCCTTTTAGGTTTGTAATTCTTCCGGCATCAGCGAGGTTTCTTCTGAAGGGGGTTCCAAGTTTTCAGGCTTCAGGTGCGGTCGAATGATTAAGTTTACTCCAATCACCCAAGCCAGCGACACCATCCAGCCAGCCAAAATATCACTTGGAAAGTGAACCCCCAGATAAAGGCGAGTCCACCCGATCGTCACAACAAAACCGCTTCCAAGGGTTGCAATCAGCCAGCACCACCGACTCCCCCAAGTGAGAATGACTAAGGCAGCAATAAAACTCATACTCGACATCGCATGCCCGCTCGGAAAAGAAAAACCAGCATGAGCAGCAGCCTCCCACAAAGCAGGGCGATCTCGATGAAAAAGCGCTTTCGCAATCAGATTAATCACTCCAGTCCCACCAACTGCAAGTAATAGATAAGTCAGCGATCGCCATCTTTTCCGATAGAGCATGATCACTGCAATTGCGATCGTCGCTGGAACGACTCCTTTCTTAACGCCGAGCGGTGTAATCGTTTTCGCAAAAGCATCCAACCCTGGCTGTGCAGTTTGATGAATACTCAGCAAGATGGAACGATCCCAAACGAAGCCGCCGTTTTGCCAAACGATGATTGCAAGTTGCTCAAAAATCAACAGTGGCAACCCGACTCCGACAAACAATAATAGTAAGGTTTGCCAGTGAACGATGAGAAGCTTTTGAAATAGCTTCAAAAAAGATTGAAAACGATTCTCTAGATTGAACATTGACCCAATTGCTACTCAATCAAAACAGAATTCAGCCAGTCTAACGGCACCGTGAAGACATAGTAGATCACCCCAAGCCCCAAGAGTGCGACAGTCAAACTAGACAGAATCACCCATCGATCCGGAGGTTCATAGGTGTCTTCCTCAATATCGTTCCGAACTGCAAAATAATGCTGAGTTGAGAGCAATACTGCTAGCAGCCCAACAATAGAAAAAGCCAGCCCTAGCTGCCAGCCTGCACCCGGAGGTTGAGGCGCGATCGGTGGACGGAGAACTCGCAGACGAACAATCAGCACACCAAACCCCATCAAAGCAACCCCGCTCCGCATCCAAGCGAGATACGTCCGCTCATTCGCTAAATGATCTCGAATTCGATTGGGATTGAGTTTCTTGGGTGGAGATTGAGTTTCTACTTCGATCGTCATGGATTCACTCCTCGAATTCCCGTCTTTGGGTACTAATCTTCAATTGGAGCATTCGGAAGGCTTGCCTGTATTGTTGCTACAGTTAAATCTGGAATCGGTAAGACACCATCACTCGATTTCGCAAATTTTGAAGGAGCAAGATTAAATTCTAGCTCTCCTTGAGCATTCACCGTTGCGTTGAGTCGCGTTCCACTCACAAATTGAGCAACAGTCGGTTCAGTCACTTCTGATAGTCCAGCTAACTTTGTTCCTGTTGGTAAATACACACCATCACAACTCCATTCATCTTCTGTAATTTCGCCATTGGCTAGATAGTAAAGCACGCTCGGAGATTGCGGAGCTTTCTTTGCTTTATGAGCGAAAACTGCGATCGTACTTCCTGTCGAGTTGCGACACTGGGAATAGTGCGATGCCGTCTCTAAAATGTACTTTTGAAGATTTAATGCTCCTAGCTTTTGCTCAATTTCAACCGGCGTTAAATCAGATTCTTCGGGAGATGCTTTAGCTTGGATAAGATTTGCGATCGCTTGCGTCACTTCAGCATACTCTGGCGTACCTGTGAGCTTTGGCGGATCAGCCCAGGCAGGTGAAGCTCCAACCAAATTGAGCAATAGCACAAGTGCAACCAGGATAATTCTAAAACCGTTCATTGTTGGCTTCCTCATATCAATTTTCGTCAGCTTTTACGGAGGGATAGAGTGCTGGAATTTTTTCTAGTAAAGCTTTAGAAGATGTAGCTTTCGCCAGCCGCAGCAGATGAATTAATCCCATGCAGCTGATGACTAACGCTAACACTGCAAGTCCTCGGTCTTCAAGGGTATGACTATCAATCAGAATTAACACCCCTAGTCCGAGCAGTACAAAAGGCACCAGTTGATTTCCGTAGCGAGTTAGAGTTTGAGCGACTCCCGGCAAGCAGGTTAAACAATACGCAGCATAGCACCAGACTCCCACCATTGAGAAAAACACAGCAAGAATTGCTAGCAAGCTTTCCCAGGTCGCGCTCGCAAACAAAGGAACATAGATTCCGATGTTATCCCCACCATTGGCGAAAGTAACAGCTGCAACGCTATAAGTTTGAGGAGAAAGAAAATTGGTAACCCAAGAAGTCTCAGACTGTTCAGAGAGTTCTTCTTCCGTTTCTTCTTCACCAGAATTGAGCAACCGATTCACACCGATCGCAATCGGCACTAACCCCAACAATCCGATCCAAGGTCGCGGAAACAATACCGTTCCGAAAAAACTGGGTAAGCTCGCAAATACGAGAGCAGCAAATCCTAGATACTGCCCACTGACAATATGCCTTCGTCGGAATATTCCATTGACCTGAGAGAAGAACAATATCAGAATCAAAATGTCGTCTAAATTTGTCGCAGTAAAGGCAGCTAGACCTTTTGGAATTGCAGTGATAAAGTCATTCATCATTTAATTTCGCTCTGTTGAATTAGCATGATTGGAATGGATCGCATGAATCGATCGCTCCATGTGTTTGACTAGATGTGGAGTCCGAAACCGTTGCACCACAAACCATCCAAAGCCGACAGCAAGATACAAGGCGAATAGATAAGGGAAAACATTCGCAGGTGCTTCTGGAGCCGGAAAAAGCGTGCTACCTGGAATCCCGATCGTGCCGACAACCGGCAGCATCATGAAGCCAACCCCCAGCACTGAGAAGATCACATCTTGAAACCGAAGTTGCTGTAGTCGATACAGATAGATTGGAGCCGCGATCGACACTAAGATGTAGACCAACAAGAATCCGTAAGTACAAATCGTGCCCAGATACCCCATACTCTCGAATGTCTTGAGTCCAAACAGATTCATAGATGCGGGAACTAGAAATGTGACCAAAGCACACAGCGCGACAGCAGTATGCGGAGTCAAATTCTCTTCGTGCGCCTCACCTAAAGCATCATGAAATACACCGTGTCGCGCCATGAGAAACATCACTCTTGCCGCCGGATTAATCGCAGCGAGAATGCAAGCAAAAAAGCTCAACCATGCTCCTAGACTAATGAAGCTCCCCAAAAAACCGACTCCTGCTTGCTCTGCTAGGAAACTCAAGGGTTCCTCACTCTGAGCCAAATTTGCAGAGCTTCCATTGAAACCCAGAACTTCAATGTATGCCATGACGATGAAGAAGATTCCAGTTTGCACAGTGCTCCGCATCACTGCTTTTGGGATATTCTTAAGCGGCTTCTGAGCTTCATCGCCCAGGGAGGTTGCGCTTTCAAATCCTGAAAAGCCAAATACAACGAGGACAATCCCCATCGAAATTCCGCCCGGAGTAGCATCTTTGAGCGTCAGTTGATGCCAATCGATCGCGAATCCTTGATGACTCCAAATCAACACGCCTAGCAGTGCAATTAAGCCAATCGAAATGCCTTCTAGCCAAAGCAATGCTTTTGCTGAAAGTTGAACATCTTTATGCGCGGCATACCAAGCGATCGCTGTACCCACGGCAAACAATGTCAACACATGAGTTTGAATCCCTAGATGTGCGAACAAGACTTGTCCAAAATTCGCAAAGCCGCAGAGAACAGCCATCCCCGTGAAAAGATACGCCAGAATTAACCCCAAACCACAAAGTACACCTGCCGATGTCCCTAAGCCAGTCGCAATGTAGGTATAGAGCGATCCCGGAGAAGCAGATCGTCGAGCAAACTGATTGATATTGATACTGACAAAGACTAAGCCCACCAAACCCAGTAGAAAGCTTAACCATGTTCCATTGCCAGCCACCGCATAGATCAAAGCCAGATTTGCTGCAGGCGTAGTTGTAGGAGCAATGACCGCGATCGATTGAGCTAAAACCTCGCTATAAGAAAGACATTCTCGTTTCAAGCCATGCAAACTTGGACTAATTGGAACCTCAGCTGTCATGTAAAAACTCCTCGTTTTAGCGCTTGAAATTGAGTGTTGTATTTCAAGCTTCTCAGTCTTTCTAGCCAGAAATTATTTCACACAAACTGTATTCACTGTATTCGCGCTCTGTCTATGGAAGCAAATATTCTTATTTCTTAAAACGATAACTTCAAGTGATTAGAAATAATTGTTTTGAAATTAACAAATTGAAAGATTCTAAAAAATTAGATCTGTAATCCTTACTGGAAGGCATTTTCAGCCACTAATTTCATTAATGACTTCTTTAATTTTTCTCATAATCCCATCGTTTTACGAGGATTTTATAGCAATGTTTTCTATTGAAAAATTGTCAATTTTCTGTGAATTTTGCTCCAATTCCGATCAGATTATGGGAATTTTTGATTAAAAATATACTGAACATTACTGATATTCCATTAATAGAAATCTTAACTATCTCTAAAAGACAGATTCTTTGGCTTTTCAATACTATAGTTGAGATTAGAATTGCACGATTCTGCTCAATCCGGAAATGGTGCAGACTAATCACATCGAATACAATTCAGCCAGCTTTACAGAGTCCAATCGTCTCGATTTGCAGCAGAGTACAAGTCATCTCCTCATTTTAATTATTTGAATTTATCGATTTGACAAGGAATACTATTTGTCTCTATCGAACAGAGCAAATATTCTGTAGTCATTACAAAAGCTTTTCGCCTCGGATTTTGGTAGACACAAAGCTTCTTTGACAAAAGAGTGTTGGAAACCGAGAGCTTGAACAATGAGGATCAATCATGAACTGGCTAGAAGGAACGTTAATGACCGGAACAGCAGTAGCATTTGCAACAACGTTTGACGACAACTTGTATTTAACGATCTTTTTCGGCAAAGTGAATCGGACTTTCTGCCCTCGTCATGTGGTCATCGGTGAGTATCTAGGATTTACAGCACTAATCGGAGTGAGCCTCGTTGGTTTTTTGGGAGGGTTAGTCATCTCTGAGCAATTGCTTGGACTACTCGGCTTTTTGCCGATCGCAATCGGGGCGAGTCAACTGCTCAAGCACGAAGAAGATGACGACGTAGTTCACACTGTCTCTAGCAGTCTCAAAACACCTCAAGCAAGACGAACACCACAAGAATCTTTCTGGGCAACGCTGAAAGACCCGCAAACCTATCGAGTGTCTGCGGTGACGATCGCAAACGGCGGTAACAATATTGGCATCTATGTTCCGCTATTCGCGACGAGTACGCTGCCTAGATTAAGCGTGATTGTGAGTATCTGTTACGCAACGATTGGACTCTGGTGTTTCCTTTCTTACCATCTGACGCGCCAACCTGCGATCGCGTTTGTGATTGCTCGGTATGCTCGAAAAGTTTTCCCCTTTGTCTTGATGTGGATCGGGCTACGGATCGTGATGGATAACGGCTCTTACCAATTGTTATTTCCTTAGTCATTCAGGAGAACGTCATGAAATTTCTCAGACTCGTATTGGTTGGCTTGATAGTATTGATGAACTTTGAGATCGCCCCTCCTTCTTGGGCTGGCAAAGATTTCACGAAAGGTGCTGACTATACTGAAGTCACCCAAGAAATGACTCAACTGCTACAAGCACAAAATACTCCCGAACAACTCGGCTATACTCAAGAAGCTTTGCAGCAAAGATTAGCAGCTCTGCAAATTCAGCAGCAGATTATCCGAACAGCATCGAAGCGCGCACAATGCCGAAATGCTACCAATCACAAACTAGCAGTCTATGCCAATCTTCCCAAGAAAACCCCGACTTCGATTTACTTCTTAGAACCTGGCAAAATCACTGACGATGATTGGGATTGCGATGGTGTCTATCTACCAACGGGTACAATCGTTGCAACAAATCCGACTGAACCAAGCCAACCTCTAACCACACCGATTGCCTTCAAAATTGTAGATGGCACTCAGTTCGTCACTAGCACGAATTTTCAAACGGGTGCGATCGAATTTAATGTTCTTCCTGCAAAACAATTCCATGCAGGTGAAGTAGCATGGGCAATTCCAAACTGGACACAGGCACAGATTGATGCCAATCCCGCGAGTCAAGAAATCTTAGATTAAGCAGCGAGTTTTTTGATTTAACAGCGATCGTTCATCTTATAACGATCGCTGTTTTTGCTTTTTTTCAATCAAATCTAGTGATTGATTTAATAGCTAAGAATATTTGCTGTTATCAATGATGTACCCTAGATTGAAGGAGTATCTTAGAGAACATTAAGCCTAGCTCTACAGAGCAGTTCTACCCATGCCCCGCCCTCGCATCCAGATTGCTCCTCATCTCACTTATGCAGAGATAATACACTGCCTGGAAACTTGCCAAGATTCAAAAGCTAAAAATTATTGGACTGCGATTCAACTCTTGAGCCATCCTACTGAACCGATGACTGTAGAACAAGTCGCTGCAATGCTCGGATATTCAACAGACTGGGTGCGGAAACTTGCAGGTCGATACAATCGATTAGGCTCGATCTCACTCTCAGAAAAGCGTCGCAATCTCAGAAAAAGATCCTCAACCACTTTTTAGCAGAATCGCTCGTCTTGCATCACTTAGAATTATCATTTCCACAAATAAGAGCATTTGATTCTATAAAATCCCTTCACTATAGTGAAGACATGCCAGCTAAAGCACAGCACAACAGTCTGTGAGCCTTGATTTCTGTGCTTTGGTTACAATCTTTTCATCACTAGGATCAACAGTATGAAGCTCTTCAAAATTGCGCTGTTCGTAGCTATCTTACTCGTGAACTTTGCGATCGCATCTCCGTCTTGGGCAGATCGACCAAAAGCAACTAAAAACGCAGACTACATTGAAGTCACAAAAACGCTTGATCGTCTCTTGCAAGAGCAAGAATCCGACGGCGCAACGCCAGCACTCAAGCAACAAATTGATGAATTAAAAATTCAGAAAGCTGCGATCGCATCAGGAATTACATGGGGACAGTGCAGCAACGAAACTGGAAGCACCCTCGCAATCTACGGTTCTGCACCCGGCGAATCATCAAAGTCTGCGGACACCCTCTACTTTCTCGCAGATGGACAAATCACACCTGACGGATGGGATTGCAGTGGAATTTACTTGCCCAGTGGAACCAAGTCAGCAGAAATTGACTCAACCAAGCCTTCAGTGTTCAAAATTATGGATGGGACTCGACTCGTTGCAAAACGCAACTCTGAGACTGGAGAAATCGTGTTCAATGTTCCATCTATAGCAGATACGCCAGCCGAAAAAATGTCAATTCCGAACATCTCTCAAGCGTTCATCGATTCTCGAATTCCGAGTTCATTGTCTGCTGAACCGCTCGACGACTGATTTCGCTTTGACGTGGGGTAGTTTTCGGAGTAGTTTTCGGGGCAGTTTTCAAAGCTTTCACTAAACTGCCCTTGAATCCGAACTCTCGCCACAAATTAGCTTACAATCAGATACTTAACACTTTACCGCTATCGAAGTATGAACGATCTATTAACTGTGGCAAATTCGCACACTCTGGTAGTGATTGCGGCGATCGTTGTCTCGTTTTTGCTGCTGAAACTCGTTTTTAGGATTTTGAATAGCGGAGCAGGATTAATTTTAACGATTATTGCGATCGTTCTAGGCTTGCAATATTTGCTTGGAATCAGCCCGAATCAACTCTGGAGTGAGATCACTCATTTGCCCCAGGAATTGATTCGGCTCGTCGAGAATGTTCAATTACCAGAACTCGGTTAGGTGGCATTATTTGGGAAAGAACGCAGAGTCGGAATGCTGATTGCGCCATTTCAGAAATGCCTCAACCGTTGAAAAGTACTGAACAATTTCATCGAGTCCTCCAGGTCTACCTTTCAGATAGCCTTCTAGATAGGTCGAATCTTGTCGCTTGGGGAGAGAGCCAGCATCACGATCGCGTTGTCCCTCTTGATAACGGCGTTCTCTTAAATGCTCAAACATACAATGTCATCATTAATTAACTTACAATTTCACTGTAGACATTCCAGTTCATAACAGCAAATATTCTTTTCTCTTAAAATCATCAATAAAAGTGATGAATTACAAAAGAAATCGAAGTTTCTCCGCAGGCTCTTGTTACCGCTTAATCAACTTATGCCACTGCACCAACTCCAGTGCTTGACAAGAACTGTTTTGTGAGTCCATCTAGATTTTCAGAATTTGTATCAGAAGTACTTTTGTCAAATTTTGATCTGTGAAATACTAGCTTCCTAAGTTGCATAGTCCGATAAATCGACCAATTTATCGTAGATTATTAAATTAAGGAGTTAATCGGATGACTTATGTTTTAGCGATCGCGGGAAGTCCCTCTCATCCATCAAGAACCTACAGTCTCTTGGAAACTGCGGCTCAACGGCTAGAATCAGCTTCGATTGAGACAAAAATCCTCTCCGTCCGCGATCTGCCTGCGGAAGTACTCGCATTTGGACAATATGACAGTCCAGCTTTGGAAGAACCGAAAGCCTTGCTTGAAAAAGCAGCAGGCATTATTATTTCGACTCCAATCTACAAAGCGTCTTATACAGGCGTTCTGAAAGCATTTTTAGATTTACTGCCTCAGAAAGCGCTCGTTGATAAAATTGTCCTGCCAATTGCAACCGGAGGAACGATCGCTCATCTGCTGTCGATAGAATATGCGTTGAAGCCTGTTTTATCTGAACTTGGAGCGCGTCACTTCATCAGCACAGTTTACGCAGTCGATAAGCAAATTCAGCGACAGCCTGACGGATCGCTGCAACTTGACAAAGAAATTGAGCAACGCTTGGAACAGTCATTGCAAGAGTTGATTGTTGCGATTCAAAGTGCAACGACTCCTCAAGTGCTAGCTCATATCAGTTAAAGCTAGACGGTGTTCTCCTAGCTTATTGGTAGCAGGTGAATCTACTCCTTTTCATCTGCTGCTTTCTCTACTGAATATAATGATTGCTCAAACACGAATACAACATCCTGGGCAGCATTAATCCTTAAGAAACAATATCAAACGACGTGCGATCGCTAGCTTTAAGTTAGCGATCGCTTTTTAATGAGCATCACTTCTACTTATCATTCTAACAATCAGAAGTATTTGCTTTTATTAGTCTCCCCGTATACATTCAAATTAGCAAAATTAAATAGCACTCATGACAGAGGGATTTGGATTACTGATTAGAGTATTCCAAAGATAGACCGAAGAATTGTCTGAAATTGCTTGAGGCTTTTCTTTGATCGATTGTTCTTAGCTAGTTAGCCCGTTCGGGGATATTTCACCTTGAGCGGCACATTTCTGTTTGTGTTTATCTCGACGATTAGGAGACAAATTATGAAGCCTGTTTTTGGCAAATGGTGTGCTACAGCACTATCACTCATTATAAGTTCAGCAGGTGCGATCGCGATCTCATCTCCCAGTTTCGCCCAAAGTATTAATCAAACTCCACCGATCACGCTCGTGCATCTTGCTCGGCAAGGTTATCTTCAAAATCAAGGAATTCCTTCTGGATCAGACTTAGTGCAAGCGATCGCAACTGGCACCATTACGCCTGAGGCACTCATTCAAGCCGGAATCCAGAACAATCTAGTTCCTTCAAGCGCTTTGAATGATCCGGGCTATATCAATATCGTTCAAGTCGAATTTCAAGATATTTTGCAGAGAAATCTACTTTCTTCTGGTAGCTAGTTCGTTGAAGAATCTATGTCGGGATTTCGGTCAGCAGAAGCTCAAGTCTTGCCTAAAAACATCTCAAATCTAAAACGCAAAAGCAAGTCTTTTTGATTCTCTCGTGTGGAATTCGCTCTTAGATCGAGCACACCGAAATCCCACATACAAATCAGCAATTTTTTTCATCTCGACCGCTTAATCCCAGAAGATTCTGAGTCCAACATTGAGGCGATCATCTCCACATCAGCCTGATTCAGAATGATAAATGATGCAGTTTGAACCGATTCAATGCGATCGCTCACTCCTCCCAATCAGCACTCACAGACATACCCGCTTCAAATTCTGAATTGAATTTTCGCCACAGATGAAGCAAATGACGACCCGAGAGCTGCTACAACTTCAATCATCAGTAAGCTTGCTATCACACCATTCTTGCTTGGCTCAAGACTCTAGGATCAAGGCAGCACAGTAAATAGAAAGCCTGAACTTCTAGCTCAAACGAGTTTGCCAGAAAGGTTTGAAGGAGTAAAACAACGGCAGATCCATTCAGACGAATTGCACAAAGCTAAAAAACTTCAAGGATTTGTAACACAGTATACTCATCTTCCTAGCGCAAATGTGGAAGAGTTAAAAAAGAGAAACTACAATATCTCTACCAACTTACAGTGGTTTAAAGAATTAAGCAACTTCTTATCGCCAAATTACCGACCCAAGCCATTTCAGTGAGACCAGTATATCTTTCATCATGAGTCTTTTTTTGTTGAACTATTCCGGGAGATTTGAATGACATCAGCAAATCATGGAATTCATCTCAAGCTTGAAAACCTGAGAAAATCATTCCATTCTCAAGAAGTTTTACGAGGCATTGATCTCGAAGTATTACCAGGGCAATTTGTCGCGATCGTCGGTCGAAGTGGCTGTGGTAAAAGTACCTTATTGCGCCTCATCTCTAGCTTAGTTCCTCCAACAGAAGGAAGTGTGCTGCTGGATGGACAACGCTCACAACACCTCAATTCCGATGTGCGGATGATGTTCCAGGATTCGCGTCTACTGCCTTGGCAACGCGTCATTGATAATGTCGAACTCGGACTGATTGCCACGAAGCATAAGTCTCATACAACTTCGAGACAGAAAGCCAGAGAAGGATTAGTCTCAGTTGGACTCGGCGATCGTGGAAAAGAATGGCCTGCTGTTCTATCCGGTGGGCAACAACAGCGGGTTTCCCTTGCTAGAGCATTAGTTAGTGAACCGCGTCTATTATTGCTCGATGAGCCTCTTGGAGCCTTAGATGCGTTAACCCGTGTAGAAATGCAGAGTTTACTAGAACGACTATGGCAAGAGCAGAAATTTACAGCATTCTTGATCACGCATGACGTGGAAGAGGCAGTAGTCCTTGCTGATCGTGTAGTTCTGATCGAAGACGGTCAAATTGCACTAGATATTTCAGTCGATTTACCTCGTCCTCGGCAGCGCGGAAATGCGGTCTTTGCCAAGACTGTAGAAACTCTAGTACAGCGTGTGTTGGGAAAGCACGAGCAAGAATGGTCTAAAGCAGAAGTTGCCCAACTTGAAACAATTGCGAAGTGAATGTACAAAAAAGCTGCTTAAGTCCTGAAGCTGAATAACGCAGATGAATCGAAATCTACTGATCGTATCTTTAACGAGAATAATTCTATGGGTCAACAAGCACTAAGAACAGAATCGTTTAAATTGTCATTAGGAAACCCGCAAATTCGGGCGTTTTTACCGTGGGGATTTCCGATCGCAGTTCTCATTCTGTGGCAAGTACTCTCTTCGATTGGAATCATTCCAGCTAGAGTACTCCCTTCACCTTCTAGTGTGTTTCTAGCTGCGTGGAATTTGATCCTATCTGGTGAATTGCTGAAACATATTACAATCAGTGCAAGACGAGCGATCACTGGATTCATTATTGGGGGCGGGATTGGCTTTATATTAGGTGTACTCAACGGTTTGTTTCCGATTTCAGAAACCTTGTTTGATACAACCTTGCAAATGCTACGAACGATTCCGAACCTGGCATTGCTTCCACTCGTGATTTTGTGGTTTGGAATTGGCGATGAAGCACGGTTATTCTTAGTATCGTTAGGAGTACTATTTCCGATTTACCTCAATACATTTCATGGAATCCGCAATGTTGATCCTGGATTGATTGAAATGGGTCGGGTCTATGGCTTGAAGCCACTGCAATTGTTTTGGAAGATTATCCTTCCAGGTGCAATGTCTTCGATTCTAGTCGGAGTACGTTTTTCACTGGGAATTATGTGGCTGACTTTGATTGTTGCAGAAACGATCGCGGCGGATTCTGGCATCGGCTACATGGCAATGAATGCGCGGGAATTTATGCAAACAGATATTGTCGTTCTGAGTATTTTGCTTTATGCATTGTTTGGGAAATTAGCAGATGCGATCGCAAGAGCATTAGAGCGATCGTGGCTCCGATGGAATCCAAACTACAAAAACGTTTAACTTTCGAGTGCCTCACCAAGCCCATCCAACCTCTGCATAACTGGATGGGCTTTTTTTATGCTGAAAAGCTATATCTTAGATGCTGCATTGATGAAATCTGATCGTTAATCAATTTGAGAAACTACCTTTATGGTTTTGCTTCAATAAACCAGCGCCATACAACCCTTTCAGCATTGGGATTATCCTGGGGAATCGTAGACACAACCAGTAGTTCTCCATTGTTGTTAACAAACTCAAAGCGGCAGGGTGCTTGACCTGTGCCAGAACAATCTTTTACTTCTACATAACCTCGTTCTAAAAGCATTCTCACAACTTGTTCACGACGGTTAGGAGGATCGCCCTGAGTATGCGGTTGCCAGCCTTGATCGATTAGTTTTTGACGAGCTTCGGAGTAAGGCATATTTTCAGTTAGCCCCAAGGTGTTTACATGGATTGGAGAAGCTGCCGAAGTTACGTTCTTTGTGGATTGTAATTTTTGAGTCAACTTCCAACAGCCATTTTGGTGCTGAAAAATGTAAGCGCCCGGATTTCCATAGGTTTGTACGATTTCTTCAGACTCAGTTCCGGTGACATCTCCGGTGTATCTGTACTGTGCTTTGATATAGTTCACGCGGAATGTATCTGCGCTTGTTCGATCGATATCAAGCTTGAGCCGAGTATAGGGGCTATTGTCTACACTCGATGGCACCAGTTGAACCCAGCGAGTGTCTACTAAATTGATGCTAAATTCATCATCTCGGCGACGCAGAACTTCTAGCACCTGCGCAGGATTGTCGTAGTCTCGAACTTCAATACGATCGGCAGTATACATCGCCCGCAGATCGTTACCGTGTTCATCTTTGCCGAAAACGAATTTCTCAAAAAAGGTTTCATATTCAGATCGATCGCAGAACGCAGGTAGATTTGGGCGTTGTGTAATTTGAGCTTCAGAGGTTGGCTCATTCGATCGAGGAACAGTTGCAGATTTAGGAATAGGTGTGGAGCTAGATTGTGTTGCGACTGAGGAGGGAGTGCTTACATTACAAGCTTGAATCAATCCGATGAGAGCGAGCGGCATCAATTTGTAAGAATTCATGATCGTCATGTCGTGAAAAGCTAGAAAATCAACTTAGACCTGTGGACAGGCAACTCCTTTTGTGCTGATTGGTTCAATTTTCTCAGTCTTCGTGTTTGCTCTCCATGCTCGATAAATCGTTGTGCGAATATCGTCATGGGTTGCTTCTGCGATCGCAAAAATTTCTCGATCGTTCACGCCATCCAATCGACAAAACGCATAATGCAATTCTTGTGATCTAGGAAATGTTGGTAGCTCCATGACATCAACCACCTGCACAGGAACGGCCCCGCCGCGATCCCATTTGAGAACCTTGGTAAACCAGATCATTCTGGTGTTTCCTCGCTGCACGAAATCAGCCCGATATCGTCCCCCTTTCACTACCCAACCGCCGTTATCTTTGAATCCGGTTGGAAGCTGACGATAAGTTAGCCCAATGTACGATCGCAAGTTTGATCGAGAAAAAGATGAGGCTTGACCCAGAACAGGTTGAGCGACTAGCGGTAGTTGTGTGCCCAGCATGATACCTGCAATCAAGGCAACTCCAAGAAGAATGCGATCGTGCATTTTGAATCTGTTATCGATCATGGTTTGACTGAGTTTTGATTGAGCGGTCATCGTTTTACTTAAATCTTTGAATAGGTCTAAGGATTAACGCTAAGGAGGTCATGCAATTTTTGAGTTGAGTATGTCGTCCGGAATCGGATTCACCGACCAAACGATAAGTTCCGCAATGAGTCTGAAGATTGAGAATCCACACCCAACCACCCAGGAGAAATTGCGCGACCGCTGGAGATCAATTCATCGCGATCGCTGATGGAAGACAGGACTGCCCGATATGTTCACGAATTAGGCGAACACTTTTACGCTGCAAAAATCACCGCTTTTCTGGATTAGAGATCAATATTTTTTCGTGATCTAGCTTTTTCAGTGGGGAACACTACTCGACAAAAGCCCTCTTCAAGCACGAATTTCCATGACGATTTCTCTCTATCTGAATCACCGCGATGTTAAATCTCGACAGAACGACGTTACCACCTTCGCTTCTGAATAATCGCTATCAAGTCTTAGGCGTATTAGGCGATGGTAGCTTTGGCATGACCTATTTAGTAGAAGATACACTGATGCCTTCGGCACGAAAGTGTGTTGTAAAACAGCTAAAACCTGTGAGTGACAATCCACAGGTGCATCAAATGGTGCAAGAACGCTTTCAACGCGAAGCTGCCGTTCTAGAGAAACTCGGCGAGAACTACGATCAAATTCCCCGTCTCTATGCCAACTTTGTCGAAGGCAATCATTTCTACCTAGTTGAAGAATGGATTGATGGAGTCACCCTAACTCAAAAAATCCAATCTGAAGGAATATTGAACGAAGGAACAGTGCGAGAAATTCTCTGTGGGATACTGCCTGCGATCGCACATATTCACCGTCATCAAATTATTCACCGCGATCTCAAACCGGACAATATCATCCTGCGGAATAGCGATCGTAAACCAGTCTTGATTGACTTTGGTGCAGTGAAAGAAACAATGGGAGCAATCATCAACTCTCAAACGAACAGTTCACATTCGATCGTCGTTGGTACTCCCGGTTACATGGCATCTGAGCAGCTTGCAGGACGCCCCGTTTATGCAAGCGATCTCTACAGCTTGGGAATGACCGCCATCTATTTACTCACAGGTAGACAACCGCAAGATCTCGATTCTGATCCACGCACTGGAGAGATTCACTGGCAGCATTACGCTCCAATGATTAGCCCTGGATTCGCAGCAGTACTGAACCGATCAATTCACATTAATCCTGCTGCTCGGTTCGCTTCGGCTGAAGAAATGCTCACAGCAGTTCTTGCATTAGGAAGCAGCACTTTACCGTTTGGTCATATGCAGCCTGCAAACATGATTGCAGCAGCTCAACCACTTCCGAGCATTCCTCACACCCAATTTAATTCAACCTCAAACTTTTCATCTCCACACTCTCAAATGACACCTACTTCAGCTCCAGGCAGTGAATGGAAAAAAGCAGTCATCACTGGCGGCATCATCGGTATCAGCATTCTAGGCGGAGCCTTGTTGCTCAAAAGTCAAATTCCAGGCGTTTCAACCGAAGTCAAACCATCTGCTTCTCCTAGTCCCGTTGCTTCTGCGTCACCCAGTCCATCGTCGAGTCCTGCTCCGAGTGCAGCAAGCTCACCGAAACCCTCTCCGACTGCGGCAGCCCCGGCTCAACCTACCATTCCAGCTTTAACTCAGGTTACCGATACCAATGCCACGATCGTGGGTGAACCAGGCGCAAAGAACATCCGCTCTGGAGCAACAACCAGTGACCGTGTGTTGTATCGAGGCATTCCCGGCGATCGCGTTCGGATTATTGGGACTAGTCGTAATTCAGATGGGCATCCTTGGTATCAGATACTGTTACCCGATGGCGGTACAGGATGGATTGCGGGTCAACTCGTCAATCCAGATCGACCGATTGTTCAAGCTCCAGTTTCAACTCCCGTACAATCGCAGTCTTCTGACACGAATGCCACGATCGTCGGGCAACCGGGCAGCAAGAACGTTCGGAGTGCGCCAGGAACGGACAATAGTGTAGCGCACATTGCTTATACAGGCGATCGGGTTCGCATCCTCGACATCGGAAATGATTCAGGTGGCTATGTCTGGTACAAAGTCTACTTCCCGAATTCTGGCGCGATAGGCTGGATTGCCGAACAGTTAATTCAACGAGATTAGTGATGAACTTTGAGTGTAAAGAGGTCTGAATGAGGCAATCTTTTCTGTCTTCCCGATCGCTGCGATTTATGTTGATCGCAGTGCTAAGTGCGGGGTTTATTGTCTTTGTCGGGTTAGGACTTGAATCTAAGATGGCTTCTTCAGATCCTGCCACTCAAGTTGTGCAGCCCCCTCAGCCTCAGTTCTCAGTGCCGCCTCAGAGACAGTCTCCTCCGATCGCGGTTACATTACCGCGTGAAAAGAGTGTACCTTCCGTTCCAACAGTTCCACCTCCACCCGCTATCATTCTCTCGCAACCCAATCCTGCCCCCGTGACGGTAAAAACGGCTTATGGTCATCTGCCGTATGCGGAAAATGATGCCATTCGCTTAGAAGTTGTGGGTCAGTATGTGCGCGATGGTTACGCTCGTGATGAACGATTAGATATAGAAGCTGCTCAAGCCTTTCGCCAAATGGCAAAAGCGGCAAAGGCTTCGGGGGTCTTACTCATGCCACTCTCCGGATTCCGCGAGGTTTCAGTTCAAGCAGAGCTATTTGCTCGCCAGATCGAGCGCAAAGGCAGCAAAGAAGAAGCAGCAAAGTGGAGCGCGCCCCCTGGACATAGCGAGCACCATACTGGATATGCGATCGACATTGCCGATCAGCAATCTCCTGAGAGTGATCTTAAGATTAGTTTTGAAGCTACTCGTGCTTATCAATGGTTAGCAGCGAATGCCGTTCAGTACGGGTTTGAGTTATCTTTTCCGCCCAATAACTGGCAAGGAGTGAGCTATGAACCTTGGCATTGGCGCTATGTCAGAAGTACCAGAGCGCTACAAGTGTTCGCAGCAGCAAAGCGTCCTCAGTAGTTTAAGAACACGAGAATGAAAGAGCTTGCAGAGAAGTCACAAGCCTAAATGAGATAAAAGAGCATTAATTGTGAGAAGTGGGAGATAGGGAGCAGGGACATCATTTCAGATCTTCACCCTATCTCCCTATTTCCCATCTTCTTATCAGATTGGATCAACCCCCTTCAGAATCCCAAAAAGTACGGCTTGACAGGCTTCTAATTGATTCGTACACTTAATCTACGATAGATCTATCGAGTTATGCTAGATTAGTATCCCCTGGACAGAGGTAAAAATGACGATTTCTACTGACTATGATCCTGCTTCTCCTGTGAGCCTACCTACCGTAGAAGAGCGCGCGCTTAGTTCTGTATTAAAGCTTGCTCCAGCACGTCGCTCATTACCAAGCTGGGTCAAAGCTGAGATGAACTGGGTGCGTCGATTGTGGTGGCATACGAAAGCCTATGGAACAATTTTGGGTGTGGCTCTCTTGGCTGGTGGAAGTATAGTTGTGTTGCTGTTTCATCGAAAATTACGGCAGTTGTTTCGATGAGTTATTTTCCTGAAACGTTGCTTTGAAACCTTGCTCAAGTTGCATAAAAGTCTGACCTGCTGAAGAATTAGGGGATGCGATCGCAATCGGAGTTCCGGCATCTCCACCTGACGCACCTTGTTGTTTGAGTGCAGCAGCAAGATTGACCGCGATCGTAGATTTGCCAACGCCACCTTTCCCGCTCGAAACTGCGATCGTTATTCTCACGCCTGGAATTGTGCAGAGTTGAATATCAACCTTCTTACACTACTCTAGGCGAGAGAGGATCGTTTGGATTTAGTCTTGTAAATTGTGCTGATGGCAACCCACATAGAGCCGTAGACCAACGTAATCATCAATAATCCGCAAGTTTCACACCATGCCTAAACTCACAATGTCATTGTTCAGATCTGGTTCAATGACTTGCTTGAGTAATTGTGTAACTTCTTGAGATTGATCAGGTATTGGCAGCAGGTTGTATCACAGCTTGAATTTTTTGAATCGATCGTTGAGTATAAATGCAAACATCTCGTTCTGGATTTGCTTGTTTCGCCTTGAGGCCTGCCATTGGTCCGGCAGTTCCACCATCAATCACCAGCACATTTGTCTGCAACCACTGAGTTTGAATAGAGTCTGTCATTGAAAATTCCTCACAGTCCATTAGAAACGGCTTCTTTCACCGCAATTTTCTTAGGGATCAGCTTGATATCGTGAAATGCATCCGCGATCGCTTGTTGCTTGGTAATCACTTCATTCGTCAAAGGCAGTACACCATACTCTCGACGTTTTTCCGCTTTTTCCAAAATTGCTGCATCAATCCCAAGTTCAGGCGATAAGAATTTTGCAACTTCTGCCGGATTACTCTTTGCAAAGTCGCTGACTTTCTTGACCTGCTCTAGCAATGTTTTCAGAGCTTGTGGCTGTTTCTCAATAAAAGATTGAGCCGCGAGATAGTAACCCCGATTTGGCGCAAGTCCAGTCGCATCTTGGATGATTCTTGCTCCTGCTGATTCTTCTGCAACCGCAAGATACGGATCCCAGATCGCCCATGCGTCTACATTTCCACCTTCAAATGCTGCTCTTGCATCCGCAGGTGTTAGAAAAGCTGGGGTGATGTCGCTATAGCTCAATCCAGCCGACTGCAAAGCGCTGATCACCAAATAATTTGTATTGGAACCTTTTGCAAAAGCAACTTTCTTTCCTTTAAGATCCTGAATTTTCTGGATTGGAGAATCTTTGCGAACGACGATCGCTTCTGCTTTCGGACTCCAAGGATCATACGCCACATATCGAACGGGCGTACCTGCTGCTTGAGCAATGATAGGCGGAGACTCGCCCGTGTAACCAAAGTCGATCGCGCCTGCATTCATCGCTTCTAGCATAGGCGGGCCTGCTGGAAACTCTGTCCAAGTCACAGAACCTCCTGCTCCAGCAAGCGCTTTTTCTAGCTCACCTCTGGATTTTAATAAGCTCAGAATGGTTGCGGCTTTCTGATAGCCGATTCTGATCGCCCCTACATTTGCAACTGGACTTGCTGTATTGCCTGAAGGCGCAGACGTGGTTGAAGGATTGGAAGAACAAGCCGCAACCAAGCTTAAACCCAATCCGATCGTGAACAAGAATGTAAACGATTTTTTAGCTTGCTGTCTAAATCTCTTCGGCAATGTCTGAAAAAAAGATCGCACGTTGAACTGGGTGAACACCGCTAACTCCTTAAAACAGATGACAGGATGTAATACGCAATACCCGGTAGTCCAGGTATATTCGCTAAATCAGAATCTACTGTGAATCAGTAGAGATATTGTAGATTCGGTTCAACAGTATTGCATAAATCCTTCTGGGAAGACAAGACTTGTTCACTGATTAAGAAAATCGCCATAATGACGATTCTTTAATCTTTTAGCGATCGTATTTATAGCGCATTGCCGTAATCGATCCTTTCTTCAGTTGAAGCCACACGCGCAGCACTAGAGTAAATTGTGCAGGTCGAATCGAGGCGCGTTAGGTTCGAGGAGAAGCACTAGGTCACAAAATTTCTAGCTCCTCCATCACACTCCATGTTGTTTGAACCAAGCTTGCAAGCGTCGCCAAGCATCCTTTGCTTCTGCCTCACGATACGAAGGACGATAGTCAGCGAAGAATGCATGAGGCGCATCTGGGTAAACGATGATCTCAGATTTGCTAGAACTCGATTTAAGACGATTACGCAACGTTTCAACTGTATCTAACGGAATGCCTGTATCTTGTCCTCCATAGAGTCCGAGAACTGGAACAGTCAAAGCCGAAGCAATATCAACTGGATGCTTGGGAGTGAGCGGAGTAGAGTTACCGACAAGACGCCCATACCAAGCCTCGCCCGTTCTTACATTTGGATTGTGAGCGGCATAAAGCCAAGTAATCCAACCTCCCCAGCAAAATCCTGTTACTGCGAGTCGGCTCTTATCTCCTTGACCAGATTTAACTGCCCAGGCTACTGTGGCATCGAGATCAGAGAGCACTTGAGCATCGGGAACCTTAGCAACGATCGAGCGAATTTCTTCAATGTTACTCAATTTGGAAACATCGCCTTGGCGTGCAAATAGTTCAGGCGCGGTTAGCTTCGCTGTGCTGAAGGCAACGCTAAATATCCCAACTTAGCAAACCGCCGAGTAATGTCTTGAATATGTTCATGGACACCGAAGATCTCTTGAATTACGAGAACAATCGGAAAGTTGCTGCCAGTCGCAGGAGCAGATCGATAAGCGGGAATTGTTCCATCTTTAACAGGAATGTCGATCGCTCCGGTTACTAAGCTTTCTGAATCTGTTTTGAGCGTTGCGCCTGAAATGGGTTGGACAGCAAGGGCAAACCCTGTTGCAAGTGTGGCTGTTGTCATAAATTTGCAACGAGTAATCGGGTTTCATTGTGCCTGTTCTCTAAACAGTGAGTCGCCAAATGTACTGAAGAAGAAAGAGTAAAATCTCTATCTAAAAAACTAATTAGATTACCTAACATTTCGTTTCAATAATTATGTCGCCAAGAAGACTTGAATTCCCAAAGAGGCTATGCAATACTTCAAAGTTATTCTACGGTAACACGACCGACAAACCGGATGATGTTCTGAATTAACCTGTCTGGATCGTTACAGCAAAACTGATTTGAACTTTTAGGACATACGCTATGAGTATCCTACAGCTTTACTTCACCCGGCGTTCTACCTTCTCTCAACGCACTCGCGTTGTTTTGGCAGAAAAAAAGATTGAATTTACTCCAGTCGAAATTGATCTTGCCGATAAGCCTACTGATTTTCTCAAGATTTCTCGCTACGGGAAAGTACCTGCGATTAAGCATGGCAATGTTGAACTCTATGAGTCTGCGATCGTCAATGAGTATCTTGATGAGGTCTTCCCAGAACCACCGCTTCTACCCAGTGATCCAGCACAAAGAGCGATCGCACGCATCTGGATCGACTATGCAAATACTCGATTTGTACCTGCGTTTAATAAACTGCTGCGCGGTCACGATGCTCAAGAACAAGAGCAAGGGCGGAGAGAGTTCACAGAAGCGCTCTTGTATATTGAGCAAGAAGGACTCGGCAAACTCTCGAACAATGGCACTTACTGGCTAGGAGAGCAATTTAGCTTAGTTGATATTAGTTTCTATCCGTGGTTTGAACGGTTGCCTCTACTCAATCATTTCCGCAAGTTTGAACTCCCAACAGAAACTCCTCGACTGCAAGCCTGGTGGAAAGAAGTGCAGAATCGTCCTTCTATCCAATCAGTTGCTAATTCTCCTGAATACTACATTGAAAGCTTCACGAAGATTTTAGGCCAACCCACTGTAGTCGGCGCAGTTCAAAAGTAGGAAAGATCCTGTATGAGTAACAGCCAGCTTCTAGATAGACTCCAAGTTGATGAACTTCCTCAAATTGAGGCAAGTTTGAACTACTTGATTCCGATGACACAAAAGCCTGTTTACTATGTTCAGGAAACGCCAGCCGGACAGCCGCAACATAGTGGATCGTTTGAGGCGCGACAAGTAGTCATCCAGAATGCGCGATCGCTCTCGAACTTATCTATCGATCGAGAAGGCTTTCAACTCGTTCATCATCACAGTTCTGTTCAGAATTTCTACGACGATGAAGCCGTTCGCCGCATTTACTATCCTGAAGCTGAAAAGCTGTTAACAGTCTTGACAGGCGCGTTCAAAGTTGTTGTGTTTGATCACAATGTTCGGAATGCACAACGGGCACAACGTCATGAAGACAATGCCAAAGAGCCTGTGAAGCGTGTTCACAACGATTTCACAGCAAAATCTGGTTATAGCCGTGCCAGGCTTGAGCTAGCGGCGCGAGGCGTTGAGAACATTGATGAATTGCTTCAGCATCGATTCAGTGTAGTGAATGTTTGGCGACCGATCGCTGCCCCTGTGCAAGAATCTCCGATCGCAGTTTGTGACGCGCAGAGTCTTGCCTTGACAGATCTCGTTCCACTTGATTTGGTGTACCGAGATCGCATAGGCGAAACTTACGCAATTACCTACAACTCCTTGCATCGTTGGTTCTACTTCCCACAGCAACAGCAACACGAAGTTCTACTGATCAAATGCTTTGATTCCGCAGAAGATGGGCGAGCAAGATTCACTGCTCATAGTGCATTCGACGATCCCACAAGTCCAGTCGATGCACCTTCTCGCAAAAGTATTGAACTGCGAACTTTCATTTTCTATCCCTCATAATCTAGGAGCAAATTGACGAGATGAGCGCAAGAAAACAACTGAGATTAGGCGCTTTTTTGATGAGTTCTGGGCATCACTTAGCAGCATGGCGACACCCAGATGCCAAAGCCGATGGCGGTCTGAGTTTTGAACATTTTAAGCAAGTTTCACAAACCGCAGAGCGCGGAAAATTTGACATGATTTTCTTTGCCGATGGGGTTTCAGTCCGAGATCGCGGAAACATCAACGCGCTGAGTCGAGCAGGACACGTCGCTCATTTTGAACCGCTGACGTTACTGTCTGCTCTCTCAGTTGTCACAGAACGAATCGGTCTAGCTGCAACGGTTTCAACCACCTACAATGAACCTTACCATCTTGCTCGCAAATTCGCTTCATTAGACTATCTCAGCGGTGGTCGAGCAGGCTGGAATCTAGTTACCTCTGCAACGAATGCCGAAGCAAAAAACTTCAACCTCGAAAAGCATCCCGATCATAGTCCTCGCTATCAACGTGCTCGTGAGTTTGTCGAAGTTGTGACAAAGCTCTGGGATAGTTGGGAAGATGATGCTTTCTTAAGGGATAAAGAATCTGGAGTCTACTTTGATCCAGATAAACTACATGTTCCGAACCACAAAGGCGAGTACTTTTCTGTACAAGGTCCATTGAATATTGCTCGTCCGCCTCAAGGCTATCCCGTCATAATTCAAGCAGGTTCTTCTGAGGATGGTAAGAATCTTGCCGCACAGACTGCGGAAGTCATTTTTACAGCACAGCAAACGTTGGAAGATGCTCAAGCATTCTATACAGATGTGAAAGGACGGCTCGCACAGTATGGACGATCGCCTGATCATCTCAAGATCATGCCAGGAATTTTCCCAGTGATTGGACGAACTGAGCAAGAAGCACAAGAGAAATTCGAGCTTTTGCAATCGCTCATTCATCCTTCTGTTGGCTTGGGTCTGCTGACTGGGCTAGTCGGTGGAATTGATCTCTCGAACTATCCAATTGATGAGCCGTTGCCGAATTTGCCTGAGACGGAACTGGCTCAGAGTCGATTAAAGCTAGTTAAAGATCTCGCGCAACGAGAACAGTTAACGATTCGACAGTTGTATCTCGCGATCGCGGGGGCGCGCGGGCATCGGCAAATTGTCGGTACACCGGAATACATTGCAGATCAACTCGAAGAATGGTTTGTCAAGGAAGGCGCAGACGGCTTTAACATCATGCCGCCCTATCTACCGGGTGGCTTAGATGAGTTTGTTGATTTAGTCATTCCTGAATTACAACGTCGGGGATTGTTCCGAACTGAATATGAAGGACAGACCTTGCGAGAAAATCTTGGGCTACCTCGTCCAGAAAACCAACACCGAACAAAAGTGTTAGCATCCATTTCTTGACGAGAATTGTCTGAGGTAGCAGAAAAAGACGCTGTGGTTGCTTTTTACGATGAAGGAAGTAACCGCAGCATTTATTTCAGCACAATGAATGTTGTGAATGGTCAAGATGTCATTTTGCGTAGCGTTTCAATGTTCAACGCGAGTTTTTTCCCGAGCCATAGCGCATGAGCGGTATGATCAGCAACATCATCTCCTGTTGTTGGATGCACTAAGATGTCTAATCCTTCACGATTGAGCATCAGCCATGAAACAATCTCACCAAACTGCTCTGGGGCAAACAACACCTGATACATCGATTGCGGGTGAGGTCCTACATTTGCATCATGCCATCGTCCCAGTTGGACTTCAAAGCGATCTCTCAATCCTTGCCGCACTCGTGCAGCTGCCTCACGACTCTCTGGATTAAAGTAAACATGCGCATGGAAATCTTTGATCTCAGTCATAAGTTATTGAATAGTCAGAACGTTATTCATCAGATAAACCTAGCAAAGGTTCCTCAAAAATCTCATTCAGTAATCCCAAAGCTTCATCAATTTGAGCCACTTGTTCTGCGGTCAAGCTACTGAGCAAATCTGTAATGTAAGCGCGAGTTTGAGCGCGAGTCTGATATAGATGCTGCTTACCTTCCTCGGTCAAATTGAGTACAACTCTGCGGCGTTCTTCTGGGTTGTCATACCGCTCAACATAATTCCGCTGGACGAGCCTTTCTGTATTTGCCGATGCGGTAGCACGAGTTACTCCCAAATGTTCTGCAAGTTCAGATAACGATGCGCCGGGAGTACGATCGAGAAATGCCAGTGTTCGGAACTGCGGAACAGAGAGTTCAGTACTCTTTCGTGCCCGCATATCTGCCCGGAGACAACGCATCACTAATGGAATAACCTCCACTACCTTAGAGGCGCACTGCTCCGAAATCTTTTTCCGAGACAACTTTTTGGCTCCCATGCAACCGACACGCTCCAAATCGCTAACACAAATACGCTCAGAGTGCCATTGTACTGTATCGCCAGGATCTAAATCCACGGAGTACGTATCAGCGTCCCTGAGAGCGTCAGCGCTGGAGAATCCAAAATCTGAATTTCAATTCAAATCTTGGTGAATTTTGCAGAATCTCATCTGTATCTCTTCTATCACAAACACACTCCAACAATTAGAAACACAAATCATCAGAATTACAGATATTTTGTCTTTTAAATACTTTTTTATCCTTAGTAACTATGCGATACTTCGCACAATCTACGGTGAGTTGATTGATTTAAGTAGTACTATAGCAATCTAGCATACCCTATGAAACAGATGTGATGCTTTGTAGCTGTTAGTCTGCCCCAATTTCATAGATAAGTTAGATTGCTATTTTTCTTAAGTTTTTTCAGAAAGGAATACCGACGCATCAACTTGCTGAAATTTCTACAATACCGTGAGGTTCACCTTCATACCTCAATCTATCCTATTATGACACTTGCTCCTGATCTGTCTTCAACTAAAACTTCTCTGTTACGCGATCGCTATGGAACAGCATTCGATTTAGATGCTCCTTGGAGTCGAACTTTATCTGACCTGTTCTCTCATCGCTCAATTCGAGCTTATCTTTCTAAACCGCTACCATCAGATACTCTAGAACTCTTAGTTGCAGCAGCACAATCGGCAGCAACCTCCTCGAATCTACAGACTTGGAGTGTTATTGCAATCACAGATCAAGCTCGTAAAGAACGATTCGCTCAACTTGCAGGCGGACAATCTCATATTCAGCAATGTCCATTGTTTCTGGTCTGGGTAGCAGATCTAGCACGACTTGCTCATATTGCTGAAAATCGCGGGCTACCTCACGAAGGGTTGAACTATCTAGAGATGTTTTTGATGGCTTCGATCGATGCGAGTCTTGCGGCTCAAAATGCTGTCATCGCAGCAGAATCGCTCGGCTTGGGAACAGTCTACATTGGTGCATTGCGAAATCAACCGGAAGCAGTTTCAGCAGAACTTAATTTACCGAAGCATGTCTTTGCTGTATTCGGGTTGTGTGTTGGTTATGCTGATCCTGAAAAGCCAGCAGCGATTAAGCCTCGTTTGCCACAGGAAGCTGTTCTGCATCAGGAGCAGTACAGTTTAGAGATTCAAAACGAAGCGATCGAGCACTATGACGAAACGATGACTCGCTTTTACGCAGAGCAGCAGATGAATACGCCTGGAAATTGGTCACAGCATTCTGTCGATCGCATTGCGACTCCAGAATCGCTGCGAAATCGCGCTCAACTGCGTGAGTTTCTGAATAATTTAGGGTTTGAGCTACGTTAATTTAGAGGTTTTTCAGATGGTTACTACCTACGATCCGACTTTATTTCAGGGCGCAGCTTCGTACTATGTGCGCTATCGATCTCGCTATCCTCAAAGTCTATTTGATCGAATCGCCGATCACTTTCAACTCAGCCCTCAAGAACGCCTGTTAGATCTTGGCTGTGGAGCAGGATTAGTTGCAATTCCATTTAGCGATCGCTTTCGGGAAGTCGTCGCGATTGATCCCGATGCTGACATGCTCAAAGAAGCTCAGGCAGAAGCAGAAAGAACAGGGGTCAATAACATTCACTGGATTCACGATCGGGCAGAATCGCTTTCTGAAGAACTTGGTCAATTTCGACTGGCAACATTTGGGCGATCGTTTCACTGGATGCAGCGGGAACTCGTTGCGGAAAAATTGCGATCGCTGCTCACTGATGATGGCGGAATTGTCATTCTCAAAACGGGCGATGATCCCTGGAATAGTCAGCTACCTTGGAAGAAAACAGCAATTTCTGTAGTCAAGCGATGGCTTGGAGATCAGCGGCGCACAGGGCAAGCAGGACAGGGCACCTGGAAATCTCTAGACGTGCCTCATGATGTGGTGTTAGAGACAGCAGGATTTACACAGCACACTACGATCGAAGTCACTTTTGAGAAAACCTGGACAGTGGATTCGTATTTAGGTTACCTCTATTCAACCGCGTTCGCGCTTCCTTCTTTTTTTGGGGAGAACCGCGAAGAATTTGAGGCAGATCTCAAAAAATCATTGTTTGAGATTGAATCATCTGGCAACTTCACTGAAGTACTATCTGCTGCTGCACTGATTGCGCAAAAAAGTAAGTAATTCGTCTTCAATTATCTATCTATCTTGGAGTTTGTACAATGAGATCAAGAATTAAGATCCATCGTCGTCAGTTTGTTCGCATTGTGCTGCCTGGTTTAGTCGGAGTTTCAACCGCAGCATTGGGCAGTTGTGGCAAGCCAGCTTCGACTGTCTCTAGTTCTCCCAATGCAGCAACTAATATTGCTGCCAATACTGGCTCTAGCATCGGCTCTGGAATCAAAACGAAGGTAATTCGCCTAGGCTTTCAGCAAGCAGGAGACTTAGTAAAAGTTACCGGGGTCTTAGAGAAACGATTAGAGCCATTAGGTGTCAAAGTTGAGTGGGCACAATTTGTCCAAGGTCCACAACTCATGGAAGCAATGAATGTGGATAAGATCGACTTAGGATCAGTTGGTGAAACGCCGCCTATTTTTGCTCAAGCAGCGGGAGCACAAATCGTTTATGTTGTCGGCTCAAAAACCACGCCCCAAACTGGAAAAAGCAGTATTATCGCTGTTCCGCCGGAGTCTCCCATCCAAAAAATTGAAGATATCAAAGGACAAGAAGTTTATTTTCAGAAAGCTTCAGCCTCTCACTACTTTATCTTGGTCGCACTAAAAGAAGCAGGACTAAGCATCAAAGATATCAAAGTCAGAAGTATCCCCAATGTAGAAGCACGAGCCGCATTTATTGAAGGTAAAGTACCTGTATGGGTGTCGGGCGATCCTCACTACGCGATCGCAGAAAAGCTCGGTCGAATTCGGGTGCTTCGAGATTCCGTCGGAACGAACTCGCCCGGTGGTTACTATGTCGGTCGGCGAAAGTTTGCTGAGGAAAATCCTGAATTGCTTAAGATTGTCATTGAAGAGATTGACAAAATTGAGCAGTGGGCAGAGGCAAATCGAACCGATGCAGCTAAGCTCATTGCACCCGAACAAAAACTTGATTTAGATGTCATGCAGAAAGTGATTGATCGGCGCACATTTGGACGCAGAGCGATTAGCCCAGACCTGATTAGGGATCAGCAACGTGTCGTCGATGTGTTCTTTGAAAATGCGTTGATTCCTAAGAGGGTCAATGTTCAAGATGCATTGTTACCCTCTGATCTCTATGCTGCAATCACGCCACAAAACATCAGCCAACGCTAAGAATAGCAAGCTAGACATTGCGAGTTCTGGGTAGAGCTTTGAAGAAATTGAATCTCAGCTATCGCTGCACTCTGGTAAAGGTTTTGGACAAGTTTAGAGCAAATTGATTAAAAACTCCGGTTTAACGGTAGATTTTTCGGTGTTTGATGCCTGTTTATGAGAGAATGGCGTGAGAATACACTTTTCACGCCTTTGTTGAATGACTCCTTTTGAGAAGAATCAACAACCTAAGCTCTTTATGACACGAGGATCAATCTATGAAACTCAGCACTTGGACAGCAAGAATTTTCGCAATGTTGGCAACTTTCACGGTGTTTTCAGCGCTTGCTCAGAGCGGGGTCGCAATTTTTCTCTTTTCCCCTAGCTTCACTCTCCATATCTCTAATCTTCCCCAAGTCCAGATCGCTAGTTGCTATCCTACAGAGCCAGAACCGAGTCCCTCTCCTACTCCGAGTCCTGCTCCGGCTCCAAAATTTCAGCTTATATAGATTTAGCAGGATTGACCTATGAGCAGTGTTGAACTTTCTCTACCGCGCTCGTCGCAACCTCGCCCACAGCGGTTAGGCGTGCTGGTAATTTTAGCGATCGCAGTTGCCGCTGCAATCGGACTGACTTTGTTTGGATGGCGGCAGAGCGTTTTATTTCTGATTGGTGGATTGTTTGGAATCAGCTTGTATCATGCAAGTTTCGGTTTTGCTTCTGCTTATCGGAGACTCTTTGTTTATGGCGATGTGAATGGAGTCTTGTCTCAAGTTTTGATGCTTGCGATCGCGACTGTGTTGTTTGTACCGTTCCTCGCAACTGGGTCTTTCTTGGGACAACCGATTGAAGGAGCCGTTGCACCCGTTGCTGTTCAAGGCGCGATTGGAGCATTTCTATTTGGGATTGGAATGCAATTAGGGAGCGGGTGCGCTTGTGGAACGCTATACACGATCGGGGGTGGCAGTAGCGGTATGGTGTTGACATTGCTGACATTTGGAATTGGTTCTTTCTGGGCAAGTCTCACTGGAGGTGTTTGGGCAGGATTGCCGAGATTGAATCCAATTTCTTTGGTTAACACTTGGGGTTGGGCTGGTGGTGCAATTCAGCTCGCAGTCTTGGGATTGATTGCGTTTGTGCTTTGGAAGCGACGGGATACGACTCCCTCTGTGCAGCGATCGTTCTCATTGCTGTATGGTCCTTGGTCGTTGGTTTGGGGCGCGATCGCGCTTGCTGTTCTAAACTGGTTGACGCTACTTGTTGCTGGAAGACCTTGGGGCGTGACCTGGGGCTTTACGCTCTGGACAGCGAAGATCGCTCAATTCTTAGGGTGGAATCCAGCAGCGAGTGCATTTTGGAGTAAAGGATTTGGAGCAGACGCTTTACAAAAAAGTGTCTTCGCAGATCCAATTTCTGTGACTAATTTCGGTGTGATTGTAGGAGCCGCACTCGCAGCAACTTTAGCAGGAAAGTTAGCAGTTAAAAAACCTCAATCAAGGTTAGCGATCGCGGCTGCGTTGATCGGCGGTTTGATGATGGGCTATGGTGCAAGGCTTGCATTTGGTTGTAATGTTGGTGCTTACTTTGGCGGGATTGCATCAACTAGCTTACATGGTTGGCTTTGGATTGTGTTTGCGCTCTTGGGGACGGGAATTGGCGTGAAGGTGCGATCGCTGTTTCAACTCTCAAATTAATCATGCGATGGATTGTCCTGTTGGCGATGATATTAGGCTTGTTGATAGCTCCGGTAGGGAGCTTTCTGCCTGGTGCTCACCACAGGACAAGTCACACCATTTCTACAGGTTCAGTGCTTGCCCAGTACTATTTTAATCAAGGATTATTCTTTGCTTACGGTTTCAATTATGCAGAAGCTTATCGATCGTTTCAGACCGCTGTAAAGCTCGATTCTCATTGTGCGATGTGCTACTGGGGAATGGCTTATGTGTTGGGTTCAAATATCAATACTGAAATGCCAACAGATCGAATGCCACTCGCTTGGGAAACGGTGCAGAAAGCGGTTTCACTCCAAAATACGGTTACTTTAGCAGAACGGACATATATTCAAGCATTATCAAAGCGATATACAGCTAGTTTGAACTACGATCGCGCTTCTCTCAATCTTGCTTATGCCAATGCAATGCGCGAAGTTGCTCAGAGCTATCCGGCTGATTTAGATGCCGCAACACTCTTCGCTGAAGCTTTGATGGATACTACGCCTTGGAACTATTGGCAGAACAATGGCAAGCCAAAACCAGAGGGGCAAGAAATTCTTGACACACTGCAATCCGTTCTAGAACAAGATCGCAACCACATCGGAGCATTACATTTCTACATTCATGCAGTAGAAGAAAAGCATCCAGAACTCGCGATCGCGGTTGCGGATCGACTGCGGGATTTACATCTTCCGCTGGGGCATCTCGTTCATATGCCGTCTCACATCTATCTAAGAGTTGGGCGCTATCAAGATGCAGTGCGAAGTAATCAAGACGCGATCGCAGTTGACCAAAAAACACGAACGCAGAATGGGATTTACCGATTCGCTTACATGCCGCACAATCAGCACTTTCTCTGGTACGCGGCTACACTCGCCGGAGAACAACAGATCGCGCTTCAAGCTGCGGAACAGACTGCAAAACTGGTTGATCCCAATTTGCTACGAAAACCAGGTTATGGAACCTTGCAACACTATTTGTCGATTCCTCTGTATGCTTGGGTCAAATTTGGACAATGGAATAAAATTCTTGTTCAACCTGCTCCTGAAGCTGATTTAGCTTATCCTACAGGCGTTTGGCACTATGCGCGAGGATTAGCATGGGCACATCAAAATGAGGTGCAGAAAACAGAAATAGAACTAAAACAATTAAGAGCGATCGCGTTGAGTCCAGCTCTAAATGGCGTAACAATTTGGGATGTGAACACTACGGCAGATTTGCTAGAAATTGGGTCTGAAGTTTTAGCAGCAGAGATTGCGTCAAGATGGGGAGAGATTGAGCCAGCGATCGAATGGTTGAGAAGTGCGATCGCGAAAGAAGATCAACTTACCTATGATGAGCCTGCGCCTTGGCATTCTCCAGTGCGGCAATCGTTGGGTGCTTTGTTGCTGGTGCAGAAGCGATCGGTAGAAGCGGCACAAGTATTTCGAGAAGATTTGGCAATCTATCCGAATAATGTTTGGTCGCTTCAAGGATTGGCACGTAGTTTGAAGTGAATGGTGATTTAAGGTATCGCGACAGCTGCGTATATCATGAAAGAATCAACCAGAGCCGTGGAAGTTGAAACCTCGCCATGACACAGGCACTCGAACAGCGAATCTATACTCCTGAAGAGTATCTTGAGCTTGAACTGGCTTCTGAGACTCGCAGCGAATACTGCAATGGAGAAATAATTCCGATGACCGGAGGGACTCCTGATCACAATGAGTTGGCAATTAACCTCGCATCCTTGCTGAAATCTACTCTGCGAGGAAAGCCTTATCGCATTTTTGCGACAGATCAACGGCTTTGGATTCCTGCTCGCAATCTCTACACTTATCCTGATGTAATGGTAACTGAAAAGCCTTTACAACTTCAGACCGGGCGAACTGATACGGTGATTAATCCCTGCTTCATCGCTGAAGTGCTATCTAAATCAACGCAAGATTATGATCACGGGGATAAGTTTTCTGCTTACCGCACGATCGAGAGCTTCCGCGAATATTTGATGATTGATCAATACAGCGTTCACATCGAACACTACGTTAAAACGGCTGCCCATCAATGGCTACTCTCCGAATATGACGATCCGAGTGTCACGTTGACTTTGAGAACGTTTGACGCTCAAATCCAAATCGCTGCGCTTTATGAGAATATCGAGTTTGATCGTTGATAGAACTTAAGCACCAGCTTTGGAAGCTCAAATGCGAAGTGAACGAGAAGCCTATCAAGAGGGTTGAGGCACCTGTGGAACATCCTGAAATCACCGAATAACAACGCAATCTCGAAGGAAACGCAACCCAATGAGCCAAATTCAGGCACTCCACCAACATGCAATGGATTTAGCTGAAGCAGCAGCAGTCGCCCGTTAGGTGAGACTGAACAGGCTGTACAATTGACGCGACAAGCGTTTGAACAAGAAGCCGAAGCTGCATCGCTCATTGCCGAAACTCTTGATGCGGAACCGACTCGTTCTGTGCTTCATTGCAGTGCTGCATCGCTCGCGATCGAATCTGGCGAATTCCAAACCGCAGAACGTCTGATTGCGATCACGTTATCCGGGAACCCACGACCAGAAATCGCGGAAGAACTCAAGGATTTATTCATCCAAATCAACTTAAACCAATATTTGAAGCGTCAGGGTATCGATCTCGATATCAATGAATTGCGAGAGTTGGTCAATCAATAACGCAAATCGCCAAGATGCCTGTGAAGGTGGGTTGACTGTTGATCGTCGATTTACCTGCAAGCCGAAGAAAAAATAAATGAGAAAACTCCGAAGCGATCGATTAATTGCGATCGAGAATCAAGCTTCGACATACATTTAGGAGTCAGGGATCAGACTTTAGCTCCTGTGTTTTCAGTTGCTTATTCCTTAACTCAAAGGCAACCTCAGAAATAGATGGTAAAGATTTACTGAAGGAATAGAAATTCGCTTCATCAACAAGGTTATTATCCAAACTACACATCCGTATAACGTGCCGTATACGGGTGTTATACGGCTATTCGTCTGCCTAATCACCCATTTTGGGATGTTATCCAGGATAGAAAGGGCTGGATCTGTCTAAAAATAAGTTAGACAGCAAAATCAAGCGGAGTATAAGCTTGTTAAGCATGCATAGAGGAGATCCTTAAGATTCGGTATTGATTTAATTAATCTTCTCTTCAAAGGCGGTTTAAATGTCCAATAATCAATGCTTGGTTGATATTCTCAAGAAAGGTAGTGGATACTGGAATTCTTGGCGTTTAGAAAATCCTGAGAAAAAGCTTATTGTTGGAAATATAAATTTCCGAGGACAAGATCTTAATGGCTTAGATTTACAGGGCGCAAACCTTAATGGCATAGACTTTAGTGGTGCAAATCTTCGTGAGATAAATCTTCAGCAAGCTAATCTTTTTCAAGCTGACTTTAGAGAAACTAGCCTTGAAGATGTTGATTTTAGTTCTTCTAATCTAACTAATGCTTATCTGAACAATTTGGATCTTCGTGGTACTAAATTTCTAGCAGCCCAACTTGACGGTGCAAATCTTCAAAAGAGTAACTTGCAAGGTGTTAATTTAGAGAGAACTTTGTCACGAGGGACAAACTTTTACGAGGCAAATTTAGAGAAATCCCATTTTTATCAAGCAGCACTTCATCAAGCAGATCTAAGTTTTGCAAAACTTAATTCCGCGAATCTTGTTCAAGCAGGACTTATCAGATCAGATCTTAGCAATTCAGATCTAAGTGAAGCAGACTTAACTGAGGCAGAATTGGTTGGAGCTTGGTTAAGAAACACAAAGTTCTGTAAGGCAAATCTCACAAGAGCTAAACTCTTGAATTCGCAACTTAGTGAAGCAGATTTTGCAAAAGCTACTTTAGTGGATTGTTGGGTGTATGGTATTTCAGCTTGGGAGATTAAAAACTTAGACACAGCAACTCAAAAGAACTTGATTATTACTCGCGACGATGAACCAATTATTACAGTAGATGATCTGGAAATTGCTCAATTCATTCACATATTGCTGAGCAATCAGAAAATTCGTAGAGTTATTGATACGATTACATCAAAGGTCGTGTTGATACTTGGACGTTTCACGTCCGAGAGAAAGGCTATTCTAGATGCTCTTCGTGAAGAACTCCGTAATCGAAATTATTCATCAGTAGTTTTTGATTTTGAGAAACCTTCTGAGCGAGATTTGACTGAAACTGTATCTACCCTTGCTCATCTCTCACGATTTGTGATTGCAGATATTACAGATGCAAAGAGCATACCGCAAGAACTCCAACGAATAATACCTTCTTTACCTTCACTCCCAATTCAGCCAATCATTCTTGATTCACAACATGAGTATGCCATGTTTAGGGACTTTGGGGCTTATCGGTCTGTTTTGCCACCTCACCGTTATCAATGTATAGAGCAGTTGATAGTTTCTCTTGATGAGAAAGTCATTGCTCCAGCGTTAGAACGGGCACAGGAAATTGCCAAACAACGTAGAGACTTTGAAGCTCATTTTAAGTGACTTTGAATCGCGCTCTTCGGTATTGTCTAACAACCTAAAAAGTCCCGATGTAGATATGAAAGGTGCTGATAGCCGCTCAACCGGAACGTTATCCTACGCTATTTTCAGAGATCGCATCACTCATCCTCGTACCTGTCCATTCTGCGTTGCCTCGATCGGTAAAAATCCACCCGCTTGCATTCTCCATAACTTATAGTAAGCGCCCTTCCGATTCAGCAAAGCATCATGCGTTCCATCTTCAATGATGCGACCTTGATCAAACACCAAAATTCGATCGAGATGCGCGATCGTAGACAGCCGATGCGCCACCACAATCACCGTTTTATTATCCATTGCTAAATCCAGCGTCTCCTGGATTGCTTTCTCAGTAATCGAATCCAAACTCGAAGTCGCCTCATCCAAAATCAGGATTGGTGCATCTTTAAGAATCACTCGGGCTATAGCAATTCGCTGCCGCTGTCCCCCCGATAACTTAACGCCCCGTTCTCCCACCAAAGAATCATATCCCTCTGGCATCGGCACAATAAAATCATGGGCATGAGCTTTCCGCGTTGCCTCGATCACCTCTGCTTCCGTTGCATCCAAACGCCCATAGCGAATGTTCTCCCGCAACGTGCGGTGAAACAACGAAGGATCTTGAGGAATCAGGCTAATCTGCGCGTGCAGAGCATCCTGAGTCATATCCCGAATATCCACACCATCAATCAAAACTTGTCCCGATTGCGGATCAAACAACCGCAAAATCAGATTCACAAAAGTCGATTTTCCAGACCCAGAAAAGCCCACCAGTCCAACCCGTTCTCCCGGTTGAATCGTAATCGAGAGATTGTCAAACACAGGCTTTTCTGGCGAATAGCTAAACTGCACCTGCCGAAACTCAATCTGACCTTGCACAATGGTGGGCGCGATCGCAGTGTCTCGATCGACAATCTCGTGCGGTTGAACGATCGTGGAAACACCATTGATCACATTGCCAATATGCTCAAAAAATTCCAGAAATCGCTTGCTCAAATTTCGAGCTTCACTAATAATCAACAGTGACAAACTCGTTGCCACCACAAAATCAGCCGCCGCAATCTTGCCCTGACTCCAGAGCAAGAGCGAATAGTAAAGCGTCCCAATTTTCAAAATCGCAGCAGAAATAAACTGAAACCAGCGAATTCGTTCAGAATACCAATTAGACTTTCTGACTTCGATTAGTTCACGCCGTAATTGCTCATTCAAATAACGGCGTTCAAACCCCAGACGCGCAAAAAGCTTAGTGCTAACCAGATTTGTTACCGCATCGACAATCATCCCGGTTGTTTCACTTCGAGCCGCAGCAGCACCACGAGCATAGATTCGGCAACGAGTCGCAAGCCAGAAGGAAATACCAATAAACGCAACTGCCCACACTCCAACAAATGCCGCGAGAGGCGGATAGGCACGATAGAGCAACACGACAGCAACAACATATCCCACAATCACCGGCAAAAATTCTGTGATTGCCATTTGCATCGTCTGCGTTACGCCTAAGGAAGCTTCACTAATCCGATGCGCCAACGCTCCAGAAAAACTACTACTGAGATACCGATGAGAATGCTGTTGCAAATAGGCATAGAGAGATCGAACAATATGTTGACGATGAATTGGATGGAGAATGGTTTGCAACAATCCGGCAGACCGTCCGAACACCACTTCTCCCACACTCAACGCGGCAAATAGCATCAACGGTTGTCTCACCGTCTCAAAGATCAGACGACTATCTCCCGTCGATCGCGTCACACTACGAATAATTTCCCCGATCGCATAGGGCAACATAATGCCGCAAGTGGAATGGATAATCTCCAGAACCACCATTGCCACATACCACCAGCGAAACTGATTCACAAAATAGCAAATGAATCGAAACGCGGTGGTTGGTAAAGGGGGCGCTTCCGTAGCCCTTTGGAATGGTTGAGCAGAACGAGAATGTTTGAGGAAAGAACGGCGACTTGCAAAGCGAGAAAAGGCAACGCGGCGGTTCAATGCAGACTCTCCCTAGTTGTTGTCAAACTGTTGCAGAATGGCAGGAATCTCATTCAGATTGTCAATGGTGGCATCGGCGATTGGCTTTTCTAACCAATAGAAATCTTGTTTCCAAATCGTTTTCATCCCAACCCCTTTTGCCCCCTCAATATCTGCTTTTGGATGATCCCCAACAAAAACACTGTTTTGGGCAGTGGCTCCTAATCGAGCTAAAGCTCGCGAAAAAATCTCAGGCTCCGGTTTTCTGACTTGTTCAACTTCTGAGATGAGGATGGTATCAAAGTAATCTCGAATTTCCAATCCATCGATCGAACGATTCTGAACATGCCCTAACCCATTGGTCACAATCCCTAACAAGTACCCTTGTAGTTTCAACTGGTACAACGTTTCGGTGAGAAAAGGAAACGGAATACAATGCCACTGAAACTGAGTTTCGTAATCCTCAAGCAAAGCTTGCCAACGAATCGTCTCAATGCCAAATTCTACAACCAGGGCTTGATAAACCTGATCTTTCCAAACTCGACCATGACAGTCTAGCTCAATAAATCGACTGACATAATCCGCTTTAGAGACGTGATTGAAAGAGCGAGAGAGTCGATCGTACTGGGCTGCAATGAACTGCTGAACCGATGCATTGCGATCGAGCAAAGTATCATCCAAATCAAACAGAATTGATTTCACCATTTACCGCACAGCATCCCCTCGACGGTATTCAGCCGTAATGTCATCTAATTTTTGTTTCAAGTTTTCATCCAATTTGACCTTGATCGCTTTAAATCCAGTGGAAAACCAACGAATTCCACCGGATTTAATTCACATCACGTTGCTATGCCGTAACAAAATTCTCTGTGTTCGACTTAGCTTCAATATTGCTCAACTTAGATTCGATCGCGGTTCCCTTAAAGAAATCAGGATTCGCTTCCGTGTAGAGTCTGTAAGGATTCTCAAACACGTAAGCTCTGAAGTCTGCTTCAGAAATCACGCCTTCTTCCACGAGTTCCCAACTTTCTGCCAACGGCAGCGTGATATCGGGTACATCCCAGTGACCCACATCCGAAGAGTAGATCGCATTGATCTTCACACCCAACGGATTCGCTTTATCGTTGAAGGCTGCTGCGATCGTACGATCGTCAGATTCAGACCCAAAGAAGAACGGATTCACCCAGAGATCGCGGATGTCTTCGATGCTTTCAATGCCAGCCGCAGCAAAATCTTCTAACTCGCTACCCACTGGATCGCGACTATAACGATTGAAGGATGCTCCGAGTACGGTGTGAGTCAGTTCCTCTGGGCTGAGATTGTAGCCTTTCGTGATTTCACCACCAAAGCGCTCAAACAACTGGTACAGTTCATTCGAGTTGGTCAGCGCCGGATTGTAGTTCTGGAGCGCTTTGATATTGCGCTTGGAGTAGCGATCGACGAGATGAATGTAAACATGAGCGCCCCAATCGGCTCCGCCTTCTAGCATCGCAACGCGCAATTTCGGAAAACGTCGCGTTACTCCACCAAAGAACAATGCTTTTGCAAACGCCTGCGATCCGTCTGCAAAGTGGCCAATGTGATTGTTCATGTAGTTACTAATGGAAGAACGCCCTGTCCAACCTTGGCTTCCATAGTGCGTGGTCACCGGAACACCCAATTCCACAACCTTTGCCCAGAATGGATCGTAGTCGTACTCGCTATCCAAGCCAAAAAAGTCAGTGTACGAAGCGTACTTCGCAATTTCCGGAAACTGATCCGGCGGATATTTATCTGCGATCGCTTTAATTGGTCGTCTTACACCACCCGGAATATTGATCACTTTCAAGCCCAAAGTGTTCACCGCAAATTCGAGATCCGCGATCGCTTCTTCAGGTGTGGTCATCGTGATTCCAGCCACAGGTGTTAAGCGATCGCTGTACTTGCGATAGATATCTGCATGATAGTGATTGATCGCTTTTTGCAGCGCCTGACGATGCTCAGGTTTTGCTCCTCCTGCTGCTAGCGCATTGTTTGGAAACAGCACAGAATAGTCTGAGCCTTGCTCCGCCTGACGTTCATGAAGCAACTCTGGTAGCGTGTAGGTTGCGAGATCCAGCGTGTTGCGCGTGACTCTTGCCCACCAGGGCGCTCTCAAAGTGCGATAGTATTGCCGCTCTTCTGGCGTTTGCTGATACCAATCTTTTCCTTCAATTCTAGAATTCAACCGTGAATTCTCTGCCTTGCGTAACTCGTCTACTAAATGCGAACCTCCATAGTTCGCAATATAATCCTCAAATGCAGGCGTAAAGTCATTGGTATGAACATCGGTGTCAATCACCGGATAATTGAGTTGGGCGCGAATCTTAGCAGAACGAGAATTATTCAGACGGCTATGCTCAACCATGATTTATTGTCCTCAATTCGTGTTGAGTGAATTACAAGCGAAGTTCACTAAAGCTTGCTTGTCAAGCTTACTCGTCTCTATCTGAAATGTTGTGTAACTTGGATTACAATTGTAAAATAACCTAACATTTAGATTATCTAATTGATTGAGGACAAAAAATCGAGATGATATACTGCAAAATTTAGGACCGCAGAACGACATTGATTAAGTGCTAGCAGCTTAAACTCTCGCTGTACTTAGACTCTCGTCTCTGGTCATATTCGATGAGACAATGATAATCGGTCGGGTTGGTAGCGCTTGTTGTTAGCACCCGTCAATGTTACTGATTTCATAAGCTACTGCTTCATTTGATTCAAGGTAGAGATAGTTATGTTCAGAAGAAGAGCAGGTTTACTAATTTTTGGAATTGCTGTTCCCTTTAGCTTAGGGACAGGACTATACGCCGCATCACGGTTTGAGAACGTAGCCAGAGACGAATCACCTCCATCTTTTTCATCGCCCACTCCAGCGCAACGAGGATCTACTTATCCTCAGCGTCCATTTAACTTTGTTGATGATGCAGAATCCTACCATGACTTTTATCAGTTCCGTCAACAACTGCGACAAGCAATTAGGCTACGAGATGCTAATTTCATTCGCTCAATTTCTGCACAAGACATCAAGCTCACGCTTGGACCCCCACAGACATGGAATGATTTAAATATAGATGACCCAAAAGCTCCGATCTGGCAAGAGATGGACAAAACTTTTGCTCTAGGTTGTCGTAGCAAAAATAAAGGTGAATCTTGGGTTTGTCCTAATATTTTTGTTGATTGGAATAGAGAATTAGATTCTTTTAATTATTTAGTTGTGGTGCAGGATAAAGTACCAGTTCACGCTCAAGCAAATACAAATGAGTTAGTCATTGGATTTCTGTCAAAAGAAATTGTGAAACTTGATCGTGAGGTACAAAAAGGAGCGCCATTTAATTCTGGATGGATACGCATTATTCATCCTAATGGGCAGCTAGGCTATATTGAGAAGAAATTTACTTATTCACCAATTGGCTACCGCGCTGCCTTTGAAAGGGTGCCTAGCGGTTGGAAACTAGTTTTGTTTTTGGGGGGTGACTAAAGAGAATTGCTGTAACTATTTCCCTTTTGGCACTTGATGCAAGTGAGTCGATTGGCAGCCGGGGCGCATCAAGAGCAGCGACCCATGCTGCAAATCAAAATACTGAATCGAGCCGTCCTGCTTGCGTTTGAGGCTAAATTTGCGGGTCGCACCGAGGCTGACTGAGGAGATCGCAGGATCTTTTCCCATGCTGGCTTCATCATCAGAGTGCCAACTAATTGAGTCAGATCCAGAGCGATAGCGATTGCCGACCGCAATGTGGAAACGATAGTGAGTTTTAGTTTCGATTTTATGATTGAGCCAACGCAAACAATCAGTCCAGGGCAAGGGTTGGAGTAGAACTGAGCCACTGTACAGATAGTCACACCCTGACTCCCCGTAGATTGTTTCTAATCGAGGCACAGGCAGCGTTTTACCGAAGATTCTAATCTGATGTTGTTGCCAATCAAGATGCAAGCTTTGGTCATACAACCAATCGGCTTCTTCAACCGAAAGAAAACTGGGGTCATAATCGAATGGGACATCTGATTGATCGAGGAGTAGAAGTTGCATGATGCTTTACAAGGTAGAGTCTTGCAGACGAAGATTCATTTCTTGTCGCGTTCCGCGCTTTTTGTCGTTGCTTCCGCGCTTCGTGTCGTGTAGTTGAATGGCTGTAGTGGCTGCTGAACTCAACTTTGAGCCATGTAGTATGATCATTTTTTCGCATTCCACGCTTTTTGTCGCGTGTGCCAACTTTGGCTTTTTCTTGATTTTGTGAAGGGAGAAGTAATTGCTTAGAAATCTCCCTTGCCATCTCCTAACTCTTAATCGTTTTCAATCCTCACGACCTCATCGATTTTAGTTTTCCCTCTGTGAACATAGTTGTGTTTGTCTGGATCGATTTGGTGCTGTTGATGGTGCTGTTGAATCTTGTCGCGTCCGTCGCTTTTTGTCGTCGATCCTGCAATTAATGTCGGGCACAAAAAGGAGTCAAAAAGCTTACACCACCTGAATTACTAACCCATACAGCATCTTCTAGGAAGAATCCCGCAATTCCTGACAAAATCTTTCCCATAAAAATCTCTCGCTTTTTGTCGCAGAAATCTGAAAACGCCTTTGAAATAGGCGTTTTAGCAACAAGACATCCTCTTAATTGAGAATTAAACAACACAAAGCGCGGGACTGCCTATGAAAAACTCTTTCGTTCAAAATTCAGATGCTATAAGCATTTCAGCACTTAGACGACAAGAAGCGCGGGATCGACGACAGAAAGCCCCGAACTCGACACCTGATATCTCCAAAGTAATGAGTGCAATGAGTGTTTTTATCGAATCGAGCATTACGATCGAGATGGAATTCTAAACTAATGCCCGATTCGATAAGATTACGATCGTCAAACAAGCTTTACACCATCTCGAATCTGCTAGATTTAAGATAGGTACCCTCTCTTAATCATAAGAAGGTCAACTGCCTTGAGAAGCAACGGGAATCCGAAATGTAGTTAGATCGACAGCTGCGATCGGGTGCTGCGATCGAGCAGTCCCCCCCCGGAACCCAATCGTAGGGAACAGATTGTGCCCGATAGACCCAGTTGGATGAGAGGATTTTACCAGTCGGCAGGACAAGTTGCCCAAAATGCGGACTCACATACTCCCAAACAATCTCTCCATCCGGTGTCACTTGAAAGATGCGTCCATACATTCCTTCATCAATCAGCGTGTTGCCATTAGGCAATCTTCTCGCACTGCTAATAAAAGAACTATGGAACGACCAAACGGGGCGACCAGAATTTTCCCCGGTGTATTGCCACATAATTTCTTTGGTAATGGGATTAATCTCTAGCACTCGCGACCCAGAAAACATCCCAAGCGCGGCAGGTGGAAATCCAGCACTCCCCTGATTATCAAACACAAGTAAGTTTCCTGCACCCGGCAGCCCTTCTGGAATCAGGTGAGCATCGTGTTGTCCACTAATTTGATCCACTGGACGAGGAATCGTGGGATTTTGAATGCGTCCGTGGGGGACATCGTAGCGATCGGGGAAATTGGGTCCCAATTGCCAAACAATCTTGCCCGTTGCTTTTTCGATAATCGCAATGAAATTCCCTTCACGCGCATCCACAATGATGTTGTCTGGATGGAAGCGATCGTCTCCCGCTGCAAACCAGTGATTGTTTCCGAGTACATCCATGTTATTGAACGTCGCAAATCCGCCAGTACGGGCTTTGTTCTGCACAACAAACTTTTGCAGATAGGCAAACCCTTCTGGTGCGATCCCCAACTCGTGAAGATGTTCGCCCAATGTCCATTTCCAGACGATCTCTCCAGCAGGCGTAATCTCAAAAATTGCCTGATCGGTAATGGGTTCCGTACTGATTCCTGAAATCGGCTGCTCTACGGAACTCAAAATCAGAGTATTCCCGTTGGGAAGTCGTGTCCAGTCGTGATGCTGTCGAGCTGCGCCACCAGGTGCTTGTTCTCCCCATTGCCAGACGATGTTGCCTTCCCAGTCGAGTTCACCAATGGTTTTGTTATTAAAAATACTGCTCCAGGGTCCTGGTTCGGTGCTAGAGAGTTGCACTAGAATGTGTCCCCTTTTGCCATCAATCACATTTGGATTCAGGATTTCACTGGGAAATCCTAGATACGACCAAGTGCGCACTTCATTCCCATTATTATCAATTAAATGGCTCCTACCATCGGGTGAACCGAAAAGGACATACCCATTCCAAGCTCTCTCCGGATCGTAAATAGTAACTCCGGTCGGGAAAATACTGTAAGGTATAGCGCTCCTTTTTAGTCCGAAATCACGCGTGCGATCGCGAGTCCGTCATAGCCCTTACTTCCCACCGTCTGAATCGTGGTTGCCTTGACTCGTGGTTCTGCTGCTAAGAGCGTATTAAACTGGCGAACACCCTGGATATTCTCGTCGGTGCTATTGGCATCAATAACCGCACCATTGCGGACAACATTATCGACAATGATCACACTACCGGGCTGAGTCAGTTTCAGCGCCCACTGGAAATACTGTGGAATATTAGCTTTGTCCGCATCGATAAATACTAGATCAAAGGGAGCTTGCCCTTCAGTCGCGAGCTTGGGTAAAGTTTTGAGAGCTTCTCCAACCCGAATTTCAACGACACTTGTGAGTCCAGCCCGATCGATGTTTTCCTGAGCCACTTCAGCATGTTTAGCATTGGCTTCTAAGGTAATCAGTTTGCCATCCGCAGGCAGCGATCGCGCTAGCCAAATCGTGCTGTAGCCCGCTAATGTCCCTAGTTCTAGAATTCTGCGTGCGCCTTGAATTTGAGCTAGGATGTGCAGAAATTTTCCTTGATTAGGTGCAACATTGATTTTGGGGAGATCAGCATCGATCGTCGATTGCAGAACTGCTTCCAGTGCCGGATCAGGCGGTACTAGGAGATCCGTAATATAGTCATCAACCGCTGTCCATTGAGTTTGAGTCATAGAGTCCTTGCATAAATCGAATAAAAGACTAAGAATTGGGTTACCAACGTAAGGAGTTGAAACCATTTCGTTCTAGACCCCAGGCGTTTGACCGCCATCCACCAAAATTTCGCTGCCTGTAATTGAAGCAGCGCGATCGGAAACTAGAAACAGCGCTAATGCAGCAATCTCTTCAGGCTGCACAATCCTTCTGAGGGGGATCGCTTTAATCGTCTCTGCTTTAGCTTCTTCGACCGTGATACCGCGATCGCTAGCAGTTTGTGCTGCTAATCGATCGGCTCGTTCAGTTGCAGTAAATCCCGGTGAGATTGCATTGATTCTCACGTTATATGCAGCGAGTTCTTTCGCAATGCCTCTCGTAAAGTTGAGTAACGCAGCGTTTGTCGTTCCACCCGGAAGGAAATTAGCACGAGGCGTTCTGCCAGCACCACCAATAATATTCACGATGCGTCCATCACGACGACTAATGAAATCAGGAATGACTGCTTTGACTAGGCGAATATAACCGAGCAATTTTAAGTTCCAGGCATCAATAAATGCCTCATCTTCAAGATCGAGCAATGATCCCGCTCGTGCTGATCCCGCATTGTTGATCAAAATGTCAATTTGCCCAAATTCTGCGATCGCTTGAGAAACAACTTTCTCAATACTTTCTGCTTGGGTCAAATCTGCGCAAATTGAAATCACTCGATTGCCTTGCTCTGGGAGTTCAAGAATCTCTGAGATAGCGCTTTCGAGCCGCTGAGCATCACGAGCCACGATCGCCACATTCACGCCTTCATGATAGAGAGCTTTTGCGATCGCCAACCCAATTCCTGCACTTCCTCCAGTGACGATCGCAGATTTTCCAGCCAAGTTCAATTCAATTGCCATAGTTTCGCGTTGATCCTTACTTTACAGAGAGAGGTTAACTGAGTTCACTCGCCATTCGTCCATCAATCTTCAGAGCACCTAAGAAACAGGAGTGCTGACCGCCACTTTGAAATAAACTGGCTCATTTCCTGGCTTCCATTTGATGTTGCATCCGATGCTCGGCTTCTGGTCATAAGCAACAGGCCGGTCAGAGAGCACTGCTGCGATCGCGGCTCTTAAATCTTTGCCCGTTACCGGAATATCATTTCTCGGACGACTATCATCTAATTGCCCACGGTAAACTAAGCGACGACCTTGATCAAATAGAAAAATGTCGGGAGTGCAAGCTGCAAAATAGTCTTTCGCTGTCTGCTGACTTTCATCGAACAAAAGCGGAAAAGATAAGTTGAGTTCCTCAGCAACCTCCTTCAAGGAATCGGGTGCATCGTCAGGATGAGTCATCGCATCATTGGAACTAATCGCGACAATTCCAAGATCTCGATCGCGCGTGTCTTGTCCCAATTGGGCAAGCTCGTATTTAATATGTTGTACATACGGGCAGTGACGACTAATAAATAAAACAAGCAAAGCTTTCTGGTCAGCAAAATCAGCAAGAGTAATCGTCTGACCCGTCACAACATCGGGAAGTTGAAAATCGGCTGCCAATGCTCCTAAAGTCAGCATTATTGAAGGAGTAAGCACCATAAAAAACTCCTGAATCACAAAGAAACTACAGTAAAGCGGGATAGTTAAAAGTAAACCTAAATAGTAAAGAAACTACAGTAAAGCGGGATAGTTAAAAGCTGTTCGTAGCAGCACAATCAACTATAAGAATTATTAGTAGATTTACTTTTCGGCATTACTTTCTCTCGATGAATTTACAGCTTTCATATCAGTCTGATATCGACCTCAAAGAAGCTGAAGCCCTTGGAAAGTCTGATATTGAGACAACATTTATCTCAATATCAAAGCTCACAGATAAATGCACACAACTAATACTCAAGACCCGATTCGCCGCAAGACATCGCGCCAAAAACATTTCTTCTCTAGAGATCTAGTGAAGAATAGAAATGTAACGATAGTTCGAGTTGGCGACTAGTCCATCTATTAGTTAGGAGACTTTTCCATGAGATACAAAAAATTTGCTGGCGGCATAACTGTGCTGTCGCTCTGTTTTGCGTTGGCTCCAATTACAAAAGTAGGTGCATCTGAAAAATCAGTTGCGATCGTAACTCCCAATATTCCTAGCAATGTCGCAGGCGCAAATGCCTTTAACCTGTCCAATCTCGCCCGCAGCGGCTACCTTGAGGGCATTCCTAGCGGTAGCCAACTCTCTTGGGAACTTGCAACAGGACGCATCACGGCTCACGATATCGTCAAAGCTGGAGTTCAAGCGAATCAGGTTTCCTCTGATGCACTGAACAACCCAGCATACATTCGAGCTATCGAACTCAACCTGGCTGAACCTCGGATCAGCGACTAGCTTTCGATTCTTCAAGAGAGGAGATAAAATCGCGCGACTATCGCTGAGATCACCGAACTGTCGATAGCAGTTCGGTCACACTCATAAGATAGTGCGCGATCGTCACATCACTCTTGAAGTCCCTTCAAGCAAAACTCAATCAACGGTTCCCTCTCGTTCTGGAACATCCCCCAAAGATGTCGCAAAGCAAGAGGGATTTTTCATGAAACAAGAATTCTAATCTCCGAATCACGGGATGCACATGAAGCTAATTGGCGACTAGTCCACACACTCCGTCTAGGATAAGAGGTTTAAGAATTTTTCCTTGCTCTTGTACTACGGTGAATCGATAGAGATTAAGTAGTATTATGAGCCTATTTCCATGAATAAATCAACCTTTCCTTTATGAATAATTGCGATCGCTGTCACAATTTATCTCCAGAATAGTTACGGTTGTTCGAGCTTGAAACGAGTCTCTCCGGGAAAATGTATTCAATTTAGCTTGATTTATAGAAAAGCTTGTGAAACGATACTCTGAACGAATAAAACTACTTAATACCTATAAATTTACAGTAGTTTTAAGACTCGGTTAATCGCATTACTCTTGTCGATCGCATCAATTGAAGGGGTGCTTCTACGCCGCTTGAAGTGCGCCTTTGACCAAAGTACTGTCCTACCACAAAGCGGATCTCTTGCTGTCGAATTTCAGCAGTGAGTTCAAATCATTCTTGCTTTGAATCGTACTTGCCCTTGTCCTTAGCGATGTTTGCAAATTTGGATGTGAGGTTATTGAATGTTGAAAATTTCATGGAATTCTCGATTCTCTTGGTCACTGTTTCTAAGTACTGGTATTTTGCTGGCATCAACCAGTCATGCAACAAAAGCAGCGGCTTCAGAGGTCACTCCGTTACCGCTTGAGCAGACTCGCTCAAATCTCCCTACTCCAAACGTTTCTCAAATCGAGCAATCTCTTGACTCAACTGTGCAGCCCATCAATCGACTGTCGAATCAAGTCACCTCGGTTTCTCAGCTTTCGGATGTTCGACCAACCGATTGGGCTTTTCAAGCACTACAGTCTTTGGTCGAACGCTATGGGTGCATTGCCGGATATCCCAATCGCACTTATCGCGGCAATCGTGCACTGACTCGCTATGAGTTTGCAGCCGGACTGAATGCTTGCCTCGATCGGGTCAATGAACTGATTGCAGCAGCGACAGCAGATTTAGTTAAGAAAGAAGATTTAGCAACCCTACAAAAATTACAAGAACAGTTTGCGACAGAATTAGCAACCTTGCGGGGGCGGGTCGATAAGCTAGAAGCACGAACTACGACACTAGAGAAACAACAATTTTCGACCACAACGAAACTGCAAGGGGATGCAATCTTCATTGCGGCTGATACCTTTGGAAATCGCGCAAACAATACTGCTGCAAACGATACTCAAGATGACACTCAAGCTTTCTTTGCATATCGGGTGAGGCTGTCTCTCTTGACGAGCTTCACGGGTAAAGATTTGCTCTTTACTCGTCTTGCTGCCAATAACGTTCCCAATCTACAAACGTCAACGGGAACAGCTGAAACTCGTTTAACGATCGACAGAAGCAGTTTTCCAGAGAGTTCCTTATATCTCGACTCTCTTCACTACCGATTTCCGCTCGGAAATCAGACCACGGTTTGGGTTGGAACTCGTCAGCTTCAGCCTGTTGTATTTGCACCGAATCTCAATCCATTGATCGGAGGTGCAAATGGTGCTATTTCTCGATTCGCAACTCACAATCCAACCATCTATCGACCTGGTTTTGACGGTGCAGGTGTTGGGGTGTCCCATCAGTTTAGTCCGCAGCTTAGATTCGGCTTAGGCTACTTAACCGATGATACTCAAGCTCCAAATCCTAATGCAGGACGAGGAATTTTTAGCGGCAATAATCTGCTTTATAGCCAACTCACTTTTACGCCGAGTCGCAACTTTGATATTGCGTTTAGCTATGGACGCAAGTACTTTGGGTCCAACACTGGGTTCAACCTAACAGGAGGAACAGGAAGCGCTTTTGCGAGAAACCCATTCCAGCAAAATGCAACTGTTTCCGATAATTTCGGGCTGCAATTTCTCTGGAAAACAAGCCCTACGCTCCAAATTGGAGGATGGTTTGGCTATACTCGCGCTTTCCAAGTTAAAGGAGCAGAAAACGAAGCAACCATCCTGAACGGAGCGATATCAGTTGCATTTCCCGATCTATTCAAGAAAGGAAATCTCGGCGGAATCATTGTTGGGATTCCGCCTAAAGCAACAAGTAACAACTTCCGCCCTACACCCACAGCCGCTCGCCGCGTTGACTCAGATACTTCACTACATCTAGAAGCGTTCTACACGTTCAAAGTGAACAACAACGTCAGCATTACTCCTGGTGTTTTTCTAATTACTAATCCTGAGCAAAATCGTAATAATGATTCGATTTTGGTGGGAACAGTTCGCACAAACTTTAGTTTCTAAAGTGAGTTGCTAAAGGTTGACACTCTGACGCGATGCAGTCACCATTTGAATTGAGCGCGTCAGATCAGGCAACTTTTGGCCATACCAAGTCGATCCGAGAAAACAAACGATCGCGCAGACCATCAAGGCTTGAGGTGCTCCTAGATAGTGAGCAAGCGTTCCTCCTATCAAATTACTAAACGGCATCATTCCTACCAGAGACATGGCATAAATGCTCATCACTCTGCCGCGTTTACTCTCCTCCACGATCGATTGAACCACAGTATTACTACATGCAACTTGCAGTGTTCCCGCAGCCCCTACAAATACTAAAATCGCAAGAGAAAGTAAAAATGATCGTGATACTGAGAAGGCAATCAACCCGATCCCAATAACCGCAGGACACAATCCAATCGTTCGCTCTAATCCAGCAATGCCTCGACGCTGACTAAGATAAACACAAGCCAGCACCGATCCCACGGCTCCTGATGCACTCAGAAATCCGAGCGAACTCGCTCCGCCTCGAAGAATATCTGCTGCAAACACAGGCAATAAAGCCGTATAAGAAATACCAAATACGCCTTGAATTGCCAAAAGCAAAATAATCATACGAACAGGCAGAAAATTCTGAACATAGTTAAATCCTTCTTTCAACGATTTCCAAGCACTGACCTTCGATTTTGAGATGGCTGGGCGATTCAACCGCATTGATGCTAGCGCCCAGATTGCTGCAAGATAGCTCAGCGTATCAAATAGAAAGCAAAAGCCTGCTCCAACCGTTGCAAGCAAGATACCACCGAGTGCAGGTCCAAACAATCGAGAACTACTGAGCATAATCGAATTGAGCGCGATCGCGTTTGCCAGATCCTCACGCTCTGTGACCATCTCGCTGACAAAAGCATGACGAATTGGCATATCTAACCCTTTCACCATCCCCAATAAAACACTCAGCAACAGCAGAGACTGGAAGTTCGCCATCCCAGTAAAGACAAGCGCAGTCAAAGTACCCGAAACAACCATACCCAGGAGTTGCACGATCGTTAGGATATAATGCCGACTCCAGCGATCAGACAATACGCCTGCTAAAGGCAAGAGAATGAGTGTAGGTAGAAATCCTAGAAAGCCTGCTAGACCCAGTAACCAAGGCGAATGAGTCAAATCATAAATCAACCAAGGAACCGCGACTTGAGTCATAAAGGTTCCCGATAGAGAAAAAGTTTGCCCTAAAAAATAAAGTCGAAAGTTACGAGATCGAAATGCAGGCAGGTGAAGTTTGAACCGCACTTGCTTGCTGAATCGCTGATACAAATTTGCCATAACCTAACAATTTGCTTCCACTGATAAAACCAACAAGATTGATACCTAGAATAAGTTTCAGGGATCGATCTTCCGTTATCTTACTATACGAAAAACAAACTGTTAGATATTCTAAATAAATAATTTTGCATTGAGGTAAATCTTTCTAAGCCGCAATCAGAGCATCACTCACTATAGGCAATAGGTTGAAATAGAGTTTAAGCTTTCTAATTGCGTGAAGCGTGATGTTCACAAAAGCTTGAGGCAAATCTGTCTCTTGAAAGCCAGCATTCTGTAAATTGCTGCAGAACATTCATTTCTCATCTTAAAAAGAAAACCTTCATGTAGCTAACTCAACTAAGCTACATGAAGGGCTAGACGCTTTTAACTTGTATCGGAGATAGACTGCTAACTCAGAGCATTGACAACATAATCAATGTAGGAGTTCAATTCCACAGCAGGATCACCTGTCAAACCGTGATTGGATTTGATGTGTTTGAGAGCTTCGATGTACCAGCTTGGAGAAAGCTCGAATGTACGGTTGATTTCAGACAAACCCCCAATCAGATAATCATCGATAGGACCCGTCCCTCCAGCAACCAAAGCATAGCTGATAATCCGCAAGTAGTAGCCAATGTCACGGACGCACTTCGACTTGCCGCGTGCATCAGAAGCATAGTTTGGACCTTGCAACTGTGTGGTGTAGGGGAACTTTTGGTAAACCGCGTTTGCAGCAGCTTCAGCTAAACTCGGAGCTTTGCTCGACAGTTGTTTCGCTGCTTCCAATGAGCTTGCGGCTTGGCGGAACCGACCAAAAGCAACTTGAAATTCAGTGCTGCTCAAAAAGCGTCCTTGGGAATCAGCAGCGCTCACCGCTTCAGTTAGTGGAGTTTTGGACATTGATCAAGATTCTCCTAAATGTGTACATGAATAGATAAAACAGAGAGATGTGCAATTGATTAGCCAACTGCTGCCGCTGCTCGATCGAAGTATGTGGCAACTTCCGCTAGAAGACTGCTGCAATCTCCTTGCGTAACACCATTGGGATCACCTGCGATCGCCAGCGATGCTTCTTTCAGCTTTTGAATTCCAGCCGCAACCGATGCACCCGGAACGCCTAAAGCCAAATAAGTTTCTCGCAAGCCGTTCAATGCTCGGTCTTCCAAAATGCTGACATCACCCGTGAAAATTGAATAAGTGACATAGCGCAAGATGATTTCCAAGTCGCGCAAGCAAGCAGCAGCCCGACGGTTCGTGTAAGCATTTCCACCTGGAGCAATCAGTTGAGGTTGTTCTTCAAACAGACTGCGAGCAGCATTTGCAACGATCGCAGATGCGCTACCGGAAATTCGGTTAACGACATCAATGCGCTTATTGCCATCCCGCACCAAACCAAGCAAAGCATCGAGCTGACCCGGATTCAGATAGTCACCGCGAGCATCTGCCTGAGAAATCACTTTTGTAAACGCATCTTGTACCATTATTGCCTTCTCCTAATTGTAACGTTGACGAAAGTTTGAGTCTAAAACTCAAGTCATAGAAGGGAATACTATATTTCCTAAAATCCTGAAAAACATCAAGTGGAAATTAGCCTGTTACTTCTAATTCTTCTATTAGAAATAACGAGAACAGTTCGGAAGAATTTCAAACTGCATTTATCCCCTACAAATTAGTTTTTACAACAGTGTTATGCCTATTTTTGTTAAAAAATATTGAGCAAATAAGTCAGTTAAACATCATAAAAAAGAGGAGTATTTTTAGAACTGATTAAATCCCTCTTCAATCATTAATGATAAAAAGCAATTAAGTTATTACGTATACAAATCACAAGATTAATTCAGCAAACTGCTCGCCAATTCGGCGTTTTACCCCAAAAAAGTACTTTTCAAAACTTAAAGATTTGCTCTCAGAATCCTCTAGATTTTTCGATTAGTTCATCAATTCAAATTATTAATAATTGAGTTTCGCTTATTAAAATTGATAGAAGCATTGCTAAAAACAATTTACTCAATAACGCAAGAAAATAGAAGCAAACTACCTGTTGAAGTTTGCTTCTATTTTTACAACTGTACTTAATTTGTTGAATTATAAAGCCCAAAAGTAGGAAAGTCATTAAAAATCAAAAACCACTCATATTTTCGCCGAAACGCCTTAGCTTTTTAGGCGAAAATTATTATGCGGTTTCTATTCTTGATGACAGTACTTCTCGTCTTTTTACATCCAAAATAATTCGATGAGCGAAGCAATCCTAAGCGGATGTTTTACTGCGCTCACGTTATCTTTTCGTCCCGAATTCCATTTTGGGGCGGGTGAATGCTTGTGACTCAACCTCATTCAACGATCGATTCCCATCTTTGGGACAAATTGACATTAAGCTATGACAGGTTCTTGCGGTGTATAAGAAGATGAATCTCCCTTCAGGGCTTGACTATGCTTACCATCAACACTGAGCGGAAGATCTCCTGAGATAGTAACTCGCTGCATCCGGCGAGACTGATTGCCATAGTCTGCGATCGCATAGTGCTGAGTCGCTCGGTTGTCCCAAAATGCGACATCTCCTGCTTGCCAGCGCCAGCGGACTGTATTCTCTAAGCGAGTGACATAAGACTGTAGCAATCGAATCAGATCATTGGACTCTGTTTGAGATAGCCCTTGCAAACGCCGCACAAATCCACCAATAAAAAGTCCCCGCTCTCCTGACTCAGGATGCACTCTGACAACCGGGTGAACTGTTTCGTAGACCGTTGAAGTAAACACTTCCCGGTAAGCTCTAAATTCTTCCGATAAATCTAGAGCAGGAGCCGCATAGTCATAAGCATTACTATGAACCGCCCAAAGTTGATCGGCTAGATTTCTAAGAGATTCAGGCAGATCTTGATAAGCAGTGACCGAATTTGCCCAAACAGTATCACCACCAACTGGAGGAATGGTTACTGCTCTGAGAACTGAGCCGAGCGGTGGGCGATCGACAAACGTCACATCAGTATGCCAATGATTTGCGCGAGCCACCGTGCGATCGTAGTCCAAATCTAAAACTTCTGGCTGTCCTTCAAGCGATGGCACTGTGGGATGAGCCGTTGTGACCTCACCAAACCGACGCGCAAATGCAACCTGTCCATCAGCATCTAAGTTCTGGTTGCGAAAGAAAATGACTTTATAGTGTACGAGTGCTTTGCGAATCTCACCAATCGTTTCATTCGTAAGAGCGTCACGCAAATCAATTTCGCCGATTTCAGCCCCAATCCGTCCAGCGATCGGTTGAACTTTTAGACTTGTCGTTGTTGTCATTGCTTAAAAGTCTCCAGAGTCTTGTACTTCGCTTTGCATCGAGTTGAGCGAATTGTTAGACGAACTAACTGAGCAATTCTCCGTTATATCTACCGACTTAGTCAAGAATAAGTCGTAAAGAAATTCTAGATTCTCGTCATACTGCACACAGGCAGATTGACCAAAAATGTCAAGTCAGATCGATACAAAATATGGCTGAAAGCTCGATTCAATTGGCTGCAATCGCTCAACAGAGATCTTGATTTTGCAAAGCGGATGTGACATTATCGGTCAAGTTAAATCTACAGTATCTCTACCAATTTTACGTAGATTTAACTTGACGGATTTTCATCATTTGTCAAACAACAGTCTGACCACACCAAAGTTTACCGTTAGTTTTTGCATTGTAACCAGCTATGCTCAATCGAATTTTCATTGTTTTACGATCTGTTGTGGGTCGATCCTTTAGTCTTAGGGATAGCACGTTAGCTATCCCGGTTTGGCTGCGCTTTGCTTTACTGGGGTTTGGTTTGAGTATTGCGATCGCAGCTTGCTCTCCCACAACACCGACCGTCTCGAATAGTCCAAACGCTTCTCCAGTTGCGACAAACGCACCTGCAAGTAATGTGGTGCGCTTTGGAATTCAGAAGGCAACGATCTTGCTCAAAACAAAAGGCGATATTGATAAGCGCTTAGCTTCAGAGGGTGTGAAGGTGGAATGGACAGAATTCCCTGCAGGCCCGCCAATGCTTGAAGCGCTCAATGCAGGAGCGATCGATATTGGTCCAGTCGGAGAATCACCCCCTATTTTTGCTCAAGCCGCAGGAGCCGCATTAACTTACGCAGCCGCGATTGCTCCGAATCCAAAAGGTAATGGTGTACTTGTCCTTAAAGATTCACCAATTCAGAGTGTTGCCGATCTCAAAGGTAAAAAAGTAGTGTTTGCTAAAGGATCAAGTGCAAATTTCTTGATTGTGCAACTACTAGAAAAGGCAGGATTAAAATTTAGCGATATCGAGCCTATCTACTTAACCCCAGCAGATGCTCGCGCAGCATTCGTCAAAGGAGATGCAGATGCCTGGGTAATTTGGGATCCTTTTTTCGCAGCAGCTGAAGTAGGAACAAATTCTCGCGTGCTCGCAGATGGGACAGATGTCAATAAGTTAGGCGGCTACTATATTGCATCACGTAAGTTTGCCGCCGAGCAACCTAAAATCTTGAAAGCAATTTTAGAGGAAGTTCGGAATCTAGAAAATTGGTCTGACAAGAATCGTGATGAAGTTGCAACTGTGCTCACTGATGCACTGAAGCTAGATGCAGAAGCTGTCAAGAAAGCAACACAGCGCAGAGTGTTTGGACTCACTGCAGTAACCAACGATATCATTGCTGAGCAACAGAGAGTTGCAGATACCTACTACCAACTCAAGCTGATTCCGAAACCAGTCAAAGTTCAAGACGCGATTCTGCCACCTGATCAAGTCGCTGCTTTTGCTTTGAATTAAGCCTATCAATTGAACTGAAGTTCAGTGATGTATCACCGCGATGTTCAACTTGAATGTTTCGGTGAGTTGAAATCAGATCTATTCAACGATAGTCACATTGGCGGTAGAACAGTCATCAGCCCTGCTCTGCGACAAGCGATCGCAGATGAGTTTCGATTGTAGTTGTCACGACAATTATCGATCGACTGGAATAGCAGGGCTGATGACTGTCGCGACATACCAAGTTGCTATATACCAAGTTGCTATTACCTGATTTGAACTATCAGACAATCTTCATTCCGCCGAATTCGATCTCATCCTCAATGTTTTACTCGGTAGAACTGAAGATTGCCAGATGCTCACTTTAATCGAGCTAAATACCTCTACGACACCTTCGTCAAATTCGTCAAACTCTTCGCAGGAATCGTATTGACTCTGGAATAAGCGACCTTGCGAGGAGCTAAAATCACTCCATCTCCCATAATCGACTCTGCCAACGACCGACGATATAAATCACTCAACTGTGCCGAAACCCCAGTCCAGCTAAAATTCTGCTGCACCCGTTCCGAAGCCCGTTTGCGTAATTTTCTCGCCCACAATTCATCATCCAAAATCCGACCGATCGCTTCCGCAAATGCCGCCGTATCTTGAGGCGGAACGAGCAAGCCCGTCTCACCCGGAACCACCGTAAACTTCAACCCACCGACATCCGAAGCCACGACAGGAGTCCCGCACGCCATCGCCTCGATCGCGACCAATCCAAACGGCTCATAATGGCTCGGAATCGCACACACATCCGCCGCCGTGTAATAAAGCGGCAAGCGATCGTGACCCACACGTCCCGCAAAAATCACATTTTCAGCAATTCCTAAGTCAGCCACGAGTTGTTCAATTCGTTGGCGTTCGTCTCCATCCAGCTTATCTGCTGCGCTTCCTCCAACAATAACCAGCTTTAAATTCGACGGATCAGCCGAACTATGATGAATCAAGGCAAACGCTCTAACTAAGGTTTCAATTCCCTTCCTCGGATCAAATCGTCCGACATACAGCACCACTTCATCAGTCGGCTTTAATCCCAATTCCTTGCGAGCATCCAACTTCGGAATCACATGAAATCGCTTCAAATCCGTCCCACAAGGAATGACTTCAATCCGCCCTGCATCAGACACGAGCGATCGCAGCATCATTTCTTCTTGCGGACTCGTCGCAACGATACACCGAGCCTGTTCTAAAATTTGTTTCTCAACTGCTAAGCGGGTTTCCGCGATCGTCGGGCGATTCGGAACCGACTGATATTTCACTGCACCTAACGAATGATAGGTGTGAATAAGCTCAACATTATGTGTTTTTTGAACTTCTAACCCCACCCAAGCCGACATCCAATAATTCGTATGAATCAACGGATAATTCTGCTTTGCCTGGTACTTGAGAAACGACTCGACAAATTCCGGCATGAACTCAAACAATTGATCCCGCGGCACAAACTCTTCTGCACCCGCTTTCAAGCGAATGGTTCGACAATGCGGATTATGCTGCACGATGGTCGCATCATCCGGATTTGCCTTGCGAGTAAACATATCCACCTGCCACCCCAAGCGAGACAGGGCCTCTCCCACCTGGCGAACATAGACGTTCTGACCACCCGCTTCTTCCCGACCAATCTCAGCCGCCGGATCACCATGTTCTGAAATTAAAGCGATCGATTGTCTTGGAGCCTTCTGGATCGAAGACTTTACATTTTTCTCAGGACTGATAACCATAAATTCCACCTCAACAAATTTAAACAGCACAAGCGAGGGGAGTGAGAAGGTAAGAAGTGAGGAGATGGGAAGAAACACTTTTCTCTAGCCCCCTACTTCCTCGTCCCTACCTTAAAACCCCTTCCCTTTCAGATTCGCAATTTTGCTACTTGAACTTGCTCAACACTTTGCCATTAACCTGAAACAGCCGCTCTCCTAGCAACTGGCGGTACACCGCTTCGTATCCATCCGTCATCCGCTGGACGCTGAAATTCTCAATCACATGCTGACGACACACCGCTCGATCGATCTCTGCTACCCGATCCAAAGCCGCAACACACTCATCCACTGTCTCACACAAAAATCCCGTCTTTCCATCTCGAATCACTTCTGGAGCCGAACCCAATCGCATTGCGATCACTGGAGTTCCAGCCGCCATCGACTCGACCATCACTAACCCAAACGGCTCTCTCCAAGTGATTGGGAAGAGCGTAGCCACGGCCTCACCCATGAGAATATTCTTCTGAACGTGATTCGCCTCACCCAGATATTGAATCTGCTCACCATCAATCTGCGGTAAAAGCACCTCTTCGTAAAACTCTTGATCGACGATATCAACCTTTCCAGCCATTTTTAACCGCATTCCGGTGCGCTTCGCAATCTCGATCGCGTGATGCGGCCCCTTTTCTGGCGACAAGCGACCCAGAAACGCTAAGTAAGGCGGATCATTCGGCTCAGCATAAAACTTGTAACTATCGACATCAATCCCGTTATAAACCGTTGCGACACAGTTCATATTCAGGCTAGGTTCGCGCTGAGCATCTGAAATACTCACATAAGGCTGCGATCGAGCATACGCATAAGCCTTAGATGTATCCGAAGTAAATGTGCCATGTAGCGTATGAACCGTCGGCGTTTTCACTAATTGTGCGTAGGGTAAAGCTGGGCAACCCATGTGAGAATGAATAATATCAAACTCATGTGCACGTTGATAAACGTTCCCCAGTTGCATTGTTTCGTAGATTTGGTATTCCTTCACCGTCGGATCATTCCGAATCGCACGAGGATGCACCGATTCTAACTGCGCCAAGGTGATCGAGTCCCCTGTGGCGAATAATGTGACTTCGTGACCGCGACGTACTAACTCATCCGTCAACAGGCTCACGACTAATTCAATGCCACCGTACGCTGGGGGAGGAACACGCTCCCACAACGGGGTAACTTGAGCAATCCGCATACAAAACCTCCTACAAGGTCAAACAATTTAGTCGCCTCACACCTTTAGCAGAGACTCTCTTTTCTTGCTTCCTAGGAGAGCTAAGTCAGATTTAATGTAAATTTCGCAATTTGCCAAGACGGGCATTTCGACTTGACAGCGTGAGAAATACCACCTCACTCACGAAAACACTACGTGAATACTACGAGATGCCCTCAGCATTTGTACTTACTGAAACTGGCATTTTTGCAGTTCTGGAATTGCCAGTTCCGTCTAATTCCTAGCCTATTCTTGATCTATCTCTATATGACGCTACAGAAGGCTTGTAGTCACTTCCACGATCGCTTGTTACTTCGGTGTTCGGACATTACGAAATCTTGCACTTTATCCATGCAATTCACGCTCGTTGAAAATGAGCATGTATGTCACTTTTCCTACCAAAAGTTAAAATATGTAAAGTTTTGTAGGGAAGTATCTACGCGAGGAAATCTACATGAAATCTATAGATTTAGGCTCAGATTTGTAGGTTATCGCAAAAAAGGCTCTACCGATCGATAGATTTCCGCTTTTTTTAAGAAAATTCTAAAACTTCAGAAAAATAGCGGAACTTGCGGTTCCGCCTTGAAGATTTAGAAGCAAATTTGTCCTAACTGTTCCCAGAATGATTAGCAGAAATTAAAACTTCTCCTTTTAACATCCGCTGCGCCGCATCCAGCAGTGCTTCTTCCAGGTAAGGCTTTGTAAAATAGCCACTTGCGCCCAGAGATGCTGCCATTTGGCGATGTCGGTCTGCACCACGCGAGGTGAGCATTGCGATTGGCAAATTCGCCAAGTTCGGATCTTTTTGAATCCGAGACAGCAACTCTAATCCGTCCATTCGCGGCATTTCGATATCGCAGAATACAATATCGCACGGCAACCCTGATCTGAGTTTTTCCCACGCTTCCTGACCGTCGCGGGCTTGTTCCACCCGATATCCGACTTTATTAAATGTCATCGACAATAACTCACGTACCGTAATCGAGTCATCGACAATCAGCACCATCGGCTCAGTCTTCGCAACTGTCTCAACAACAGGCTGACCCGCTCCCTGCTCCCACATGGAGCCAGCATCGCGACGAATTCGACCTACAGATAAGTCAATCAGTTCCAAGACATCCGCAATCGGCATAATCCGCCCATCCCCAAGCACAGTCGCACCCGCAACTCCAATCGGCTTAGGTACAGGACCTTCAAGCTGCTTGATTACAATTTCTTGCTCACCCAACACCTGATCGACTTGCAGTGCCAAATAATTTCCGGCACTTCTCAAAATGACGATCGAAACCATATCGTCTTCCTGATTTCCGCCGTATACATTACCACGGCTAAGATGACGGTTATATCCCAGCAAATCTTTCAAGGGTCTTACCGGCAGCAATGTATCACGCCAGCTGATACAGGGATTCCCTTCTGCGTCCGTTTGAAGCCGCTCTTTCGGGAGATCGAGCATATCTTCGACCCCATCCATTGGGAATGCAATCCGAGCGCGATCGCTAATACAACAGAGCGCTTTAGAAATACTCAACGTTAGCGGTAAGCGAATCGTAAAGGTCGTGCCTTTGCCTTGCCCCGAATCTGTACTAATCGCACCCCGAATCTCACTGAGACTGGTGCGCACCACATCCATCCCAACGCCACGACCTGAGAAATCATCTGCTTGATCTTTCGTACTAAAGCCTGGATGGAAGAGCAGATCATAGATGTCCAAACGAGAAGCATTCTTCGCTTCTGCGGCAGTGATCAAACCTTTCTCGATCGCTTTCGATCTGACCCGTTCCACGTCTACCCCTGCTCCGTCATCAGACACAGAAATCACCGTCTGATTTCCTTGGTGGAATGCCCGAATCGTAATCCGGCCTGTCGGCGACTTTCCTGCTGCACGACGAACTTCAGGATCTTCGATACCGTGGGTGATTGCGTTGTTCACCAAATGAGTCATTGGGTCATATAAATGCTCCAGAATCATTTTGTCAATCAAGGTATCGCGCCCTTCAATTACAAGCTCAGCTTGCTTTCCACACTTCATCGCGATATCTCGAACCGCACGAGGCAACCGATCCGCCGTTTGAGCAAACGGAACCATTCGCGATCGTGTTAATCCTTCTTGTAACTGGGTCGTCACCTGCCGGAACATTCGAGTCACTTGATCTGCTTCATCGACAATAAACTCGATGTCAGAAGAAGACTCTCGAACTCTCACGATTAACTCAATCATCTCTTGCGAGAGCGAGTGAAATCCGGTGAAGCGATCCATTTCTAATGGGTCATACTCAACCCCTGTCGAATGTCCATTGCCGCCATTGCGTTCTGAACCACCAAAGGGAACGCGATGATTTTGACGACTTGCAAGCAGTGAACTCTCAAGCAGCGATCGCTCATACAAGTCCTGCATCCGTTGACCAACATCACTTAATTGCTGCACCTGGTACAACAAATTATCCAGCGATTGCCGCAAACGTTCTTGGTCTTGCTCCAAGCTGTTTCGATTAACAACGAGTTCCCCAACCAAATTGCTCAGGTTATCAAGATGCTTGATTGGAACCCGCATCGTTTGCTCACTAAAGCCTTTTGCAGCACGAGGAGAACGCCGCCCTGGAGTTACTGCTGCCCGATTCGCTGGAGAACCGCCCATCGTTTGGTCAGCTTCTTCAAGCATTTTCTCCAAGTCGCCGAATTCTGCATCATCTGCATGACTTGCAACAACGCTAGTTTGCGGAGAGGTCACTTCTGGTGCATCTGCGAGTAGAGATTCGAGATCATCAAAATTCTCTCCTGCTGCAGCTTCGTTCGATAAAGGCTCATCTAAGAGCGAGTCAAGATCATCAAGCTCATTCGATGTTTCACCTAACAACGCATCCAGCTCATCATCTGAGTCTAACAGACTATCAAGTTCATCTAATTCGTCTTGTGATGCTGGCGTTTCGGGCTGAGAGTTCATCGCAGCCATGCCAACCCCTAACCCCGTTGCGATCGCGGCGGTTCCAATTCCAACTCCCAACAGCGAATTTAAGTCAGCATCTGCATCGCTCTCTGTTTCGTTCAACAATGCATCTAGATCATCAGGTTCAATTCCATCTCCAGACTCAAAATCGCCCAACTCCAGATCATCTGTCAGACTTGGCTGAATTTCCTCTGCTGCTTGACCCTGTACCTCTGCCCCGAATAAATCCAAACTGAGGTCGGCAAAATCATCTTGAGGCTCAGTCACTAAAGCTTCACTAAATCCCAAGTCAAAGTCCGAAATATTTTCTAACTCGACTGCCGGAGATTCATCAGCGAATGCCTCTAAATCTTCACTAAATCCCAAGTCAAAATCTGAAGTGCTCTCTAATTCGACTGCTGAAGATTCATCAGCGAATTCAGAGAAGTCAGAACCAATCAGTGTATCCAAATCAAACAGATTTTCATCAGCGGATGCAGAAGGTTCTTCAGCACCAGTTTCAAATGAAAAGTCAAGTAAATCTGCAACTGCATCGTCTGCATCTGAAATGGAACCGTTGTGTAACTCTGATTCAGACTCTTCTGATTCAGACTCTAGAGATAAATCATCTGTTGCAAAGTCAAGCAGTTCCATCTCATCTCTTGCCGCTACGCCGTTGAGATTTTCTAGCTCAGCATCGAAGTCAAGCAGATCAGAAAGAGGATCTGCTGATGTTCCTGGGGCTTCATCGGCAAGTCCTAATTCTTCATCAAAATCTGGCTCTGTGCTTGAGAAATTTAACAAATCGGCAAGAGCATCCTCTGCATCGATCGACGATGAACTCTCAAGATTAAGTTCCGCTTCTAGCTCAGCCTCATCTGAAGAGAAATCTAAGAGATCTGCAAGTACATCGTTGGGTGCAGAAAAGTTGTTCGTTGCTTCAAAGAGACTATCTTCTTCAATGCCAAGCTGATCCAATCCATCAAGATTCAGATCGCCCTCATGCTCAAAACCTAACTCATCCAATTTAGAAGCAGCTGAACCGTTTTGGTTGAAGTCTGATTCACTGAGCAATTCACCCAACTGTAAATCTTCAGACAGAGATGACTGTGATTCGAGTGCCAAATCCTTGATCGAGTCTCCCTCTGCTGATCCTTCAGAAAAGAGAGAATTAAGAACAGCGTCTTCCGAAGCATCTAGTCCCAATTCTAAATCTTCTAATCCCGCCTCTTCCGAAGCATCTAGTCCCAATTCTAAATCTTCTAATCCCGCCTCTTCAAAGCCATCAAGCCCGAAATCTGAGTCATCAAGAAGCTGTGAAGCAGCGGCTTGACCATTGAGAGTTTCTGAGTCATCTAGTCCCAAATTCAGATCTTCAAGTTCTAAATCTTCAAGCCCACCTAGTTCCAACTCGTTCTCATCGAAAAGCTGCTCTGCATCAGCTTGACCATTGAGAATTTCGGTTTCAACCAGAAAATCGTCGGAATTTATCTCTAGATCCAAACTATCCCACGTATTAGGTGATAGCACTGCTGCTGAACCTACTTCCAGAGATTCAGCAGGTGTATTCGTTGAGACATCTTCTTCAGCAGGTTCAATCTCAAATTCGTTAAGATTCAGTCCATCAGACGGATTTTCTTCAAAGATATTTTCTAAATCAGCAGAATCGAATGTAAGCGCTTCTTCTACAGCAGATTCGCCTGCAGCAGCCAATCCTAAATCATTATCGTCTAGTCCTGCAAATAGCTCACCTAGGTTGTCTAAAGAGCCTTCAGCTTCTTCAAACCCACTCACAGGTAAATTACTCTCTGCTACTAAATCCAAGCCGTCTAGCTCATCCAAACCTAGATTATCGATGGCTTGATCTTCGATCGGCGTAGGAGGCACTCCAAATTCAGTAATATCGTCAGAAAAATCAGGCAATTCAAACTCATCAGCCGCCTCAGATGATAGAGCACTTCCTAAATCTGACGCTTCTCCACTCAACAGTTCTGCTAAATCATCTGAACCGAACTCTTCAGATGCTTCAGAGAACATACTGCCAAAACTATGACTTTCCGAATGATTCGCCTCAAAAGAAGTTACTTCTAGATCAATGACTTCTTCCTGCTGCCAAGTTGCTCCCAGATCCGGCGTTTCACCTTCAAATAGGTCAGCAAGACTATTGAGTTCGTCCATTCCCATATCAGCGCCATTGCCATCGAAAGAAAGAACTTCTTCAGATGGGAGATCATCTAACGCTGATAAATCCAATATGCCATCTAACTTCAGATCATCCGAGGCACTTACACTATCAGATACTGCTAGATCGAACATTTCATCCAGATTCGATGCGCTCAAGTCATCTGTTTCCGCATCTGATGCAGCAAACATATCATCCAAGCTCAGATCATCCGCAGCATCCGTAGAGGTTGTTGCAAAATCTAAGCCAGAGAAGTCTAGCTCTTCTGAACTCTCTGTGTTGGCGATCGCAAAGAAGTCTGCCAATTCTAGATCTGTTTCAGCCGTTTCAGCCGTAGCCGGAGCCATTGCCTGTAAAGCATGGCTCGGTGCAATCTCTTTTTCTCGTCCTGCTAACACCAGTCCCTGTGCCAACTTGATCTCAGTAATCACAAGTGGTGCCAGGTCTCGGTATGCATTCTGAGAATTACCGATCGCTTGACTGGCTGTTTCAATCAGCTGACTCCAGCTCGCCAATCCAAATGCTTCTCCAAGTCCTTTCAAGCCCGCACAAATTTCCTGTAAGCGAACTCGTGCATCCAGATTTGTCTCTGCTTGCCGGAAGATTTGCAGCATTTCCCGCAATTGCGCTGGAACATCGTTTTGGAAAATCAACAGTAGAGCATTATCTTGCAAAACACTCTCAGCTTGAATCACCGTTCCCTTACTTGAACCTGCAGATGCCTTGCGTTCTAATTGCGCTAGATGTGATTCAACTTCCGAAAAGACAGGTTCCAACGTGACCAGCGCTGCTTGTGCCTCATCCTCATCCAACCCAGTCGGCATTTGCAGTTGTTCTAAATGCTCTTTTAGCGTATCAAACACCTTTAACAAGAGCGTCTCTAGCTTTTGATCAGATTGAATTGTGGGCGTTTCCTTCAAGGTTTTGAAGTAATCCTCCAACCGATGGGCGGTCTTCTGAATGCTGTTCAAGCCCAACATCGCCGCACCACCTTTCACCGAGTGTGCCGCTCGGAAGACCTCATTTACCATTTCTGGGTCTGTCATGGTGTCTTGCAGATTCAGCAAACCCTGCTCGATCGTATTGAGATGGTCTTTTGCCTCCTCAATAAAGTAGCCCATGATTCGCTGCTGTTGTTCCGGCTGCATCACACTGTCCTTTCTGTAGATGAGTAATCTCCGTTGAGACTGGTTGAGCCTCTGGGATGAAAATGACCAATGAGAATGAAAAAGTCATCTCAGTTGGGGTGGCGTTTCACCAAGGTGAGAACACTCCGTACAATTGGCTTTACTGTACTGGAAGTTATTCGATCTGGCACAAAAATGATTGAGCAGAATCGTTTTTACTTCCGATCAACAGTTTCTACCCGGAATCGTTCTACCGACGTTAGCAAGTCACGCGCAACCCCTACTAGGTTTTGCAGTGACCCTGACACGCGTTGAGCTTCTTGCGAAGTCTCTTGTGCAGTCAATTCCACGGATTGCATCACTTGAGCGACATTCCGTGAAGTTTCGGTCTGCTCAACCGTATCGGCGGTAATTGATCTCACAAGTGTGTCAATGACGCTCGATACTTGAATAATGTCTTCGAGTGAGCGCTTCGCTTGTTCAGCGAGCCGGGTTCCCTCGATAACTTGTTGAGTTCCTTCTTCCATCGCGGTCATTACTGATCCAGTTTCACCTTGAATCTGTAATACGATTTGTTCAATCTCTTTCGACGCTTTTGCGGCTCGGTCTGCTAACTGTCGAACTTCATCTGCAACGATTGCAAATCCTCGTCCTGCTTCTCCTGCTCTTGCTGCCTCAATACTGGCGTTCAATGCAAGAAGATTGGTTCGAGACGCAATCTGCGAAATTAAGGCAACAATCTTAGAAATCTCTTGCGAAGATTCCGCGAGTCGTTTAACTTTACGCGTCGTTTCTGCCACTGTTTCTCGAATTTCGAGAATACCAGCCACAGTACGTTCTACCGCTTCACCGCCCTTCAAGGCAGTCGAAGACGCAGTTCTTGCGACTTCTTCGGCTTCACGAGCGCTCTCTGCTACACGCTGAATTGAGTTGGTCATCACCTGTACAGAGTTCAGGGTTACCGCGAGTTCTTCAGCTTGACGCAATGCGTCAGAAGACAAACTGCGAGCGAACATCTCATTTTCCGTGGAACCCTTACTGACCTGACGTGCAGCTTGTTTTACCTGTTGAACGATTTCACGCAGGTTCTGAATGGTTAAGTTGAATGAGTCAGCAACCGCTCCAAGGACGTCAGCAGTAACCTCTGCTTGTACCGTCAAATCACCGCGAGCCGCACCTTCTACATCATCGAGTAAGCGAATCACCTGGCGCTGTAAATCTTCTTTCGCTTGCTCTTGTTCTTCTGCCTTACGTTGCGCCTCGCTGGTCGTAGTCAGAATCACACGAGTCATTTGGTTAAAGTTGGTCGAGAGTTGACCAAGCTCATCTTCTGCAAAAACAGTAGCCCGTGCTTGAAGATTGCCCTGACAGACCGAATCAAATTGGGCTTTGAGGTCATCGGTCGATCGCTTCATATGCCGAGCAGTCATTTGACCGACCGCAAATGCTGCACCACCACCGCAAACACCACTCGCCAGAGCCATCACAATCCCAGTTGTGCGCAGCTGAGAAACAACAGCTCCATTATTGTTTTGAGCCGCCTGATTGGAAGCGACAAAGCTAACCACTGCAACCGCTACTGCTGAGACAATCCCAGCAGCTCCAGCAGCAATCAACTGCTTAGTTGCGAATGAAGCATTCTCAAGTGGAGCTAACCAACCTTGTTCAACAGTCGGAGTCGGTTCTGAACTTGGAACATCTAATTGAGTCGTAAAACTTGGGACCTGTTCAGTTGTGCTGGACATGCTGAAAAGTTCATCATCCTGGAAGGCTGAACCATCTCTATTAGAAGGTGCAAAATCCGAACCTTGCCCAAAATCAACTTCAGCGCTGTCCGAAGCAGCGGACATATTTGAATTGAATCCAAACGCACTTCCAATCGAAGGACTGGTAAATCCGGCTGAATCCTCAGATAGATCAAAATCTGAAAGATTTCCCAGATCATCAAAGTCTTCAAAATCGTCTAGGAAATCAACATTGCTTTGATTGCCTGGCGTTGAGACCGGATGATTTCGACTGCCGTTTTGCGGCTCATCGTAGATCGGCGCAAATTTGTTCTGCTCAGTTGGCATCTCGAATGCAGCTGCAGCTTGCTCATCATAGAAGCCCGGAGCCGCCATAAACAAAGTTTCTTCACTGGTATCCCGACTTGTAACGCGACTGATTGGAACAGCCATGTCTCCCTGGGACATGCCTGGATCAGTTGAAACTGTAGACATGCTGCCGTGCGAAGGCTCATCATCTGAGGCAAAGACTTGATCAAAATCATCCAGTGCATTCGAGAAGTCTTGGCTCACTACGGATTCGTCCTGCATTGAGAACGGCGCATCCGATGAAGCTGAAACTGCAAACGGATCATCTAACCCGATCGAAGCTCCAACTTTTGAACCATCACCGTTGTGCTGTGCGCCAAAGGGATTTCCAAAAGACGACGATTCTTCTGTAGTTGCTTTGAAATCGTCATCGAATGCGAAGTCATCCAGTGAATTTGCAGATTCTTGTGATAGATAAGCAGATTCGTCAAATCCTGAATAATCTGTTTCTAGACTGGTATCTGCAAAGCTATCGGCAGAGCTATCTGAAAATTGACCCGCATAAGCCAGACCACTATTCGCGTAATCAACAAATTCTGGATCAGAGGTGAGATCGAGAACAGACTGGTATTGCTCTTGCGCCACATCATACTTTTGTAAGCCATAGCAGTAGATGTGACCCCGTAAGAGTCGAGCACTAGGATCTTGAGGATAATTATCAACTAAGCGATCGACGATGCCAGCCGCTTCTTCATACTTGCCCTGCATATAGGCGCGCTCTGCCTGCTGATATTCTTGAGCGAATTCATTTCCTCGTGCCATATGCCTCCTCCTGCAAGTACGTGCTGCTCTGAAAACGGGATTTGAAAATAGGAGCAGTTAGGGTAAAGTGAGAATAATACATGCTGCGACCTAGTATGGCGAAATGTACCGAAAAAAATTTCAAGTTTTCGCCTCCCCCCTCAGCAAATAAATCTTTACCGTTCAGGGAACTTTCCTTTGCAAAATAGTTCCCCTGTTCCTTTACAGAATCTACAAATTGATCTGAATAATGTGAAGAATCAATTAGGCATTGTTTCATGCTGCCCACCTCGCTGATCGCAAAATCGCCACCTGATCGAGCAGGCGCAAACATTGGCTCCCATCTTGACCGAGTACCCACTCTCCGCGCAAGAAGGGTGCAACACTATCGGGAGCCGCCGTCGTCGCTTGGACATTCTCGATATCGAGCCATTCCATTCCTAGAATCCGATCAACCGCTAGCCCTAACATAATGTCTTGATCTTCAATCGCAATCACCGAAATCTCTGGGCGATCGGTGTTGAGGGAAGCCGCATCGCCCAAGAATTGACCCAAATCTGCCACCCAAACGACACGCCCTCGAACATTGAGTGTGCCAAGCAGAAGCGGCGAAACGTTCGGAACAGGCGTAATCCGGTCTGGGGATGGAGAAAGGACTTCTCGAATTCCAGTGGCAGGTAACGCAAACTCAGCTCCAGAGGGTGTGTAAAATCGCAAATGCAACTCACCTTCGGGGCTTTCTAACTCCTGAAATTCGGGCGCTTGATCCTGCCCTCTTCCTGTTAAGAAATCTGGACTTCCCACCATTACGACTGTTCCTAACCGCGCAACAATTGTTTGACTGTACCGACGAGTTCAGTGGGCTGAAAGGGCTTAGCAATATAGGCATCTGCCCCCTGCTTCATGCCCCAATAGCGATCGAACTCTTCTCCTTTGGACGAACACATCACGACTGGCACTTTCTGAGTTTTGGGATCGGCTTTGAGCCGACGGCAAACCTCATAGCCATTCATTCGAGGCATGACAATATCCAAAACCACAAGATCAGGACAATGCCCTTGAATGTGTTCCAAGGCTTCAACGCCATCGGTCGCGATCGTCACCTCAATGCCACTTCCCTTAAGCAGATCAGTGATCATCTCTCTTTGGGTGACACTATCTTCCACGACTAAAACTGTACTCATAACCCCCTACCTGTGAGCTTGGCTAAACCGATGACGGGAGAAACTCGCCCCTGTTGACCTTGAATCATTACTAACAAAGTACCCGCAAATACTGAATTAATCTGATACCATTCAAAAATCAAGTATTTTTACGAGGCATTTAAATTTAATTCCGCCTCTAACGCATCTAAAACTTGCTGTGTGGTTGTCAGGATTTCAGGATGTCCAACCCCAACATATTTTTCTAATAACATCAAAATCTCATGCTCTCCAAAAGGTTTCGTTAAATAGTCTGTAGCTCCAACCATGCGTGCTCGGACACGATCGATGAATCCATCTTTCCCAGTCAGCATCAAAATTGGAGTCTGCCGAAATGCTGTGGATTGTCGCAACATGGCACAAAGTTCGTAGCCATCGAGTTCTGGCATCGCAATATCGCAGAGGATCAAATCCGGTTTAATTTGAAAGACAAGACTCAGTGCAGTCAGTGGATTCTCGATCGTACTGATATCGTACCCGTTGCGATCCAGCATTAATTCTACTGCCTTGCACACGGTTGAACTGTCATCAATACAAAGGACTTTTGGAGCCTTAGCATTGAGTCCCAATTCTAAAGGAGTGCGAGAAGTAGAATGCACCGAAGGATGAACGGCGTTGAGTTGTAGCCAACCGCGCTGAACATACGGATAGATTGCCCTCGCGACGGCAGAAATATCACGGTTTAAATAACGCGCGATCTGCCGAATTGAGGTTTGTCCATCGGTATAGCGATCGAGCAGTTGATAAGTGGCTTTCGGTAAAGCTGCGGATAACTGCTCTCGATCGACAATGATGGGACATTGGTCGGGAGTATGTAAATACGGATGAAGCTGTTTCCACTCTTGGACTTGCTTCAACGCATTTCTCGCCAAGGGTGCAATTTCCATCGTCAATAGCTGCGGAGTCAGGGCGTTTCCTAGCTCAAAAATAAAAGAGCCTTGATGTAAACTCAGCAGATCAAATAATGTCTCACGCACCATGCCTTGAATAATGCTGCGTCCTTGAGCGGGTGTCACGAGATGATTTTCGAGTAACGCCCACAAGCAGCCGTATTCTGGCGTATTGAAAGTCGCGATCGACGAAGCAGGAATTTGGTCGATCGTAGTTTCAGCCCGATACCGATGCAAGTAATCTCTTAAGCGAGACAGATCTGATTCGGTTTCCCCTGCATAGACAATTTGACCATTCAGGAAAAAGACAAACCAAGAGGGGTGATTGCGCGATCGACGATGCACGACACCAGAAGGTGAGTACGCTTCAACGAACAATTCTCCTGTGCGCTGACCCAGTTCGATCAGTTGCAGGATACTCCTAATGTCAATTTCGCTGAGTTGACCTTGCATAGAGTTGTGCTATAGAGACAATTCGGCATTCACGGAGACCCCAGAATGAGAGCTACGTGAATTGTCCACACATTGTATCTATTAATGCTCAGGTGAACCGGATTTTTCGCAAGGTGAGATTTCGTAGCATGATAGTTTTTTTCAGTGAGTTGGGTAGAACGCAAACAATTCGGGCACATTAAGCGAAGCATTGGGCATCGAATAGGAGAGCTTTTAGTTGTGCTGTATCTAGCAGAAGTGATTCAGAAGAAAGGCGGAATCATGGGCGGTGGCAAGTCTGAACTGAAGTTACTGGCTTGTCAGCGAGGTGAACAGAATTGGAGCACGATTACCGCAGAAGAAGTGATTCCCTCAGAAGAAGCGAATAAATTTAGTCCTGGGTCACTTTTACTGGTTGATTTAACGGGCAACAAGCAGGTACAGCGCGTTCAGGAAGCAGGTCGCCCGATTGCGAACATTTTGCAGACTTTTTCGCGACTGCAAGAAAAAATTCGCACGAAAGAAGAGGAAATTGAGCAATGGAATGAGTCGCTGACTTATCAAAGTCAGGAGTTAACTCGCCGCGAAATGGAAATGGAAGCTCGGCAAGAAGAGTTGCAGCAGTTGGAAATTGAATGCCAACAAATGGAGCAACAACGCCAAGAGTTTCAAGCTGTTCGTGAAGAGGTGATGCGTCAGCAAGAAGAGCTAGAACGCAATCGTCAAGAAATGGCTGGCGCTTGGGAGCAGTTGCAAGGGCAAAGACAACAGCTAGAAGAACGCAAAGAGGAATTACTCGGTGCTTGTGTGTTAGATGAGGCAAAGGCACAAGAACTGTGTCACATGCTCGATCGCTTCACTGAATCAGCAACTCTTCCCGAAACGGTTCGGCAGTGCAATGAACTCGTAGACTACCAGCAAAATCTGCTCAGCCATCATTGGCAAATACTAGAAGAACAACGGCAGTTAACCGAGCAAATGCGCCAAGAAGTCGGTCAGAAAGCAGATTACGTTGCTGAGCAGTGGCATATTTGGAACCAAGCACAAGAGTCGCTCGAAAATGCCAAAATTGAGATCAAGTCGCAGCAGTCGGTCTTAAAGAGCCAGCAAGAAATTGCACAATCGCTGACTGCACAGATTCAATATCATTCTGATTTACATCAACATCTGCAAACCGCGATCGCAGGTGGAGGTGGAGAGGTACAGGTTGATATTCAAGAACTGGAGAATTTGCCGATCGAGGAACTTAAATCAATTGTCCAGAGCTTACAGGGCGAGTTTGACCAGTCTTCTCAATTTGTACATGGGCAAGAAGAAGAACTTCGCTTGAAAGAGAAAGAGATTCAAGAACTTAAAAATAGAATTGCTCAGGCGAGTGAGTTCGATCGCATGAGTCTCGAAAACGAATTGACGGATGAGCAGGATGCTTACGAATTTCTCAATCAGACCTTGGTTGGTCAGCGCCGGAGTTTGAGAGAGAAAGAATTGCAACTGCGTCAGCATAAAGCCGTTCTGATTCGTCGAGGTGGGGCTGAAGCAGATCAAGACAGTGGCTTGGATTTATCGATCGTATTTGCTCAGATCGAAGCGCAACGTCAAAAGCAGTCGGAAGAGTTGCAACAAGTTGAGGCAAGAATTCGAGAGATTGAATCTGCGATTCAACAGGCTCAGGATTACGTGAATTCACAATCGGGTGAGCAAGAAGCAAAGCGGAATGAGTTGAAGCAACTTGAGGAAGCATTGCAATCTCAGCGAGTTTCAGCAGCAGAACTGGCAGGACGAGTTGCCCTGTATCAAGAAATGCTGCAACCGATTCAGGATTCGATTACAACAATGCGTCAACATCTGGAAGTGATTGCACAGTCAGGTGGACAGCACTCTGCGATCGAAGACATGAAGCGGGCGATTACAGAATTGACTCGAAAGCCGGAATTTGCGATGGCTTAATCGATGTTTCTTGCTTCGATTGGAGGGAGTTAAATCTCCCTCGATTCCAAAACTTAGAGGACTTTAAAGAGTGGTGAGAATTTCGTCACTCTGAGCTTGGAATTCTTTGAGTGAGGTTAGTCGAGGGACTTGAGTTGAATCTGATCTGCGTTGACTTCTGCGATCGTTTTTTCGATGAACGGATCAGTGCGCGATCGATTTGGAGCCGTAATCAATCCAACGCATTTTTCGACTTGCTCGAAGTTTGGGTTGAAATTGAGCGATCGCATCAGAAATTGACGAATGACTCTGCGCTGAATCGCGAGAGGAATTTTACGAAGAATGGTGCGATCGAGACTTTGAGAAGTTATGTCGATCGCGGTTTCATAGAATTCTGAAGCGACTGTTTCTAAATATTCCACTTCAGCGGATAAGAGTTCCATCGTTTGGGCGAGATGGGATTCGACTTGAGCATTGAAATTATGCTTGAGGGAAGGAAGCAACTCTTGGCGAATGCGATTGCGCGCATAGGCTAGATCATTGTTTGTGCTGTCTTGCCAGATGGGAAGGTTGCGATCGCGGCAAAATTCAGCAGTCTGCGATCGCATGATTTCGAGCAAGGGTCGTACCAGTTTGACTGTTGGAGTCAGTTGACGTGTCCAATTGAGCGAGCTTAACCCATCTGCTCCGCTGCCTCGGATTAGATTAAATAAAAGAGTTTCAGCGCGATCGCTGGCAGTGTGCCCAGTAACGATGGTGTGAAATCCTTCAATCGATTGCAGTTGAGCGTATCGCCATTCTCTTGCGGACGCTTCGTTGGGGGGAGGAGAATCGGCAGTTTTGAGATAGAAGGGGAGATTCCAGGATTGAGCGAGAGTCGCAATGTGATCAGCGTTGGCTTGGGAGTCGGCGCGCCAGCGATGATCACAATGAGCAATCGCGAGATGCCAATTCCAACGATCGCGTAAATCGATGAGAAGTTGAGCGAGACAGAGAGAATCCTGACCCCCGGAGAGCGCAATTAGAATCGATTCGTGTTTTGGAAGTAGCGATCGGCTACGAAGAGTGCGATGAATTTTGGCGTGGAGAGGTGTCCAAGAACTCGCCATGGTAGCAAGAAGTCAATTCAAGTGAACCGTAGTCCAATTATGATAGGACGAGAAGTGATGAAGTGATGAAATGCACAATATCGGGAGAGATCAAAACTCAGCCGATATGACTCTACTAGAATCGATAAGCGATAAAAGCGAAATTTATTCAAACTTTGAAACTCATGTCAAAACACTCTTCAGTAATTAGTTCATCTCCTGAAATTATGGGCGGAACGCCAGTTTTTGTAGGCACTAGAGTTCCTGTGCAGACTCTTTTGGATTACCTAAAAGCAGGAGAATCGATCGATGATTTTCTAGACGGATTTCCAACGGTCAGTAGAGAACAGGTCATTGCCTTACTAGAAGAGGCAGAGAAACAAATTGTCAGGATGGTCGCTTAGCATGAACCTCTTGTTAGACGAGTGTATCGATCGTAGGCTGGCAAGAGAGTTCTCTGACTATGACGTGAAACCTGTTCCGCAAATGGGATGGGCAGGAATCAAAGACGGGCAACTGCTTGAACTTGCAGCATTAGAGTTCGATGTTTTCCTTACGGTCGATCGTAACCTAGCGTTCCAACAAAACCTGCCAGCATTCGATATTGCAGTCATCGTTTTGCAAGCATCTTCTAACCGTTTGGCAGATTTGAAGCCTTTAGCTCCGGCAGTGTTAGCAATTTTGCCGACCGCAATGAAAGGGCAGGCTACGATCGTGAGCGCGTAAAACCCAAACCATATGACATTAATAGTCGTCGTTAGAGTAAATGTCATCGATGTTGCGCGGACGCAAACGATCGGTGAGCGGTTCTGGCTGGAGCACATCCGGTTGGCGTGCCGAGGAGCGCTCTGGTAATCGTTCTTGCGGTTTCAACGGCGCAAATTCTAGGCGAATTCTGACTCTGCCACGTTGCCAGCCTGTGCCTGAATTGAAGCGCAGTGCTTCACACTCTAAACCATCCTCAAACCAGGCTTCGTTATCTTCTGTCCATTCCCCTTCTCGATCGCTGACCGCTTGTGCCAACTGGTCAAGGAATTCACTCACCTTGAACGTCGGATTGGTCATCAACACGCGACCGCGATCGACGAACAAGACTTCATCATCATTCATTGGGGTAAATCCGTTATCCATTCTCAATCCTCGTCGATCGCGTTCTCTTGTGCATTATAAGAACCATCCGTAGCTATGGAGTCCTTTACCCAAAAGATTCACCCCTAAATAACAGACCCAAACCACGACAAATCCTACTGCGGCAAGGATAGCAGGACGACGACCTTGCCAGCCTTTGGTGATGCGCGCATGCAGATAAGCCGCAAAAACTAGCCACGTGATCAATGCCCACGTTTCTTTGGGATCCCAACTCCAATAAGAACCCCAAGCCTCATTCGCCCAAACGCCTCCTGCAATAATGCCAATCGTCAACAGCGGAAAGCCAAGTCCAATCACGCGGTAGCTAATATTGTCCAAGGTATCTGCAAGAGTTAGACGTTGCGGAGAAAGGGTGGTCTTCTCTAAAACTGCAGTTCCACCTGAATTGACACTCACCTCTTCAGAGCGATGAAGTTGATAGGATTTTTCGCGGTAACTACCTGTTCCGACAGAACTGCCTCGAAGTTCGATATTCTGTCCGCGAGTGACGACTAAAAACGCGATCGCCAAAAGCGATCCCACCATCAAAGTTGCATAACTGAGCATCATGACGCTGACATGCATCATCAGCCAATTGGATTTCAAGGCAGGAACCAATGGCGCAGAAGCCTGCATCGTATCGGGTAGCGTCAGAGCGGCAAAAGCCGTGATTGCCATTGAAACGGGCGCTGTGACAATGCCGACGAGATTGCTTTTGCTCATATTTTCAGCGATCAAGTGCATCGTGGTAATGCCCCAGACCAGGAAAAAGAGCGATTCGTAAAGATTGCTGAGGGGGAAATAGCCTGCTTCGATCCAGCGAGCAGCAAGGAGTGCAGCCGTAGAGAGATTTGCGATCGCCATTCCTGCCGTCCCCAGAGTCGATGCGTAAGGCACCTGGGGAAAGGCTGCACCAACCCAATAGATCAGCATTGTGGCGAATAACACAGCAAATGACAGATTATCTAAAACGCCTTGGAGTGCAACCAAATCCATTGTTGTTTCCTTACGGGGATTAATCGAAGTTTACAGTGTCTCTCAATTGTATAAGGCGAAGGGGCGTTCCGAGTTTTACCGAGTGTCGTAATGAAGTTTGGATTTTGGTATTGCAAAGACCCAGACAAGTTTAAAAGAACACGTCAGAATAGAGAACAAATCATCAGAATCATAGAAGAGGTGCTTGTGGCTTTATACGCAGAATTGCATCGTCACTTGGGTGGATCGGTTGTGCCTCGGATTCTCTGGCGTTATTTAGAACGAAGTGAATCAGATTTAATTGAACGGTTTTCCAATTATCCGGAGTTTGAGGATTTTTATACTCGACCTCGCAATACCTTGGATGAGTACTTGGAATTGCATACGATCGTGGAAGGGGTGCAAACGGCGGAAGCGTTGCCCTATTTCATTTATCGTTTGATGCGCGGAGCTTATATTTTCGAGAATTTGGCGTATTTGGAGCTTCGCTATACGCCTTATTTGCGAACGAATCCGAATTTGGATCAATCGCGTCGGATTGAGCAAATGACTGAAATTGCTCAGATTGTGGGGCGATCGAGTCGATTGAAAGAGTATCCGATCGTCAGTAGTCAAATCCTGTGTATGCACTCGAAGCTGCCGTATGAGGTGAATCGAGCGATCGTAGATTTGGCGGCGCAGATGCCGGAGAATATTTGCGCGATCGATTTGGCAGGCGGTGATGCCTACTATGGGGAGCGAATGGAAGAGTTTATCGAGTTGTTTGAATATGCTCGATCGCTCAATATCAAAGCGACTTGCCATTTGTATGAAACGGAAGGACATTATCCGGAATTGCTGCCATTTTTGAATCGCATCGGGCATGGGATTCAGATTCCGCTTCGGTATCCGCATCTGTTGAAAGAAGTCGCGCAACGGAAGCAATGTTTGGAGGTTTGTCCGACGACTTATCTGAAAACGGGAACGCTTCAGGAGATTCGCCAACTCAAACAGGTGTTTGATCAATGCTTTGACGCAGGCGTTGATATTGCGATCTGTACAGATAATGCGGGTTTGAATGATGTACGACTGCCGTTTGAGTATGAAACGCTTCTGACACAGGATGTGATTGGGTTTGAAGAGTTGCAGGCTTGTCAGGATGCAGCGTTTCGTCATGCGTTTGCGTGGCAATATGCTCAGCGTCCAGCTTCATTGCTCGATCGATTGTTGAAATCGGAGGCGAGTTAATTCAGGCGCGGACGGGATAACGAGTCTGCCTTCCCGTTCTGCATCTGCAAATTCTGACTCGATCCCATTGAGGGATGTTCTGACTGCGATAATGGGCGATAGTCAGAAAAAACTCAATTGCCAATGAAACGGTTCTTTCGTGTGTTCAAAACCTTGCTGCTGGTGTATTACGCCTATATGGTGGAATATCGAGCAGAGTTAATTCTGTGGGTGCTTTCAGGATCATTGCCCATTATTTTGATGGGAGTGTGGATACAAGCTGCTCAGCAAAGCAATTTTGGACTTTCTCCTACCGATTTTGCACGCTACTTTTTATCCGTGTTTTTAGTGCGGCAATTGACGGTTGTGTGGGTGATTTGGGAGTTTGAACGGGAAGTTGTCGAAGGCAAGCTCTCACTCAGATTGTTACAACCGCTTGATCCGGCTTGGCATCATATGTTTTCGCATGTTTCAGAACGGTTTGCTCGGATTCCTTTTGCGATATTGCTGATTGTTTTATTCTTTCTCCTTTACCCAACTGCAATCTGGGTTCCGAGCGTTGGAACAGTGTTGCTGTTTGTGGTGTCGATCGTATTAGCTTTCTCGCTAAACTTTCTGATTCAGTACACTTTGGCACTCTGTGCGTTTTGGACAGAGCGGGCAAGTTCATTGCAAGAATTCTGGTTTTTGCTGTATCTATTTTTGTCTGGGGTGATTGCACCGCTTGAAGTCTTTCCGCCTGTCGTGAAAACACTCGCTTTGTTTACGCCGTTCCCTTATTTAGTCAATTTTCCAGCAAGCTTGCTGGTTGGATTACCAACGAATCCAGCGCAAGGATTTTTAGTGATGGCAGGTTGGATTGTCGGATTTCTCGCGCTCAATCGTTGGTTGTGGCGGCAAGGCTTGAAACAATATTCGGGGATGGGAGCATGAGACGGTATTTTCAAGTGCTGCGATTGTTCTGGAGTACTGCGATCGCTGCTGAACTAGAGTATCGCATTAACTTCCTAATCGCGGCACTGACAAGCTTAGGCGGATTAGTCGGAAGTTGGTTTGGATTATTTCTCTTTTATCGAACAGGCTACACCTTTGCTGGATGGAGATGGGAAGAAGCATTGATCGTTGTGGGAGTATTCACATTACTAGAAGGCTTTTCCAGTACCTTTCTCGCACCCAATCTGAACCGAATTGTGCGACATGTGCAGGAAGGAACCTTGGATTTTGTGTTGCTAAAACCGATTAGTTCTCAGTTTTGGTTGTCTGGGCATACCATCTCACCTTGGGGAATTCCCGATATTATTTTTGGCACGATCGTCATTTTTTATGCGGGCACTCGATTAGGGATTGGGGCGAATGCGTATTTGCTCAGTCTGATTCCATTAGTTTTCGGATTAGCAATTCTCTATAGCTTGTGGTTCATATTGGGGGCGACAAGCATTTGGTTTGTCAAAATCTACAATGTGACGGAAGTGTTGCGGGGATTGATTGAAGCAGGACGGTATCCGATGGCAGCTTATCCGATCGCGTATCAATTCTTTTTTACGTTTATTGTTCCCGTTGCTTTTCTCACGACCATTCCAGCCGAAGCCATGTTAGGACGAGTCGAGTTTGAATGGATGCTTGGAGCGGGAGGTTTAGCGATCGCACTTTTATTTGTTGCACACAGTTTTTGGCGATTTGCGCTGAGATTCTACACCAGTGCATCTAGTTAGTAGCGAATGTACTCGATCCAATCGAGCAGAACTGGTTAAGCTATTGTCATTGTTCTCTCACTCAGACTATGACTCGTGCGCCCTTAATCGGAATTACGACCCACAGCCGCAATGCGACCAATGAAGTTGTGCTACCTGGAACTTATGTAGATGCAGTGCAATCGGTTGGCGGCAATCCAATTTTGCTTCCTCCTACTCAAAGTCATCTTGAATCGTTGCTCGATGCGATCGATGGGTTGATTCTCTCCGGAGGCGGGGATATTCATCCGATTCATTACAATGGCGAAGATCATCCTGAGATTTACGGGATAGATGACGATCGCGATACGTTTGAGATTACGCTAGCAAAGTTAGCATTGATGCGGGAAATTCCAGTACTGGGGATTTGCCGGGGAATGCAGGTTTTGACTGTGGCAACGGGAGGTGGATTGATTCCGCATGTGCCCGAAGTCTTTGGAGATAGCATTGATCATCGGTTAGATAATCCGCGTCGTCCGATTCCCCATGAGATTGAAGTACTAGCTGAGAGCCGATTGTCGGAGCTATTAGGCAAGACTCAGATGAATATTGTGTCTTGGCATCATCAGGCAGTTGAGTTTCATTCGGATGTGTGGAAGTTGGCGGCTCGCTCCAACGATGGATTAATCGAGGCGTTAGAGCATTCAGAGCATCCTTGGGCGATCGCGTTGCAATGGCATCCAGAATTGTCCATGCAAGATCCAGCGCATCAGAGATTCTTTCGATCGTTTATAGACGCTTGTAAGAAATGAGTTCTCTCTTACGTTCGATGCGAGTTAGGCGGGCAATGTTCTTTCCTTAGAGAAAGAGCAATAGTACAGGACACGAAAACAATGACGAATCTTTTGCAAACAGCGGCTGAAGTCGGATCATTTAAGACGTTGTTGAGCGCGATCGACAAAGCCGGAATCGCACCCGAATTAGAAAATCTCGATGGGTCTTTTACACTGCTCGCTCCCACCGATGCAGCCTTTGAAAAATTACCAGTGGGAATGCTAGATGAATTGCTACAAGACTTGCCCAAACTACGGAGAGTCTTGAGCTATCACGTTTTGCCAGGAGACGTGAGGTTTGAGGATTTGACTGAGATTGAAGAAGCACCTACTTTAGAAGGCTCAGTGATTGCAGTCGATCATCAAGGCGGCATCAAAGTGAATGATCTGGCGATCGCACAAGCCGATATCTTGGCAGAAAATGGCGTGATTCATGCGATCGAGGGTGTGTTGATGCCTGCACTGCTCGCAGGAGGCTAAACAGTTTGCTATCCTAAGATCTCTTCATTGCACAGGACAGGATTTTGAGTACGTTTGCCAAGTTGACCCCTCGGACGCAGCGGAATTTAGGGGTGCTATTTACGGCGGGATTGCTATTTTGGGCAAGTCTAGCAAGCCTGCTTCCCACCTTGCCCCTCTATGTCAAATCGATCGGCGCGCCCGATGATCAACTTGGTATGGTGATGGGAGCATTTGCGATCGGGTTATTACTCTTTCGTCCTCAAGCTGGTCAGACAGCCGATCAGCAGGGACGAAAGATTGTCCTACTGATTGGAATTTCAGCCGCAACCCTTGCTCCAGTCTGTCATTTACTGACCCAATCGATTCCAGTCCTGATGCTGATTCGAGCATTTCATGGACTGAGTATTGCAGCTTTCACAACCGCTTATAGTTCACTGGTCGTTGATCTTGCACCGCCAGAAAATCGCGGGGAGTTGATCGGTTACATGAGCTTGGTCAATCCGATTGGAATGGCATTAGGACCAGCGCTTGGCGGATATTTGCAAGAGTTGACGACTTATGCACCTGTGTTTGTGATGAGTTCAATTCTTGGCTTGATTAGCATGACTTGTGCGATGTTTGTGAAAGCTCCGCCTGTCATGTATGCTCCTCAAGACCAAAAAGAAAAAGATCAGTTCTGGCAGTTGTTGATCAGCGATCGCATTCGAGTTCCAACGATTACCATGCTGCTCGTCGGCATCGCATTTGGTGCGATCGCAACATTCGTACCGCTTTATATCAAAGATTCAGGAGTTGGACTCAATCCAGGACTGTTCTACACAGCAGCAGCAATCACAAGCTTTTTAACCCGGTTTGTCGCAGGAAAAGCCAGCGATCGCTATGGGCGAGGTCGATTTATTACGGCTGGTCTGTTGGGCTATGCCATCTCAATGCTGGTTCTGTGGCAAGCAACCGATGCCAATCAATTTCTCTTAGCCGGAGCGATCGAAGGATTTGGAGGCGGCACATTTTTGCCGATTATGATTGCATTAGTTGCCGATCGCTGTCAGCCTTTTGAGCGGGGACGAATTTTTGGATTATTTGTCGGGGGTTTCGATTTAGGAATTGCGTTGGCAGGTCCGATTCTGGGTCTCGTTTCTAATATTGTCGGCTATCGCAGTTTGTATCTCGTTGCGGCTTGTGTGGCGTTTGCTGGCTTGATTGTGTTTATGACGTTATCGAGTAAGAGCGTTGCTGATTCATTTCGATTCGCCTTGGGGTATGGAAAAGATCCGTATGCAGTTTCTAAAGTGGGTTGAACGATGAATGTTCCTCATTTCATGCTCAAAGAGATTCACCAACAGCCAGACGTGATTCGTCATCAACTCGATCGGACAATTTCAATTGGAATTCCCGATCGCATCAACATTCTGGCATGTGGAACTAGCCTGAACGCAGGTTTGATTGGGCAATTTCTATTTGAGCAGATTGCTCAAATTCCTACTCAAGTGCGATCGTCGTCTGAATCTCTTTCAGCCCCACTGCTGGAAACTCCAAATACAATTACGATCGCGATTACACAATCTGGTGAAACAGCCGATACAATTGCTGCACTTCAACAAGTTCAATCGAAGCGAGTTGCCATTACCAATGGAATTGACAGCACAATTACTCGATTTGCTGATCACACAATTTATACAAATGCAGGTGAAGAGAAAAGCGTTGCTGCAACTAAAACATTTACATCACAGATTGTACTTTTTTACAAGTTAGCATTTCAAATTGCACATGAGAATCAAAAACTCAGCGATCGAGAATTTGCATCACATCTTGAATCACTCAAGCAAATCCCACAACAAATGGAGAAATTGCTAAATGAGAATACAATCGTCGAACTTGCTCAAACTCTAAAAGAAACGCGCGATCTGATCATTTTAGGCTCGGGAATTAATACTGCGATCGCAGTAGAAGGCGCATTAAAACTCAAAGAAGCAACTTACACACATGCAGAAGGGTATGCTGCCGGAGAATTTCTTCATGGTCCGATCGCATTGCTCGACGCAGAAATTCCGACATTAGCGATCGTGACAGAAGATGATTCTCGTATACAAAAAACAATCGATCGGATTCGTGCTCATGGAAATCATGTGATCGAGATAACCGCAAAATCAGTCCCCGAATTGTTCAGTCCATTCCTTGCAGTTGTGGCTTTGCAACTGTTGGCTTACCACTTAGCAACCCTACGCGGGATAGATGTTGACCGACCCAGAAATATTGCAAAATATCTCACGACTTAAGCCCATCCTAACTAAGGTTCACCAATCTTTGCGTTTCCCTCTATCGCTGGTTGGAAAATTGCTTTAGGATTTGGGTGTGAATAAAGCTCCGTAAAGTAATATTCCTACTGAAATGACTTCTTCTCCAGATCCTCGTCATCGTCTCACGTCCGATGAACTCATCGCGATGTTTGTGGCGTTCCTTAGCATTGGGGGCATCTTCTTCTGGGCACTGGGTCAGCAAGACTCCGGCTTTGATCTCGGCTCCCTGATAGGTTCACCAAAACCTACAGCTTCTTCTGCGCCTTTACCGAGTGGAACGGCTGCACCGAATGCGATCGTCGGAACAGCACCCGCATCACCTCTACCGCAAGCGACATTAGCTGTTCCGCAAATTGAGGCGACAGATGCACCACAGCCTAATGTGCAAACGATGGTTCCCAGTATTCAAACGCCGATCGCAACTGTTCCGGCTCCCAATCCTGCGTTGCCAAATCTGGTTCCGTCTCCAAATACTCCTGCATCGCCAGGAGTTGCGAAGCCAATCACTGGATTTTCAGATGTGCCCAGCGATTTTTGGGCAGGCGCTTATATTGGGGAATTGTCACGTCGTGGAATTATTAGCGGATTTGACGGTGGAGTCTTTAAGCCAAATGAATCGCTCACCCGCGCACAATTTGCTTCCTTATTAGGCAAAGCATTTGGGAAACCGAAACAGCGACAAAGCGTTGAATTTCAAGATGTGCCTGCAAATTATTGGGCAAAATCCGCGATCGATGATGCGATTCAGACTGGATTTATGAGTGGATATTCGGAAGGCGATTTCCGTCCCGATCAGCAAATCCCGTTATATCAGCTTCAAGTCGCACTTGCCGCAGGGTTAAAACTTCAACCTCAAACGCCTGTAGCGCAAACGTTGACAAACTTTAAAGATGCAGCCCAGTTGCCAAAATGGTCACAAGAGAAAGTTGCAGCCGCGATCGACTCAGGACTCATCACAGGATATCCCAGTCCTCAAGAACTCACTCCAACTCGCACTGCAACGCGAGCAGATGCGGCAGCGCTGATCTATCAAGCACTGGTGAAAGAGGGGCGGATTACACCGACGAAGTAGGGAGTAGGGAGTGGGGCATGTTTTTTCTCCCTACTCCCCACCTCTCCGTAAATTTACGATCACTTCACGCAACCTCCAATTCCATAAATTTTTTCGCCTGATCCGAACTTTTGCCGCTTTTTTCCGTCGGAAGTTCTTAACCTAGAATTTGACTCACCCGAAGCTGATACGCCACAATCGGACATAATTCGGACTATTTCAAGTAGCAGAACTTACCGGGTGCGTCGTTTCTTGTTGCGAATTCTGAATTAGCGTCAATAATTCCTTTGCCATGAGTCACGCCCAACTCGCGCTCAAAACTGGTCAAGCGAAACTCTGGATTCTCCTTGTGGGAGTTAGCCAGTACCACGATCAGCGATTTCCGATCCTGCAATACTCCACAGTCGATACTCAGCGGCTGGCAGATGCCTTCACAGAAGTCATTCAGGAATTTCCTGATACCAGCCTGAAACTGCATCACGATAACGCGCTACCCCCGACCCTGAGCGAAGTGCGATCGAGCCTGCAAGACATTGTGGAACATGCCAAGCCAGACGATACGGTTCTGTTCTATTTTGCTGGACATGGGGCACTCGACTCGCGAATGCAGCAAGTCGTATTCTGCTTAGCTGACACGCAGAAAGATGCCATGCTGCAAACGGGATTAAGCGCGATTAGTCTCTTGGGATCACTTGGAAACTGCGCGGCAAAACAGCAAATCCTCTGGATAGATGCATGTCATGCAAATGGAATGACGCTGCAAACTGATACACCTGAAATTTTAGATAATCCAACCTGGCAATTGAGCGAGATGTTTCGGCAACGCGCATCTCAGAATCCCGGATTTCAAGCGTTACTGTCTTGCGATCACAAGCAACAGTCCTGGAAATTTCCCGAATTGGGTCACAGCATTTTTAGCCATTTCTTGATTGAAGGATTGCGCGGAGGAGCCGCAAATCCTCAAGGCATCGTCACAGCTTCTGTTTTGGGAAATTACGTTCACGATCGCATGATTCAATACATCGATCGCACGAATCAGCAGTTGGAATGGCTGCACCGAGATGGAGAAAATCGTTCTTCCAAAGCCATCGTGCAAAAACCTGCTCGATTCGGTAATGCCCAACTGCAACTCCCAATCGGTGTTCGCCCCAAAGATCCATTAGAGTATCTATTTCCAGAGATCAAAGCACCTGATATTGAACCACCGCTTGCTCGATCTGCCTCGAGACGCAAGCCAACGCTTGATGCGCAAAACCTCATTCCACCCCCGATCGAGAAACCAACCACGATCGAGCCAACGATTCCACCCTTCCAAAAGATTGTTCCTGAACAACCTGCTCCTGAACCAATCCCAGAAGTAATCTCGATCGAGCCAGTCCTGCCAAAAGCGCAAGAGCCTGTTTCCGAATTCGTTGAGCCTTCTGTTCTCGACGCAAACCTGCCAACCCCATTAATTGAAGCTCCAGAAGTCGAAGAGATTCCGGTCGAACCGACTCCACCCATTGAGCCAGCAATTGATGAGATCGAGCTGGCGCGACCAGAAATCCCAGAACCAATTTCACTTCAGGAAACACAACCAGAAGCCAACGTTTCCGCTGCACCGGAACCTAGCTCAGACCTTAACTCGATTCAACAACCCGTTGCAGATTCTCCGATTTCCTTCGCACCGAGTCCTATCGAAGAACCACGGTTAGAAGTGGTCGAGCCAATCGCAATCGCCCCTGCCGTTTCGGAAGTTTCCCTCGAATGGGTAGAGTCGGCTCCACTGACGCAAGAACCAAGTCCACCCAACGAGATCGAACCAGAACACGAAGCCGCCGCTTCCGACCTCGCAGAATCGATCGCACTCGGCTCTCACTCAGTTGAATCTCAACACGCTTTGCCTGAAGTTGCAGACTCGATCGCGCCTGTTAAACCCCCTCGAACACGCCCTGACACTCAACGGCAGGTTCAGCGCTTCCAGCGCGTGATAAAAAAACGCTGGAATTCGGCAGCGATCGCGTTTAATGGAACAGTTCGCGGAGCCACCCAATCGGTCGGGAACTTTGCAACATCCCAACAAACGCAGGCGAAACAGCAAGTGTCCCTCCTTCGCAACTCACTCTCGAAAAAGATCGGTTCGCTGAGCCAGGCGACCCGCCAAGCCGCAAATTCTGGTCAAACTCTTTATCGTCAAAGTGTGGCTGAAGCGAATCACATCGCCACTGATACAGTTCAAAATCTCGATCGCTCCACCCGCAACCTCCATCAAACTGCGAATACTGCCTGGAGCAAAGCGGCTGAGCGTACACAAGCCCCTGAAACTCGCCAACTGGCAACAACGGCACTCAAAACGCTAGGAGTCGTTACGCTTAGCATGGCAGGCATTGGAGCCTATATGTACCGCAACGATCGGATTCATCAGGTTCAAACTCTCTCTAGCACTGCAACAACGCAAATGCAGTCGAATCAAGACAGCCAAGCCTTAGCAACCGCCCTCAAAGCGGGGCAAATGTTGCAAAGCGTCGATCGTCCCTGGAATTTTGTGCCAGAGAGTTTGAAATTGAGCGCGATCGCCACGCTTCAACAAGCTGTCTCGATGGCTGAAGGTAGCTCAACACCAATCGGTGCTGGATTTTCCAATGCCACTCTCAGTCCTGATCAAAAAACTTTTGCCGTTTCAACGCGCAAGAACACGATTCAGATTTGGCGACAAAACGACGCTCAACTTCAACAACGTGAAACAGAATTGAGTGGACACAAAGCTGCGATCGCCAAACTCATCTTCAGTCCAGATGGAAAACGCCTTGCTTCATCAAGTGCAGATAAGACGATCAAAATTTGGGATGTCGAAAAAGGCATTCTGATTCAAACTTTAGCTGCCCATACTCAAGCTGTCACAGCCCTCAGCTTCCGCTCCGACGGTGAAGTTCTCGCATCGGGCAGTGCCGATCAGACGATCAAACTCTGGGGCATCTCAAATGGTCGCATCCTCGACACCTTTAAAGGACATAATGCAGTCGCGAGTGTGATTCGATTCAGTCCTGATGGTCGCATCCTCGCGGCTGGAACCACAACGAACACCATCCATCTCTGGTATCCCGATAGTCAAAATCCGGTTCTCCTCGGCAGTCACGACCGCACAGCAGTCGGGCAAGGCATCAACGATTTGGCTTTCACACCGGACGGCAAAACGATCGCATCCGCTGGAGTTGATAAAACAATTCGACTTTGGAATGTTGGCTCAGCAACGACCGAACGCGAAGCCATTCCCACGCAAACGCTGACCGGGCATGAAGAGGAAGTCACCAGTTTAAGCTTTAATGCTAGTGGACAAATTTTGGCATCCGGCGGACGCGATCGCACGATTCGTCTCTGGAATATGCAGGATGGAACTTTCCTCAAAACCCTCCTCGGCGCTAAAGATCCGATCGAGCAACTGACATTCACCGCCAATGACCAATCCTTGTCCAGTGTCGGCAACCAGTATGGCTTGAAGATTTGGAACCTTGATCTCAACTCACTGATGAAGACAGGCTGTCAATTGGCGGGAAGTCGGACAATAGGATGTTCTTGAGCCTAATTTTCTTAGTGCAGCAGATCGAGCAGGAACAGTGTATCTGAGGGTTCCCAAATGAAGCTTTCTAAGATTGTCTCAACGGTCTGAACACCTCTAATCGTCATGAAAGATTGAGGAAGGTGAAAGTCCCAAACCGCAGGGACAATCTCATAAAGCCACCAAGTCAGTAGCTTATGCCGTTCAGAAGTGCCAGGAAAGATTGCATATCCCTCGAAACAATCTTCTAAAATGCTGAGTAACGCAAGTTGTGCATCACTTTGATTCAGCGCCTTCAATCCATTTTTAAGAACATCTAAACTTTCGTCTAAGGCTTGACATCCTTCAGATAAACTGGGAAACAGGACATCGACCAGTTTAGATGGACACAGATGCTTGTGAACTGATCCAGTTAAATCATTTGAAATTTTGCTGTCTGCAATCTGTTCACGAAGCGGTAAGATGATTTTCTCTTGGATTGCTTTTGGAATCAACGTTGCATCATGGCAATCCTCTAGTTGCATCAGCATTAGGGCGATCGCAATCCTGGGTCTGTTGTCATTGGGTAAGTAGGCTTCTACCGTAGGTTTTGCAGTCAAGCTTAGGAGCACAGCCATCCAAATCCAGCGAGGATGACACCTCAATTGATCCAATGAACGAAAACCATCCAAAATTTCTTGGAGTGCATCCTTTAGGGATGTTCCAGTTGTATTCTCTTCGTAAAGTTCTTCATAACGCTGTTGATTCACTTGAGATAACAGCCGTTGGAGAGAAGTGGGTAGTTTCCTTGCTGCAGAAGATTGATAGTTTCGCGGGTTACTGGTTACGAATCCAAGTTCCATAAGTCTTCCTCAAACTAAGGATAAGGATGATCCCAGACAACACTGATTCCTACACTTGGAAAGAGTTCCCTAAACTGTCGCAAAATATTTTGGCAACTCTCACAAGGTTTCCTTTCAGTATAGAGGTAAAGTTTTCCTTCAACTTGAACTTGCTTTAACTCTTCAAGTAGAGTTAGAGCAAGTGCGGACAGAATCTTATATTCTGCATCAGTCTCCATTAGTCGTTGAGAATGCGAGTCGATACTCGGTTCAAATATCCCCCCGGCAGATTTTGGAGTAGGGAGAGGCGAGGGGCTTCTCGCTCTTGAGGTTCCTTCTTGAAAAAGTATAGCTCCATTGGACAGTACGACTTTTGCAACGGCGACATTGCCTGATGGGAAATCTCTTCCAATGTAGTCTTCCGCACAGTTTTAGCCTTTGCCAGAAGTTCAGCTTTGATAATCTCTGGAATTTCTTCACCAAACAACTTTGAGATTTCATCCACTGCACGCGCACCTACTGCGGTTATCACAACCCCCAATTTTACTGGTCGCGATCGCTTATTTAGCAAATTAAAGGGTCTTAATACGACTCACATCAAGAACACATCTCTAAAAACCGCGCTATACTAGGAAAACATCACGGGGCTGTAACGGTTTCGACAGGTTGGCGAACGTTCCATCGAGATGCAGGTCGAGAGGGAGTCCACTCTCGTAAATCTAGGCTCAAAAAAATAGATGCAAACAACATCGTACCTTTCGCTCGTAAAACTGCACCTGTTGCAGCATAAAACACCTCTAATTCAGGTTCGAGCGCTTACCGTCTGACACCGTTAAAGATAGTAAGCACAACCCCAACGGTTGCTCTAGAATTTCGCCTTTGGTCGGCATTCTAGCTAAGACAATACCAAAGCATCCTATTGTCCGGGACAAAGGACAGTTCCCGCTTCGAGGATTAGAGAAGCTAAACCTGTGAATGATTGATAGAGCTAATACCCAGTTTGGACACGGGTTCGACTCCCGTCAGCTCCACTTTTGCTGATTGACTTTTACTCATTGAATGATTGATTCAATCGATATTGATAGAGTTGAATATCGATTGAATCGAATCTTGATTAAATCGAATAATAGAGCGGGAAAGATTTTGCGTCTTTGGGTCTGACATACACCCGTTGATCAGGAACAAGATTCAACTCATCAAAGCGATCGCGGGTCAGATGTGCCGACACGACTTGTCCATCATCCAGCGTCAGTTCCGCCTGAATTTCCCAACCTAAGTGAATCAATCGCGTCACTCGCGCAGCAACCGTCGAACCATTTGGAGAGGTTTCGACTAATACATCATGTGGTCGCAAGAACATCTCCGGATGCGCCGAATCAAAGCCATTATTTTGAAAAATTCTAGACGAACTGGGCAGCACGTTCACTGGGCCAATAAAACTCATCACAAATGCGCTCGCCGGATGATCATACACATCGGCAGGCGTACCGATTTGTTCGACTTTGCCCTTATTCATCACTACGATTTCGTCCGAGACTTCCATCGCCTCTTCCTGGTCGTGCGTCACAAACACGGTCGTCACATGTACCTCATCATGGAGTCGCCGCAGCCAAGCCCGCAGATCTTTGCGCACTTTCGCATCTAAAGCTCCAAATGGCTCATCTAATAACAAAACTTTCGGCTCTACTGCTAATGCTCGCGCCAATGCGACCCGCTGCCGCTGTCCTCCGGAGAGTTGAGACGGATAGCGATCGCCCAACCCCGTCAACTGCACTAGTTCTAAAAGCTCGTCCACACGGCGTTTGACCTTTTCAGCATTCATTTTGCGGATGTCCATGCCGAATGCAATATTGCGCCGCACGGTGAGATGCTTAAATAAAGCATAGTGCTGAAACACAAAGCCAATATTGCGATCCTGGACACTGCGATCGGTCGCATCTTCGCCCGTGAGAAAAATTCGTCCTGAATCTGGACTTTCCAATCCTGAGATCAGCCGCAGCAGCGTCGATTTACCTGAACCTGATGGCCCTAGAAGTGCCACCAACGAGCCACTTTTGATTTCCAAACTGACCTGATCTACGGCCTGGAAACTGCCAAATCGCTTAGAAACGTCCTGTACTACGATACCCACGGCATTGACCTCGAAAGGGAATTCCCACTTTCTTGATAAGATTACTGTAGTTTTATAACATAATCCCGCGATCGATTGGTTAAAGGAATCGCAAAAAAAAGACATCCCCGAAAGAGATGTCTTGAAAACATTCAACCACAAACCTAAAACTTAATGGACATTGTTGCCCGTGGAGTCGGAATGAGACACAGGCAGCGTATGCGGGAGAGACGAAGAGAGAGAAGGATTGAACTGCTGATTGTTCACACTGCCCTTGACTTGTCGCATAAGACTTGCCATCTCCAGCGCGCTCATACCATATTCCCAGCCTAAATTGCTCTTGATGCCAGCGCGCTCTAAAGCTTGCTGCATCGTATCAGTCGTCAAGACTCCAAAAATGACAGGTACGCCAGTCTGAAAACCTGCCGCAGCAATCCCTTTCGAGACTTCTGAAGACACATGATCAAAGTGAGGAGTTTGACCCTTGATCACGGCCCCCAAACAAATGACGGCATCATATCGCCCTGACAGCGCAAATTGGCGTGCCACTAGAGGGAGTTCAAATGCACCTGGAACCCAGGCGTAATCAACCTGTGTGCCATGCGGATCAACATTGATTCCGTGGCGCTTTAGGCAATCTTGACAAGCTTCTAACAAGCGGGTGGTCACGAGGTCGTTAAATCGCCCAACCACGATCGCAAACCGCAGAGATTCGGTCTGAGAGAACGTTCCTTCAAAAATTGTCATCGTTTGAATCTGAGTATCAACACTTCAATAGCTACCAGTTTTCCCCAAAGAGAGTTTCTCCGAGGATTCACTTAAATTTAACTTGGGAACTTAGGCTTTGAATAGTGCTGATCGCTCTATTTATTTAGATTTTACATTTGAGTCCACAGATTTTAGAGTTTCTTCTCCGTACTAACACTGAGAGATCTTCAAGTAAACTCAAAAAACTGGGGACGAACCCCAAGTTCCTCCCCAGTATACGCATGAATTTAGATCACGAGATAGTTTAAAAGCCCGACCACAATCACCAAAGCAAACCAGATTCCGGAGCCAAGATAGAGTAAGCGCTTGGAGGTGTCCCAGTTTTGGGGGGAAGCGTAAGCGACAGGTACGCCAACGACCATGATGAACGAAAATAAAACGAGTGCCAACAATGCGAGTTGGAAAATGAATGTCATTTTTCTCTCCCTAAAACAGCGTTTGTGAGTGTCTCAATTTCTTTTTATAAATAACCGAGACGCGATCGAAAAGTCCTGATTAGTACGTTATCAGAAAACATGGACGTGATTCTATGCCATACAACAGCGGATTTTGATACCCTCGGCGCGGCTGTTGGGGTGAGTCGGTTACGTCCGCAGTCTCGCATCGTTTTGTCGGGAGGAGCGCATCCTCCAGTTCGAGATTTTTTGGCGCTGCATCGAGATGAGTATCCGATGATTGAACGGCGGTCGGTCAAACCCGAATCGATTCGATCGATTACGGTCGTAGATGCTCAAATGCGCGATCGCTTAGGCAGTACGGCTGTATGGCTCGATTTGCCGCAGGTGGAAATTACTCTATATGACCATCATGTTGAAGTCGATCGAGATATTTCGGCTGAACACACATTTTTTGATGCCGTTGGCGCGACTACGACAATTGTTGTCGAACAGTTGCAAGCGGAAGAAATCTCTATCACACCAATTGAAGCCACTGTGATGGCATTGGGAATTCATGTCGATACAGGTTCGTTGACGTTTGATCATGCGACGGCGAGAGATGCGATGGCACTCGGTTGGCTAATGCAGCAAGGGGCAAGCTTAAAAGCGATCGCGCAATATGTCGATCCAGGTTTATCTCCTCAGTTGCAGGCACTTCTGAGCACAGCGATGAAGCATTTACACACTCAAGAGATTGAGGGAAATACGATTGCCTGGGTGATGCTCGAAACAGAGGAATTTGTACCTGGGCTGTCGAGTTTAGCTTCGAGCTTGATGGAGTTAACCGAAAGTGATGCGCTTTTACTTGGGCATCGCTATTCCAGAGGTACGGGAGAAGCATTAACCGTGATTGGGCGATCCAATATTGACGGGACGAATCTGAATGACCTCTTTCAGCCACAAGGCGGGGGACATGCCAAAGCAGCTTCACTGAGTGTGCGAGATGTCGATGCAGAGGCATTTCTCGATCGCTTAATTGAACAATTCAAGGCGCAGATTCCCAAGCCTTTGAGTGCGCGCGAATTGATGTCTTCACCTGTGCGGACGATCCGACCTGAAACGACGATCGAGGATGCACAGCGGATTTTGTTGCGGTATGGGCATTCGGGATTGTCGATCGTGAATCAAGAGGATCAACTCGTTGGCGTGATTTCCCGTCGAGATTTAGACATCGCGCTGCATCATGGGTTTAGCCATGCGCCAGTGAAGGGCTATATGGCTTCAAATTTGAAGACAATTACACCAGAGACTTCACTCCCAGAGATCGAAGCGTTGATGGTGACGTATGACATTGGCAGGCTTCCAGTTTTAGAACAGGGAAACTTAGTTGGCATTGTCACGCGCACGGATGTGTTGCGGCAATTGCATCAGGGCAAAAAAGAGCCTGAAAAAGATTTGTTTCCACTCCGGTATCTCTTGAGATTGGAGCGATTTGCAGAACCGTTTCAGAAGCTTTTGACGATCGCGGCTCAAGCCGCCGCAGAACGGGGATGGCATCTTTATCTAGTGGGCGGAGCTGTTCGAGATCTGTTACTGGCTGATCCGTCTGAACCCGTCGCGCTCAGTGATATTGATTTGGTCGTAGATGGCTTTCATCAAGCGGCAACGGTTGGAGCGGGAGTCGAACTCGCTCGATCGTTGCAAACGCTCTATCCTCAAGCCCGCTTAGAAATCCACGGCAAGTTTCAAACGGCGGCACTCCTTTGGCATAACGATACAGAACTCGATTCACTTTGGATTGATATTGCAACGGCGCGAACTGAGTTTTATCCTTATCCAGCGGCGAACCCAGAAGTTGAAGCTAGTTCGATTCGGCAGGATTTGTATCGACGTGATTTTACCGTCAATGCTTTGGCTTTGAGATTGACCAATCCGCGATCGAGTGAGTTGCTTGATTTCTTTGGGGGAGTGTTGGATTTGCGATCGCGGCAAATCCGAGTGCTACATGCGAATAGTTTCATTGAAGATCCAACTCGAATCTATCGAGCTGTTCGGTTTGCTGTGCGATTGGGATTTGTCCTCGAACCGCAGACCGAAGGCTATATTCGACATGCGATCGACAGTGGTGTGTATGAACAGCGCGATCGCATTGTTCCAGCATTGCAAACTCGACTGAAATCAGAATTGAAATACATTTTGCAAGCCCCGTACTGGAGAGCAGCGATTCGCAAACTTGCTGATCTGGATGCTCTTACTTGTATTCACCCTATGCTCAAGCTAGATGCAGCCCTCTGGCGGCAAATGAGGCTTGCAGATTGGTTACAGCGATGTGACATGACCATTCCGCATTGGCAAATTTTGCTCGAAGTGTTGATTGCGAAAATTGACGATCGAGCAAACGTTGCTCAAGCCTTACAGCTTCCCGCAGATGCGATCAAGCGGCTGGCAAATTTAGCAGAAATTGAACGCCAGTTAGAGCAATTGCCGCACTGTGAAAAGACCAGCCAGATGGTGCAATTGCTCAAACTGTTTAGCTCAGAAACACTGATATTAGTTGCCGTCAGAAGTTCAAGAACCATCCGGCGATTGATCTGGACGTATTTCTCGCGCTGGTCATTGGTCAAAGCACCAATTGATGGAACAGATCTCAAAGCCTTGGGATACAAACCTGGAAAGCAGTTTAAGCAAATGTTAGACGACTTGCTAGCAGCAACGCTTGACGGAGAGATTAGCGATCGTGCACAAGCTGAAGCCTTTCTACACAAGCGGTATCCGTTAACATAGGGTCTGAACTTTTAGGCGATCGACGAATGCTATATCGACGTTTTGGACGTACCGAACTGCAAATGCCCGTTTTTTCCTGCGGAGGAATGCGATATCAGTTCAAATGGCAAGATGTTGCGCCGGATGAAGTCCCCAACGATCAGCAGGCAAACTTAGAAGCGACAATTCGACGATCGTTTGAATTAGGGATGTATCACATCGAAACGGCTCGCGGCTATGGTTCTTCTGAAATGCAATTGGGCAACATTCTGCCAAAATTGCCCCGCGAGAAGCTGATTGCTCAAACCAAAGTTGCACCTGTGGCAGACCCAAACGAATTTAGAAAAACGTTTGAGACTTCACTGAGCTATTTAAAACTCGACTATGTTGACCTGCTCGGACTGCACGGCATTAATGACACGGAAACATTTGAAGATGCGCTTCGCTGTTTAGATGTAGTGAGATCGCTGCAAGAACAAGGCAAAGTTCGCCATGTCGGATTTTCGACACATGGTTCCACAGAAATTATTATCAAAGCGATCGAGACGAATCAATTCGATTACGTCAATCTGCATTGGTACTACATCAATCAACTGAATTGGAGCGCGATCGCTGCTGCTACTGCTCACGATATGGGCGTTTTTATCATCAGCCCGACGAATAAAGGCGGCAATCTGCACGAGCCTCCAGCTAGGCTAAGAGAACTTTGTGCACCGCTTTCTCCAGTTGTGTTTAATGATTTGTTCTGCCTCAGTCATTCTCAGGTTCATACCTTGAGTATTGGAGCCGCGAAACCGACTGATTTCGATGAGCATTTGAAAACATTGGCGTGGATAGATCGCGCAGATGAAATTCTGCCTCCAATCATTCACCGTCTAGAGCAAGCCGCGATCGAGCGATTGGGAGAAGATTGGTTTAAGCGGTGGCACGTTGGCTTACCCTCGGTCGATGAAACTCCTGGACGCTTAAATCTTCATACAGTGATCTGGTTGAGAAATTTAGCGATCGCTTACGATTTAGTCGATTATGCGAAGATGCGCTACAACCTGTTAGGTCAAGCCAGCCATTGGTTTCCGGGCGCGCGCGTCAGTGAAATTGATCTAGAAGCATTGCGCCCTGTTTTACAAGACAGTCCATTTCGCGATCGCATTCTCGACGTTCTTCGTGAGGCGGATCAACTGCTGGGAGGCGAAACCGTGAAACGTTTATCGCAACAATAGAAAAATTTCTCGATCGACGCTCCTCATCCATCAACAAACATCGAAACGAAATTAGAAATTTCTGCAAATTTAAACGTGCAAACTTTTTCGGACAGGGTAAAGTAAGGAGATTCTGTTTTATTGCCCTCAGTGCAGGCACTGAATTTTTTCTGTGATTGCAATCTATCCTGGCAGTTTTGACCCGATTACATACGGACATCTCGACTTAATTAAGCGAGGTGCACTGTTGTTCGATCGAGTGATCGTCGCCGTTCTGCGAAACCCTAACAAAACTCCGCTCTTTACTGTTCAACAGCGTTTAGAGCAGATCCGGATCGCAGTCCAGCAAATTCCCAACGTGGAAGCCGATAGCTTTGAGGGCTTGACTGTAACTTATGCTCAACTGCGAGGCGCATCTGCCCTCTTACGAGGATTACGAGCCGTTTCTGACTTTGAGATGGAGTTACAAATGGCACACACCAATAAAACATTATCGACTCAGATCGAGACGGTATTTCTTGCCACCTCGAATGAGTACAGTTTTCTGAGCAGTAGTGTTGTTCGAGAAATCGCCAGATTTGGTGGTTCGATCGACCATCTTGTTCCTACCCATGTCGCCGAAGATATTTACCGATGCTACGCCAAGAATCACCCAGTATCAGCCCTGACGGATTCACCGCTCCCGAACGCCGCAACAATGGTGCAAGAGACGTGCAAAGAGTAGGAAGTCTCGATATTCAAAGAGAGTTGAATCGGCTGGAGGAGATGATTCTCGACAGCCCTAGAATTCCGCTATCGCGCCGCACGCTGATTGATGAAGAGCAGTTTCTCGATCAGTTAGACCTGGTACGGTTGAGCTTGCCCGAAGCATTTCATGAAGCGGTCGAAATTGCCCGCCATCGAGATGAGATTCTCGATCAGGCAGAACAGTACGCTCAAGAAATTGTCGAAGAAGCAGAACGCCGCGCGGCTCAGATGATGAATGAGTCCGGCATTATTCAACGAGCAGAGCAAGAAGCGCAGCAGATTCGCCTCTCGGTACAGCAAGAATGTGAAGCAGTCCAACAGCAAACGATCGCTCAAATTGAGCAGATGCGTCGCCAAGCTCAGCAAGATCTAGACGAGATGCGTCGAATGGCGATCGAGGAAAGTGAAGATGTGCAGAATGGGGCGGATGAGTACGCTGATAAGGTGCTGCGCGACATGGAATCGCAGATGACAGAGATGCTAAGAATTGTCCGCAATGGTCGGGCACAGTTGCAGATCAATCAGCCACAACCACAACAAGTTGCTCCACCCAAGCCAATGCCGCCAAAGGGCAATTCAGAACAACGCAAGCCTCAGCAGTAGAGTGCTAAGCCGAATCTGTCGCGAGGAGTGAAGTTTCGGCTGCACTCAATGCGGGAATTCGGCTTAACTTTGTCCTGCTTTCAAATTCGAGAGCATTTCGACTGCATCTCCTAATGCAGTCGTTAAGCTTTTGCGTGTTTCACTGTGGCTGAGTTGTTCAGCTTGTAGATCTTGGACGAGTTGATTGCGATCGCTCCACACTTCAATTAATTTCGCCTGAAGTTCTGAAACGGTTTGCAGCTCAAAAATTTCGGATTCTACTTCAGTTTCGGAAGCATACGAGGCAGCTTTGACGCGATCGAGTTCTGCTTGCAATTGAGCGATCGCATCTTGTAGTGCGAGAACCTCAGAGCGGCGTTGTCCAGCCTCAATTTCATAGCGCTTGCGCCAATTATCAGCACTGGCATGTGCCGCCTGCTCGGACGCTTGGGCTGCCTTGACTTGTTGCTGTAGGTCTTTAATTTCTTGCAGCCACCCAACAACTTGTTGCGACATCTCTGTATCCTTATGTAATCCTGTGTTCAACACGATACATCAAGATCTCAGTTTCAGTTCCAGTTTTGATGAGCGCGATCGAGAACATATTCAGCAACGGATTGAATCTCTGATTCGTTCAAGCGATCTTTGTAAGCAGACATATTTCCTTTTCCGTTGGTAATAATTGCCACGATCGCTTCGACGGTTGCGTATCCATTCTTTTCTAGTGCTTTCAGCTTCAGTGTTTTTCCGCGTCGCACAATGTTGCCCCCATTCACATGACAGCCCGCACACTGAAGCTCAAATAACTGTGCAGGTGACTCATCTGCCCAAGCTGGCGACGAAAAAAGTAAAACAGCACTTAAGAGAATGGCAATGAATTTCAGCATTGAGGTTACAAATCAGTTTTCTGGATTTTGACATACTCCGGATTTCTTCGGCACAATAGCAAATGTTGTGAGGAAATCAGGAGCTTGTCGTGATCGGAAAAATTGCTATTGGCGTTGCGTGTTTTGCGATCGCGTTTGTTCTCGCGAGTCTGGTCGAGTACTGGGTGCACCGACTCATGCACAAGCCCTACAAATTGGGTGAACGACATCGCGATCATCACCGCCGCAATGAAGGGCAAGGCGTGATTTGGGAGTTTTTTGATTATCTCAAAGGCACGATTCTGATTATGGGATTGTTGTTTTTTGTGTCGATCGAGGCTGGCATCGGCTGGTTCTTAGGCGGATTAGTTTACGCTGCGTTTTCTTCTTACGCGCATCAACTCCAGCATGAGAATCCGACGAAATGTTTTTGGATGAAGATGCCTGTGCATTATGTGCATCACAAATATGGCATGTGGCATCACAACTTTGGCTTAGCTGTCGATTGGTGGGATCATGTATTTGGAACTTATAAACTCGTCGATTGGTTAACAGAGCAAGAATTGAGCCAACCGGAACGGGGATATTTAGAACTGCGTTGGCGGTAGGGTTGAAGCGAGTGAACTTAGTACAGCGTTAGTATTCCAAGATTGGGATCTGCGCTGAACTGAATCATGTCTTCGTAGTGCGATCGCAAAATCTCTTCAATTTGGTGAGTTGGGCAATTTCCTCGTCGAATCCAAATTACCTTGGGTGGAAATCCTTGCAAGGTAATCAACTCACTGAAATCTGAGTCTCTAGTGACAACTGTGAAATGATTCTGCTCCGCATATTGCCAGAGGATGCGATCGTCTGCTTGATCCAGTCCCAGGAATGAAACGTGCTGAGAGTCAGGATACAGATCAGCAAGCCGTTGAACTAATCGAGGCGAGAGATTTTGATCAAACAACAATTTCATGCTTGAATTGCCAGCGTTTGACGTTCACGCTCAGCGGCATAACTTAAGCAAGCCAGAATATCTTCATGGGTCAAATATGGGAAATCGTCTAGGATTTCTTCATAAGTCATCCCTGAAGCCAAGTAGGACAAAACATCATAAACGGTGATTCGCATTCCCCGGATACAAGGCTTGCCACCGCGCTTCCCAGGCTCGATGGTAATAATGTCTTGATAGCGCATAGGTCGCTTGCCTACAAAATTTCTTCCATTTTAGTATCTTCTAAATTTCTTTATTAACAGGCGGATTTTGGGCTATAAGATCCGACAGTGTTTTTTATACAAAGCGAATCATCGTGGCAGTGTCTCCGATTTCTAAAACCGTTCCAGGTTGGGTCTATCTATCTGTTGTCACCAATGTCGTATTCGGCACAACGTTAGGATTGTGGTTCTTAGGCGATCGCTATTTCACTGAAACGTTGCTCTATCCACCCGCCGCTCGGACTGCAACCGTTGCAAAAGCAGTTGAAACCCCAGAGATTGTCGCGCAAGCTGCTTCGATGCCGTTGGGTCGATCTTTGACGTATCAGGATTGGGTCGATCTGCTTGAAAAAGAAGCGAAAGCCATGATCAAACGAAAACCCGATCGCTTAATCGTGATGGCAGGAGATTCGCTGACGCTTTGGTTTCCTCAAGATCTGCTACCAAGCGATCGCACTTGGCTCAATCAAGGCATTTCTGGTGAAACCGCGTCGGGCTTAGCAAAACGCTTGAAACTCTTTGATCAAACGCAACCCGAAGCGATCTTCGTCATGGTCGGAATTAATGATTTGCTCAAAGGCAATTCTGAGCAAGAGATTCTCGATGCCCAAGCCGACATAATTGCTCAATTGCAGAAATCTCATCCCAAATCAAAAATTGTTCTTCAGTCGTTGCTGCCTCGTGCAAAAGAAGAAATTACCACTGCCAATGCAACTCAGGTCGAAGCCCTGTCAAATGCTCGAATTTACCAATTTAATCGCCGTTTAGCCGCATTAGCCGATCAAACCAAGGTTGAATTTCTAGATTTGCAGCCGCTTTTCGCGGACAAAGAAGGATTTCTGCGATCGGACTTAACCACCGATGGCTTGCATCTCAGCACCCAAGGATATTTAGTTTGGCGATCAGCAATTCAAACTTTCAATCAATTGGCGCTGCGTTAGTGTTTTATGATCGGATCGTAGGCGCGAGGAAGTTGTGAAATGGATACCAAGGCGTTTAAGCGATCGCTCAATAGTTCTGAAAATTATCACCGCAAAGGATTCGGACATGATGCGGAAGTTGCAGATACAATGCAGTCCGAATATCAGAGCAACTTGATTCAGGAAATTCGTGAGCAAGCTTATACGCTCAAACGCGGCGATGTAACGATTCGACTGGCGCAAGCGTTTGGCTTCTGCTGGGGCGTGGAACGCGCTGTCGCAATGGCTTACGAAACTCGCCAACATTTTCCAACCGAACGGATCTGGATTACGAATGAGATTATTCACAATCCCTCGGTGAATCAGCGTTTGAGAGAAATGAATGTCTTGTTTACGCCTGTTGTGGCTGGACAGAAGGATTTCTCAGAGGTTGCGAAAGGTGATGTCGTGATCTTGCCTGCATTTGGAGCCAGTGTGCAGGAAATGCAGTTGTTGAACGATCGCGGTTGTACGATCGTCGATACGACCTGTCCTTGGGTTTCTAAAGTTTGGAACACCGTTGAGAAACACAAAAAAGGTGATTACACCTCGATCATTCACGGCAAATACAATCACGAAGAGACAGTCGCAACCAGTTCGTTTGCTGGAAAGTATCTGATTGTATTGAACCTAGCCGAGGCGCAATACGTTGCTGATTACATTTTGAACGGGGGCGATCGCGAAGAATTTCTGACCAAATTCAAGAAAGCAACTTCTGCCGGATTTGATCCCGATCGTGATTTAGTTCAAATCGGCATCGCGAATCAAACCACGATGCTCAAAGGCGAAACTGAGCAAATCGGCAAATTGTTTGAACACACGATGCTGAAGAAGTATCCGCCGAATGAATTGAATCAGCATTTCTTGAGTTTTAATACGATTTGCGATGCAACTCAAGAACGGCAAGATGCAATGTTCGATCTCGTCAAAGAGAAACTGGACATGATGATTGTGATTGGGGGTTACAATTCTTCGAATACAACACATTTGCAGGAAATTGCGATCGACTACAAAATTCCGTCTTATCACATCGATAGTGTGGAACGGATTCTGTCTCGCGATCGCATTGAGCATAAGCCACTGCACAAAGATTTGGAAATCGCTGAGCATTGGCTACCTGAAGGCGAAATCGTTGTAGGTATTACTTCTGGAGCTTCGACTCCCGATAAAGTTGTTGCAGACATTATTGAGCGAATTTTTGAATTGAAAGCGGCTGTTCCAGCATGAAATCGGTTCGATGCAGCTTCCTAAATCTTTATAAAATTCTGCTGTGTAGCTTGATTTGGCTTTTCACCTGCTTTTACACGACTCCAGTGTGGGCAGGTGCATTGTCCGATCGCGTTTCTGCTTACCCGGATTGGCACAATAAACCGCCCGTTTCTCAAGCAACAGGCGATCTGATCTACCCCGATTGGATCGCGGGAACTTGGCATGTGAAAAGCACCTTAATCGATCTCGTTGCTCCCCTCGCTCCTAAAATTGTCACGCCAGGATTCGAGAGTAATCGGCAATATGTGAATCAGCCGATCGAATTTGATGTGCGATTCAAACCGAATCCAACCCAAGTCGTTGCCGATCGCGCTTTTAACGGATTGAATATTGCGCGGGCATATTTGGGCGATCGCGCTGTACTTTCCGTCAAAGTTGATCCAAATTCTCCGAATAAACAAATTACCGTTTTGAGAGACGATCGCATTCTGACTTCAACGATTACAGGTCGAGCGATCGAGACTCCTGATCCCAAACAATTCATTACGAGCGAGATTTTTCAACAAGTCTTTAGAAGTACATCTCAACCCTACTTAAACCAGGTTGAAACCACGACTGCCTATCAGTTTGTCGATGGAAAAATTGGCGCAGATCAAATTACTGCCATCTATCTTTCGCCGCAAGATCCTGACTATTTCAACGCAGGAAATACACCTGTCGCATTGTATCGATATCGCCTAGAATTCTCGCTACTCAAAATGAGTAATTAGACTCATCAAAAAACTTAATTTCTGTTGTGAATGTTACAGATAATTGCTGCTTAGTTCCAAAGTAAACTTTAATTTCTTACGCTAGAAAGGCAAGCATGAGTTTGTTATTCTCACGATACAGATCAAGGAGTTGTTACTCTCACAGTTCCTAAAGATCCGAGGCATCGAAGTTTTCTGACCCTTTTTAACTATTCCGTTTTCGTGAGTGTTAGCGAGCCACGTGCGGCTCTCTCACAAAATCTGATTCATGACCGCGATTTGAAGAAGTTGCTGATCTTGAACGATCGACAGCTCTATTTTTGACTTTTGAACCCCACCCGATTTTTAGAGATGAACCCTTACTGCGAACAATGGATTGCCGATTGGTGTCAAACAAATGGCTGGACAGACTGGTTTAGAGAACGCTCCAGCTATTGGGCATTTCCGCCCAATTCTGTCATGCCTGTTCCGATCCCCAGCTCAGTTTTACACGCCATTAAAGCTGAAAAAGGCTTGAGCCAGGATGAGCGATTCTGGAGTTTAAGTGCATTGGTGGGAACGGGTCTTGCCGCAGCTTTAGGATTCGCGATCGCGTCTCCGATGCCTTTATTAATCGCATTTGTGGGATGTGCAATTGTATTCGCGCAATTAGATAGTGAAGAAGTTTAGATGAGGCAGAAGCTTCGGGATGCGAGGCTTCTGTCGTATTCAGCTAGAATGGGTATCTGTCAAAGATTTCGAGAACGCCCATGACTGCTGCTCGCCGCTATCACATCACGACGTTTGGCTGCCAGATGAACAAGGCAGATTCCGAGCGTATGGCTGGAATTCTAGAAACAATGGGCTTTGAATGGTCAGAAGAAGCCAACGAAGCCGATCTGATTCTCTACAATACCTGCACGATTCGGGACAATGCAGAGCAAAAAGTTTATTCCTATCTCGGACGGCAGGCACAGCGGAAACAAGAAAATCCGAATTTGACGATCGTCATGGCTGGATGCGTCGCACAGCAAGAAGGTGAAGCCTTACTGCGACGAGTGCCCGAACTCGATTTAGTCATGGGACCGCAATATGCCAACCAGCTCGAAGATTTGTTGGAACAGGTTTTTAGTGGTCAGCAAGTCGTTGCGACTGATCCCATTCATATTGTCGAAGACATTACAAAACCGCGACGCAATAGCGATGTCACAGCTTGGGTAAATGTGATTTATGGCTGTAATGAGCGCTGTACGTATTGTGTCGTTCCAGGCGTTCGTGGGGTCGAACAATCTCGGACACCGGAAGCGATTCGAGCGGAAATTGAACAGCTTGCAGCCCAAGGGTACAAAGAAATCACCTTATTGGGTCAGAACATTGATGCGTATGGGCGAGATTTGCCGGGAGCCACTCCAGAAGGACGACATCTGCATACGTTCACAGATTTGTTGTACTTTGTGCATGATGTACCGGGTATCGATCGCATTCGATTCGCAACCAGTCATCCACGCTATTTCACAGAGCGTTTGATTCGAGCTTGCGCTGAATTGCCGAAAGTCTGTGAGCATTTCCATATCCCCTTCCAATCCGGCGATAACGATGTCTTGAAGGCAATGTCACGCGGGTATACGCACGAACGATATCGTCGAATCATTGACACGATTCGCGAATATATGCCAGATGCGTCGATTAGCGCTGATGCGATCGTTGGATTCCCAGGTGAGACTGAAGCCCAATTTGAGAACACCTTAAGTTTGGTGCGCGATATCGGATTTGATTTGATCAATACAGCGGCATATTCTCCACGTCCCGGAACTCCTGCGGCAGTTTGGGAGAATCAGTTATCTGAAGAAGTCAAAGCCGATCGCTTACAACGATTGAATCATTTGGTGTCGCAAAGCGCCTCAGAGCGATCGCAGCGATATGCAGGACGAATTGAAGAAGTACTGGTAGAAGCTCAGAATCCGAAAGATCCAACGCAGGTAATGGGGCGGACGCGCGGAAATCGGTTGACGTTCTTTGCAGGCTCTATCGACGAACTCAGAGGTCAAACCGTCAAAGTGAGAATTACCGAAGTAAGATCGTTCAGTCTGACGGGACAACCTCTGATTGAGGCTCGTCTGTAGAAACGGAGAGGGTGGGATTCGAACCCACGGAACCTTTCGGTTCATTCGATTTCAAGTCGAACGCATTCGACCACTCTGCCACCTCTCCAAGGGACGTGTATTATCTTATCCTATTCAGGCGATTTTGGATTGATTTCCAGCAAAAAGCCGCGATCGCTTTCAAATACGATCGCGGCTTTTTCGTTCAGTTCAATTTAGGAGTGGGGAACGATTAGTCTTGAATTTCTTTCAAGGCATATTGCGCGATCGCCAAAGTTAACCGCGCCTGCTCGGTTTCTGACAATTTCGCCCAATCGGTCGATTTTACGCTCTGTTCTTCGCCGCGCATCGAATAAGCCAAAGGACGCGCCAGCACGTGTAAATCATCTTCTGCCCACTGCGGCAATGCTTCTTGTACACAAAGCACCAACTGATCCGCCAGACTTGCTGAAGAGTTTGCCAACTTCTCAGCCTGACGCGCGATCATATTCAGAATCGCCTGCGGCACAGTTGCAAACTTCTGAGCCAAAGAAGCTTCCAGAGTTGGAGCTGCGAACAAGGTATCTAAATGAGAGAAGAACGCATCGGCACGATCGTTGAGTTCGGATTCTGGCAGCGCATCGAGCGAGAACTTTTGATCTAAAGCATTAAAGAAAGATTCCGCCTCCGCATCGGCTGGATTCCACGGATAGGCAATCTTACTTTGAGAAACTTCTGCAATTTCAACTTCGACCGTCTCAACATTGCCTGGCTCATTCCACCGCACTGTCACGGCTTCCGAGTCAAGCAACGCTGCTGCGAGTGCCTGCCGAAGTTGGAGTTCGAGAGAGTTAGAGGGACTTGCTTCGTGTGCCATGACAATATTCCGCATCGAGTGAACTAAGGGTGGGTATGTTTGATGGCTATGACTTCAAGCCGATCGTTACCAGTTCCGTAACTGACCTCACAATTTACGCGAATTCTCCTAAAATTTCAAAGTTCTTAGGAGAGAAGAGTGGGGGGTGGGGAGTAGGGAGACCTCCCTAATTCCGTCCGTCCGCAGGCGAAACCAAAAATTCTAAAACCGAATTCTGCGAGCCACCAAACTTAATTTGTGCCCCAGATTGTAGTGGCACTTCATAATTATGGACTTTCTGCCACCCTTTTGAGGTAGAAACCCAGGTTCCATACCGGGAAAAATCGCGCAGAAAATAACTGGGTTGCAGCGTGTCTGGGTTGGCACTGCGGTAGAAAATTTCCGCATGTTTCCGGGACACTCCAGGTTCATTCGCCAAGACTAAATCATTCTCAGCACTCATTCCGACGCGCATTAAGCCGCCCCGAATCGTCCAAACTTTGGCATTTTCTAGCGATCGAATCGAGGCGACCGGATTCTGCATTCCTAACTGGCTCGGCGTATGCGGAATTTGCGTGAGTCCTTCTGCGATCGGCTTAATTAATTCGCCATCAAATTCAGGGTGCATGTACAAAACAGGCAGCGTCCAAGCTTGATGATTAAACCGAAATAAAGTCAGCAAATGTTGACGTGCAACAGCGACAGCTTGATCGATCGGCATCCGTTCTGACAATGCCTGAGCAAAAGTCGCGATAAAACTCAGCGCTTCTTGATCCGTAATCGAATCCCGCATCGCCAAAACTGCTGGAACCCCATGATGCAGCAAAACTTCCGCCAAACTGCTCCGGGGAATCGTTTCTGCCCCTTGCTGCTCGGGTTGTGCGCCCCAGCAGGCATTAAAAACTGCCAGTTTCACATGACAACGAGTCAGAACCTGCGCCAATTCTGTCCCATTCATCGGCAGATTCGGACGAAGGAATAACAAGCCGCCATCTGGAGCCGGAACCCCGTGACCTGCATAAAACAGCACATTATATTGACCGCTTTCCAAGCGATCGATTAATTCCCCCGAAGTTGGCTGTAACAACGTATCGACAAAACAAGGCGCAGCTAGGCGATTGATTCCCTGACGCTCCTTGAGAATTCGGGTCAGCGCTTGTGCTTCTTGCTCAAGTTTGAGCCGTTTTAATTCGTCGCCGCTTTGAGACAGGTCGGGAGCCGCATCTTGTCCTAAAACCAGTAAAACATTGAGACTCGACTCCGATCGCAAAACGGGCAAAGCATCCACATCGCTCGTCGTGCGGCTAAATAAAAGCTGCTGACTCAACGAAATTGCCTGCTTTCCGGCATCAGGCTGCATAATCTCCCACGGCAGTGAAATCAGATCCGGATCGCGCACTTCTAAACGCAATCTCAGCGCTTTTCCTTGCCCTTGAGCGATCCCTTGACTGCGGTTAAGGCTACTTTCAATCACGCCATCAAACAGCCATTGCCACAAATTGATGCCCAGATTCTGCATCAACCGCGCACCTCGCGAAATTGGCTGTCCCACAGGTGTTTCGGCTACCTCGATGGGAGGAGTACTCACCTGGGAGATATGCGGCACATCCGGAACCCCGCGCGTCGAAAACATTTCTTGCCACGATCGCCAATGTTGTTTCAGTTCAGCCGTCCATAGACAATCGCGTAAGAGATAGCCGCCTCGGTAAGGGGCTTCGATCACATGAATTGCAAAATGTTCAGCTTGAGAGGCGCGTAATCGTGCGATCGCTAAACTTAGGCAAGGAAGGTCAGACGGTGACATGAATCGGCAAAGGCTGGGTTAACACTCCGGAACTTTAATCTTAAAGGCTATCCGGTAATTAATCTATGGCGTAGCCGATGGGTTCTCTTTTGCAGACTCAGCAGCAGACTCAGCACAAGCTCCAATCTGGTCAGGTTTGGGGGAAATGCGGGTGAAATTCGCGATCGCACTTTCTCTTTGCCACCCCATATTTCCTAGCCTAACTGAGTTCGCCAGTTTACCCTCAGTCGGCAGCGTACACACTTTCAATCTCAACCAATTCGATTGATCCGAAGTCGATCGCTGTTGTCCGACAACTTGCAGAACGGTTCCAGAAGACATGCGACCCAGGATCTCATTTGCCGTCTCAGTCGATTGCGCAGCATTTTTGAACAGTGGCAAACCTGCTGTTTGATCTGCGGTCTGAATTTGGATAAATGAACCGGAAGTCAGCGGAGTCACAGTCGGAGAAGCGGGAACTGGCGGCACTGTCGCAGAAGGCACAGGCATTCGATTGGTAAAACGAGCAATCAATTCTGGAGCAAGCAGAGTCGCGATCGCACCTGCAATGCCCAATAATGCCAACACGATGAACAAAACTTTGAACCAATTGATCCGACGGGGTTCTGCAATCTGAGTTCTCAATTGAGACACTTCGCGAGCAGCCAGCATTTGAGTGGGCTGAGCTAAAGCAGGCGAAATCGTTTGAGCATTCTGCGATCGCCGCGATTCTTTCGTTTGACAATGAATCAAGCCGACCGTGACATTATCGTGCCCGTTGCGCGTGTTTGCGATATTGATTAATTGCTGTGCGGCTACAGCCACATCAATCTTCCCATCTAGAATCGGAGCAATTTCGGTTTGCCAAACTTCTTCGACCCGATCGTTGTCACTCAATCCGTCTGAACACAGCAGATAGACACAATCCTCATCAAGAATCAATCGCTGTACGGTGGGGCGCAAATAGCTCGAACTCCCCATCCCCAAAGCTTGCACTAATGATCCCGCAGAAGAACGCTGTAACGCATCTCGGTATAAGGAATATCCCAAGCGAGCCTCACGCGACGCAACATCATCATCTAAAGTGACTTGATAGCAGCCCTTGCGAGTAATGCGATAGGCGCGACTATCCCCCACATGCGTGAGATAGAATTCATGCCCTCGAACTAATCCCATGACCACAGTCGTGCCCATGCGCTGCCGTTCTTGCCGCCGTTCCGCATCGTTCTGTTCGGAGATCGCATCATTCGCCTCGCACACTGCGGCTTCTAATTCCTGCTCAATCTCATCCGATTGAATCGCTTGAACTTGGCGCGCGATCGTCTCGATCGCTAAATGTGAGGCAACCTCTCCACCCTCATGCCCACCAATCCCATCACAGACAATCACGAGATTCGTCTTTGCCTTCGTTGCGCTTGGTGGATAGCACGCATCTTCGTTACTTTGACGGCTCGGTCCTTGATCGGTCGCCGTTGCAATGTGAATCTGGCGAGTTTGATATTGGGCTTGATGGGCGATCGCTTGATCCAAGACTGAAATTAACGACTCAATACTCGAAATCTCTCCGTCAACTAAGTTCTGGCAGATTTGCTGAAAGAAATCCGCGATCGCAGAGTGCGGCTGCCAAGTTGCCCACAATTCTCCTAACTGCGTCAGAGCGGGAGATTGCCGATCAAATCGCAATTCCAACAGTCTCAGGGTGTCGCCATCGGCAAACAGTTGATTCGGATCAAGCAAAGTTGAAGCAACGTTTTCAACACTCAATCGTTGCCAGAGTCGCGCAATTTGCTCAAGAAAATGTAATTGGCGAAATCCAGAACTTGCATTCCACACTTGAGTTAAAGCAGGCATGAGTTGCCCATCTGTGGTAATCGGAGCCGATTCGAGCAGAATCAGATCAGACAAAACAGCATAAGGCTGAGGAATCGTAGGGCGCTCTGCCATCAAATGCAAATAGGGTTCGAGTTGGGGAGGAACCTCGACTGGATTCGGTGGAATTCCGGGTTTGGTATCTAGAACAATTTGGGATGATTTGAGCAAATAGCGATCGTCGAGCCGTTCACCAGGCTGACCTGCTTTTACCCCCATGACCCAGAGATAGCGTTTGGGAATCCGAGTTTGGCAGTGATGGCAAAACTCCTGAGTGACGGGGTTGAGCGCCTGACAAAAATAATTCGGGCATTGCACGATCGGATCAGTTTGCATTGAAAAATGGCATGTGATTTGCTCAATTCATCACTCTAGCAATTTTTGCCCTCGGTCGGAGATGGCATTTCCGAGTTTCCTCGCGTTGCGATCGCAATTTTCTGAGGCACAATAAGCCAGATTTTAGTGAGATTGGCTATGTCTTCCGTGTTCCGCCATCTGGGGTTTGCTTCGCTGATAGTGGGGTTATTGGTATCGATGCCAAAATCGATCGCAAACCCAGTTTCTTCTACACCCTCTACATTTGTGCCAACGGCTCCACCCCCCGTTGCTCCCCCGCTGAAAGAGAATTTCGTTCAACCTGATTTCCGGATTTCCGCGCTACAACGCGATTTTCAAGGCAATCTCTGGCTGGCAACCCCGCAGGGCGTAAGCCGGATTAATCCCAACACAGGACGGGTGATCTCTCAGACGAAATTGCCGAATCTGTCGATCTCGGCATTGGCGCAAGATAAAGTCGGACGCATTTGGGTCGGTACAGCAGAAGGGCTGTTTCGCATCGATCCAAAAACCAATACGGTCACAGCACAAACTCTGACGCTGCCCTCGAACCGGGTGTTGTCCTTATTAGTTGATCGTCGTGGCTTTCTCTGGGTTGGCACTGATTCTGGACTCGCCCTGATTAGTCCGGATCAAGGCTTAAAAATGACGACGCTACAAAATCTGCCTGGGATTAGCGCTAATGCTTTAAGTCTTGATCCTGAAGGTCAGCTCTGGGTCGGGACGTTGGACGGCTTGGTTCAGGTCGATACAGCAAGTGCGAAAATTTTGCACCGGATGAGTTTAGAGGAAGGAACAGCGCAGTCTTTAGCACTCGATCGACATGGTTCACTGTGGGCAGGAACCACCAGCGGACTGGTAAAAATCGATCCGTTGCAGCGCCGCCGCTTACGATCAGTAACTCAACTCAGAGGACGCGATATTGTCTCAGCAGGATTTGACGGGGTTGGAAGCATTTGGGTCGGCACAAGCGCTGGACTATTTCGGGTCAATCCTTACAATGGCGCAATTATCGGTCAAGTTCCTCATCTTCCCTCGAATCAAGTCATATCTCTCGCGCCTGACACGGGCAATAAATTGTGGGTCGGAACAACCGAGGGTTTGGCTTGGGTCAGTATGACCACTTATCAAACAAAGCCGCATTTGATGTTCAGTCGCAGTGTTGAAGAGAACCCCTCAGAATAATGTCCAGTCGCAGCGTTGAAGAGGAACTCCTAGAATTAAGATAGATCTTCAACTCTCTTCATTCTTTCGGAGTTCTGATGCTCATTACGCCGCAGCATTTGATTCAGTGGAAACAGCAAAACAGAGCGATCGCAGTTCTCACAGCTTGGGATTATGCGATCGCTTCAATTCTCGATCGCGCTGGAATCGAAGTGATTCTGGTCGGGGATTCGCTCTCCATGGTGGCACTTGGGCATGAGACAACTTTGCCGTTAACGCTGGATGAAGTGATCCATCATGCAAAAGCAGTGCGGCGCGGCGTGAAAGAAGCCTTGTTAGTCGTCGATTTACCGTTTCTGACGTATCAGGAAAGTTGGCAGCAGGCAATGCATTCGGCAGGGCGAATTTTGAAAGAAACGAATGCAGGCGCAGTCAAATTAGAAGGCGGCTATCCCGCGATCGCGGAAACTGTCGCTCGATTAGTTCAAGCGGGCATTCCTGTCATGGGACATGTAGGATTAACGCCGCAATCAGTCAGACAGACGGGATTTCGTCAGCAAGGTAAATCGCACGAGGCGGGAGAAAAGATCGTAGCCGAAGCGATCGCGCTGGAGCAGGCAGGGGCTTTTGCGGTTGTGATCGAGCATGTTCCAGCGGATTTAGCCAAAACGATTACGGAGAGTCTAACGATTCCTACGATTGGAATCGGCGCAGGCATTCATTGCGATGGACAAGTGCTGGTGACCTCAGATGTTTTGGGATTAGGAACTTGGAAACCGAAGTTTGCCAAGACCTATTTGGATCTGAATGCGTTGATTACGCAAGCGGTGCAAGAGTTTGGGGAAGAGGTACGAGCGCACAAGTTTCCGCCTGAAACTTGAGCGATCGCGGCTTGAGATCACTCCTCCTCGATCCCAGAATCGTGATATAACAATTAAGGTTTCTTTACAGAAAACAACACTGACTCACAGAGTAAGTCGGGCTGGGGATTTCAGCCTGATTTTTAGTGGCAAATTTCGGTCGAAACTTGCCCTACTTATTGTGGTTATTACAGTCCTCCCGGAGAGAAGAATCGCTCATGACGGTATCGCTCACGCCCGATTACACGACCCTCACCAGTCCCGACACGAAACTTCGCCTAAAAGACATTATCAAAACTTTGCCCCGCGAATGCTTTCAGAAAGATATGCGGAAAGCTTGGACTGCCGTTGTGGTCAATGTTTTGATGGTTGGTCTGGGGTATTGGAGTATTGCTGCTTCCCCTTGGTTTCTTTTGCCGATCGCGTGGATTTTTACAGGAACTGCGTTGACCGGATTTTTTGTGATTGGGCATGACTGTGGACATCGATCGTTTGCACAGCGCAAATGGGTCAATGATCTCGTCGGTCACATTTTTATGGCTCCGTTGATCTATCCCTTCCACTGCTGGCGGATTGGGCACAACCAGCATCACAATCACACCAACAAAATGGATGTGGATAATGCGTGGCAGCCTTGGCGGACAGAGGTTTATGACAACCTTGATCCGATTACGAAAACTGCTTACACCACGACTCGCGGACGCTTATGGTGGCTCGCTTCGATCTTGCATTGGGCTTTGGTTCACTTTAAGCTGTCGAACTATAAAACTCGCGACCACGGCAAAGTGAAATTGTCGATCGCAGTTGTCGTCGCATTTGCAGCCATTGTATTTCCGGCTTTGTTCCTCACGGTTGGGGTTTGGGGCTTTGTGAAATTCTGGTTGATGCCTTGGTTGGTCTATCACTTCTGGATGAGTACGTTCACATTGGTTCACCACACCTTGCCGGATATCCAATTCAAAGAGCCGGAAGAATGGGATGCAGCACAGGCACAATTGTTTGGAACGGTGCATTGTGATTATCCGAAGTGGGTTGAGTTTCTCTGCCACGACATCAATGTGCATATCCCGCATCATCTTTCCACTGCGATTCCTTCTTACAATTTGCGATTGGCAGACAGCAGTTTGATGAAGATTTGGGGATCGAAGTTGAGACGATATCAGTTCTCTTGGGGATTGATGAAGGAGATCACAGATCAATGTCATCTGTATCATCCTGAAGAGGCTTATCAATCGTTCAAGTCTTACGCGAACAAGTAGATTTGAGAAATTGAGTTAAAAAGCGCGATCGACAGATGTGTCGATCGCGCTTTTTTAGTTCTCTAGGCAAATTGAACACTCATATTTCGGGTGTGCTATCGAATCAATTCAGCCGTCCGCTCCGCCTTTGCAAGCTGCTGCAACTTTCCCCGCAGATCCGCCCAATGCACATTTTCCAAACTCGATAAAACAACATGAGCCTCACCGACCCGCTCAACGGGTCCGAGTCCGACTGCCCACATGCCTGCTGCCAGCGCCGCTTCAATGCCTGCTGCTGCATCTTCAAACACAACACAAGCCGCAGGATCAACTCCTAACTCGTTTGCCCCAAATAAGAATAAATCCGGTGCAGGTTTGGGACGCTCTACACTATGTCCATCGCCAATCACATCAATGTATTCTGCAATTCCGAGCTTCTCAATCACCGGACGCGCATTTTTACTCGCAGAGCCTAACGCAGTTTTGACTCCAGCTTGTTTGATCTCTTTCAAGAAATCTAAAACCCCGGGGAGTAAATCCGTCGGTGAGATTGCGTCGATCGAGTCAACATAGTACTGGTTTTTGCGCTCCATCATGTCTTCGATCTGAGCTTCACTGTAAACACGATCGCCGATAATCTTCATCAAAGAAGCCCGGCGTGAAATGCCTCGCAACGCCTCATTGGCTTCGCGATCGAAAGGCAAGCCCTCTTCATCCGCTAATCGTTGCCAAGCTCGATAGTGATACTCAGCCGTATCGGTCAAAACACCATCGAGATCAAAAATCACGCCTTGAATGTCAGAAGAAGTCATAGTTCTTTTGGGGGTTGTAGGATCTGCTCTCAAATCAAATTCATGCCATTGATCGCGCCAGTGAATGCGGAATTTCAACCGTGTCCAGCCCGGAGGTAAGTGAGGATGAGCAAAGGGTTCTTCGCCAAATTGCACGCCTCCAAAACCGAGAACAACAGCTTGCCAGATTCCACCTGCCGACGCGCCGTGAATGCCATCGTCCGCATTGCCGCGAGTATCTTCAAGATCGACCATCACAGCTTGCATAAATCGATCGTAGGCTTCAACCGTATTATTCAAATCCGACGCAAGGATGGCATGAATCGCAGGACCCAAAGATGAACCGTAAGTAATATCGGTGCGAGGCGCATAGTAGTCCCAATTTTTCTCCAGCGCTTCGAGAGAATAAGGAGACTCTTGAGATTGCCGCATTAAGTACAGCAGCATCAAGACATCGGGTTGTTTGAGCACTTGAGCTTTGTCGGCTCCCGCGATCGTTAAAATTTCCTGCATCGATTTCGTGCGCGGCTCGTAGTCCTCCAGATTAATATCTTCGAGATCAAAAAAGCCATCGCATTGCTCGATCAAGCCCGAGGGATGGCTGTGAATAAACATATTCGTTGCAATGTCTTGCCAGCGCGATCGCCGTTCGGAGGTAATTTTTAAGCGATCGCACAATTCGCCTAATTTCTCAGGTTGCGTCTGTTTCAGCCAATCATAAATATAAATCGCTTTTTCCAGATGCCATTGCGCCATGCGATTCGTGAATGTATTGTTATTCACGTGCTCATGGTACTCATCTGCACCAATTACTTCCCGAATTTCATAGCGTTCATAGCGAGTACTCCACTCAACGCGGCTCATCCAAAACACAGCAGTATCGAGAATGATTTCTGCGCCATAGTCGCGCATCCATTCATCATCTTGAGTCGCTTGCCAGTAGTACCAGGACGCATAGGCAATGTCTGCGCTGATATGAATTTCGCGATCGCGACACCAAATCCGAATATCTTCGCCATAAGGATCTTTTGGCAATGCCCAACGTGGGGTGACTTCATCACCTGTATCCGCGCTTTCCCAAGAGTACATTGCGCCTTTGTAGCCGTAGTAAGTCGCTTTCCGACGCGCCCCTTGAATGGTTCGATAGCGGTAGGTCAATAGATTGCGAGCAAGATGCGGCTGAGTGAAGGTAAAGAACGGCAGAATAAAAATCTCGGTGTCCCAGAAAACGTGACCGCGATAGCCAAAGCCTGAAAGGGTTTTCGCGGGGATGCTCACTCGATCATCATGTCGTGCTGCTGCAATCAACAACTGAAATAGGTTATATCGCACCGCCAACTGAGCGCGGAGATCGCCTTCAATCACAATGTCGCTTTGCTGCCACGCTTCTGCCCAGCTTTGTTCGTGAGCATCAAACAAGTCTTGATAGTTGGTCAAAGCGGCGAGCTTACTTTGAGCCGATTGAACCGGAGCTTCCACCTCGCGAGAAGTGTAGATTGTGATCAAATTCTCGATCGTAATTGTTTGGTCAGCGGGAGCCGTAAAGGTCGTCGTCAACGTGGGATAGCCCGGAACATTCGTGACTTGGACATTTCCCTGTGCGCCACTCAATGACAAACTCGATGCCATTGCCAGTTCAATATGAGACGTTCGCGTGCGGACTTGCAACCAAACGCCATGCTCGGTTTTCCCCTGTCCTAGCTGTTCCCAATGGTTGAAGCCTTGGTTTTCTGGATAGCCATTGATACTCGCTTGCACTTCCACGATCGCATCTGCTTCTAACGCAGTGATTTGGCAGCGCAACCCGACCACATGCTCATCGGCAAGACTAGCAAATCGCTCAAAATGCAGCCGGATGGTTCTGCCACTCGGACTGCGCCAGTGAATCGTTCGACTCAGAACGGCTCGGCGCACATCTAATTGACGCTCATAACTCAGAACTTCACCTTGATCTAAACGAAAGCGATCGCCATCGACAATAATCAGCAGTGGCAGCCAATCCGGACAATTGACCAGTTCGGTATAGACAATCGGAACGTCATCATACACCCCATGAATTAACGTAGCAGGCTGAGATTGAGCATAGCCTTCTTCAAAGCTGCCACGGGTTCCAAGATAGCCATTGCCGATCGTGAAAACGGTTTCGCGCGAATTGAGCAATTCGGGGACAAATTCCGTTTCGATGACTGTCCAATCTGTGTAGACCAAAGGCGAGCGGTCGATTTGAGTCATGATGCAGGTACTCCGGGAAATCGGGAAGATCAAATTTTCTGGTGTTCTTCTAAAATTGATTCAGCTCTAGGCTTATACAGCAGGTGAAATAGAGCGTCGAGATAGTGTAACAAAGACTCGCGACTTTCTCGGTGAACATAGTTCCAGAAACTATATAGTTTGGTGAGCAGTAAAAGCTGTCGGGTGTGATGTTGCCAGTTGTATTCATCATGAATGCGCTGAATACTTTTCGCAGAGAGTTGCTCCCAATAGTTGGGATCAGCGTAAGCGCGATCGAGAAAATCTAAAATCTTGCGCGTTGAACCGTCGAGATCCGTCGGATTGATCAAGAATCCGTGTTTGTCGTCTTCAATGATTTCGGTCGTTCCGCCGAATTCGGTGGCAAAAGAGGGTAATCCAGAAACCATTGCTTCGAGTAATACTCGTCCAAATGCTTCAAAGCGAGCAAAATGTACAAAAATACCTCTGCGATCGGCAATGCTACGATACATTTCTCCGAGATCAGGATTAGACAGGCGTTCACCAATCCAGCGCACATGCTCATGCAGTTGATAATAATCAATCAGGCGATGGATTTTTTCAATCTCTTCGGCTTCATCCGCGTTAATTGCAGCATCAACACTGAGTTTGCTAGTGACGAGAATTAAATTACAACGCTGCTGCAATTCTGGACTCCGCCCAAAACATTCAACTAGCCCAGAAAGATTTTTCACGGCTGTTAAGGGCGAGATCGCCAGAATGGGCGTGAGGCTTGGATCTGCGAGTTTGCCGAGAATATGAGACGCTTCTTGCTCGAATAAGAGATAAGTCAAGCGATCGCGGTGTTCTGACGATCGTGCTTCCGAATACGGGAAAAATACCCGTTCATCGACTCCAGGTGGAATGCGATTAAATTTGGGGCTAAAAAGCTCAATTCCATTGATCACATGGTAAAGCTGCGGCATCGTAAAGCATTTGTATGATTCATACTGTCCGAACGTATCTGGGGAACCAACAATCTCTTGATACGATGAAGTGACAATAAAATCTGCCGCATTCATGCTGATTAAATCTGCGGTAAATTGCGCGGAAAAATGATACTGCGGCTCTAACTCTTGCCAATATAAATTACTAAATAAATGTTTCGGCTTTTCGAGCGAATGGGCGATATTACAATGCGTCACGTTAAGCTGACGTGCGATCAATGAAGCAACTAAATTGCCATCGCTGTAATTGCCAATAATTAAGTCTGGTTTTCCATTTAATTGTTCTAAGAGACGAGACTGAGCATCGATCGCGAAAGTTTCTAAATATCCCCAAATCTCAAATTTAGAAATCCAGTTATCGGTAATTTTAGAATTAAATTCTCGAAACGGAACTCGCAGAATCCAAGTATTGTTCGTATCATCTACTTTTTCAAGCGGTAAATCGCATTGTGTACCTTCGCAATTGGGAATGAGTCGTGTCAAAATCACCACTTGCGGCTGGATATTCAGCATGTCTAATCCAGCCAGATGAATCTCTTCTTGGAGTTTGCGATCGAGACTTCGGGCTTGATCTAACACATAAGCAACCTGTCCCAACGTTTCCGATCGCCCTAAGTAGTCTTGTCCCACCCAGCCATGAATGGAACAGAGCGCAACTCGAAACACAGATGGAAATCTGGCAACAAATGCCTCTAAGATCGCAGGCTGCGGCATGTTCACCATTTGATCGACGAGTTCCATCATTCCGCGAACGCGCTCAACCGTATTTCCCCATCCTGGCTCGAATCCTAAAGGCTGTAATTCTGCATGTACGCTTTGATATGATTCGTCTGAAGCTTTCGATTTCAGAATTTGAATGGCTTGGCGAATCTGCTCGGCTAACTGTTCTCCCGATTCAATTTGATCATTAATCAGCAGCGGAATTCCGTCATAGTGATGCCGATGCAGCACATCAAATAAGGTTTCGAGCCAATAGGAGCGATCGTTGAGAACCTGGCTGGATAGATATCGATTGAGAAACGCTAAGCCTTGACCAATATTGCGGGGATCGTCAACCTTCGGCGTATGCTCATAAAACGGTGTGACATCGATTTCAAACAGTTGATCTTGCGCCCGGCCCACAAAGCGATCGCGCGCTTCGAGTAAAGCTTTCGGTGGCATGACCTGAGCTTTAGTTAGTTCTGAATCGAGGCACCAAATTTGCTGTCCTCCAATCCAAGGACGCAGCAGCAACCAAATACAATCTTCTTCTAACAGCAACTCATGGCTGTACTGAATCAACGTTCCGAGGTGTGAAGAGTGGAAAAAATGAGCCGGTTTGCGAGCTTCATGACAGTAATCAGCAAACGCATGAATGATCTCATTTTTCAGGAAATACCGTTGATTAGAGCGACTCAGGGTTTGAATCAACTGCTGTAAAACTGCTTGCTCATCAGCATGATGTAAAACTGCTTCAATTAACTGTTGCATAGAACTATCCATCGAGTACCTAGAGTTCGATCGATTCTGACTCGCGACTCGATGGACTATCTAAAAACCACTAAAAGAATTCCAACCCAACGCCATCAAGCCACAACTACTTAATTTCGTTATAGAACTTCGATCGCGAAATTACACCTAGCCGATGATAGAGTTTTCTCAATCCTGACTCCATGTAACCTGCTTCTTCACCCCAACTCCGTCTTGAATTGTTGCGCCTTGATAAGAACCTGATCGAGTCTGAATCACAACGCAATAGAGGTCAGTATCTCCGCAATTGCGCCAACACCGTTCTCCTGCTGGATCAACTCGCACGATCGAACCTTCTTGAACCGGGAAAATCTCACCATCGATCTGAAATTCGCCTTTCCCCTTGATAAAAATATAAATTTCTTCATTCTGCTGATGCTTGTGATAAAAGGGCACGGATTTCCCTACCGGCAACTTATTGAATGAGAGTTCTGCTCCCGTCAGATGAAGGAGATCTTTTAAAAAGATTTTTCCGTCTACTTGGAGTTTGGGCGCTTCAAATTTGAATTGATCTAAATTCTCTAAGTTACCTAAATCAACTACTGCAAAGTTTTCTCCGGTTTTAGCTTCGAGCATGATTTATTACTTGTAAATTGCAAGTTAAAAGTAACAGGTAGACTTGTAAAATGCAAGTAATCGGAGGAAATCAACTATGACTGCTCGATCGCATTGTCCGATCGCCTCAACGTTAGATCTGATTGGCGATCGTTGGACACTTCTCATCATTCGCGACATGCTTTATATGAAAAAACGGCGATTCGATGAATTTCTCGAATCGCCGGAAGGAATTTCTACCAATATTTTGAGCGATCGACTTCGCAAACTTGAAGAAGCCGAATTAATTGAAAAGCAACCTTACAGTAGTCATTCCCGTCGAATGGACTATCAACTGACCGAAAAAGGGAAAAGTTTGCAGCCTGTTCTACGATCGATGATCAAATGGGGACTCGAAAATCTCCCCGCTACCTCAATTCCGTCTCAACAGACTCAGTAAACTATTGAACGCGATTCAGCCTAGCAACCACATTTGAGCCGAGCGAGCTGGCACACTTAGGGAGAACTGATTGCCTGAAAGTGTCATCGTTTGCCCCTGAATCAGCTCGCGATACTGACCCGGATTCTTTAAGCCCCAAGTGCTCAAATCTACTCGTTGCTCTGTACCACTCTTGTTAATCGCAACCATTCCCTGTTCTCCTCTTCGGAAGACGAGCAAAACATCGCTTTCGTAGAGAATGTGCATCAATTCTCCCTGAACTGCATTGTGGAAAGCAATCATCGCAACAATATCGGGACGCTTGTAGAAGTCGAGCCAGCGATCGCGATCGACATCATGTTTTGACTCGTTATGATCCGAGTAAATCAGCGGCACACCGCCATCTCGACCCAAAATATAAGCATGAGCTAAATGTTCATCTTGCGGATCGAGCAGCCAGAAGCGAAAGCCATCATTGTGAGGAATATCATGGTTCACGACAAAGGTAACAGCTCGATTCCAAGGTAAAGCATTGCCTTGATCTTGAGGATTGGCTAAAGCCCGCAATGAACCACCAAATCCAAAGGCTTCGCGGATCGTTTGAAACAGCGGGAAATCATAGGCAGACATCCAGGTTTCTCGCAGAAAGGGTTCGAGAAACACCTTTTCGTCGTTCTCACTCCCGGTTAACACCTCACCAAACCAGAAGCGATCGTGAAACGCTGGAGCATCTGCAAGATTATCAATCATATGTTCTGTAATATGCTTGATTGCATCAACCCGAAACCCGTCAAATCCCATTTCGACTAGGGCTTTGACCATTAAATACTGCTGTTTTAAGACCCAATCAGAATCTTTGAGATCCGGCAACCCGGACAGATTTTGAGACTGAACAGTTCCGCGATCGCCCCATTCGTGACCTTCAATTTCTCCAGCTTGATTAAAATCCCAAGGCGAAAACAAGCCCTCATTCAAATCCCCATACAATCGGTTTTCTGCAAATAAAGCAGGTTCCGCTTTGTAGCGCTCAAGCTCGGCTTCTCCTGGAAAGTTAAGATGATCCGCGCGCGCTTCATTTGCCATGTGATTGATGACTAAATCTGCATAGACCTGAATTCTAGAACTCCCACTATGACAAGCTTCAAGCAAATTTTCTAGATCTCGCTTGCCTCCGAGATGAGACAACAAAACCCGATAATCTTTTGGCTGATAGCGTTGCCACCATTGATCGCCTTTGGGATCAGAGTAAAGAGGGGGCGGGATTAATATTGCTCCATAACCTGCCGCACGAATCGCATCGAGGTTTTCAATAATCTCGGTATACCGCCAATTGAAAGCGTGAAGAGTAACATTCCGCATGTCGATCCGCTCCTTAGTCTCGGTTAACGGGGCAAAAACAATAACCCACACTAACCAGAGAATTAGGGATCGTCAAATAAATTTCCAACTTGAGAAGGTTGCAGCCTGTCCACAAGGTTGATCGAGTTCATCCAAAACCGTCCAGAGGATGACGTTTTCAATCCAGAATCGTTTCCCGGTGCTAGAAATCCGAACACCCCGATAGTCACTGATATAGCCTTGGGCTTTTGCTTGCGCGAGCAGACGCGATCGCTCTTCTTGGCTGATCGGTTCTGCGGAATATCTCGATGGCAATTGTGTAAAGGTGTCCCAGTCCATTTCCCAGAGGTCTAACGCTTGCCGATTCGCATAGTTAAAAATGGGATCAGATTCGGTTCCATGCGAAACCACGACAAAAGGAGCTTCAAACAAGGCTTCAGGCGTTTCGATTAACGGTTTGCCTGTCCAATGCTGAAAGCTTGTAATCAAGCGTTGAGCCTGTTGAATTCGAGAAATCATTGGGGGAAGTTACAGTCGCAAGCAGGATAAGCGGTTTGATACGTCTCGGATCGCCGACCAAACAGCGCATATCGATTATCTCGAACTTGGGCATAGACGCGATCGCCGACCCATTTCATTCCCGGCAAATTTCGATAAGCGGTCACAAATACATTGCCTGTCGGTAAGAGTCGTCCAATTTCTTCGGCGGCATCACTGCCTTGCCAACGTCGATCAGGCTGGTTGTTATCGATCACAATCATTCCCATTTCGCAATCTTTAGCCGTAACACCAAATTGAGCTAATCCAGCTTCGTCTTGCATCGGGAGATATTGAAAGAGCTTGCCTTGATCAATTTGTTCGAGAACTTGAACGAGATTCGAGCAAAGATTGCATTGCCCATCGTAAATGACGGTGTAAGGTTTCATCGGCTAAAACGTTGACGAATACGATCGACAAATTGATCGACTTCCTCTAATTTTAGCTGAGTCGCTAAGAGCGCGAAGACGACAAGACCGATACTGCCCGCGATCGTTGTTTGAGCCAGCGCTAAGAAGAACCCTTTGAACCCGGATAAATTGGCGATCGCGTTAGAAATAAACCAGCTTGCAGTTCCAGCAAGAATGCTACTACTCGCTAAGCCTAGGATCGAATACCCCCATTGGAACAACGGTAAGCCTCCCAATCTACGGTTTAGAAAATAGAGCAGTACGAAAACTGAGAGAATATTCACGCTCACGGTTGCTAGTACGATCCCAACAATGCCAAACGGTTTGTAAAACAGAAAATCGAACAAGGCATTGAGAAAGATATTGACCATACTAATTTTGAACGGAGTGTCGCCATCTCCCAAGCCATAGAACACCCGCACGAGAACGTCCCGACTGAGATAAACAAACATTCCCACCGCATATGCCATTAAGACAGACGCCACAAGCTGAGATGCTTCGGGTTTGAATGCGCCTCTTTCGTAGACCACTCGCACGATCGGAGTTGCTAGTGAAATCATCAATGCACTTAGCGGCAGCATCACAACCGCAGTTCCAAGTATCCCTTGGCGAATCCGCTGTTTTAATTGGTCAGCCTGACTCGGATCAGCCAATCTAGAAAATGTAGGTAACAGCGGGACGAGGATCATATTCGAGAGAATCCCCAACGGCGTTTGAACGAGCAGATTGGCATAATCCAAACTCGCGATCGCGGCAACAGCATTCGGTAAAAACGCCGCAAACGTTAAATCTGTAATCACATTAATTTGCAACATTCCAGACGAGAATAAAGCGGGTCCCATCACGCGCAGCACTTCTTGAACGCCCGGATCATTCCAGACAAATCGCATTCGGAATCGTCCTAATCCCGATTGGCGCTGTGCCCAGAACTGAGCTAACCATTGCAGAACTGTTCCAATCAGCGTTCCGAATGCGAGTACTATTCCTCCAATCAATGCATAATTCGGATTTGTACTTGCAGATCCCGCAGTCAGGATAAAAATTCCAATGCCCGCAATTAGCGTCAGGCTTGACAGCAAAGGACTAATCGACGGCAGCCAGTACTGATCAGCAGCATTTAATGTGCCAAATCCGATGCCAATCATTCCAGCAAACCAAGCGATCGGAGCCATGATTCGCAATTGCTGAATAGCGATCGCTCTCGTCTCAAGTCCTTGTGCCGTTTGCTGCAATCCACTGGCAAGTAGATCAATAAAGAACGGTGCAAAGATAAAAACGACGATCGCAACAACGAGAAAAATACTGCCAATTAAGGTTGAAATTGCTTCTACTAAAGGAGCAGAGTCTTCTTTTTTCCGCTTGGCTAGAGCGCTCACCATGCCGCTATGGAAAGGCCCATTAATTCCGCCAAGCAGAATGAGGAAAAAGCTCGGAATAATGGCAGAAATATCATAAGCGGCTTTTGCCGTACCGACTCCAAATGCAAAGGCGATCGCGAGTTGTCTGACCAGTCCAACGACTTTGCTGATAAGAGTTGCGATCGCAACGATTCCTGCGATTCCTGCAAGAGAGCGTTTCGGTTTGGGTTGTGTTTCAGTCACATTAAATACGGCAAAATTGGCTTCACTTATTTAAGCACCTACCCGATCATTCAGCACTACAAGATCATTTTCTCCATTGCAGTCTGCAAGTCCTGAGTAAGATCTGCAACGGCTTGTTTTGTAGCACGTCGATCGCCTTTGGTAGCCGCCGCACGATCGCTGACTGAAATCGGATCGCCCACGGTGATTAAGACCGATTGTTTCCCGAGCTTGGGACGTTTAAAGGCATCGCCACCTTTGATCCGGGTAATCATATCCCATAAGAGTAAGGTCGTTTCCGCAAAGCGATCGAGCGAAGGTTTTTCGATCACATATCTTCCAGTGACCGCAACAAAACTCTCGACGAGCCGCATATGCCAAATTCTCAGACTAGCTTCTTCGGCAACGCGATCGGCAAGTCCTCGATCAACCGGAGAGAGTTCGCCTAATTTCAGATCTTCTCGGAAAATTAAATCCCAGGCTGCTTGCTCTAAGCGGCGACAGCGATCGATGACGCTTCCTTTCGGTTGAATATCAAAATACTGTTCTGCAACAGTCAAAGCTGAATCCATTAGGACTTGCAGCCGCAGTGCCAATCTCGCATTCGGTTCAGCATGTTCGACTGAGGGTAGATCTTGATGATAAAACTTCTTGTAAAACGATTCCATCACCGTTAGCATATGTTCTGCGATCGTATACAGTCTTGCATAGCGATCGGGATTTTTCGGTGTGATTCCTGTATCGGTTTCTAATTCACCTAACAGTTGATCAACCGGAGTCCAATCGCGTTTGACATAGTGATATTGAATTCCGATCGGAACAATGATCACTTCTTCATTACGATTTGCTTTTTGTAAGTCTTCGACACACCAAAATCCCATCTGTGCGATTCCGGGTTCGAGCGGGCTGACAATTTCGTTATGTCCATTGGTTGCGCCTTCGGGGGCAGCCATCAGCGGGAATTGTCCATTGGCTAAAAGGTCGCGGGCTGAGCGCAATCCAACGCGATCGAGTTTGCCGCGATGAATCGGAGTTCCGCCCAGTTTCGAGTAAATCCAGCCAACTCTAGAACCTGCCCATAACGGAATGCCGCGATCGTACATGAAGTGAGAGTGAGTCGGTAATCTGAGCCGAATGCCTTGGCGACGAGCAGTCCGAGGCAGCAGATAGTGCATCAAATACATTAGGCAAAACGGATCATCCGAACTCGGATGCCGAAAAGCCATGAGTAAGCGGATTTTGCCGGATTGAAATTGTTCGTACAGATCAACAAGTTTTTCGACCTGGATCGCTTCGATTCGGGAAATCGCAGTTCTGTGTCGCATCCAGAACGGGAGAATCGATCGCATTCCGCGCAGGATGCTCATGTTCAGGTCGGGCGGGATAAATTCA